>CAYYWZ010000050.1:0-11331 GCA_964475415.1 uncultured Saprospiraceae bacterium | reverse complement strand
CTCCATGAGTTTTATAATCCTTGAGAAATATTCCTAGGTAATTGTATAGATAATTGTATAGGTAATTTATTATTTTAGTCTTCATAGATGGACCAAGAGACTCAAGAACTTCTAGTAGACCAGCAGTTATTATCATTTTACGGATGGTGGGAGGTAGTTGTATGTTTGTTCGCTTTTCTAGGGCTTATGTCTATATGGTACCATATCGGTAAAAAGAAAAAAGATTATGGACAAGTGTGGCTAGCGCTATCCATTCTATGTTGGTGTTTTTCGGGTATTGCAGAAATACTAATCTCAGACAAAATAACCTACCTAATAGTTAATGAAGTTAATCCTTTAGATAATACTATTTTTATTCCTCAATACCAATTTCTGCTAAATGGTTGGAGAAGTATATTTTCTCTTTTTAATAGTCTTTTCATTTTATTAGCTCTTCCATGGTTTAAATATATTCCTGGAAAATTAGAAGATATAGTAAAATCGAAATACTGGATAATCATAATTGGTCTCCCCTTTTTATTTTCACTACTTCCAACATTAAGTAAAATTATATCAGGAAAAAATATTGCTCTGATAAATGAATTAGATGTTTATTATGCGATACTGACGTTGATATTTCTAGTCTACATACTTTTTACTTCTTTCATTAGAAGAAGACTTCCTATGCTCGCTTGGCTTTCTGTAATATGTATTATTATCACACTAGTAGCTCAACTTTATAAAATTATAGGATCACCTGTTGATATGATCTTATTCTCAGCAATATTTAAAACCTGTCTAATTATGATTTTCTTTTCTTTAGCCTTAAGCTGGGTTAAAGAATTATCAGAAAATATTATTCCACCTGCCAATCAGATTTTTCTAGAACTCAAACAAATAAATTCGAATGGATCGATAACAAATCAATGCATACTACAAGGTTTTCCTGGCGCCCAAAAGACCATCGAATTAAGTAGAAGTAACTATGACATTTTACACAAATTTGTAGCAACACGAAAAATTAAACCACATGACTGGTTAGAGATAAAACCTAAGAATGGCCCAAATAATAAAGTTTATGATGTTAATGATCATAACCAAATCAAGAGATTACTAAATGCATTATTAGATGGCATCTTTGGCAAAGATTCATGGAGTAAAAATAACCATGCTGATCCCTTAAAAGAATCTCTTTTCGAAATGTCTCAAAAAAGAGAACGCAAAATCAGATTAGCTATTCCTGAGAGCAATATTGTATTGTCAGATATTTAGATTCGAGATAGTATCCAAGTAAAACCAGCATAGATCTTCTGCTCCCACAAAATCAAGCTTAATCTATTAGAAATCTATAGTTGTCAGTAGTAAAATCTACTGACATTATTTATCTGTTTCCGATAAACAGCCTGATTATCATGATTTTATATCAAATTTGATTTCATACAAAAAGAAGTCGTGATTATGAAAAAATTGATACTTATTGCATTCTTTATTGTGTTCTACTCATTATCTATGTTTGCTAAGCAAGGACTTGATGATAAAATAAATGATGCATTTATGCCAATTGCTATTGCCTGGGAAAATCTAATTTTTACATCCATCCCCTTCGGTAATTTTGAAATTCCTATAGTATTAATATTACTTATAGCAGGGGCAAGTTTCTTTACTCTTTATTTTAGATTTGTCAATATTAGATACTTCTTTACATCTATTGCAGTTGTCAGAGGAAAATATGATGATCTAGAACAAGTCAATTCAGAAGCTAGATCAGATATATTTATTGACGGAGATATAAAGGATACAATAAAAAATGAAAGTCAAGAAGGTGAAGTAAATCATTTCCAAGCATTAGCTACTGCAGTTTCTGGAACAGTTGGGCTAGGCAATATTTCTATGGTCGCTGTAGCCATAAGTATAGGAGGCCCTGGCGCAACTTTCTGGATGATCTTAGCGGGATTACTAGGCATGAGTTCTAAATTTGTAGAATGTACACTTGGCGTCAAATATCGAGAGATAGATGAAGAGGGAAATGTTTTCGGTGGACCTATGTATTACTTATCAAAAGGATTTGCTGCTAGAGGTAAAAAGAATATCGGTAAAGCACTAAGCATACTCTTTGCACTCCTTTGTGTTGGTGCCTCTATTGGAGGTGGTAATGCATTCCAGTCTAATCAAGCAGCTGCCCAGATTATAAGCAGATTTGGAATCCAGGGAGAATCAGCCGGAACCATAATAGGAATCATTCTAGCTCTTATCGTAGGCATAGTCATAATTGGTGGTATCAAAAGGATAGCTAAAGTGACTGAAAAAATTGTTCCCCTTATGGCAGTAATTTATGTTGGTGCTGCACTCTTTATTATTATTTCTAATCTACCTTCAGCTACAATGGCTCTAAAGACAATTTTTTATGAAGCCTTTACTCCTATTGCTGGTATTACAGGAGGCGTCGTTTCTGTTATCATCCAGGGATTTAGAAGAGCAGCTTTTTCTAATGAGGCTGGAGCTGGTTCAGCAGCTATTGCACACTCAGCAGTAAGAACTAAACATCCAGCTTCTGAAGGTCTAGTTGCATTACTAGAACCATTTATAGATACCGTACTTATTTGTACAATGACAGCAATTGTAATTGTCATGTTTAATGTAGATAATATATTTGTCTATGGTGATGTCATCAATAATGAAGCGCTACTTAGTGGCAGCCAAGAAAGAATTGGTGGTGTAAATATAACTTCCATGGCTTTTGATCACGCTATTCCTGGTTTTTCCTATGTACTGGTTATTGCAGTAGTATTGTTTGCACTTTCTACTATTATTTCTTGGTCATATTATGGCATACAATCTTGGAAATATTTATTTGGCCGCGGCAAACGATCTGATCTTATCTACAAGATATTATTTCTAAGTTTCACCATATTAGGATCTGCAGTTACCTTAGATGCTGTAATCAAATTTTCAGATGCGATGATACTAGCACTTGTATTTCCTAATATGATCGGTCTTCTATTTCTATTTCCCGAAGTAAAAGAAGAACTTAATACTTATATGAAAAAAATCATAAATTTTAAAAGTGTATAAGATCTAAAATGAAGAAATCTTAAAACTTGCCTGCTTATTGGAATCTTCCATTATAAGCCTTAATACATATACGCCTTGTACATCTTTACTAAGATCAATAGTATGAAGATCAGAATAATTATTTGACATATATTTAATTTGACCCATAAAATTAAACATAGAAATACTAAACCGCTTTCCTTCTTTATGCTCGATGTTAGTGATCTGATCTATAGTTCTTATCTCGAATTCATCTTGAGAAAGAAAAAGATCATCAGCAGCGGAAAGAATATTACAATCTATACCTCCAAAAGATTCTATAGTATTTCCAGATGGAGTTAAGTCTACACCCTGTAGACCAGGATAATTAGGCGCATATTTTTCTGATCTGAAAATATAATTTGCATTTACAAGATTATACTCCCATACGATATCCCCTTCAGGATTCACTTCAAACAATCTCCCTGACGCACCTTCGGTAATATACACATTACTATTAGGTAGCATCTCCGCACCGGAGGTATAGGATGAGTAAAATTCTGTATTCGAGGCTATTCTACTATATTCTACAGTAGGTTCTAATGGAGCAAAAGCACTACCATCAATCAGCGTATAATCTCCTATGTCCGTAAGAGGAGTGTTTATGATAGGTACTTGAGAGTAATTATTGTAATAATCAGAACCTGGTCTATCTAGTCCATTGTTATAACAAATGATCTTACCCTCGTGTTCCCCTTCTGTGATCCAATTAGGGTTATGTTGGAAAAATAAATATCGATCACTAGCATCACCTCTACCATAGTTCTGAGGATTTCCCCATCTGTATATAATATCTCCACCCTTACCGCTAATACCACCAGTATGCCCAGCAGCTTCTTCTGTTGTAGTAGAGTGATCTATAATTACGATTTCGGACATCTTCCTCACGCTCAGAACAATCTGGTCTAGACTAGGATTATAATCAAAACCATTTATCATAAATGATTCTTGAAAATTCCAATCAAAATCAGAAATAGCATCCATATTTAGAAGTTGCGGATTGTCTGCGACAACTCCATAATTATTCAGTGCAGCACTTCTTTCTTGAATAACATGATCTATTATATACCATTCCCATACTATTTCACCTGTTGCAGGATCTACCTCAATAACTCCATCTACTTGAGTAGGAAACCCACTTGACAAATCATAACCTGCTTCTGTAAATTCAGCTGAGGAAAATGACTTTCTTACCAAGGCTAACCAATTACCAGAAGGCATCGCTATTACTTCATATTCAAGAAGTAAATCTACTCTAGTATTAACCCAAGATTTTACAGTAATATCGTTCCAATTTTTTTCTACTATCTCGTTATTTCTAATGTATAATATATTACCATTTGGTAATAGCTTGACATGATTATCCGTACCAGCAACATTCCATTGATTGACAATTTCTCCACAGTTATCGATTAGGTAGTTGCTAGGAAAACTTTCTACTAACATATAACCATTAAAGGCTTCCGCTGTGTTTAACCTAACCCCAAATTGACTTAGTAAGGATATAGGTAGAACGAAGGCTAGAATAAAATAGAAATGCTTCATGATTAGTTGAATTGGCGAAAAATAAAATGATTCTGATATCAAAATAGATAATACAACTAATATATTCAATAATTAGCCTACAAAATGTCTTCAAGGTTCGAAGTGATCATTATGAATACATCTATATAAATAATCCAGATAGCGCTGTAATAAGAATAACTATCTATTCTAAAAGTACAATTCAATGATAGCTGGATTAACTAAAATTTTCGATTATAGGAAAGACTAAATCCATCAAAAAACTGAGTAGGTTGCAGAGAAAAATGATCATGCTCTTTCTTATGAATATGAGGAATAATGTAACCGACAAAGGCACCTAGAGCATATCCAGCTACAAGGTCTGTAGGGAAATGCTTCCCAGCTTCATATCTAAAATACGCCGTCAATGCAGGCAATGTAGCAGCAGTTGCCCAGACGTAAGGTTTCCATTTACTATCAGGATAAAAATCACCAAAAACTTTGGCAGTAAAAAAACTAGCAAACGCGGCGTTAGAAGTATGTCCAGAAATAAATGAAAATCTAGATCCAGAATCTAATCTCTCATCTAGTGGCACATCCTCATTGTAGGTTAAAGGTCTGAATCGACCTGTCGTTGCTTTTAAAACATTAGTAATTCCTCCATTAATAAGAAATCCCTCTAACATCATTCCCGCAATAGCTTTTCCTTCTTCTCTACCCTTACCAGTAAGGAAGTATGTAAAAGGTAACGCCACAGATAAATATAAAGCTTTATCACTCCATTCAGCAGCAGAAACACTATAATTAAAAGTAGCTCCTCTGTCTATAGCCCAAATATTATCTCTTTCTCTGAAAGGTAGATCTTCTAGTTTTATTTTATCTGAATTATTCATTAAATAGAGACTGCCTCCCCATAGCGTGGCAGAACCTATAAGCAGTGTTTTATGATCTTTTAGGCCCCAATGATAGATCTTGTCTTTTAGCTCCTTATGATCTGTAGATTGACCAAATCCATGATAGTTAATCTGCATAAATAGAATGACAACTATCCATTTAATCAAAATTATGTTCCACTTATTTTTTGAAATCATATTACAAATTAGTTATCACTCAAAATAGGTTAAATCACTAACGAATCTATAAATAAATTAGTATAAAAATGACTTAGTGTCTTAGCTCATTTCAAAATAGTTTTACTAAGTTGATCCGCTCTATTTTTTCTTTTTAATGTAAGGTACTTGTTCATCTAAATGTAGAGCATCAGAAACGAGTTCTAAAATAAGCGCTTCTTGTATTTCACTGGTAGCATGAAAAGTAATTCCCATTATTTGCTTTCTTTCCTTTGTCTCTAAAACACCATGCGTATTCGGCATTTCATTACCCCTAATAAAGGCTAGTTCTATACCTCCTTTCTTAAGAGGATTGATATAGCAAACCCATGATTGATTATAATAGAATGGAATCTTATATCTTATTTTAGATATTAAGCCTAGATTAATTGTAAGGATATAATCCAGCTTTTCTACGATATTTTTTTCCTTAGCCTCTAATCCGTAAATAAAATCTTCTACTGATAACATGTTTATATAATCTAAAGTATTTAAAAGTTTAGCTCAAGGGATATATTAGGTGTAAAAGGCAAGCCCTTTCTTTCTAGCAAACCTAGTTCGAAAGGTGTTTTAGTATAATCTATGTAATATTGATTTTTGATAATATTTTCTCTATTGTATAGATTAAAAACATGTATCCCGAATCTAAAGTTAGATCCGCCAAATTTAGCCGGAATCCACTTATAATAAAGCGAAACATCTAATGCATGAAAATCTCTTACCTTTTTGTTTAGCAGATCAGAATATTCTATAATATACTGAAAACTACCATCTTGGAAAAAGAACTTATCGACATACAGTCCCTCTGAATAGAAACGTCCACTTGCGTATTTCCATCTGGAAGAAAGTGTAAAGTTATTCCATTGCATACTTTGAAAAAATGAGATTCTATGTTTTTGTGTAAATGGACTTAGGATATCTGTCACCTCATTATTTTTAACAGATAATCTTTCATCAGTATAATCATAAGTCCATAATAATTTCAACCAATCGTTTCTATACTGTGTAGAAAACTCTAAGCCAGAAACATAGAGATCCGCAAAAGCAAAAGGATCTTCCTCTACAGAAAAATCCAATGCAGACGTCCATATATTCTCAGCGTTCTTGTTGTATATATCTACTCCTATTTTCCAGTTCTTATTGCTCATCTGAGCACCTATACTATACTGTACATTTTGTACTACCCAGATAAAGTTTTCAGATTCTGGTAATTCATCGGATAAATACCATATGCCCTTCTCAACATCTAGTTGACTAGAATAATTTCTCCTATTAAGATTCTGATGAAAATGACCATAATGACCATGGAGCGTAAACTTATCTGAAACAAGATAAGATAGGTGAATACGTGGTTCATAAAACTTTCTTCCCTGCAGCGTAAGACTATAATCAGAATACCGCAGACCTGTTTCTATACTTACCTTAGGTATAAACTTCCATATAGCAGAAGCATGGGCACTCCATTCATGGGCTACTTCAAAATTCCTATTTGTTAATATCGCTAAGGACTGGTCATTTGTAGTATCTATAAAAGCTAAATCCCAGTTTTCTCTTTGTAATCCCACCTGGACATCTAGAGCATCTGAGGTATACATCAGGTCTAAAACTGATCTAGACTGACCTATAGTATTCTCTGCTGTACGCATACGTGGACTATCCGGATTATCTAAATCATCATCAAAAAAGTATCTATTACTATAAAATGTTTTTCCGTGATGCCCTTTTAATTTGAACCTCTTAGAAAACTTATGTTCGACGAATAAGGAGTATCCTAAATTATCTAAACTCAACTCGTCTCTCCTTGTAAAATCATCAAACAGTCCATCGAAATAAGTGTACTGAAAATTGTTCCCATAACTCGTCATAGATATTTTAAAAATCGTCTTTTTTCCTATTATGCCATTAATCACTCCAGACAGATCCGAGAAACCAAATTGCTGATCTATCTCAACTTGATCTTCTATGTCAAATAATCCAATATAATAAGCATCATTCCGCAATACTCCTAGTTGAAAAATCTGATCAAAATAATTATTAAAAACATCACTTTGGTAATAGTTACTGTGAGACTTCCTAAAACCCAGCTTAAAGGATAATTTTTCTTTTATTATAGGTCCAGCTATACCTACATTAAAATACAATAAATCAGAAAATAAATATCCTCTTAAAGAATCTTCCACAGAATTCTTATCAGCTAGTATTATAGCTCCAGATGCTTGTGCTGATTCGTTAGCAGAAGCTCCATTTCTTGTAATTCTTATTTTATCAACTAGAAATGGATTCACTGCGCTTACCTTTCCGTAATATAAGCTGTTCTGAAAGAGTTGTATACTGTTCCATTTATAACTTGTTTGATCTGGTGGACCACCTCTTATCTGCAACTCACCTAAAGATTCACTACTAGAATACACACCAGGTAAGGTCTGGGCTATAATCAGAATATCTCTATCACCTGTTCCAGCAACATCTATTTTATTGAGTGTTATATTATCCTCTTTCTTAAGATCATCTGACTGAGATATTTTGAGAAAATCTTCTATTACAATTTCTCCTAGAATATGTTTCTCGGGAACCAATATTATTTTCTTACTAGAGTTTGTTTTGATAGATTTTACAGAAATCTGTTTATCTATGTATCCCAGGTATGAAAATCTTATTATCTGATTGTCTGATAAGTATTTTTCAATCTTATACCACCCTTCTGCATCTGACTCGACCCATGTATCTAGTCCTATCAATTCTATAGCAACAAAGGGTAAAGCTAAACCCGAGTGATCAATTATTTTTCCTGATATATCTAAAGGTGATTGTATGCGTTCTTCATCGATCGATTTATTCTGAACAGCATAAATACCTTCTTCTAATTGTACATAATTTCTGTCAATAACAGAGAAAACTTTCTGCAGAATTTTTTTTCTATCTCCATTAACTGAAAAAGTATAGCTATTGCTAGGCAGTATAGACCTTGTATAATTAAATTCAAGTTCTAATTTATCTTCTAAAGAATCCAATATAGATACTACTGATTTATTCTTAAAATAGAATTCAAATACTTCTTGTTGACCTTGAGTTAGAAACGAGAAAAATGACAAAAGGATTACGAAGCAAATCTTTAATTTACTTGATTGGAGAAAAATATATGGTATCTGTTGAGTTTCTATATTCATACCCAGTACTAAGTTCTATATATTCTTTGGCTTTTTCTAGATTATCAGTTGGAATTGTTCCAGAAAAAACTTCCTTATCTTCTTCACCTTTCAAGATAAAAGTTTCTTTGTAGAATCGACTTAGATCCGCAAGGACTATAGCTAGGTCAGTATTTCTATAAGTTCTATAGTTATCCTTCCAATCTAATTCCTTTCCAGGAATGATAATACTTTCTTCTACCTTTCCACCTAGAAGACTAACTTCTTTTCCTACGGTAACAATTATATTCTTGTTACCAGTATTTACAGAAACACGACCTTCTAGGCACTGAACCCTTAGCCAATCTTCGTCTATACACCACACATCAAATTTTGTCCCTAACACAGTTATTATTCCCGCTTTTGTCTCTACAATAAATGGAACGCCCTTTTCTACATCAAAGATTGCTTGCCCATCAAGCTTTAATAATCTTTCCCTATTCCAATCAGCCTTATTATATTCTATAGTGGAACCTTGGCCTATGTCAATAGAACTTCCATCTTCCAATGCATAAAACTCAGCCTCACCATCTGTGGTTCGTATGGTTGTTTTTTCCTGAGACAAAAAATAATACGCTAAGAACAAACCAATAAGAACAAGACCTACCAATGTTATCAATGGAATATATCCAGAATTCTTCTGATCACCATGATGGTGATGAGGATCATGATGGTGAGATTCTTCATTAAAATGACTATCTTTTTTTTGTAATTTTTCGAAATCATTCCACCCTTCATCAGTATCCACTGTTTCTGTTTCCATTTTTCCCACTAGAGAAAGCATGTCTGACAAGGATTCTAAATCGTAGTGCTTTGCCAGTTCCGCCTGCTCATCTTTGGAAAGGCTACCTTCTAACCATTTGGCTAATATTTCCTCTTTGTTACTCATTGCTTATATTGAAACGTACAGATAAGGCTTTACCCTACCTTTTTTTCTTATATATATTATTGTCAATTAAGTGTCTCAGCGCTTTCGACATTCTTTTCTCCACGGCCTTTACACTTATATCTAGAGCTTCAGCAATTTCTCGATACTTCATATCTTGATATCTGTTCATCATAAATACCTCTCTAGATGCTTCCGTCATAGAACCAATAATATCTTCTAGGCTCTTCTTGAACTCTTTCATCTCCAACTGATACTGACCATCTTCTAGTTCTATTGCTTGCATAGTGCTCTGCTTGTACTTAAATGATAATTTATTTTTTCGGAAATCGTCGATTTGCAGTCTCGATGCAGTTGTAAATAAAAATGATTTAGCTTTATCTCTAGCTACTGATGCACAATTCTTCCAAAGTCTTAAGAAGCTTTCTTGAGTTTTATCAGCAGCATTACCCTTATCCAGACCTCTAGCTTGTAGGAAAACTTGCAATGGCTTGTGCCATTGAATATATATTTCCTTAAAAACTTTTTGATCGCATATTCCCTTCATTGCCTCATCTATTAGCTTATAAAACTACTGATAAGAAACTAAAAAAAGAAAACCATGGTAGGGTAATATTAAAGTTATTCGTCTAAGTATCGCAATTTGTTTATTCCCATTTTTTTAATCATAACTAAATTGACATACATGAAAAATCATATAATAAGCTTACTGATTCTAGTTGTCACTTCTGTAGCCATTTCAGCCCAGAACAACATAAGCACACTAAAGACGGGTGCTGGAGGATGGATCACTGGATTAGACATACATCCTTCAGGTTCTCCTATCCTTATCAAATCTGATGTAGGAGGTGCTTATAGGTACGAAGTGGAAGCAGATAACTGGAAACAAATTGTAACAAGTAGCTCTATACCGGAGTCAGATGTTGATTGGAAAAATTATAGTGGTGTTCAATCCATTGTTTCTGCCCCATCTAATAATAACATCGCTTATATAGCTTACTACAATACAATATATCGATCTACTGATCAGGGCGAAAATTGGACAAGAACTAACTTCCCTCTTATAGATATGGAAGCCAATGATGATGCATCTAAATTAGGTGGCGAAAGACTAGCTGTAGATCCTATCAATTCTGATATAGTCTATTATGGATCTATAGAGGATGGATTATGGAAAACAGAAAATGGAAGCGACTGGACTAAGGTAGAAGATCTTCCAGATGGAACAGCAACTCGAGGAATAAGAACGATAATATTTAATATTAACTTAGGAACTCAAGATAATAGGACGCAAGGTATCTATGTCATGATAGAAGGTGAAGGCATCTATGAATCACAAGATGGAGGAAACAGCTGGAATCTTATTTCACAAGATATTTTTACATATGGCAATCCTTGGTTTTATGATTCAGAGATAGATAAGCAAGGTAACCTCTATGTATGCGGAGAAGACGAAGATAATGGTGCTTTATCTTCTTTCGGTGTTATGCGTTATGATGGCAATACTTGGAATCAAATATTTGATGTAGATCTAAATATTGCTATGGGAGAAATTGCAATAGATCCATTCAATCAGGAA
>CAYYWZ010000049.1:11997-33086 GCA_964475415.1 uncultured Saprospiraceae bacterium | reverse complement strand
TGACAATAACAAGAACATGGACAGCGACGGATGTATGCGGCAATGCAAGTACATGCGATCAGATCATCAATGTAGTAGATACACAGGCACCGGAGATTACGATGGAAGCTAGTAATATGACAGTAGAATGTGATGGAGAAGGTAACACGATGGAACTGGATGATTGGTTAAATAGTAATGGTGGCGCAACAGCAGAAGACAATTGTGGCGATATTATCTGGACAAATGATTTTGTAGAATTAAGTGATGATTGTGGAGCGACAGGAAGTGCTGAAGTTACGTTTACAGCAGACGATGGATGCGGTAATACAATTACAACGACAGCGACTTTCACAATAGAAGATACAACTTCACCTATGGGAGAAGATCCAATAGATGAAGTAAATCATGATTTATGTAAAGACGAGGTACTAGCAGCTTTCCCAATAGAGGATGACGAAGCGATCGTACTAGCAGCTTACAGTGATGCATGTGGCGATATAGAATTAGTATTTAATTCAGAAGAATGTACAGGAGATGATTGTGAGTGGACTTTGACAAGAACCTGGTATGTAGTAGATGAGTGTGGTAATGGGGCAGCAGATGATGATGAGCCAGTACTGGCAACATACAGCCATAGTGGTAGCGACCAGACGGCACCTACTTTCGATACAGAGCCTGCGGATCAAGAAGTATTTGCAACAGAAGATGATTGTAGTCAGACGGTATATATAATATTACCAGAAGTATCAGATAACTGTGATGATGGTATCAATATTTTTGAAGACCTAGTGGTAAGTACAGATGCAAACGTAAACTTCTCACCGATAACATTTGGTGTAGTACCAGGCGCTATACCAACACCAGTATGGTTTGTGAGTGGAGAATTTACACAAGGGATGACTACAGTAACAATGACACTAACGGATGCGTGTGGTAATGTAGCAACAGATACTCATGTAATAACAGTAACAGATAATACAGCTCCACAGTTAAAAACAGCGTGTCCAACTAGTATAGTAATAGGAACAGATGATGGCGTATGTGATGCAGTATATACATTTACACATCCACAGTATGAAGATAACTGTCAGTGTAGTAGTAGTGTAATAAGTTTCTGTGATGAGAATGGAGACCCAGTAGCTGGATTAGATCCAATAGAATATGAAGGAAATTCAGGAAACTTTGCAGAAGTAACATTGACTTATCCAAAAGGTATAACAACCGTAAAGATTGTATCTACGGATGATAGTGGTAATGTAAATGATGAATGTAGTTTCACAGTAGAAGTAGAGGATGATGAAGATCCGATATTTACGTATAGTAATAATCAAGCATTATTGACAAGTGGAGGAGCAGCGTGTCCAGCGGAAGTAACGACCGACCTAGTAGTTGGAGACTTCCCATGGGATGATAGTTTTACGGTAGCAGGGATAACAATAGCTGGCCCAGCAAGTACAGACTTTGCAGATAACTGTCCAGAGATGTATTTGTCAGTATCAAGTATAGATATGAGTTTGATAGATCCAAGTGATCCAAATGCAGTATGTAGTAGAACGGTAACGATCAATTGGACGGCAACGGATTGCGGTGGCAATACAGCAGGTGTAGAGCAAATCATTACGATAGCAGATGATGTAGCGCCAGTAACACCAGCAGCACCAGCGGATGAAGCATACCAGTGTGTAGAAGATGTACCAGCACCTGGAGACCTTACAGCAGTAGATGCATGTCAAGGTGATATCACGGTAACAGGTGTAGATGCAGATAATGGAGGAGCAGGCTGTGCAGATGATGCCTTAGTAATTACAAGAACATGGACCTTCGATGATGGCTGTGGCAATGTGAGCAGTGTAAGTCAGACGATCACGGTGATCGATGATATAGCACCAGAGTGGGATTACGGAACACAGATCGATCTAGAGTATAGCACAGAAGCAGGCGATCAGTGTCCAGCGGATGCGAATATAAGTCTAAGTGTAGGAGATATGATTACAGCCTTTGACACATGGACCTTAGGAAATATAACGATACCGAATTTGGAGCCATCAGTAAGTGATAACTGTACAGCCCTAGAAGATATCGTAATAGAGGTAACAGCAATTACGGATAATATGGATGGTTGTGATAGACTAATCACAATTTCCTTTAATGCAACAGATGAGTGTGGTAATGTAAGTGCAGCACCAGACTTTGAATCTAGCTATAGATTTGTAGATGATACAGCACCTGTTGCACCAGAAGCACCAGCGGATGAAGCTTACCAATGTGTAGAAGATGTACCAGCGCCAGGGGAATTGACAGCGACAGATAATTGTCAGCCAGACATTACAGTAACAGGGGTAGATACAGATAATGGAGGAGCAGGTTGTGCAGGAGATCCATTAGTAATAACAAGAACATGGACGTTCAATGATGGCTGTGATAATATCACAACAATAAGTCAGACGATCACCGTGATCGATGATATATCACCGTTGTGGGATTATGCTACACAGTTGGATGCGGAGTATAGCACACAAGCAGGCGATCAGTGTCCAGCAGATGCGAATATAAGTTTAAGTGTAGGGGATATGATTAGTCCACTGGATACATGGACCTTAGGAAACATAACGATACCGAATTTGGGACTATCCGTAAGTGATAACTGTACAGCAGTAGAAGATATAGTGATCACAGTAACAGAAATTACAGATACAGAAGATGGCTGTAATAGATTGATAACAATAAGCTTTAATGCAACGGATGAGTGTGGCAATGTAAGTGCAGCACCAGACTTTATATGTTCTTATAGATTTGTAGATGATACAAATCCAGTAATAGAGGTAGAAGCTGAAGATGCGGTAGTAGAATGTGACGGAGCAGGAAATGAGGCGCAGTTAGCAGCTTGGTTAGAAAGCAATGGAGGAGCAGAAGCGAGCGACAATTGTCAAGAGTTAAGCTGGACAAATGACTTCGAAGGACTAAGTGATGATTGTGGAGCGACAGGAGCAGCGATAGTAACATTTACAGCTCATGACGGCTGTGGCAACAGTGCAAGTACGACAGCGACCTTTACGATAGAAGATACACAGGCACCGGAGTTTATTACCTTCCCAGTGGATCAAGTATTATTAACAGTACCAACGGATTGTAATCAAGATGCCTTCATATTTGTACCAGAGTACGGAGATGCATGTGATGCTATGGATATGAATGATATCAGCATAACAGCAGATCCATTTGTAAACTTTGGGCCGTTGACCTTAGACATCAATGGAAATGCATTTTGGAACGGCGATTTCCAAGTAGGAGATACAGAGGTAACATTGACGATAACAGATGATTGTGGACTGAGCACATCAGAGAGCTTGACGATCACAGTAATCGATAATGTAGATCCAGTAAATGTAACGGCATGTCCGGAGGATCAGATAGGAGAGACGGACTTAGATTTATGTAGTACAGAGATGAGCTGGCAGAATCCGTTTTTCGATGACAACTGTGATAATGTATTTATCGATGTAGTATTTACATCAGAGGATGCGGAGTTTGTACCAGAGAATATCGACTATCCATTGAATGGCGGTATGGGCATGACGGAGAGTGCATTATTTGCTAAAGGAACGACAACGGTATGTTACGAGGTAACGGACCTAGCAGTACATGAATCAGGAACATCGGATGATGGAACAGTTTTCGGAGCAGGAGCTAACACAGCGACACTATGTTGTTTTGATATTGTTATCGAGGATAACCAATTCCCAACAGCTGAGGATGTGGAGCCAAGTAGTTATACTTGTGTAGAAGAAGTACCAGCACCAGATGCAGAGGTAGTAACAACAGAGATGGACAACTGTCCGGACCTAGTGGTTATGTTCAATGCAGAAGACAGTAGTGTAGAAGGAAGTGGATGTGCAGGCGATCCTATGGTAATGACAAGAATATATGATGTGATCGACTGTGGAGAAAATACAATCCAAGTAAGTCACGTGATAACAATAATGGATGATGTAGCTCCAACGGCAAGTAATCCAGAACTGATCAGTGTAGAATGCCTAGAGGAGGTACCTGAGCCAGATGTGGAAGTGGTAACAGATGAGGCGGATAACTGTAGTGCAGATATCGTAGTAGCATGGGTAGCAGATAGTGAACCAGTAGCAGGAGATGATTGTGTAGATGGCCCAGTAGTACAATATACAATCACAAGAGAGTATAGTGTAACGGACTGTGGCGGTGCAGGAAATAGCATCAGTGTATTCCAGACGATAGAAGTATCAGATGTAACAGCGCCGGATGCAGTATGCGTAGAAACTATAACAGTTAGTTTAGACGAGAATGGCGAGGCAAGTATAACATCAGATATGATAGATGGAGGCAGCAGTGATAACTGCGGGGAGCTAAGTGTATCTATCGATGTGGATATGTTCACTTGTGATAATTTAGGAGACAATACAGTTACGTTGAGCGTAGAAGATGAGAACTGTAACGTGAGTACATGTGCAACTATAGTGACGGTAATAGATGAGATGGATCCGGTAGCGGAATGTCCAGCAATGGCTATAGTAGTAGAGTTAGATGGAGACGGGAATGGTGTGTTAGCTGAGAACAGTGTAGGCGATGGCAGTAGTACGGATAACTGTGGAGAAGTTACAGAGACGAATCCAGAGCAGCTATATACCTGTGAAGATGTAGGCGGAGAACACACTGTGGAATTGACAGCAACAGATGCATCAGGAAATACGAATACTACGACCTGTGTAGTAACGGTAGTAGATTTATTAGGACCAGTGGCAACAGAGTGTCAGGCTAATATAGTTGAACTAGCGGTATCGGAGAGTTGTGTACAACAGATAGATTGGTTACATCCCACGTTTGTAGATAACTGTGATGGACCTATAGCGTATGACGAGAGTACCTTGATGGTAACTACAGATAATCCGACGATAAATATCAACTATGAGGTAGAAGGCTGTGAGGCAGTATTCCCAGTAGGAATTACGACGGTAACGATGAGTGTGATGGATAGTGATGGCAATATAGGCTCATGCATATTTACAGTAGAGATTCTAGCACCTGAAGTAGCTGAGGCGAGTTTCGAGAAAGAGGAAGATGGCTTGACGGTAATACTTACCAATACGAGTACGAACGCGACGAGTTACCTATGGGACTTTGGAGATGGAAATACAAGTACGGAAGAGAATCCAGTACATACGTATGCAGCATCAGGCAGTTATGATATATGCTTAACAGCGATAGGAGCGTGTGATTCAGAATCAGAGATGTGTATGACAGTAGAAGTTGAGAGTGCAGGTATCGTAGAGTTGACGCAGAGTTTCTTGATAGATGGAAGTACGTTCACACAAGGACAGAGTAGAGATGCAGTATATGTAATCGACAATATAGGCTCAGGTACGACAACAGGTCCTGTACAGATATTGATTACGAAGACAAGTACTTTTGCAATGGCGATGGATCCTGCAGCCACTACGGCCGATGTATTTGGAGGTATTAGTGCAAACAACAATGATTGGGATATAATAGACCTAGGTGGATTCTACCTATGTACGATGAAGGCAGGTATGACGATACCAGCAGGAGGTTACAGTATCTTATGTCTGAACTTAGAGGCTACAGGGTTACCGAGTAGTACAGCACAGACTACAGGACAGTTGCTAGATGATACGGGAGGAGATGTGCAGAAGGATAACAACTTTGCACAGGGAAGCTTTATCATCAACTAAGTCAAATATTATAAACTAACAAAAACGAGCTGTTGAGCTAGCGAAGGAAAGCTAGTTCAACAGCTTAAAATAAAATAAATTAAGATGCAAAAAATAAATAAATACATATGGCTGCTGGTACTTGTAGTACTAAGCTATAGTAACAAAATGGAAGCACAGTGTGAAGAACACGGGTGTGATCCACAAATAGCAGGAATGGAGTTTGATATGAGCTGTGTGGAAGTAAACCAGACGGCTAAGATCCTGTTGACCTGGGCGATAGGGGGAGGAGATGCCAGTTGTGTTACGCCATCAGGAAGCTGGAAGATACAAATATCCTTACCAAGTAATTTCAAGTATGGTGTAGAGAGTGCCGAAGCAGTAGATGCTGATCAGTTTACGTGGACCTACAATGAAGAGTTACGAACTTTGGATGGAGTTATATCACAGGATATGTCGTATTTGGCATCAGGACAGGTAGTGGTAACGGTAACAGGAGTAGAGGAGACAGAGTGCGCAAATCAACTGAGTAGTGCAAACATACAGTTGATACCAAATTTCTTAGGAGGGTGTCTAGAATCGTTTACGAACAATACGGCTAATGATGCAGCGAGTGCAGGAGCAGGGGTACAACCAGCGTCGGCTTTACCTGTAGATCTAGTATCGTTTACAGCTAGGAAGCAAGGCAGTACATCTAAGCTAGAATGGGCTACGACAAGTGAGATTAATTCTGAACGATACGATATCATGAGAAGTATAGACGGGAGGAATTATGAGGCTATAGGCAAGGTGTCAGCTGCAGGAAACTCTAGTAGCAGAGAGGAGTATGAGTATATAGATGAGTCACCAAGTCTAGGAGTAAACTACTACCAGTTAAGACAGGTAGATAGAGATGGATCGAGGACGATGTCTGATGTAAGGACAGTAAACTTCGAGGGAGGAAAGATAAGTATAAGTCCGAACCCGACGGTAGGGATGACACAGATCAGTTTGCCAGTGGAGTGGACAAAAGCATCGTGGACCTTAGAGGTATATAATAGTAGCTACCAGCTGGTTAGAAAAGAGCAGGTAGGAGCGGGAAGTACGACGAGGTACGACTTAGACATGGAGTCTTACGAATCAGGCATATACGTAGTGAGAATGATCAGTGGAGAGACAGTGGTGAACAAGGAGATCATAAAAGCGGACTAGAAGAGAAGAGAAAGGAGAAAGTAAAACAACAAGAAAGTAAAATAAGAGAGCATGCATATGAAAGAACAGAAAGAAGATTTATTATTCCTCTGTTAATCATTGATTAACCCCTGAAAACTATCTTAGCTAGGTGGTTTTCTTAGGGTTAATTTTATAATTATAATGAGAGCTTATCTAGAACTAGATAAGCTCTCATTATTTTTAGAGGTGTTACAAGGTTACTTTTAGTCAAGTATTACATTAAGTATAGAATAATACATTTATAGAGAGCATTTATTATTCTAGTAGTATAATCCTGTTCGATAAATAGGACTGCCTAAAATAGGAAGTCCTTTTTTTATTTTAGAAAACCTTCGACTTGCAGATCTTTTCTAAGGGCTTTATCTGACTTGTTGTTTTTCGACCAGTAGTCTATCCATTCTGTATTCTTAAGTAAGCTCTTAGTAGTTCTCATTTTACCATCGAAGGCAGA
The DNA here is from genome assembly GCA_964475415.1 of uncultured Saprospiraceae bacterium. Lineage (GTDB taxonomy): Bacteria > Bacteroidota > Bacteroidia > Chitinophagales > Saprospiraceae > CALCMJ01. The sequence goes on along the minus strand of CAYYWZ010000049.1, from coordinate 25,742 downwards.
GGGATAACTTTCTTCCCAAAAAACAATTCTATGCGGACTTTCTTTTTGAAAAGTTATACGCATTGTTTTTTCTAACTCAGGAATTAGTATTTCATACTCACTAGTTTTCATTCCTCTAGTTTCTCTCCCTTCATAGATCCTTGTTTTTGCATTATAGGACTTTGGCTCTTTATGTCTCAGCAACAGGAAACTAAGGGAAGGAATAATATCTATTTCGCCTATAGGAAGATTAGCTGGATTTATTCTTATCATATTGAAGATAGCGTCTTCATTGATGTCTTTGCTTATAGTAAAACTTTGGTCTCCTTCGTTTTCGAAATAGGAATTTAACTGAACTTGGTATTTGGAGTCTTTACTATTAAGTTGCATATAAGTTTGTCCACACCAGTCTTGAGAAGATATATTCATCTTGAGTGGATTTAATTCATCCAGCGGGCTGAAAATAGAACTGAAGATAGAATAATCGTAAAGTCCAGTTGTAAATCTACGGATCTGATTATTTTTTAAAATAGGAATAGAATTAGGATTGGTATAATTGTCGTTTTTTACCTGCTTATCAGTAAGGAAGTCTTCCGATACAAATATCAAAATTGCCTCTCCTGAATGGATAGCATTGTATCTGTTTTGCTCTAGCATATAAGTATTTACTTCTGCTTTACCTTGATACCATTGTGGATCTAATTTTTGTTTATTCATCTTTGTTGATTCTTGTGTACTAGCATTGACAGCCTTGTAGATTTTGGGTTCTGAAGAGTTGCAGGCAACACAAAAACACAGTAGAAGGATAACTATTTGATTTGTCATAATATTAGTTTGTAGTATAAATATAGAAAGCTAAGGATTACTAATATGCAAAAAGGTCTTTCTGTGTGAACAGAAAGACCTTTTTAGTATATATATGTTTACAATTTACTTGATAATCATCTGAGAAGATTCATTGATACTTTCTCCTTGGATGGTATAGATGTAAGAACCTTTAGGTATATTAGAAATATCTAATTTTATATTGTTTTCCCCTACAGCAAGATTAGTAAAAGAGTACTTTTTTATTAGTTTTCCAGAAGTACTAATAATATTAATGGCTATATTTTTTTCGGGACTACTTAGATTAAATACTATATTCAGTTGATCTGATCCAGGGTTAGGATATACAAAAGTTTCCTTATCTACGGCAATGTTTCTCATTTCTAACATTCCATTACTCTTTAGAGATTTCACACCACCGTCCCATAATAGGTAAGAAGTTGCATCTAGTTTTTTCCCTTTTCTTTTGCGCTTGTGTTTTCTTCCTGATCGCTCTCCCTTCTTTTTGACTTTTACATCTTCCATATTTTTATCTTCAGAAGATGGTCTCTCCTTTTCGCTTCTGTAAGATTCTTTTATCTTACGCATATCATCTTTCCACTGAGCCTTGTTTTCTTTTAATTCACTAAGGTGTAGATCTATCGTTTCTTGATATTTCCCTACAATAAGCATAGCTTCTTCTCTGATCTTTTTCACCTCTTCTTTATGAAGTTTCCTTTCGCTTCTTCTCTTTTCTATTTCTTCTTTACTAGGTTTTTCGCGTTTAGCTAGATCTGATTTGTGATGCGTTCGCATCTTTCTTTTTTTATCGAAACCATGTTTTTTGTGTTCTGCCATCTGTGCTCTTAGAGCTTCTACTTTCTGTCTATCTTCGGAGCTCATTTTCTCTAGTAATGTGTTATGCTTTTCTGTAATTACAGGGAAGACATTATCTTGGAGATATTGCTTCGTTTCGGCTTTCATTTCTATTCTTTTAGCTTTTCTATTGTCTCTGTCTTCAGCGGTTTGTGCCTCCGATTGGAAGGAAAAGCAAAAAATACTTAGCATTAAAAATATAACTGTCTTTTTCATAATTATTAATTTATATGATCTTTGACTGATGTAGAGGGAATAGGTTTAATTTTATTCTTCTATTTTTTTCCAGTCATCTTCCATAAGATTGTTTATCTTATAATAGATGAGCGACCAATCTCCGCCTCCTAAAGGAGAGAATCTCCTTTCTAAAGTATATAAGCCCTGTTCATGCGCAATTACTTCAGTTATAATATTCTGAAAATTACTAATATCTCTTTTGAATCCTTGACCATCTAAGTTTATAGCTTTATTCATTATCCATTCATCTTGTTCATAAACTGATCCATCAGATTTAGAAGGAAGTGGAAAAACAATATGTTCCATCTGAAAAATAGAATCTTCATGGAATCGTTTGTAAAAATCGATAAAAGTTTCTGGAATTTCTACCTCTATTTCAGAGGTACTATTTCTTGTGCTAGCGGTATCCTTTTTTTTACATGCACTAAGTAGTAATATGGCAAGCATAAACCAGAAAGTATTCTTTGATAAGCTCAGAATAGATATTATATGATTCATTATATTCATTTTTTAAAACATTACCTTTTAGGATACTAGTACCTTCTTTTACATAACGGAAAGGAGAAATCTGTAAGTGCTTAATGAAGTCAAGTTCTTTTTTTCCGTAGGCCTTGTACAAGGATTCTTTCGCTCCCCATAACACATGTAGATATTCTATTGCCTGAGAAGCCTCTATCATGTTTTGTTCTAGTTTAGAAACATACTTATGCCGAATACGCGTAATTTTCTCAACTCTTTTTTGGATATCTATACCTACACATATATTACTAATTATCGCTGCAGTAAGATCTCCAGAATGGGATAAGGATATATATTTCTGAGATCCTTCTAGATAGGGTTTGCCATACTTATCTTTTCTAAATGGATATTCCTTTTCTGTCATATTTCTCAGCAGGTGACGAGAGCTTAAGATTTCCCTTTTCCGGAAGCTTTTATATTTTTCTAATTGTATAATTTCTTCTTCATTCAGATCTAGGGAACTTATAAAGAAATCATTCTCTTCAGTATTTTGCCAAATGGCTACCTTAGTTTCGGAATTTATTTCTTTCTCTACTATAAGCGGCATGTTTCTGATCTCTATTTGTAAAATCGAATATATGCAATAAGTAACCAATAATTCAATAAGAATAGCGCTGAATAAGATAGAATTCTATTATGTTTACACACTGTCAAAAATTTACATAGAAATTATATGATACTTACAGACGAGCAAATACTGAAATCTATAGAAAACAAAGAGATTGTTATAGATCCTTATGATCGAGCTTCATTAGGTACTAATTCATATGATGTGCATCTTGGGTCTACATTGGCTGTATATGTGGATGAGGTATTAGATGCAAAGAAGCATAACAAAATAAAAGAAATAGAAATAGGAGAGGAAGGCTTCGTGATACAGCCAGGTGTATTATATCTGGGAGTAACAACTGAATATACAGAAACACACAATTCTGTTCCTTTCTTAGAGGGGAAGTCTAGTGTAGGTCGACTAGGTATAGATATTCATGCTACTGCAGGTAAGGGAGATGTAGGTTTTTGCAATACTTGGACACTGGAGATATCTTGTGTTCATCCCGTTAGAATATACGCTGGAATGCCGATAGGTCAACTTATTTATTTCAAAATAGATGGTACCGTAGAAAGATACTACAACAAAAAGGCAAACGCTAAATATATAGAAAAAACTACTAAGCCTGTAGAGTCTATGATGTGGAAAAATACTTTTTAGTATTAGGAATGTTAGACCGATAAGATTTTCATTATTTGTCAATCTTCTCCTTCCAGTCTAGCATCCCGCCAAGTAGATTTTTGACATTCTGAAAACCAGCTTGCATGAGGAACTGCTTGGCAGATGCACTTCTAGCACCAGATCTACAATGTACAATTATTTCTGTGTCTTTATAATTTTCTAATTCAGCAAGCGAAGAAGGTAAGTTGCCTAATGGGATAAGTTTTGCTCCTATATTATATGCTTCGTATTCATGAGGTTCTCTTACATCTAGGAGGAAGAAGTTTTCCTTATTATCCATCTTAGCTTTGAGTCCTTCTACAGTTATATCTTCCATAAGTTTATTGACAGTTTTTAGGTTTAGATTGTTGTATGGTGAGTCTTATAAAATCACCCACAGCTATTTTTCCTGAGCCTAGTGGCTTGGGGTCTTGGTCTACTATATATGCTTTGTCACGATCTGTTATCGGACCATTTTCAGTTATTTCTCCTACATTGAACTTAAGCTGTTCTATTGCAAAAAGTGCAGCATCTAGTGTGCTACATCTATATTCTGGTATTTCGAATTCTCCACCATCTTTTTTACTTAATACAAAAGAAATGGTACCACCTTTTTCGATTTCTACATCTCCCTTTCTAGCATTTCTACTTATGATCATTTGTCCTTTGTAGTAAGCCTCTAGGATATGATCTTTTTCTCCAGCATCATACTGATAGGACCTTATTTCGCAGTTTATATTTTGGTATCCTAGGTCTTTGCACTTAGAGTAATAATCGGTACCGTAGAGGGTAGGGAGATTTTTTACTAGAATCTTATCCGCATTGTACTTAGTTGTAGTGACATAGACCTTTCTATTTTCTTTTACCTTACTATTAGGTTTAGGATTCTGACTTATGATCTCACCACCAGCCTTTCCTACTACATGTACAGAATCTGAAATGATAAGTATAAAGGACTTGTCATCAGCTTCCTCCTTAGCGTCATCTATATTCATACCTACATACTCGCCCATAGAGAGTTGCTGTCCATGGTTGGTATATATTCTGAGCCAGAAGAGCACTAGCGCGAGAACAATCCCTATGAACAGGATGATGAGAATGATATGTTTTATAAAATCTTTAATAGTCAATGAATTTATATTTTATTGAGCAATTGTACCTTACAATAACTTATAAGATACTTATTCTATTTTGAGTTTATTCCTTTTTTCGTGACTAAGTATCGCATATTCTATCAGCTTGGTTACAAGGTCAGTGTTATTTACACCAGAATGAGCCCACAATTTAGGATACATAGATATACTTGTAAATCCTGGAATCGTATTGACTTCATTTATAACCAGCCTACCATCTTCTTGCATAAACATATCGACTCTAGTCATCCCTTCACATTCTATTAATTGGAAAGTGCGAATAGAAAGTTCCTGAATCTCTTTAATCTTTTCTTCACTTAGGCTCGCCGGAATGATAAGTTCTGCTCCTTTTTCATCTAGATATTTATTCTCATAAGAGTAGAATCCACCCTTAGGGACAACTTCTCCTGGGATAGAAGCCATAGGGTATTCATTCCCTAGAACAGCACACTCTAGTTCGCGTCCTAGTATCGTTTCTTCTACTATAAGCTTATGGTCATATAACAAGGCGTTCTGTATACCCGCATCATACTCTTCTTTATTATGCACAAAGGATACACCGACAGAGGAACCTAGATTAGCAGGTTTTAGGAATAGATCCTTGCCTAACTTTTCGCTCACCTCCTCGTACGGGAAATCTTGGTAATTGGTATTTCTTACCGTTACAAAATCGGCAACTGGAATTTTAGAATCTCTCAGTATGCGCTTCATGATATCCTTATCCATGCCCACGGCTGATCCTAGAATGCCGCAACCTACACAAGGGATATTAGCAAGTTTAGCTAATCCCTGGATAGAGCCATCTTCGCCCGATGTACCATGCAGAACAGGGTAGAGAACATCTATAGTAGCTAGAGTCTTGCTCGTACTAGCAGATATAAGGGCTTTAGAATCTGAATTTTGTGATAGTATAACCGGTACATTCTGATTTTCTAATTGTACCGTAGATGCACTGTCAGATCCGAGAAGACTTACCGATGCTTCGTTATAGAACCACTTTCCCTTCTTATCTATACCGATAAGGACAGGATTATACTTCTCTCTGTCTAGCGAATTGATAACATTTTTTGCAGATAGCAAAGATATTTCATGCTCAGTGGATCTCCCACCAAATACTATAGCAACATTAATCTTTTCAGTCATAGAAATTAAAATATCAGATACTTCTAATCTATTTGTTTGTTAAGCAATAACAAATAACGAAAAATATTAATGTATCTTTTAATATTTCATTGATATTTGTTGCTGAATTTTTTCCTTATGTACCTTGATTTATGAATAAAGAGATATTAAAATTAGCTATACCCAATATCCTAAGTAATATTTCTATTCCCTTATTATCATCCGTAGATACATTACTGATGGGTAATTTATCTACAGTACATCTAGGTGCTGTAGGTATAGGTTCTATGATTTTTAATATTATATATTGGAATTTTGGATTTTTAAGAATGGGTACTACAGGGATGACGGCTCAGGCTTATGGTGGTAAAAATGAGTTGTCCATGACGGATGTATTGCTCAGAGCGATTATTCTTGCCGCCCTAATTTCAGTATGCCTGTTACTGTTTTCTACTTTGATACAGAAAGCTACTTTCTGGTCGATGAATGTGCAGGCTGATCAGCTAGCCTTTACGAAATCTTATTTTTATATAAGGCTATATGCCGCTCCGGCAACGATGAGTTTATTTGTCCTAATGGGTTGGTTTTTCGGAATGCAGAATGCTTGGTTCCCGCTTATGGTAACCCTTGTAATAAACATTGCGAATATAGGGATAAGTTATTACTGTGTTGCCATTCTGGGCATGGAAGTTATAGGTGTAGCTTGGGGAACAGTAATTGCTCAGTATATCGGTCTGGTCATCGCTGTAGTATCATTGTTTTGGAAGTATCCATTTGTATTACAACATGTTAGGAAAGTGTCTCTAGCTAAGTTTGATTCCTATAGGTCTTTTCTTACTGTAAATAGAGATATATTTCTACGTACCATTATGCTGACATTTACCTTTGGTTTTTTCCATAGTAAATCTTCGGAAATGGGAGAGATGATTCTTGCCGCTAATCTTATTTTATTACAATTTGTCAATTGGATGTCCTACGGTATAGATGGTTTTGCTTATGCTGCCGAGTCACTGGTCGGAAAATATAAAGGCGCTAATAATAATGTCAAACTGAAAAAAGTAATTAATTATTTATTGATTTGGGGAGCGATATTAGCAATGCTTTACAGTCTAATTTATGCAGTCTTTGGAAATTATATTATAGATTTATATACTAATGATACAGACCTAATTCAGTTTACTTCAGGAATTTTGTATTGGGCTATCATAATTCCTATTATCGCTTTTCTATCCTATATATGGGATGGGATTTATATAGGCCTAACAGCTTCTACAGCGATGAGGAATACCATGTTGGTAGCATTCATATTTTTTTTATTAGCCTATTTTATTTGTGAGTATCTTGGAGTAGGAAATTTTGGTCTTTGGATTTCTCTTGCTGTCTTCTTATTATTTAGAGGTATACTTCAGTCCATACTTTACTATAAAAAGGGTTTCAATCTCAATTAAAAAAAATGCCAATAATTAGGATAATTATTGGCATTATAAAATTTTAAATTTCTTTATTATTCTTTGAATATTTTTACTACTTGGTTGTAGTTGCTATTGTATATTCTTAACAGATATAGCTGGCTAGCAGCACCGCTCAGGTCTATCTTGCCATTTGTGTTTTCTAGAGATTTTCTTTGTATCAGTTTACCATTGAGATCTAATACATCTACTTGGTAACTGCCACTATTCGCATTTTGTAAAATGTTGAATATCCCATCTGATGGATTAGGATATACTTGGAAAAAATCTTCCACTTCAACACCATCTAATGTGCTAGATGAAAAATCTTCTCCGATAGCGATATCAAACTGTGTAATCTCTATCCATCCTCCTTGTCCATCTACTACAGTGAATAAGAAGAAATCTTCTGTTGCATCATTTCCATTATGTAAGTATTTTACCTTTGCACTGTATATATCTTGTTGCGTAAAAGTATCACCTACCTGCATAGAATTACCTTCGTATAGTAGGTCTCCATTGCTTGTGTTTTTTACAACAGTAAATACAAGTTCTTCAGCAGTATTATTATCATCTTCTACCAATAGCTGAGATCCTGTAATTCTGTCGATTACACCTGTAGGTACTTCTAGAACATTATTCTTAACTATAAATGGGTTTTCTAAATCTATAGAAGAACACACTTCTAGAGAATAATTTGTAAACGTTCCTCCTGCACCTGCACCAGTATCTTTTATTCTAAGTGTCCAGTTTCCGTTGGCGGATTCTCCTAAGAATGCTCCTAGTGATTGTTCAGGTATAAATGTTTTTCCTCCTGTCAGTGGGCAGTTTATATTTTGAGGAGCTTCGTCATCGAATGAACAATCAAAATTTGTAAAAATATTACATCTGTTTTTTACCAAAGTGACCTCAGTTCCCTGAGGACTTATCAGCGATATATCTAATTGCACAACATCTGCGTGCGATCCTTTTATCTTGTCTACATTTATATCACTTACAATACCTGCATTAGAAACATTTATTCTTGATTCTACAGTAGGTAATCCAGATTGCGAGATATTCTTAGGAAGATCAGCTGCCGTAAATAGTTGACATGCTAACGATAAGGTTGTAAATGCAGAGACCTCAGAATAAGGCCCTGCTCCACAAGCATTGTTACCTTGTATTCTCCAGTAATATGTTGTACTTTTTTCTAGTAGATCCGTAAGTAGAATAGAATCAGCTTCTATATTGGATACTGTCATCGTGTTATTATCTGAGAAAGCTGGATTTGTAGATATTTCGATGTTGTAAGAATCTGCGTTTGGTGTCTCATTCCATTTGAAGAATGGCAATTCGCTTTTACCCGTAGCTCCATTTTCAGGAATAGCAGTAACTAGAGATTCGAAATCATTAGAAATAAGATCTACCTGTATGATCCTAGAGTAAGTCTCCATATTAGCGGCAGTACCCAATATTTCTAGATCTAATGTTTGGCGCTCACTAAGGTTTGTTAGGTCTAACAAAAGTGAGGTAGATCCTCCATCAGCAGAGGTAGTCTCATTAGTGAAACTATGGGTAATATTATTAGGAAGAGCTGTTATAAGCTGAAAGCTTATGTCTTCAGAAAATCCTTGGAATCCTAAGGTTGTCAACGGGATTTCTAAAACTTCAGGGCTACATCCTTGATATTTACATTCATCTGCATCTACAACAAATCCTGCAGTATCAGATTCTTGGATAAAAAATTCAGAATCATTTATATCGAAGAATATGTTGTCTGATGCCTTTATTTTTATTCTACAATTACTAGAAGGGGTATTAGGAATATAAACGAATTCTGATCCGTCATTATCCGTCTTTGAGCATAACATATCAGAGAAGGTCTGACCACCATCTAGAGATAATAAGATATTTACTTTTTCTGCATTCACTGGAGATTGGTCTGTATTGGCAACATCCCAAGTAACTTCGATAAGATCTCCTACCTTATATACGCTATTGTCATTCTGAGAAGTAACTACAAAAGGTCCTGCTGAACCCGTAGCCCTAAATCTCATTTCTTCCCAAGCTGCCGTTCCACCTCCAGGGTGGTTATCTCTTACAACAAATCTAAATTTGAAATCTCTACTTATTGTAGGAAGCACCTCGGCTCTAGAATCTACATTATTAAGAATATTATTTAGGTTTGGAAAATATCTTGTCTTTATTTCATTAGGTGCGTACACCCTGAAACTAGGACCATTTCCAATAGGTTCTCCCAGTTCACTTATAGGGCCTGTATTATATTGCTCCCAAGTGTAAGTCATGTCATCTCCATCTTCATCTGTAGCATCTCCAGTAAGTTCAAAAGGTGTTCCTATAGGAATAGAAAAATTATCTTCATAATCTAGTGTTATGTCTGGTTCGTGATTACCGATATCTTCAGACGTACCGCATCCATCACCTAGAGATACTCTAGTAAGTAAATACATCTCTGTTAGAGATCCTACATGATAGTGTGTGTATCTCGTATTGGTTACATTTAAGTTGCCACAAGCTCCAGCATAAGACATGATAGTGGATCCACTTCCCGGCTCAAACCCTGTTCCGTTATTTTCATTCTCTCCATCACAATGATTAAAAGAGTGATTAGCACCCAACTGATGTCCTAGCTCATGCGCAGCTGTTCCTACAGCTGTAGCTTCTATATTATTAGAGAAGTGACAAGTCACGGCTCTTCCTTTATTTCCGCTACAAATTGAGCCTAATGCCGCAACACCTCCCACATCCGTACAACCTCTTGTATATACATGACCAATATCAAAATTATTACTACCTATTGCATTAAGTAAAACATCGTTGTTCTCACCCAACAAAGAAAATCCGTTATTACCTACACTGTAAGGATCAGTCGCAGGATCTAAGAATATAACTTTGTCATTATCGTTGACTAATACCATTTTCAACATGAGTTCATTTTCGAAAATCATATTGAATCTATTTACAGAGGTATTCAGTTGAGAAAGTACACTTTCTTTAGTTCCACCGTTAGTCGAGCCAAACTCACCTGTAGTAGCAATGGCAATTCGGTAAGTTCTTTTAGGAATATTAGCTCCTTTAGAAAGGCTAAGCTCATCATTATCAAAATCACTTATCGGTGACTCTAATGCCTCGCCACTAGGTTCGAAACCGCAAGCTGATTTAGCAAGGACTTCCTCAGAAACAATTTGCTTCTGAGTGTCATATACTACATAGGCATCCTTAGAATTTATTTCTGCTGGGTCTATATAGAGAGAAAGACCATTGACAAGAAAAGCTCCGTGCATACCATTAGATCCAAAATCTATCCTTCCATTGTTCTGAGGATTATCTACTTGATACAATCTATAGGATTTTATATCTGGATATCTTTTAGAGATTTCTGATTCCATACAAGGAGAATCATAACATATATATTGCAATTCATTTCCCTTATGATCAGGTATAGAAACATAAATAGTTTCTTCATTACTAAACTCTAGTGCTGACTTAGATAAGTATTTTTTAAGACCAGCTAAGTCCAGTTGATAACTTGTATACATTCCGTCATACAGACCTTTCTGCTGTTCATAATCTGTTATTCCTGAGAAGGTATTCTGCGAGAAGAAATGTTGAGCTTCTGATACATAGGAGAACATTACCAGACATAACCCTAATAGATATTTATTCATATTTTATTTTGTTAAGATTGTAAATATAATGACTTAGCGCTAAGAATTGTTGTTTTTTGGATGTAGCAATCCCGACTATATTCGGATTTAAACATGATTTGTATGTAAATTAAAATCTTTTTGTCCGATATTAATTAGAAATTCACTTTTAGCTTGCTTTCTCTACAAGAGTATCATTCTTGCATTATCCCTAATTATTCTTCGTTCTGAATTGCTTGTTGTCTGTCAATAAGTTATTTAGTGAGCTTGTTTACATATTTTATTTATTAACAATTGGCATTCTATTCTTGAGTCGTAAACCTATATATATGAAAATTTGATTTAATATTTTATATGTAAATTTTTCCATATATGTTAAGATAGTCTTGCTCTTTTTTCAAAACAAGACTAAATATCATTTTTAAATTAATAATTCATAAATTATTGATAATGTATATGATATAATTTATATATTTGTTTAATATGTTTATTTTGTACCTCCCGTCTCAAAACTACAGTCTAAATTAGGTACTCATGAATTTTAGTATTAATATCTAATGATATTTTTTTAATAAAATATCTAATTATTAATGTGGATAATGATATCGCAATACTTACCTTTGTGAGGACTTACGAGAATAAGTTACCTGTGAACATAAATTAAGAAAAGATGCGGCGTGATTCGCTTTATATACTGATTTTAGGTTTTTTATTATTCTCCTTTTCGGTCAAATCTCAAGATACCAGGACTTATGATGGTTATGGAAATAATCAGATTAATCCTGAATGGGGAATGGCAGGTGGGGATATTTCTAGGATTTCACCTGCTAATTATGCAGATGGAGTTTCAGTATTAGATGAGGCTGATAAGCCAGGAGCTAGAGAAATCTCTAATGTGATCTTTAGCCAGACAGAAATTATTCCAGACAAAATAAGTTTAAGCGATTACGTATGGGTTTTTGGTCAGTTTATTGATCATGATATCAGCCTAGTAGAAAATGGTACAGAGTCACTTTCTATAGAAATTCCAGAAGACGATGAGTTTTTTAACCCTGCAATACCTATGATCTTAGGTAGATCAGAAATTGTACCGGGCACAGGTATAACAACTCCTAGAGAATTCGAAAATAAAATAACAGCCTTTCTAGATGGTTCTGCAATATATGGTTCTTCACAAGATAGAGCCGATTACCTTAGGTCTCATGTTGATGGTAAATTAAAAGTTTCTAATGGAAATCTCCTCCCATGGAATACAACTACAGGAGAATTTAATGATCCTAAAGATCCTAATGCACCATTTATGGCTGATGATACACATCAGAACATAAAGCTTTTTGTAGCAGGTGATATCAGAGCTAATGAAAATCCTTTGCTTATTGCACTTCATACAATATTCGTAAGAGAACACAATAGACAATGTGAAGAACTTAGCTTAGAACATCCTAACTGGGGAGATGAAATCCTATTCCAAAGCGCTAGAAAAAGAGTTATAGCTATCCTACAATCTATTACTTACAACGAGTGGCTACCAGCTATGGGGATGGAATTGCCTGATTATCAAGGGTATAATGCTGATGTAAATCCTAATATAACAAATGCATTTTCTGCTGCTGCTTTTAGAGTAGGGCATACACTTATTAATAGTAATATCATAAGAATGGATAACCAAGGGGAAGAAATCCCTGATGGAAATATTTCTCTTCGCGATGCCTATTTTAATCCTTTAGCTGTTAGATTAACAGGAGGAATAGACTCCTATCTTAAGGGTATGGCGACTCAGGTGCAGCAAAATATGGATTGTAAGGTTATAGATGATGTTAGAAATTTTCTTTTCGGAGCTCCTGGTCAAGGAGGCCTAGATCTTGTTGCTATCAATATAAAAAGAGGAAGAGATAGAGGATTAGCTAATTATAATCAGTTGAGATCTGCTATCGGAATGCCTGCCTTCAAAAGTTTCTTTGACCTTACAAATGATCATCAAACAGCCAATGCATTAGCTGATATCTATGGATCTATAGATGAGCTAGACGCTTGGGTAGGACTACTTGGAGAAGATCACATGCCAGGTTCTATTTTTGGAGAGCTTATTATGGATATTATAGAAAAGCAGTTCAGAAGCATAAGAGATGGTGATAGATACTGGTACGAAATAGATAATGGACTTACAACTGAAGATATCGAAGAGATAAACAATACAAGAATATATGACTTGATTGTTAGAAACACAGGTATTACGCTTATGCAAAAAAACCTCTTCGAGGCTATGCCGCATACAGTAATTCCTAATGGTCCTGCACTAACAGAAGTCCAATTAGAATCAGTTCTTTATCCTAACCCAGTGGGAGACGAGCCAAGTTCTCTGAAGGTTTATTCAGATATTGATACGGAAGCTTCTGTAAGAATTATGGATAATCAAGGTAGAACTATCAAAACAATAGAAACTAACCTCCAAGCTGGGGAAAATTTTATTGAAATCAGCCTTGGTAACGAAATCAACAGAGGGTTGTATAACTTACTTATAGAATCAGGCAATAATTTCAGAATTGTCAAAATGATAAAGCAATAATCCTAAAAATACCAATTGGGACATGTTGCCATTACACACTTTTCTCACATTAGATTTTATGGTCAAAATGGTCATAAATCATGGGTAATCAATTCATTACATGCTAAGTTGATTCGGGTAACTATTACACTTTATTATCTGTTATCTGTTATTTGTTTGGAGTAAAACTGCACCCTACCGTCGCTTCCTACAAAGACAATA
>CAYYWZ010000049.1:0-11897 GCA_964475415.1 uncultured Saprospiraceae bacterium | reverse complement strand
TGTTATTTGTTTGGAGTAAAACTGCACCCTACCGTCGCTTCCTACAAAGACAATAACAGTGACATTAAGGAGTTTGTAACCATCCCTAATTTAAGCAATTATAGTTTATTCCTAAGTCGAAGTGTCTATCCTTACTGCATCTATCAGTTCACTATCTGTAGCTTGCTGGAACTCACCTTCCATGAAGTCAAACTTGCCAGGAGTTACCTCAAATGAGAATGTCTTACCCTTATTAATGTTTCTTTCCAGTACTCTTTTTCGTCTAACCGAATGAGATGCAGTTATATAGTGTAGTTGTATTTTTTTATGATGTTCAGCAGCTAGTTTTTGGAATAATTCCCTCTTTTTAATTGTAGTAAATCCAAGATCAAGAATTACATCAGATCCATTATCTGAGATATCTTTTGATAAGATCCAAATTTGTTTTTCACATCTATTTACTCTTTCCATTATCCACTTTAGACTCATTGATTTAGGTAAATCATCTCCATATAAATTCCACATCCAATTATCTATTGACATATGGATACCCTTTACCTTACTCGTTAACTTCTTCGAATAGCTTGTTTTACCAGCTCCTTGTGGCCCAAAAACTATATGTATTGTACTCATTTTGTTTAACTTATCTTATTATTTACATAGTAATCATCAGCTTGTTTATAGACATAAAGATCAGTTTAATAACTTTAAGAATTTTGGACAACTATATATTACCTAATTTATAATTCAGTGGACTCTTAATCTACAAAATCGCTTTGACATAATAATAAAATCATATGATTAAGGTATATTGACAGCTGTCTTAGAATTACAAAAATTTTGAAATAAATGAATACTAATAGAAGATCTTTCCTATTTAGATTCACAGCGGGACTAGTGGCTTCTGCACAGCCATTATTTAGCAGATGTACTAATGAAATGCCTGCTATAAAAGCTCCATTTGTAATTTCTACTTGGAATAACCTAAAAGCTAATGAGTTAGCAATCAATGCTCTACAGAAAGGCACAATGCTTATAGATGCAATAGAGAAGGGAATTAACTATGTAGAGAATGATCCAGAGGATATGAGTGTAGGATTTGGAGGAAGACCAGATAGAGAAGGACATGTCACCTTAGATGCCTGTATTATGGACAAGAAGGGTAATGCTGGATCGGTAAGTTATCTTAAGCGGATAAAAAATCCTATTTCTGTGGCGAAGAAGGTTATGTACGAGACGCCACATGTTATGCTTGCTGGAGATGGTGCTCAGAAATTTGCCTTAGAAAATGGTTTTACAGAAGAAAACTTACTTACACCACAGGCAGAAAAGGAATATAAAGAGTGGCTGAAAGAAGAAAAATATGAACCTAAAGCGAATATAGAAAGACATGATACAATCGGTATGCTTGCCGTAGATCAAAATAATAATTTATCCGGAGGATGTTCTACAAGTGGAATGGCATATAAGCTTGCTGGAAGAGTAGGCGATTCTCCGATCATAGGTGCTGGCCTCTTCGTGGATAATGAATTCGGAGCTGCTACAGCTACTGGTGTAGGCGAGGAAGTGATGAAGTCTCTTGGCTCATTTCTCATAGTAGAACTTATGAGGCAGGGAGCTACTCCTCAGCAAGCTTGTGAAGAAGCTATACAACGAATACAAACGAAATTATCTTCTAAAAATATACAGGTAGGCTATATAGCTATTGATAAATCGGGGAATACAGGTGCATACAGCCTTTTACCTGGATTTAATTATTGTATAAGCAATTCTACCCAATCTTCTGTATATGAAGCTAATTCATATTATTGATTTTATTAATATGAAATTTACTCCTTTTTTGGCACTTCTTTTGCTTTCTTTTTAATGACGAATTTTTGTGTGCTTGCTAAAACAAGTGCAAACATTTTAAATAATAATTGAAAGAATGGCAGCGATCAAGACAATCATTGCGGATAAGCAGACTATGTTTATAGAGGGTATTATGTCTATAATGAATACTCAGAAGCCGCAATTGATAGATATAGTAGAGATAGTAGAAAGCGGAAGAGGCTTGATCGATTATTTGGAGACAGGTATTGTTGAGTGTGTCATTATGGATTTGAACTTGGTAGATTTAGATGGATTAGAAGTTATTCCTCAAATCAGAAGCAAGTATAAAGACATAAAGATATGCGTCCTTACAGATTATGGAGATTACAAATTTGTAAAAGAAGCATTGATGAAAGGCGCTGATGGTTATATACTAAAATCTAACTCAGTAGATGACTTAGAAAATTGTATAATCAATATATTTAATGATAAGACCTATATAGCTCCAGGATTACATATTACACCTCCAAGGATGGCTGTAAATATAGAATCCACTAAGTCCATTTATGAGGATAGATTTATGATAAGAAGAAAGCTCACGAACAGAGAACAAGAAATCTTATCGCTAATCGCACAGGCAAAAAATAATAGAGAAATAGCTGAAGAACTTTATATAAGTGATCAGACTGTAGGAGTACATCGGAAAAATATAATGAGAAAACTCGGTGTGAGAAATACAGTTAACTTGATAAAGTTTGCATTAGAAAATCAGCTAGTATAAATAAGGCTAAAAACCACTCCTACCCCCCTTTGTGAGTGTATTTGATTAACCAAGATATTCCTATTGGTTACTCCTTCTATAAGAATCTGACGTAGAAATTTGATTTTAACAAAACCGATTTTAAAAAAATGAAAATGGAGAATTCTACACAGAAGATTACTAACCAAGCTAGATCGTTGATGCGCTTGAGCTTAGTGTGGGTGTTGGCGATGATTCTTTCCAATGTATCCTATGGACAATGTGTCTTAGCTTGTAACAATGATGTCCAGGTTTCTCTGGATGGTAATTGTGAAGCTGAAATTACTTTTGATATGGTATTGGAGGATCCTGATTTGCTGGACCCAGATTGTTATACTGTAGAGGTGTTGACTCTCAATGATGTGATGATACCTACCTCACCAGTGGTGACGGGAAGTTTCATCGGACAAACCTTGAAAGTAAGAGTCCTTAACTCTGAAAATAATTCTTGTTGGGGTTATATTCATATTGAGGATAAACTAAGACCTATTCTTAACTGCTTTGAGGATATAACTGTAAGTTGTAATGAAGAGCCACTAGGAGTTAATTTCCTTGCGGCTACGAATGCTACGTACGAGCCGGAAATAAGCGAAGAAAATCCAGCTACAACACTTAACGGATTATCTTTTACTGATTTTCCGATACCTATATCAACAAGTAGTTTAGCTGATTTATTTGTGCCTATAGATGTCGATAATGAGGCTACTCAGTTTGAGTATATAGAGTCTTTGACGCTTAATTTTTCTGTTTCAGGAATTATAGTTGAAGAAGCATTTGATATTACTTTGGTTTCACCAGATGGCTCCATTGATGCTTGGCAGGTGACAGACTTAGGTAGTGGTAATTTTTCTATAGAAATTCCAGCGGCTGTAGGTTTACAGACAACCGATGCTTTTCTAAATGGAACTTGGGATTTTGCTATTTACAGTATGGGTAATGAGGCTAATCCACAATTTTTAACTAATGTAGAATTTACAATAGTTTCTAGAGGATTAGAATTAAGTTCTTTTGGACATAATGAGAATTGTGCAGATCTTATAGACTATACCTTATTGACAGATGATGTAGATGATTTAGATTGTAATGAAGAGTTCAGTGCTATAAGAACAATTTCTTATAAGGGTACAGACTCATCAGGAAACATGTCAGATCCATGCACATTTACAATCACCTACGAAAGAAGAGATACGAATGATATTGTATTTCCTATAGATACAACTTTAGTTTGTAACGGTTATAATAGTGATCCATATGCACCTTGGGATATAAATCAAAACGATTACCCAGATGCAAGTATCGACGAAGCAGGTGTTCCTACGATAGACGGAAATCCTATTTTCCCTAACGATGGATTCTGTGAGATCAATGTAACATTTGAAGATCACGTTGTAGAAGTATGTCCAGGAGAATATAAGGTACTCAGAAAGTGGGTAGCTCTAGACTGGTGTACAACAGATATAAGAACAGAATATCAGATAATAAAAATAGGACCTACAGAAACTGAGCTTTTTGTAATCTGTCCACAAGATGGAATGGAGTTTAGTGCTGATCCTTACTCATGTCTAGGTACAGCTGTTATACCTCCACCTACCGTAGGTCAGACTTGTAGTACTGTAAGATACCAAGTAGGATTTATCTTAGCGGATGAATTTGGAAATCCAGAGTCAGAAATATTTACGCCTACAGGAGATATATTTGATGGTAACGAGAGTGCTATTATAGAAGGTCTTCCACTAGGTAGATCTTGGGTTAAGTATACGGTATTCGATGAGTGCGGTCACTTAGGAGAATGTTTTACAGAAGTAGATGTAGTAGATGATACACCACCATTCCCAGTATGCGATCAGTTTACAGTAGTTACATTGACATCTTCAGGATGGGCACATATCTATGCTGATTCATTTGATGATGGATCTCATGATAATTGTTCTGATGTAAGATTCGCTGTAAGAAGAATGAGTTTTGCTAATTGTCAAGGATCTGGTATTCCAAGACCAGATGTATACATCACAATTAATGGTATAAATTATTATGAATACGAGCAATTCTGTTGTGCTGATGCGGGTGATCCGGACATCATGGTAGAGTTACTCGTAATCGATGAGGCAGGAAATCATAATACATGTATGGTAAATGTAAATGTTCAAGATAAATTACCATTTGTATTGACATGTCCTCCTGATATAACAATAGATTGTAACGATGATATAGATGACTTATCTATAACCGGAACAGTAGATGAGATAAATGATAATTGTGGTTCTGGAACACCTACTTACTCTGATGCAGGAGCATTAGACAACTGTAGAACAGGTGATATTACTAGAACTTGGACAGTAACGATAGGAGGAGAAACTAGATCTTGTCAGCAGAGAATATTTGTAAGAAATCTTACTCCAGAATCTGATGCTATAGGTCCAGACGACGAAGATATATTAGGTTGTATGAGCTCAGCTCCGCATCCTGATGAGACAGGGTTCCCAGAAATATTTGGAGACGACTGTTCATTGATGGCGTCTACTTACGAAGATCAGATATTCTTCTTTGCAGAAGATGCATGTTTTAAAGTTATCAGATCATGGACAGTAATTGATTGGTGTTGGTATGATCAGACTGATGGAGAAAATGGAATATGGAAATTCACTCAGATTATAAAAGCTAATGATTTCGATGATCCTATACTTACCTGCGAAAGAGTAGAAGTATGTACTTTTGATGCAGATTGTAAAGGAGCAGTAGATATATCTATAGAAGTAGATGACTGCACAAATGAGAACGAACTAGTATACAAATATAGAGTAGATAATGGTCCTACAGTCACAGCATCGTCTGTTACTGGAAGGTTCGATGTAGGGGAACATATTATTTACTGGACAGTAGAAGATATGTGTGGAAATAAAGCTACATGTGAGCAAGAATTCGAAGTGCAAGATTGTAAAAATCCAACACCTTATTGCCTAGGAGGAATCACTACAGTTGTGATGAACGATCCAGCAATAGCCGAAGTGACAATATGGGCTTCAGATTTTGACCTAGGAAGTTTTGATAACTGTGGAGTTAGAAGTATTTCTTTCTCTCCAGATGAGACAGAAACGAACAGAACGTATACTTGTGACTCCTTAGGTACTAGAATGGTAGAAATATGGATAACTGATGATTCAGGAAACCAAGACTTCTGTTCTACTATGATAGAGATACAAGATAATAGTGGAGTATGTGGAGAAGGTACTGGTAATATGGCACTAATCTCGGGAAGAGTTGCTTCAGAGGGTAATGATTTTGTAGACAATGTAAATGTTGAGTTGATTAACACTGCTAACCTACAAGAAGATCAGTACTTGACGGAAGAAAATGGGGCATATGCTTTTAATGAAATTCCGATGAATAACAATTATGAGATCTCAGCAACGAGAAGTGATAATTACTTGAACGGTGTATCTACACTTGACCTGGTACTTATCCAGAAGCATATCTTAGGAATACAGACTTTTGATAGTCCGTACAAGATAGTTGCATCAGATGTAAATAATAGTGAGTCGGTAACGGCTATAGATCTTGTAGAACTTAGAAAATTAATTCTAGGTATCTATGACGAACTACCTTCTAATGACTCATGGAGATTTATAGATGGAGAGCAACAGTTTGTTTCTTCAGGAAACCCATGGCCTATAGATGAGCTGATAGCAATAAATAATATTTCGACTAGTATGTCAAATAATGACTTTGTTGCAGTGAAAATAGGAGATGTTAATGGAAGTGCAGAGTTTAATGCTCAGCATGAGATTCAGACAGAAAACAGAGGTTTACCATTTACATTCCTATCATCAGATGTGTCTTACAAGACAGGTGATATTGTAAAAATGGATATAACAGCTGGAGCAGATGCTGACATCTTAGGGTACCAGTATACAATAGATTTCGAAAGCAATGATCTAGAATATGTATCTTATGAGCCAGGAACCATAGCTCTTGATGATGCTAATATCGCGACGAATAATATAGAAAATGGATATATAACTACAAGTTGGAGTAATGCTAATGTTACACACATAACAAAAGAAGATAAGCTATACACACTTACCTTTAGAGCAAAAACGAATAATACACTCTCTAACTCAGTAGAAATTAACTCTATGATCACGAAAGCAGAAATATATAACAGTCAGCTCAATGCTGAGAATGTTGTATTAACCTTCAGTAGATCGACGACATCGGAGGATTACCTCAGTGTCTACCAGAATGTGCCTAACCCATTCAACAACAAGACCAACATTGGTTTTGATCTAGGGAAAGATGCTAATGTTACCATTACACTTATGGACATCACTGGGAAAAAGGTATACGAGAGAACTGCTTTCTATACATCAGGATCACATAATATGTTACTGAATGCAGAAGAAATCGGTGTAAGAGGTATGATTTATTATACTATAGAAGCAGATGGATACGCTGTAAGCAAAAAAATGTTGATCATTGATTAAAAAAGTTTAATCGTTAAAATTGAATTTAAAGGTCTCTGTATCACTGATATAGAGGCCTTTTTTTATTGAGTAAACGTTTTTGTATATTTGTTCGTTATATAGTCTATCCAACAATGGCTCACTATTTGCAGCGATTCCTCTGATAATTAAATCTTATTATAAACGAGATTCACTAACTTATTATATATTTTTGTAATTCATAAAAGATTCATTGTCTTCAAATCCTATAATATGAACAAAATTTATATTTCGGTATTATTGATATTTACATCATATTTGATGTCAACAGCTCAGCTTGTTGTTAATTTCACTGGTAGTGCCGACGTCAATCCAGGAGATCAGATCTCAGTAGATGTCTCCGTAGATGACTTCGACGATATATTCCTATTCCAATTTGGTATATTATGGGATGCATCAGTAGTTTCCTTTAATTCTATAACGAATGTGACCACGCAGCTTAGCTCCTTTTCAGAAGCGGCTAATATTGGAACTTCTGATAATGCACCATCTCAGTTTGATGATGGAGAAATATGGCTTACCTGGAATGCTCCAGGTGCTAATGGAGAAACTGTACCTGATGGAACAGTGCTTTTTACCATAGTCCTAGACGTAGTAGGAGATCCTTGTGGTGAAACTACCTTTACTGTAGGAGAATTTCCTCCAGATAGATTGATAGAAGTTTTTGATTCTTCATTATCTACTAATCTAGGTGTAACTTCTAATAACGGAGAAGTTAATATAGACTGTAATGGAACAGGTGGTGGTGATGATCTCACGATTATTGCTTCTGTAGAAAATACACAGCCATCCGAAAATATATGTGTTACTGTATCTGTAGAGAACTTTACAGATGTACAATCTGCACAGGCAGGATTGACATGGGATCCTTCTATAATCAGCTATACAGGAGTGCAGAATTTCGGACTACCTGGTATAGAAAATCTATTTAATACGAATAATGTAACGGGGGGAGAGATTAACTTCCTTTGGTTTGATAATTCTGGATCTAATCCAGTTACGCTTCCTGACGGTTCGACAATTTTCGAAATCTGTTTTGATGCCATTGGAAATTTAGGTGATTCGTCACCAGTCGATTTTGCTAATATAAACGGAAATATAGAATTCTCTAATTCTATGGGGCAAACACTTGATTTTGAGACAGATGATGGTCAAGTAAATATAACCGATGGTCCGATAGTTCCATTAGTTATAAATGCATCTAGTGTCTCTGGAGCACCGGGAGAAAATGTTTGTGTAGTCTATACAGTCGAAGAATTTGAATTTATAGGAAGTATGCAGTTTACGATAGTATACGACAACTCAGTATGTGAGTATACTGCACCAGCTAATACTAACGGATCGATAGGTATCACCAACTTTAGTTTCAATCCGCAAGGAGATAATAGTCTAGTATTTACATGGAATGAACCTAATGGGGGAGGAGCAACCTTACCAGATGGTAGTGTCATTTTCGAGCTTTGCTTCGATTTAGTAGGAGACTGTGATGATTCAGGTGATGTAAGCTTTTCTGGATCTCCTATAGCGATAGAAATAGCAGATGGTAATGCAAATGAGATCCCTGCTACAGAATACGAATTGAATAATGGAGAAGTTAGTATAGTTTGTGCTAAAGATATAAACGCTGTAATCAATCCTATCGATTGTTTCGGAGGAGATGGTGATATAACTACCTCAGGTGCTGATGGTTGCGATTGTGAATGGACTTTAAATGGTGGAATTGTAGGTACTGATTGTAACTTATTCAGTAAAGCTGCAGGAATCTATACATTGACAGTGTCACAAAACGGAATGGTAGTATTTACAGAAGATTATACCTTAGTAGATCCTCCATTACTTGTTGTGTCTACATCGACTACTAATGCTGCATGTGGAATGAATGGAAGTGTTGTTGTCAACATATCTGGCGGAACAACACCTTATGATATGCCTGTATTTACGCCAGCCATTGCAGATGTCAATGATGTTCCAGTAGGGGATTACACAGTATCTGTAATGGATGTTAATGATTGTCCTGCTACAGCTTCATTTTCTATAACAGCAATACTAGATCCTCTAACTATAGAAACAGAGGATATAGAAGTAACGGATGCTTCATGTTTTGACTCGGAAGATGGTACAATATTAGTCTCCCCTTCAGGAGGATGTCCTCCCTATTCATGTGAGGTCAATGGCGTTGCTTGTGAAGATGCTATGCTAGGAGCAGGAAATTATACACTTACAATTACGGATGGAAATGGCGATATGGCTACAGCTGATTTTACTATTTCAGCGCCTGCTCAGCCTATGGTTGAACTGGTGGGTAATATAGGAGAATCTTCAGGTATGGATGGATTTATCAATGTTTCAGGTTCTGAGGGAACAGGACCTTATACCTATGCCTGGACTGGTCCAGACAACTTTACCAGTGCTATGCAGAATATTTCAGGATTAGCTCCTGGTGAGTATTGTGTTGTTATTTCAGATAGTAACAACTGCATGGGAGAGGCTACTTGTTTCATAGTAAACAGCCCTACCAATCCTGACGCACCTACAATTAATATACTGGATTCTTCTGATATATCTTGTTTCGGGTTAGGGACGGATTGTGACGGTTCGATTTCCTATGAAATAATGAATACGGAAGGAATTCCTTTTTTAGTGACTGTAAATGATATAGAAACAACAGAAACAGAACTAACAGATCTATGTGCAGGAGTTTATACGATTGCTGTATCTAATGCTAATGGATCTAATATGTCAATAGTTACGATTACAGAGCCTGATGCTATATCTATAGTAGTTGATACAGTTCTTTGCGCGGAATCATTTGATGGCACTATAATGCTAGATGTATCGGGAGGTACTGGAGCGTATAGTTTTGAGTGGTCGCCAGATGGCATGGGAGAAGATCCTACATTCTTAGCGCCAGGAAGTTATAATGTTGTGGTAACAGATGAGAATGATTGTCAAGCTATTAACACAGATATCATTATTGAGCGTTGTGATACAACTATGACGGAAGGATGTGAAGTTTGTTTTGAAGACTATACAACGATAATTACACCTAATAGAGACGGGGCTAATGATCTATTCTCAATTTGTTGTTCTGAGAGAAACCCTAATACCTTAGGTATGTATGATAGATATGGGAGACTAGTCTATGAGGCTGCGAATTATGTAGGCGGATGGGAAGGAATTCACACAAATGGTACAGAGTTACCAGAAGGAGCATATATGTGGGTATTATCAGTAGATTTCCCTACTGGAGAAACAAGAATTTACCAAGGAACAGTTACGATACTAAGAAACTAGTAAGAAATTATAAAAACAAAATAGATCCTGATAAGCATATAAAGAAAATACGCGAATCAGAATTCAAATATAACTCAGATGAAAAAAATTATATTTTTAACATTAAGTTTTATACTGATAGGAATGAGTATTAACGCACAGTCGAGATATTTTGATGAGCGATACACTTATACTCATAATTACCTGTATCCTGTATTGGTTAATCCTGGAGCAACGGGCTCTACGGGTAATCATCAGGTGGTCTTTAACTATAGAAATACTTGGGCAGGATTTGAGAAGTCTCCTAAGACTTTTACATTTAGTTATGATGGTAATGTAGGGAATAGACTTGGCTTTGGAGCTTTACTGTTCAGTGATAGCTACGGAGACTTAGGAACAACTAAGGGACAATTGTCTTTTTCTTATACAATAGATTCGCCTACAAACAAAGTAGGATTTGGTCTTTCTACAGAGTATATTAGACATAGCCTCTCGGGTTCAGCAGTAACAAGCCCATTAATTAATATAGATGATCCTGTTTTATTACAACGTTTAGATGGTAATTCATTCTTTGATGCCTCTTTCGGTGTATATGGGCTATACGATGGCAAGATCAGCTACGGATTAGCTTTGCCATCACTAGTAAGCTCTAGTATCAATGAAGATGCACCAGAAGGTGATAGTGATTTTGGGTTTATACTGAATCTGGGATACAAATTCGAATCAAAAGAAAATGATATTGTAGCGGAGCCTTCTATATTCATTAAACAATTTATGAATGTGCCATTACACGTAGATTTAAATCTAAGGCTTAAATTCTTAGATGAGAGACTAACAGGAGGAGTAAGTTATACGATAGGAGCAGAAGAGAGGCTTGGATTCCTAATAGGAACTAAGGTTAACTCGCTTAACTTCTTTTATAGTTACAATGTATCTAGGCATGATTTCCAACAATATAATAATGGTTCTCATGATTTAACCGTAGCTTTTAACATCGCTGCATTTAATTCTACTGAAAACGAAAAATAAACAAGGGAGTAATATCTATAAAAGCATATCAATGCATGATTTAAACATTACGTTTTTTCTTAATATAAAAATTACCCACTTGTTGGTATTAAATCAAATACCCAGAAATGTATCTTTGTAAACGATCGATTGTCGAACCAACCTGTAAACGTATAGGTCGATCTATGTTTTATTTATAATATCGAAGGCGAAATCAGTATTATAAAAAATTTAAAGGCGTTAGCTTGATTTAGTAACCTTACTCAAGACGAAATCACAATTTACTTGTCAAGCCCCACTCTCCTTTAATAAACTCATTAATGGTTCACTAAGCTTTATTGAATAGTATTGTCCTGAAGAGGATGGTCCTAATGAATATTTTATTTTATTAATTTTTAAACCAAAACTCAATCTCATGAAAGAATCCATTCTTGGAAGATTTAAGAATTCTTCATTGTTGAGAATGGTAGTCTTCACCGGTTTATTTATGTTTATCGGTCTCAGTACTGCCATTTCACAGAACTACA
>CAYYWZ010000048.1:0-33582 GCA_964475415.1 uncultured Saprospiraceae bacterium | reverse complement strand
TAATATAGCTCAATTGTAAATCGTACTTATTTACTCTTATACAAAATTAATATTCATTTTTACGGCTTCTTACATTTTTATCAAATGTTAATATTCGTATATCAGTTGTTATTTAGGTCTCACTGATTTAAAGTAATTGTAAATAGATAAATAATTCATCTGGACTAGATCAAAATAGGATTTAAATAGCATAATAGAGGCTAAATCGCGTTAGTTAATATATATATTATTTATTTTGTACAAATAAAATAACTTACATGATCAGCGATTCGGAAATAAAAGCTTTGCTAGATGCCATAGAATTATCCCCTGATAATACGCAACTACGATGGTTTCTAGTGCAGAAGATAAAAGATAAGGTGGAATATCAAGATGAATTAGAAAAACAGTTAAAAGCCATAATACAAAACAGACCTTTAGATACTCCGGCTAAGGAGTTACTAGCTAGATTATATTACGATAAAGGTAAATATTCAGCAGCAGTTATCATTTGTGAAGAGCTTCTATCATCTGACAAAATAACCCTTAGAGGAAGGACAATCTTAGCTAAGTCTTATCTTAAAGATGGCTCTCCAGAACAAGCAAGGGCTATCTATGAAGACATAGTAAACAAAGATCCCTTCCTAAGAGATGAGGTATTAGATAGAGAGTTTAGAATGGGAATAAAAGAAGCCTACGAAATCCTTGATGATGAGGAGGAATCTCGTTTTTTAGAAAAGCCCGATATTAGTTTTGAGGATGTAGGTGGTATGGATGCTGTAAAAAAAGAGATAAATCTTAAAATTATAAAGCCCCTAGAACATAAAGAATTATTTGCTACTTATGGTAAGAAAGTTGGTGGGGGAATCCTTTTGTTTGGTCCTCCAGGATGTGGAAAGACCTTTATTGCAAAAGCTACAGCAGGACAGATCAACGCTAACTTTATCAATGTTAGTCTCAACGATATCTTAGATATGTGGATTGGCAACTCTGAGAAAAACTTACATGATTTCTTTGATCTTGCAAGACAGAATACCCCCTGTGTTTTATTCTTTGATGAGATAGATGCGCTGGGCGCGAAGCGTTCTGATATGCGTATGTCAGCGGGTAAGAATGTGATCAATCAATTTCTGGCAGAGTTAGATGGTATAGAAAATAATAACGAGGGTATACTTATTATAGGTGCTACAAATACACCATGGCATTTAGATTCTGCGTTTAGAAGACCTGGAAGGTTTGATAGAATAATATTTGTTCCACCTCCAGATGAAGCAAGTAAGGCTGAGATCTTAAAGCTGAAACTACAAAAGAAACCTATCGCAGATATAGATTATAAAGCAATAGCCAAGAAAACTGATAAGTATTCAGGAGCTGATATTAATGCGATCATAGACATCGCTATCGAAGAAAAACTTGTAAAAGCAATGGAGACTGGAATTCCGGAAAACCTTACAACTAGGGATCTTGTCGATGCAACAAAGAAGCACAATCCGAGCACAGTCGATTGGTTTACGACGGCAAAGAATTACGCCATGTTTGCTAACCAGTCTGGTATATATGATGATATACTGAAATACCTAAAATAATAGCATGCAAGATGGGATGTTACAAAGAGTAGATCTATTGTTTAATCAGAATAGGTTTAAAGATGCTGAAGATCTACTGATGAATTATCTTAGTGATCATCCTAATGATGAGCACGCTCTTTACATGCTAGCTGTAACTTTGATAAATCTAAATCAGTATGAAAAAAGCAGAGAATTATTTGACATACTTATAGATGGTGATCCTGGTAATTTGGCCTACATGAAGATGCTTGCCGAGTTGGATATAAGGGAAAATAAGTATAAGTCAGCAGAAGAAAAATTACTAGCACTAATCTCGCAGGCTCCAGATAATCCTGAATTCTATAGTACTATGAGTAGGATGAAACTCGGTCAGCGGAACTACGATAGTGCGATATATTTTGCAACGAAATCATTGGAATTAGATCCGTC
The DNA here is from genome assembly GCA_964475415.1 of uncultured Saprospiraceae bacterium. Classification (GTDB taxonomy): domain Bacteria; phylum Bacteroidota; class Bacteroidia; order Chitinophagales; family Saprospiraceae; genus CALCMJ01. Next base: position 31,606 of record CAYYWZ010000048.1, on the reverse strand, counting down.
TGATCTTACCGCGCTCAATGTCAAAACTAGTGCAGAAAGTATAATCGGTAAGAAAGAGGAGGCAAAGCAAACAGTACATGATGCACTTTCTGTAGACCCTAATAATCCATACACTATTGCTAATCTAGCTAATCAGAAGTTATATGAAGGAAAAGCTGCAGAAGCACTTGCTCACTATAAGGAGGCATTAAGTATAGACCCTACTAACCCTGTTGCTCTTCATGGATTGCCACACGCCATGAAGGCAAAGTTTTTGCCCTACAGATTGATGTTGCGCTTCTTTCATTTTATGGGACGACTGAGTGGAAAAAATTCTTGGGCGGTGATTATAGGCGCTTATCTTTTTATACGTGCTCTGTCCATGATTGCAGATAGTAATCCTACTATAGGCTTATTTGTTATGCCTATTGTTTATATTCTTGTTGGGCTTTTCTTATTGACATGGATATTGAATCCCTTGATGAATTTATATTTACTGACTAATCCTTACGGTAAATACCTGCTAGATAATGAAGATAAAAAGATGGCCAAATATGTAGGCGTCTCTCTTATTGTAGCTCTTGTGTTTTTTGCCTTATACTTTATTTTAGCTCAGAATTATTTTCTGATATGTGGTATCTTCTTCGTTGCCCTGCTTATTCCCTTAGGCACAATGCTTATGCCTGAGAAAGAAAGTCAGAAAAAAAGACTACAATATTATACACTCGCTATTTTTGTATTGGGATCATTAGGTGCTTTACTGTCCGTTATTACCCAGAAAGAAAGTTTTCTATTGGTTGTGGGTTTGATAGGTATTTTTATCTACCAGTGGGTATATAATGCAATTGTTATAAAATCTGGTTCTAGGACTTATGATTAAACTTATTATATGAAAAATATTTACTTCTTATTATTCTTTTTCTTATTGATCTGTACTTCTTGTACTGATGTACAAGAAGTTAAATCAACAGATATAAAAGAGCACATAAAAATAGATTACTCAAAAAAACTTAAAGAGCTCAAGATAGAATTACCGACCATTGGTGCTCCTTCCGCAAGTTATGTCCATGCGGTACAATCCGGTAACTTACTATTCTTAGCAGGTAAAGGGCCAAGAGATAAAAACGGAGAAATTGTAAAAGGTAAACTAGGTAAAGATCTCAGTATAGAAGAAGGTTATGCAGCAGCTGAAATGGTAGCTCTCAGTCAGCTATCAGTTATGCAATCCCATCTAGGAGATCTTAACAGGGTAGTACGTATTGTCAAAGTACATGGAATGGTTAACTGCACTGACGATTTCGCTGATCAGTCTAAAGTAATCAATGGGTTTTCTGATATGGTGGTCAAGGTTTTTGGTGAGAGAGGAAAACATGCTCGTTCTGCCGTAGGTATGGCGTCTCTGCCAGCTAATATGGCTGTAGAAATAGAAGTCATCGTGGAAGTAGAAGAGTAGGGTGAGAAATACTTTGACATATAAAGTTGATAATTTAGTATATCTAGCTAACGTTGTATTTGTTCATCCAATATAGTAGATGTTTTTAAAATTAATATACATACTAATCTTTCTCTCGATAATAAGCCTTAGTTGGAGTTGTAAGGAATCAGAAGAATCATCCGATGAGAAGACAATAAATTATACAGCAGAGAAATCCGAAAAAACAAATCAAGATTCAGCAGCAACAACTGTTAGAACAAGAATTAAAACACTGACCAACTTTCATCGTATTGATCTAGATATTAATTCGTTTGGATCATATCTAAGAAATTTAAAATTAAAACCAGCTGGTACTCTAGTAAAGTTTTATGATGGAAGAGTTAAACCCAACAATAATGTTTATGATGCTGTAGTAGATCTAGATATCGGTACGAAAGATTTACACCAGTGTGCTGATGCTGTGATGAGACTGAGAGCGGAATTCCTGTGGTCGCAAGAACAATATGATAAAATTCATTTCAACTTTACAAATGGTCACAAAGTCGAATATTCTGAATGGATGAATGGTAAGCGAATGAATGTCCAGGGTAATAAGACTTGGTGGAGTCCTAAGGCAGAACCATCTAATAGCTATCAGGATTTTTGGAAATATATGGAACTGATTTTTACCTATGCTGGAACTGCTTCTCTAAAGAAAGAACTTAAATTCAAGGAAATAGAAGATGCAAAAATAGGGGATGTATTAATACAAGGAGGGTACCCTGGACATGCTGTTATCCTGATAGATCAGTCAGTCAACGAGGAGACAGGAGAAAAAATATTTCTACTAGCTCAGAGTTATATGCCAGCTCAAGAAATTCAATTGCTTAAAAATCCGATGGATCCTTCCTTAAGCCCATGGTACAACTTAGATAAAGATGAAATAAGAACTCCCGAATGGAGTTTTAATAGAGATGACCTAAGATCCTTTAAAAAATAAAATACATATCTCTCTATATTATTTCTTCTCCAATGTGTTATAACCCATTGCTATGTGTCACTGAAAAGAACCGATCTTCGAAAATAGATGTTCTCAATATGAAACCTTTCTGAAAAGTTGAAAATAACTCCAAGTGTTTTGATACAAGACTATGAGCTAAGCAAATGAGGAAAAAGCGACACAAATCACAGTTTATTATTTTAGTCTCTCTATTACTTTGTTAGCAACCTACTTTTATTCGTAATAATTTATGTGATATCTAATCTCAAAAGACCTCCTCCATTGGGCTGTAACCCAATGTTAAATATGAGTGATCCCTAATTAAGAAATGATTACTAAAAAATATCAAAACAATGTTTCAAGACACATTGGAAGAGAAATAAATAATCATTTTTCCTCCATTGGGTGATAACCCATTGCCTTTGAAGTTAAAATTTAATAAGCCCCAAAATACCTTCTAACAAACCATTCGATAGCAAGTAGCAAAATGAGCACTCCGAATAACCAACGGTAATTCAATATACTATTTGTCTCATTAGTATAGTAAGCGACTGGCTTTATCTTATTGGAATTCTGAATCTCAGAACTTAGGCTAGCAATGTCGCTAGGGTAGAACACCTTACCTCCATACTTCTGACTCAGTAATTGCAATAGGCCATGACGAGCTGTAAGGTCGTATTGCTCGAGCTCTATATTCTGTACAGTAAACTTACCCTTGTCACTTAACTGTGTGGATTGGTAATTTGTGTTTGCAGTATAACTATATTTCCCTGGAGGAAGTCTGCCAGCATCTATCGAGTAATAATTCTGCGTTCTCGAAAAAGTATAATTGAATTTTTTGCCTTCACTATTGCTAATGGCAAGATTGACTTCAGGTTCATTGATGAGCTCATAATTATCATTATATAGTTGCGCGTCTAAAAAGATAGATTCATTCTCCTTATAGATATTTTTGCTAACATAAGATCTGAATTTTCTCTTATCTTCTTTTACGCTCAGATATTGTATCACCTTAGCTATGAAATTATCTATCGTTTCGTGATTTTGGTATTGGAGATAATTGAACAGTCTCCATTTCCATATGCCTTCACCAGCAAGTACACCAGTTCTTCTATTACCACTTTCTTTTACAATAAGAAGAGGGTAGTCCGTTTCTATATCTTTGATCTTCTGGTATAAGATCGTAGAACTCTGTGGGTTAGGAATAAATTCTCCGAAAGGCGTAAATACTGGAGGGAAGTTACTGATCTGATTTTTTATTTCTTCAGAAATGATGAACGATGAGAACTTCTTATTTACAGCTGCCTGTGTTTCGTTAGGACTATTATTTTTCTTATTGATCGTGACAACATCCTGTAGTTTATTGAGATCATTGATCACAGTGTTATTTCCTACTATAAACAAAGTTGCTATATTCCTCTTCTGTATCTGGGCATAGATTGCATCTATATTATTCTTGGAAGAAGGTAGGTTATGCATAATCACAAAGTCATAAGCTCTTACATTAGAGATGGGTTCTTTGGCATATTTTACCTCTAGCTGGTAATTTTTATTTTGTTCCAGCACCTGTTTTAATGTTGTAATATCTGGATGTGGAGCATCGGCTAATAATAAGATTTTTTGCCTTGCATCTAGAACTTCTATATAGATATTCTTCCTGTTGTTAGCAGTAGAAATTTCGTTTGATACCGTGCTTAGGTTTATGTAGTATTGTACAGTACCTGCCTGCCTTGCTTCTACTTCAAAATCTATGGTTTTGAAGAAATTGTTTTTATCTATGTTGATATTTTTGGTGCCGATCTTTGTCCTATTGCCATTTTCTACAACATATAAGGTGGCTGTAGTTTTATTGCCTACAGCATTGTTGGCCTGTATATCTGTCTGTATGGTAAACTTATCACCTAGATAAGCTATTCTGTTATGAAATACATTTTTGATCAGTATATCTTTTTTGATAGTACTATCTCCTAAGGCTACGGTATATAGAGGTGCTTTGATTCTAGTGTTTTGATAGATTGGATTGACACCCTCATTAAATATCCCATCAGAGGAAAGAATAATTGCTCCTAGGTTTTGGTCAGAATAATTATCGTCTATATGCTTCAGTACTGAGGCTATATTAGTGCTTCTATCGGGAAATGAATCTATAAGCTCACTTTTTACTTCTTCTCCGAAACTTACATTGACAATTTCATAGGCTTCCTCTAGCTCTGATCTCATGCTAGCTATCTGCTCAGAATTGTTTCTTGCGCCTTCGGCATCTACTAGATCTATGGAGCTGGAGATATCCTGAGCAAAAACCACTATAGGTTTTTTGATTTGTTCGCTTACGGATTTGACAAATGGTCCAAGCAATAAAAAGCAGATAAGAGATACAGCAGAAAACCTAAGGAAGTATAGCAAATACCTTAGCCCTGTGGGGACATTGTTGAGTTTGTTTTCCTTCCAGTATAATACGATTGTGAAAATCAGCCCAGCCAATAAGCACAAAAATATAAACCAGCTAGGATATGATAGCTGTATCTGTTCTAACACATTATTCTAATTTGGAACTGCAAATATTATAATAAAAGCTTAAAAGCGTGAAGAAATTATTAGAAAGACATAAATTTCGTAATTATTGTGAATCCAATGACGTTTAAAAAACGTTAGGTGTCTATTAAACGGTTATTATGAAGTGCAAAATATACTTTTCTCTTGTTATTTTTCTAATTAGTTTTTCTTCGCTACAAGCATCCTATATACTTATCCCTATGGAGTATGAGGAACAGTCAGATCATCTTAAGGCTTATGGCGTAACTTATTGGGTGTTAGAGAAGGGCGTCGAGGCTTACTGGTTGCTTAACTATAGAGGAGGTAGTTTTGCATTTGAGCACACGACAATTTTTGAGAAAGAGCTCAAGACAAGAGGTGTAAAGTATGAAGTAATCCCTAATGCTCAATGGTTTAAGATAAGAGACGAGATAGCTGATCCGGAGAAAAATATGGATGTTATCAAATTAGAAAAAGCACCGAAAATAGCCGTCTACACACCAGATTTCAATGCAAAGGGGGAGCAAATCCAACCCTGGGACGATGCCGTGACGCTAGTTCTTACCTATGCAGAGATACCTTATGAGACGATTTATGATAGAGATGTACTAGAGGATAAGCTGGCGGAATACGATTGGCTCCACCTTCATCATGAGGACTTTACTGGCCAATATGGTAAATTCTATTACTCACAAGGAAATCAACCCTGGTATAAAGCAAATCAAAAGAAAATGGAACAGCTAGCGACAAGCCTAGGTTTCAAAAAAGTTTCTCAGCTCAAGCTCTCTGTTGTCAAAAAAATTAGAGAATATGTAGAAGGAGGAGGATTTATGTTTGCTATGTGTAGCGCAACTGATACCTACGATATTGCGCTAGCAGCGGAAGGTCTTGATATCTGTGCGGATATCTATGATGGAGATGCCGCTGATCCAAGTGCGCAGAGCAAGCTGGATTTTAGTAAAACATTCGCTTTCAAAGATTTCGAGTTGATTAAAAATCCTTTGGAATATGAATTTTCTTCTATAGATCATAGGAAGAGAAATGTAAGTGTCGATACGGATTATTTTACGCTATTTGATTTTTCAGCAAAGTGGGATCCTATACCGACTATGCTTACTCAGAATCATACACGAACTGTAAAAGGTTTTATGGGGCAGACAACTGCTTATCTCAAGTCTAATGTTAAGTCTGATGTCCTTGTTCTGGGTGAAAATAGTTCGGTAAAAGAGACTAGATATTTGCATGGTACTTATGGATTTGGAACTTGGACTTTCTATGGAGGTCACGATCCAGAAGATTACAAACACTTCGTTGGCGATCCAGAAACCGATCTTAGTTTACACCCACGTTCTCCAGGCTACCGACTTATATTAAACAACATTTTGTTTCCAGCGGCTAAGAAGAAGAAACGTAAAACTTAGATAGCGTATTAGTTCTATTATAACTTGGGCGCCTCCTACGGATCATGCTATCCGTTCCTACTGCTTAAGTGCCTCTAGTCTGTGATCTATAGTCGTTCCTAGTCTTCCCTATGCGGTCAGCCTTCGGATCTCCTTAGTTCACTAGTCTACATACACTTGCAGTACCACTTCTATCATTGGCGCAATATCATTCTGAACTTGCTTGTTTGTTCTACCATAGCGATTGCATAATGATTAGCAGACAAAGTAGCCCTACAGGCTACATTTTTTTTGTATTGATTATACCTAGCGCGTTGCACTAGGCTGAGAACATGGTAGCCCACAGGCTACACTTTTGCTTCTCGAATATATTTAGTGTGCGCTGTGCTAGTCTAAAACATATTAGTCTTTCAGGTCAAAGTATATTAAGCAGCCAGCAGCCAGCAGCCAGCAGACTGAAGGGCTGAAATATCACAACCCATTGTATCACACTGGTCAGAAGAATAGAGCAGGTTAGTAGCCTGTAGGGCTACCATGTTTTTTTAAGATGCGACAATTTTATACGAGCTTACTTTACTACAATAAACGGCAATTCTTTTCTATCTCTACTTGATACCGCTCTCAGCAAGTAAGTCGATGCTGTAAGATGACTTACATCAAAAGTTATAGTATTGAATCCTGCAGTAGCAAAATTTTCTATAGTTCCTATCAATCGACCAGTATCATCATAAAAGGTATAGACCATAATGTGATCATCCGGTGTCTCGAAATCAAAAGTCAAATCAGTTAGAGCAGGCACTGGATATAAACTTTCATTTAGAATGGTGCCATCCGGAATACCGTCGTATACATTTTTTAGTACAATTTCTACACGATGGACTACTACACATCCGTTTGCATCAATAGCTTCTATACTATAATTTCCTTCAGATAGATTATTTATGGCATTGTCAGCTCCTATAGGACCAGCATCTGAACTTATTTCATATGGCTCGGTTCCACCGCTTACGACGATGTCTATAATTCCATCAGCGTTGCCAGTCTCATGAGTAAGTGCTGTTGTAACTGTGAGTGATTCAGGTTCTGTTATTTCAAAATCAAAGCTAGTTGTACAATCATTAGCATCACGTATGATTGTAGTATATTCCTGAGCAGCAAGATTAATAAATGCTGGAGCAGGTGTTGACTGTCCTGCTAGTTCATAACTGTAGCCTGGTGTTCCTCCAGTCGTAATAAGTTTGATAGACCCATTAGCTTCGCCGAAACAGCTTACATTTTCTTGCTCATCTATTTCTACAGTCATTTCCTCTGGTTCTGTGATAATAGTGGAGATCATTTGCTGACAGTTATTATCGTCAGTAACTAAAATGTCATAAGTTCCTGCATTCAAGTTATCATATGATCCATTCGTATTGTTTTCTCCATCTATATTAAAACTATAATCACCTGTTCCGCCATCCGCAGAAATTTGTAAACTTCCATCAGAATCCCCAAAACATGAAATGGCAGAAGGGGCAGTAATATTTATGCTTATTTCTTCTGGCTCTTCTATCGTAATGGTGGTCGATGCTCCACAATTATTATCGTCAACTATTTCTAGTTCATAGCTTGTAGCTACCAGATTTTCAAAAATACCTGTTGTATTTGTCGTTCCCGATAGAGTAAAGTTTATCATGCCTGAACCACCGGTTGCGTCTATGACTATACTTCCTGTAGCTGTACCGTTACAACTTACATCGGTTACAAAAATATCTTCAAGATCTATTATTACGGCCTCTGATACTTCAGCACTAAGCTCAGCTGTACATCCAGTAGGGTCGTTTACAATTATATCATAACTACCTGATGGTAGGTTGCTGAATACACCTGTCTGATTACTTTCAGTGCCCAGCGTGTAAGTATAATTTCCTGAACCGCCATCTGCACTAACGGCAACACTTCCATCAGAATCGCCATTACACGTAGGAGGTATACTCTCTATTACCTGAGTTGTGATATTGACATCGTTCTTTATTTCTAAGGCTATAGAGCTAGTACAATCATTTTCATCCGTCATTGTGATTTCATAGCTACCGCTAGGAAGATTTTCGAAAATTCCCGTTTGGTTCTCTATATTCCCAAGTGCGTAAGTAATTGTGCCAGACCCACCAGATGCATCTAAGTCAATATATCCTACTGATGATCCTTCGCAGGAATTATTTTCTTGATTTGTGATAGAAGTTATAATTTCCTCAGGTTGTTCTAGGCTGATTTCTATCATAGCGCTACAACCCAATTCATCTGTTACTGTAAATATATAATCTTCTTCTCCTAGATTTTCAAATACAGAATTTTCTTGGGTCGTAAACTGGTTGCTGTAGGTGTAAGATCCCGTTCCTCCTTCTACATTTAAATTGATAATTCCATCAGTAGAATCATAACAATCTATTTCACTTACAATAAGTGGCGTTATCGCTAGAGCTTCCGGTTCTACTATCTCAACTGTTGCAATCGTGATACAATCATTATCGTCTTTTACAAACACATCATAGTTTCCTCCAGCTAAGTTTTCAAAATTCGATACATCATCGAAAGAGATACCATCAGAAGAGTAAGTGTAATTGCCTGTGCCACCAGCTCCTTCTATGGAGAACGATCCATCAGCCTCATCTGCGCAACGCACATGGTTTATATTAGATACCACGATATCTAGATTACTGGTTTGTCCTATTTCGAAAACTACTTCTTCCGTACATTCATTATCGTCACTTACTATAACCGTATAACTTCCTGATGTAAGACCTGAGAATGATCCTGTTATATTACTAGTCATGTCTATCGTATAGCTAAGGTCACCTATACCACCTGATCCTGTCACACTTGCCTCGCCTGTCTCTTCACCGAAGCATTCTACTTCAACTATATTATCTACTGAAACCATAATAGGTTCAGGCTCTGTGAGCATAATTTCTGTTGTTGTAGTACAATCGTTATCATCTTGAACGATAAAGGTATAAGTGCCTGGCCCAAGATCACTTAGTTCAGGACTGATAGGATTAGTTAGATCATCTAAGTAGTAAGTGTAATCATTTGTTCCTCCATCAGCTATCAGATTAAGAGAACCATTATTTGAACCATTACATGTAATGTCTGCTAGTTCTGATATTTCTAATGTAAGTTCTTCCGGTCCTGTTATCGCTACTGTAATGGTTTCAGTACATTCATTATCATCCATTACCGTGAAGTTGTATTCGCCAGGTTCTAATTCAGAAAATATATTGTTTTCTGTAAAGGAAATTCCATCACTTGAGTAAGTGTAAGATCCTCCAGAATTGTCTGTCACAGCAAGTGCCACCATACCTATATTATCAGAAAAACAATCTAACTCATCTACTATTGTTTCTACATACAGGCCTATTTCTTCAGGTTCTTCTATAGTAAATACGGTAGAAATTGTACAGTTGTTTTCGTCTATGGCAAATAGCTCATAAGTGTTGGGTTCTAGATCATCTAATATTAGATAACTATTATTATAGGTATTTCCATTAAGTGAGAAATACACAAAGCCTGTTCCTCCCTGAACCTCTGTTGTAATGCTTCCATCATTATACCCATTGCAAGTAACATCGGAAGTTTCTGTAAAAGAAAATAGGAGTTCATTAGGATTAAATATATCTACATTTACTTCGGCATAGCCTCCGATTCCATCTTCTACAGAAATAGTATAGTTCCCTGGTTCTAGATTTTCAAACTCTCCGAAAAAATTACTATTTGTTCCATCTATAAAGTAGGTGTAATTATCATCACCACCGATAGCCTCCACAAATATTTCTCCATTCTCTCCATCATAACAATCAGGATCGCTAGATTCCAAAAGGAATAATTCTAAAGGATCAGGAATAGATCCTCCATCACATCCAGAGGAACTTAAGAGACTTGATCTTACTCCTGTCAATATACCTTGCATATGGTTAGACTGATCATCTGAGAACGTTACCATGCAATCATCATTGACATAATCCATATAATTCATAAAGAAATCTCCACTATTACCGCAACTAGTTGATGGATGATTAGGACATCCATAATTGGGTGCTTGCTGAGGAGGCGTATCTGGGAATCCATCAGAACTACCGCAACTTCCTGCAAAAGTATGGGCAAGTTCGAAATAGTGACCTAGCTCATGTGTAGCTGTTCTTCCTAAACCATAATTATTGCTTGTTGCATAGCCTGCACCCCCAAAAGCGGAGGTTGTGATAACGAGTCCATCTAGGTATTGAGGAGATACTCCAGGGAAATAAGCCCAGCCAAGTAATCCACCTATATTAGGAGATACCCATATATTTAAGTAAGAATCTGGATCCCAAGACGTTTCTTGTTTTATAGCATTTTCGTTGTTGCCTAAGTTTTGGTTAGTCGGATATCTAGTTACACCATCCGTGGCATTACCGTCTGGATCTTGACTAGCAAGGCAAAATTCTATATCTGGATTTCCTACATCGAATACACCTGGTGTATTCCCATAATCACTATTAGTTGCCGTGAAATCTTCATTGAGTACTTCTATTTGAGATAAGATATGATCCATAGATAAGTTAGAACCAGATCCTTCTGATTGGCCAGGAGGATGACAGATTATTACATGTACGGGTATAGTCCCTATAGCTACTAACTGTTCAGATTTCTTCTTATTTAGAAATTGCTTAACTCTAGCTTTTCTATCTGCTTCCATACGTTCTTGCATTCCAGGATTCTGGTCATATAGTTGTTGCATTTTTATATCAGAACTACATCTTATGGTTTCATTTTTTTGACTGTAAGACGTTAAAGGTAAAAGGAAAATACACAGATAAATTATTGTAGAGAAGGCGGTTTTTTTATTATTCATCTTTAATGGACTTTTTTAGAACTATATAGAAGACCTCACAACTATTTTATATGTTGCCTAAATATAGAAAACGTATAGTAAAATCAGGGGTTTCGAGCTATTAATAATTGTTTATGTCATTTCTATTGACAATTTTTAACTTCTTTTTAGAAAGATGCATTTGAATGACCAATATTTATAAATTAAAGTTGATAGCTATTTTGTAGTAAAACAATTAGTTTGCAACTATTTTGGATTTTTTTTATGTAGGCTTTTTTTACTTTTCTAACCATTCCATATTCCCATCAGAGGCTGTGAAATATAAGATAAGCATAACTATAGGTGGAATAAGGCTTAAAAACATTTTCACGAAAAAACTTCGAGGAACTTTAGATTTTTCTACCATCTCAGCGATGATACTTATGATCAGGATACAAAAGATAATGACTGAAAGAACTATAGAGAGTAGAAAAGCTATGTATTCATCAACTAACCAGATTATAGAAAAAAATATACTTTCTATGAGTAAAATTTCATGTGTTTTTATTCCTGTCATACTGGATAGATGTCTTTGTTATAGATAAAGAACTGTTAAAACTACTTCCTTTTTAAATTATTGTACCACTTTTGTAGTTGGAATTAAACGAAATAAAATAAATACCATGTCAAGGCTTAATTATTTTTTGATCCTACTATTTTCTATCTCCTGTCTTTCTTTGCATGGGCAAGATTTTCCTACCACAGAGAAAGAGTTTGCTCAGCAGTATAGAAAGAATATAAGGAAGACAAGATTAAATGGCGTATATATTCCTTCGGATATTAAGGATGCTATGGTACAGCTGGAGAAAAAAACTCAAGTTGATGCTTTGGAAAAATTTAAGAACGCTCCAGTGGAAGAAGTAGCTCCTAAGTTACATTTCGGTATTGGTAGGTGGATGATCGTAAACTGGAATTTTGATGAAGGTTCTCGTTTGTCTCATAAGCTAGTGAAAATGGGCGTAACTAATCCAGATGATATGGCTCAGTTTCTTATTGTTAGCTTTCATAAACATCTAAATGGTCAAGACCTTGACATAGAAGAAAGGGCACAAAAATATGTCGATGCTAAAAAAAGAAAACAAGAGGAAGAGCGCCAAAATGGTACCCGAGAAACCATTTCTGTTAAGAAAATAGAGAAGAAGAATTAGAACATATTTTCTGTCGTTTTACTTTCCATATTTAAGAACTCTAGTATAAATTCAAAACATATTTATACATTTGTCCTTCTAGAATCCCATGGACATCATGATTTTTACATTCATTATAGTTCTATATTGAGATGTAATTATTGTTAGAATGTACCGTGAAATTTAATTTTTAAATTCAGTTTAATGGCAACTAAGCTTCTGATTGTTGAGTCCCCCGCTAAGGCAAAAACAATAAATAAATATCTAGGCGATGACTTCATTGTGAAATCTAGTTATGGTCATATAAGAGACCTGGACAAAGGGAAAAAAGGTGTAGATATAGCTAATAAGTTTGAGCCCTCCTACGTTGTTTCTCCAGAGAAAACTAAGGTTGTAAAAGAACTCAAGGCGGCAAAGAAAAAGGTCAAGGAAGTTTGGTTAGCAACGGATGAAGACCGAGAAGGAGAAGCTATTTCATGGCATCTTTGTAAAGTTCTCGGCCTTGACGAAAAAGAAACTAAACGTATAGTATTTAGAGAAATAACAAAGTCTGCCATTACTAAGGCTATAGATAATCCGCGGAGTGTAGATTTACATCTTGTAGATGCGCAACAAGCTAGAAGAATATTAGATAGGTTAGTAGGATTTGAACTCTCAGAAACCTTATGGAGAAAAGTAAAGACTGGATTATCTGCAGGTAGAGTACAATCTGTAGCAGTAAAACTCTTGGTAGATAGAGAGCGGGAAATTAACGCCTTTGAGACAACACCATTTTTCAGAGTAAATGCGATTTTTCATGTAGAAAACAATGCAGGTAAAATGGTAGAACTTAAGGCTGAACTGTCTGAAAAATTTGAACAACATACGGATGCAAAAGCTTTTCTAGAAAAATGTAAAAATGCCATTTACAAAATAGAAGATATAAAAGTAAAGCCTACAAAGAGAAAACCTTCTCCACCATTTACAACATCTACTTTACAACAAGATGCAAGTAGGAAATTATACTTTGCTGTAAATAGAACAATGTCAGCAGCTCAGAAACTATATGAGCAAGGACATATTACCTATATGAGAACGGATTCTACAAGTCTTAGTGAGCAAGCTGTAGGAAAAATCGCTGACGAGATTTCTTCTAAGTATGGAGAAAACTATGTGCAACTTAGGAAGTTTAAATCCAAAAGTGCTAACGCACAAGAGGCGCACGAGGCCATTAGACCTACTAACATGGAACTAAGCGCGCTAGATGAGACTACAGACATGGCGAAGCTCTACCAGCTCATATGGAAACGTACGATAGCTTCTCAGATGGCGGATGCTCAGCTAGAAAAAACCAGTGTACATATAGGTATATCTAGTATACCTGGAGCAACCCTAAAAGCAGAAGGTGAGGTGCTAAAGTTCGATGGTTTCCTAAAGGTATACATGGTATCTAAGGATGAAGATGATATAGAAGAAGCGAAAGGAATACTTCCTCCTCTAAAAGTAGGACAGGTTCTAGGACTTGATAATATTACAGCGATAGAACGTTTTACTAGACCGCCAGCAAGATTTACAGAAGCAAGTCTTGTGAAAAAATTAGAGGAGTTAGGTATCGGAAGACCATCTACCTATGCTCCTACCATAACAAAGATTATGGACAAGAATAGGGGTTATATAACTAAGGAGAGCAGAGAAGGTGTAGAAAGAAAATATCAAGTTCTTACGCTAAAGGATAATCAACTTACAGAGAAAGTAGAGACGGAAACTACAGGAGCTACTTCTAATAGAATGTATCCTAGCGACTTAGGTATGGTAGTAAGTGATTTTTTGAGCCAGAACTTCTCAGAAGTAATGGATTACAAATTTACAGCAGAGATAGAGGGAAAACTGGATAATATAGCTTCAGGAAGTGAGAATTGGAAAGAGATGTTAGGTGATTTCTATAATCCCTTCCATACTAAAGTAGAGGATACTATAGAAAACGCTGCTAGAGCGAAAGGAACTAGAGAGCTTGGTAAAGATCCAGAATCTGGACATACTGTCCTAGCTCAAATGACAAGATACGGTCCGGTTATACAGATAGGAACTAGAGAAGAAGTAGGAGAGGAAAGTAAGCCAAGATTTGCTAATCTCAAAGTAGGTCAGTCTATAGAGACGATCAACTATGAAGACGCGATGGAATTGTTTAAGCTGCCAATCAGCTTAGGGATGTACAAAGAAAACGAAGTTGTCATTAACGCAGGTAGGTTTGGTCCTTATGTAAAATATCTAGAGAAATTTGTCTCTATACCTAGAGATGAGGATCCACTAGAGTTAAGTTATGATAGAGCAGTAGAACTTATAGAGCAAAAGCTAAAAGAAGATGCACCTGTAACAACTTTCGACGATCTTCCAGTGACTAAAGGGAAAGGTAGATTCGGTCCTTACCTGAAGTGGAACGACTTGTTTATCAACATTCCTAAAAGATATGATTCAGAAAATCTGACTAAGGAAGAGATGGATGAGCTTATCGCAGCCAAGAAAGAAAAAGAAGCTAATAGATATATTAAGCAATGGTTATCGGAAAAAATATCATTTGAAAACGGAAGATGGGGTCCATTTATAAGATATAAAAAGAAATCTGTTAAACTCCCTAAAAGAGAAGATGGAGAAAAGTGGACTAAGGAACAGTTACTGGAGATAGATCTGGAGCAAGCAAAAAAATGGTTAATAGAAGCGGGAGAGTTAAAAGAAAAAGCACCAAAGAAAAAGGCTGCTAAGAAAAAAGCCGCTCCGAAGAAAAAGCCTGCGGCTAAAAAGAAAACTGATAAAAAGTAAGGGAAACAAAGACACAAAAAATAAGGATGAAAAAACTAATTTTCCATCCTCAATCTTTAAGTAAGTGTCTTTACCTATGATGTAAATATAAGATTATTTTTTGGATTATTATGCTCTATGTGTAGAACGTTGATTTTATCGATTTTGCTACCTGTGTAGATGTTTCTCCATTTCCTAGTTGTCTTATCACTTCTTCGTATAACTTATCTAAAGATGTACGGCATTCTAATTTTTTTAATTCCTTGATTAACTGATCCTTGTTAAATTCTGATTGAATTAGCTCTTTAACTATTTCTTTTTTAGCAATTAGATTGACCAAGCTGATATAATCTACCTTTACAATTCTCTTAGCTATGTTAAAAGAAATTTGATTTCCCTTATAGACTACCACCTGAGGAACATTGAATATCGCACATTCTAGTGTAGCTGTGCCGCTAGCTACAATGGCATAGCTAGATATGCTGAGTAGGTCATAAGTAGCATTGAACTCTATAGATAGATTCTCTTGTTTTCCCGAGTGCTCTTCATAGAAAGATAGATCTATACTAGAGCGAGCAGCAATAACAAACTTATAATCAGGAAAAGTAGAACAGATAGAACTCATAGTAGGGAGATGATTTCGAATCTCCTGTTTTCTGCTTCCTGGTAGAAGTGCTATTACTTTTCCTTTTCCATATTTTTTTAAAATAGCAGGATTAGAAGTATAATCTTTTTTTATATCTATAAGCGGATGTCCATAATAATCTACCTGTAGTCCTTGGTCTTGGTAATATGCTTTTTCGAATGGGAGAATGACATAGCTCCTATCGATACAGTTTTTCATAATCTCTATGCGTGATGCTTTCCATGCCCACAATTGTGGTGAAATATAATAAACAGTTTGTATAGCTTTTCCTTTTGCCCACTTAGCCATTCTAAGATTGAACCCTGGGTAATCGATAAATATTATTAAATCTGGTTCTAACTCCGTTATTTGTTTTTTACATTTTCTAAATAAACTCCATATTGTTCTTATGTTTTTCGCTACTTCTACGAATCCCATAAAAGAAGTATCCTTATAATGCTGAAGCAACTCTCCGCCTTGATCTTTCATAAGGTCTCCTCCCCAAAAAAATATTTCTGCTGCACCATCTTCATTAAGTAAAGATTTGATAAGATAAGATCCGTGCAGATCTCCTGATGCTTCCCCTGCAATGATGAAATATCGCATACTAAAACAACTGAGAACTATACTTAAATAGCCATCCGATAACATAAACTAGAGTAGGGAACACGATCCCCCTAAGCGAAGAATCCCATTTTTTATTTTTGAAAATATTGAATGGAATAAGATTACAACATATAGAAATCAACGCAATCGTTCTCATTCTTCTCCCGTCCATACTCATAGGTGCAGGAGCTATGATATCATATTGTACCATAAAGTTGAAAACAAATTCTACAACTGTAAATGAAAGGACTGGAATTATGGCACCGATAAGAATGCCAGTCATGAGACTATTTTTTTCTATCATCTTCTAGATATTTTAAAGGCTCTATGGCTTCTTGTTTAGTTAGATCATGCCATGACGGCACTACAGACACATAACCATTTTCTAAGGCCCAGTTATCAGAATCTTTTTCAGTTTTATCTGTAATAAATTCGCCGCTCAACCAGTAATATTTTTGATTGCGAGGATCTTGTGATTCTTTAAAATCTTCTACCCAGTTCCCCGTACCCTGTCTGCATACTTTGATTCCTTTAATCTCATCTATAGATAACTTCGGGATATTGACATTTAAGAGTTTACAATATTCTAGTTTATTAGCTAGTACCGATTCTATAATGATGCGTGCATAATGTTGTGCCGGAATAAAATCTGCTTGGAAAGAATAGTCTAATAAAGAAAAACCGATAGAGTCTATGCCCTCTATACTTGCCTCCATAGCTGCACTCATGGTACCAGAGTAAATTATATTTATGGAGGCATTAGAACCGTGGTTGATTCCTGAGACACATAAATCTATTTTCTGACCCTTTAACAATACATTCTTAGCTAGCTTGACGCAATCTGCTGGAGTTCCACTACACTCATATGCTTCTACACCTGGAAAGGCCTCCACCTTATTTAGTCTGAGTGGTTCATTTATTGTGATAGCATGTCCTTGTCCCGATTGAGGTGAGTTAGGAGCTACAACAATTACTTTCCCTATATCCTTGACTACCTCTACGAGCGATTTGATGCCTGGTGCAAACATCCCATCATCATTGGTGACTAAGATTAATGGTTTTTCCATGTAAGTATATTTCTTTATAGTTAAGAAGCGGATTAATTTCTGAATTATTGCATAATTACACTTTATTCGCAACTCTGAATTTATTTTTGTGTTATACTTTCGTAAAAAAATAATGAAGCGTGAATTTGACAGGTGTTCTTTTAGTAAACTTAGGTACTCCAGACGATCCCAGTAGAGGATCAGTGTATAGATATTTAAAACAATTTCTTCTTGATCCTAGAGTGATAGATATTCCTTGGCTTCCCAGGAATTTGTTAGTTAGAGGTGTTATTGCTCCGTTTAGATCAGGTAGCTCCTCTAAGTTATACAAGAAGCTGTGGACAGAAGATGGTTCTCCGCTGCTACACTATGGAAAAATTGTACGGGAAAAATTACAAGAAGCTCTAGGAGACGATCATGTTGTAGAGTTGGGTATGCGCTATCAGAATCCCAGTCTAGAAGGAGCTCTAGAGAGACTTAGAAAAAAGAATGTGTCCTCGATTAAGGTTATTCCGCTTTTTACGCAATATGCAAGTGCAAGTACAGGGTCCGTATTTGAAGAGGTTATGAGAGTCTTATCTAAGTGGCAAGCTATTCCAGAATTGAAAATTGTAAATAGTTTCTATAATCATCCTAAGGTTATAGAGACATTTGTAGCAAATGCAAAGAAGTGGCCCATGGAGGAATATGATCACTTTGTTTTTAGCTTCCATGGTATCCCACATTCACAGATCAAAAAAGCAGATACCAATAATCATTGTCTTAAGAATGAAAATTGTTGTCAGAAGATTACAGAAAAAAATCAGTTTTGTTATTCCGCGCAGTGTTACAATACGGCACAGTCTATTGCAGCTGCTTTGGATCTAACTGAAGATCAATACAGTGTCGGTTTTCAGTCTAGGCTCGGTCCAGATCCTTGGACAAAACCATCGACTCCCACAGTCTTAGAAGGATTGGCAAATGAAGGGAAAAAGAAACTATTGGTTTTTTCTCCAGCCTTTGTTTCTGATTGCTTAGAAACAATAATAGAGATAAGTGATGAGTACAAAGAAGAGTTTGAAGAATGGGGAGGAGAACAGTTGGACCTTGTAGAAAGCCTTAATGACAATCCTTTGTGGATAGAAGGATTAGAAGATATTGTAAGGAATCTATAGGTTTTACAACTTGTAAAATTAGGTTTATAATTCTGCAATTACATCAGTTGCTCCATATACAAAGTCGTCTAATTTTACGTTGACCTTAGTACCTACGGGTAAGAATATGTCAACTCTAGATCCTAGTTTTATGAATCCCATATCCTCGCCTTGAATTACCTGATCACCTTTTTTGACATAACTTACTATACGTCTGGCTAAGGCACCTGCAATCTGTCTAAACAATATTTCTCCTTTCGGACCTTTTACAACAGTAGTATTCCTTTCGTTTTCAGTAGAGGATTTTGGATTCCAAGCAGCAAGATATTTTCCTTTATGATATTTGTTATAGGAGATGATACCACTGATTGGATTTCTATTGACATGAACATTAAGCGGAGACATGAAAATCGAAATTTGTAAACGCTCATCTTTAAAAAATTCTTGCTCTAGTGTATTTTCTATTACGACCACCTTGCCATCTGCGGGAGCATATACTTTTCCGTCAGATAAAGCAGGAATTTTCCTCGTAGGATTTCTGAAAAAGTTAAGAAAGAATAAAAAGAAAACACCCATCACAATTAGAAAAAATATCAATAAAGAGGGCTTAAAGATATTGACAAATAAGCCACCCGCTAGAGATAGAACAAAGAGCAAGATGAGTGTAGGATAACCTTCTTTATGTATCATGATTTAATAAAATATTCAAAGTAAAATAATATAAAAGGCAAAACAAAAACAAAACTATCGAATCGATCATAGAATCCACCATGTCCAGGTAAAATAGTCCCAGAATCTTTCATGTTGTAAGTACGTTTGACCTTAGACTCTATAAGATCACCGATGGTTCCTAATATCCAGCAGATAAGTGCAATGATCACCCAGTCTTGTAACCCCCATATATCCATGAGACTAGATACGATATAAGCACTGATCATAGCTAGCATACCACCACCGTAAAATCCCTCCCAAGTTTTTCCAGGAGAAATACGTTCAAAGAGCTTAGTCTTACCGATTCTACTACCCACTAGATAGGCACCAGCATCACTCACCCATATGAGGATAAGCATACCTAAGAAGATTTTGTAATCCAGTTCTCCAGCTAGGATGTAGTGGACGCCTATTATACAAGGTGCGGCGATATAAAAATTAATCAATAAGGGATATAATGTTCCGTGATTAATTAGATCTCCTTTTGTAAATAGATTGTAAATAAGACCTACATTAATAAGAACTGATGCAATAAGTATATATGGGCTTTGATTTCCTGCGAAAACCACAAACAATATTATAGCGCAAGTGATTAGGGCTAGTAGTATTTTATAAAAAGGGCTGGGCGCAATTATTTTTGTATACTCATAAGAAACAAGTAGCGCTATGCTTACTAACAAGATACAGAGGCTGATATCGTGTATTAATACAAGAGATAATACTGCAATTACGAAAAATAATGAGGTCGTAGCCCGTTGTTTTAGACTCATAGGCTAAAATTAGAATTTAATATCAATTAGATTTACATTTTATCTATAATTCAAAAAAATAGTATGACTAAACTGAGTGTCAATATTAATAAAGTAGCCCTAATAAGAAATAGTAGGGGAGAAAACCTTCCAAATCTAAAGAAAGTTGCCATGGACTGCGAAGAGTTTGGTGCAGAAGGTATTACGGTACATCCTCGACCTGACGAGCGACATATACGCTATGCAGATATTCCTATTCTTAAAGAATCAGTTCAGACAGAGTTTAATATAGAAGGCTATCCTTCAGAAAGATTTATGGACTTGGTTTGCAGAAATAAACCTCATCAGTGCACATTAGTCCCTGATCCACCCGGTGTTCTTACCTCTGATTCCGGTTGGGATACTATAGAGCATAAGAACTTTCTTACGGAAATTGTCAAAAGGCTGCAAGATCATGGAATACGAGTATCTCTTTTCTTAAACGCTGATCCTAATCAGGTTCAGGGAGCTAAAGAAGTAGGAACGGATAGAATAGAATTCTATACCGGAGAATATGCTAAACAATTTTTTACGGATAAAGAAAAAGCAGTAGAATCTCATGTAAAAAGTTCCGCACTAGCTTATAAAATAGGTCTAGGTGTAAATGCCGGTCATGACTTAAACCTTGATAATCTAAGCTTCTACAAGAATTCCATGCCATATCTAGATGAAGTGTCTATAGGGCATGCCCTAATTTCTGACGCTTTGTACATAGGTTTGAAGAATTCTATTCAGTTGTACCTCTCTAAGCTAAAATAAAATATCAAGCTACGGGCAGCATATAAAATTTATTGTTCGTTAAATCTTAATAGTATGTTAACAAAAAGTAAAATTTCTTAAAATTGTTAATTAATATAATATTAACTTTTAGTTAAAAATAACTATACTTGTATACCGTATGACCTGACTCATACGGTTTTTAGAAATACTACTATTCGAATTTTAGCGGAAAAGACCGCTTAAATTCACTTGAAATAATCAATAACAATATTTAATTAAATCGAACAGTATGAAAAAACTCTCGCTCTTGCTGTGCATGTTATTCCTATGTGTAGGAACAATGATGGCGCAAAGAACTGTTAGCGGAACCATTACAGATGTAAATGGAGAAGCTTTAATTGGGGCAAATGTATTAGTAAAAGGTACCTCTGTAGGTACAATCACGGATATAGATGGCTCTTACTCTCTTGAAGTTCCAGATGGAACAACCATGTTAGTTATTAGTTATACAGGCTATACGACTAAAGAAATGGATATTGCTAACACATCAGTTGCAGATATCGTCTTATCTGAAGGACAACTTTTAGATGAGATTGTTGTAACGGGTCTGGGTATCAAAAAAGAAAAGAAAGCTCTAGGATACGCTGTATCTTCTGTAGGTGCTGAGCAAATATCACAAAGAGCTGAAGGTGATGTCGCTAGGATATTATCTGGTAAAGCTGCTGGTGTACAAGTAACTGCTGCAGGTGGAGCTTCTGGTTCTGCAACAAATGTTACGATAAGAGGACTTAGTTCTTTTAGTGGATCTAACCAAGCTTTATTTATAGTTGATGGTATTCCTTTCAGTAATGATACGAATACAGGAACTAACGGTACAAGCGGTAACTTTGTAGATGGAGCGACTCAGGGATCAAGATTCCTAGATTTAGATCCTAACAACATAGAAAGTATTGAAATCCTTAAAGGACTAACAGCTGCTACCTTATACGGAACTCAAGGTAGAAATGGTGTAATATTAGTTACAACGAAGGCTGGTGCTGCCGAAGTAGGTCCTAAGAAGACTGAAATTTCTGTAAGCCAATCTTACTTTGTAAACAAAATCGCCTCTTTACCTGATTATCAAGATCAGTTTGGTAATGGTTTTGATCAAAGTTTTGGATGGTTTTTCAGTAACTGGGGACCAAGTTTCGAAGAAGGTGGAACTGCAGGATGGGGCGCTCAACCAGCAATAGACGAAAACGGAACTCTATTGCATCCATATGCAAATTCTGCTTTTCTTAATCCTAATGGAGCTAATACAGGTACAAGTCAGTTAGCTCAGGAATTTGCTAACCAAAGATATGACTGGAGACCTTATGATTCTGTAGAAGAATTTTTCAGAACGGGTTCTACTTCTATTACTTCATTGAACATGTCAGGTAGTAACGGTACTGGTAATACAGTTTATAATGCTAATGCAAGTTATATGGATGATGTTGGATTTACACCAGGTAATAATCTACAGAGATTTAATGCCTCATTAGGTGGAAGTTCTAAATTGTCAAACAAGTTTACCATAAAAGGTACAATGAATTATGCTAGAACATCATATGTAACGCCTCCTATTTCTTCAAGTAGAGGTAATGGTACTGATGGTCTTTCTATCTATGGAAATGTATTTTTCACACCTAGAAGTGTGGATCTTAATGGTTTACCATTTGAAGATCCTGTTACTAAGGGAAGTATCTACTATCGTAACGGTAATGACATCATTAATCCTAGATGGACTGCTAAAAACGTAGTTTACGAACAAACAACAAACAGGTTTAACTGGAACATAGGAGTAGGTTATGACTTAACGGATAATCTTAACTTGAACTGGAGAAGTGGATTAGATTTCTACAATGAAAGAAACGACAATAGTTCTAACAAAGGTGGAGTCAATTTTGCAAGTGCTGTATTTGGTTTCTTAGATACATATGATAACAACAATGCTATTTGGGATCACTTAGCAACTTTAGACGGAAGCTATACACTTACGGATGATCTAGGTCTTACATTCACTGTGGGTGGAACCAATAGATCAGATGACTATAACCAAAATGGTGTTTCTAGTAGTGGACAGATTGTTTATGGTGTGAAGAGACACTTCAACTATCTTAACCAATCACCGATTCAGTTTTCTAGAAAAAGAAATATTAGAGGAGTTTTTGGTACCGCATCTCTTGATTATAAAGATTATTTATACTTCAACCTTTCTGCTAGAAAAGATTGGGTTTCTAATTTCTCAAGTGATAATAACTCAATTACTTATCCTGGTGTAAGTTTATCTTTCTTGCCGACTACTTTCTTTGAAGGATTACAATCTGAAAATGGATTAAACTTCCTAAAGATAAGAGCTAGTTACGGTACTTCAGCAAACTTTGATACGCAGAATTTCTATCCTACTGTTGGAGTTGTTGAGCAAAATACAAATGTATTTACAGATGCTAGTGGTACGCTTATAACAACTAACCAAATAGATAACTTCAGAGCAAATCCAGATTTGAAACCTGAGTTATTAAGAGAGTTAGAGTTTGGTTTAGAAGCAAGATTCTGGAAGTATAGAGGATATTTTGATATTACGTACTTTAACAGAACGACTAATAATCTTATTGTAACACAGCCATTACCTCCTTCTACAGGTTTCTCATTTACACAGAATAACGTAGGAGAAATTACGAATAATGGTATAGAACTAGCTTTAGCGGTAGATATCGTTAAGAGAGGAGATTTCACTTGGAACTCTGCTGTAAACTTCTTTACAAACAAGGAAACAGTAACGCAGTTAGATGAGGATTTCATCGCATATGCAGGATCTCTTGCAGTAGGAGGTGGATTATTTAGAGGATCTAATGCTGCAATTGAGGGAGAATCTTTAGGTACTATTGTAGGAACTCAGATTCAGAGAGATGATAATGGTAACTTCCTAGTTAATTCAGCAGGTAACTATATTATTGCTGAGCAAGATGCAGATGGTAATGTTCCAATAATAGGTGATGCAGTACCAGATTATACAATGAATTATATCAATACTATATCTTATAAGAATTTAAGTTTTGGTTTCCAGTTTAGCCACACTAAAGGTGGAGATATACTATCGAGTACAATCGCTACACTTCTTGGTAGAGGACTTATCGTAGAGACACAGGATAGATTAGGTACATATGTTTTATCAGGAGTTACTGCTGATGGAACGGAAAATACTACTCAGATCAATAATTCTACTTATTTCTTTAGTAATCTATTATTTGGACCTACAGAGACTAGAATTTATGATGCTTCTGTCGTAAGACTGCAGGAGGTATCATTGGCATATGACTTGCCTAAGAGTCTTTTAGAAAAAACGCCTTTTGGAAATCTTTCTGTAACGCTTCAAGGATTTAATCTTTGGTTTGATGCTTACAACACTCCTGATGGAGCTAACTTCGATCCTAATGTTGCTGGAGTCGGAATTGGTAATGGTAGAGGATTTGATTTCCTTAATGGACCAAGTTCTAAGAGATATGGAGTAAGTATTAAAACAACTTTTTAAAAATCGGTAATTTATATAGATTATGAAAAATAATATTCGTTATATATTGTCACTAGCTGTAGTACTGCTTTTTCTACAGGCCTGTGATCAAACAGACTTGGACTTACAAGTAAGTCCTAACGATTTGGCTGCCGATGCATCGGATCCGAATCTATTATTAAATTCTATACAGTTAGCTTACGCTGGAAACCAAGAAATATTAAGTGGTATTGCAGGTGAATTAACTAGAATAGAATACTTCTTTGGTAGAGATTATTTTAACAGTTTACCAGGTAGCTCACTTGATGGTGTATGGAGAAGAACTTACAGTAGTGGAACTACAGTAATAGGAGACTCTGATTTAAATGGAGTTTCTGTTGGTATCTTAACTAATTTACAAACTTTAGAAGCGAGAAATGAATCAGGAGATTTTTCATTCCATGTTGGAGTTGGAAAAACTTTATATGCACATTCATTATTCCAACTAGTTGATTTTGTTGGATCTGCTGCTGCTTCACAAGCTGGCCAATCTGATGAATTCCCTGGTCCAACTCTAGATGATGGAGCTTCAGTTTATGACGCTGCCTTCACCCTACTAGATGAAGCGGAAGCATTATTAAGTTCAGATCCTTCTACAGTAGGTGTACAGGATCTTTTCTACGGAGGTGATGCAGATGCATGGATCAAGCTTATTAATACTATAAGATTAAGATCATATGTATTGACAAATAATACTGCAGCTTTTAATGCGATCATCGGTGGGGGTGATTTCATTTCTGATAGTGGAGATGATTTCCAGTTACAGTATGGTACTAGTGAATTACAACCAGATAATAGACATCCTGATTATGCACTGGATTACAAGTCTGATGGAGCTGAAATATATCAATCTAACTGGTTGATGACGCTAATGTTAGAAAATGATGATCCTAGAAGAAGATACTATTTCTACAGACAACAGACTGGTACACCAGGTGGATTGGATGTAGATGGAGTAGAGGTTCCGCCAAATGAAGAGGAGCTTGCATGTTCACTAGTTATACCTCCACCTCATTATGATGGTTTAGTATTCTGTAGTGCAGATGCTGGATACTGGGGACGTTCTCATGGAAATGATGAAGGAACACCTCCAGATGGATTCCAGAGAACTGTTTCAGGAGTATATCCTGCGGCAGGAAGATTTGATGACAGTAGTTTCGGAATAGTAGGTTTCGGACTTGGAGGAGCAGGAGCTGGTATTGAGCCGATCTTTCTTTCGTCTCATGTAGATTTCTGGAGAGGAATAATGGCTTCATCAGATGCTGATAAGGCTGAATTCCTTAGATCTGGATTAGAAAAATCAATAGCTAAAGTTCAATCTTTTGGAGCACTTGATGGTGCAGCTGATCTTAGTCTAGAGCCTACATCAGATGATGTTGCTGCGTATATAGATGGTATAGTTGCTGATTTTAATGCTGCTTCTGGAGATGATAAGGAAAACATATTTGCTGAGCAATATTTCACTACCTTGTATGGAAGTGGTGTAGAAGCTTATAATTACTATAGATTGACTGGATTTCCTACAACAGTATTACCTAACTGGGAGCCAGATCCAGGACCATTCCCTAGGACTCTATTGATTCCACAAGCGGAAGTTGTAAACAATCCGAACATAACGCAAAGAACTGATTTGACAACACAGGTTTTCTGGGATACTAATCCTGCAAGTCCTGCTTTTCCACCAGCTAACTAAAATATAATAATATGAAAAATTTAAAATTAAGACATATAATTGTACAGGCGTTGATAGTTCTTATTGCTGTATCATGTTCTGAGAGTAATAAGGTTGTTGACCAGATTACTGACAATGTTACTAGAGGTGCTGTATTGAGACAGTTAGAAGTATTTTCTAATTCTGTGGCGATTAATAGTGCAACTAATGTTCTAGAAGATGGGGAACAGTTCTCTGTTTTATTAGAATACCAAGATCAAGAAGATGGTAGTCTATTATCAACTATGGATGTATACGTTGCTTTTAACGATAATACTGACGATAATGGAGATAATACCAAAAGTGAAATTTTACTAGAAACTATAGAGGCTTCTGCATTCTCTGCTGGTGATAGAGGTTTTCCACAATACACCTATACGGTATCTGCAACAGCTATGCAAAACGCATTAAGCCTAGCAAATGATGGTATTGGATTTGGTGGTGATCAATTCACAATCAGATTTGCTTTGAATCTTACTGACGGTAGAACTTTCTCTGCAGAAAACAACTCTGGAACTATAACTGGTTCTTATTTTGCATCACCATTCCTTAATAGAATAACGGTTGTTTGTGCTCCTTCAGTACCTACTGCTGGAACCTGGACTTTCGTAACCAATGATTCTTATGGAGATGGCTGGAATGGTGCTTCATTAAGTGTCGTAATTGATGGTGGAGATATTCAGAGTATATCTAATGTAGATGGAGGTCCTAACGAGCAGATTTTTACATTAGAAGTTCCAGAAGGAACTCAGACAATATCTATTAAGTATGTTTCTGGAGCATGGGATGAGGAAGTTACCTTTACGGTTACATCTGCTAATGGCAATGATGTTGCAGTTGCAGGTCCTAATCCTCCTGCTGGTTCAGAATTGTTAGATTATTGCTTAGATAATCTGTAATTGAAATTATATTAAGATTTTTATAAAAGGCTGAATAACTTAGTTATTCAGCCTTTTTTCAGTTTAATTTGTCTTATTGTAAACGATGTTATTTTCAACACTCTTTTGATCATATATGAAGATCTATTTACTTATACATATCATTTTTCTATCCATCTTTAGTAATCTGCTATCTGGGCAGAAACTAGACTTTCAACTAATACCTAGTTCAGAATCAGGTCTTACATTTAGTAATGATCTTGTAGCTAATCTAGAAACAACCGAAAATTTATTTGATTATGACTACTTCTATAACGGTGCAGGAGTAGGTGTAATCGATATAAATAATGATGGACTGCAGGACATCTATTTTGCAGCTAACCAGCAAGAAAATAAGCTGTATCTAAATCTTGGTGACTTCAAATTCAAAGACATTACCAAAGAAGCATTTGGAAATTTTAAAACACAGTGGTCCACAGGTGTTTCTATAGTGGATATAAACCAAGATGGGCTGCTAGATATTTATGTAAGTCAAGGTGGACCGCTAACTTCTATGTTAAGAAACAATCTCTTATTTATTAATAATGGTGACCAAACTTTTACTGAATTAGCAACGCTATACGGCCTTGATGATAGGGGGATGAGTACGCAAGCTTTATTTATAGATCATGATAGGGATGGAGACCTAGATTGTTTTGTGATGAACGAGAGTCTTGCCTATGGTCTAGATCCTGTAGCATTCACTAGATTGAACCTAGAGCAGAAAGCTAGTTTGTACGAAAGCTATTCTCATTTCTATGAGAACGATAATGGTCTCTTTACGGATAGTACTAAAGAGTTAGGACTAGATGAGGCCACCTTCGGATTGGGAATTAGCTCTTGTGATGTCAATAGTGACGGATGGTCAGATATTTATATCGCTAATGACTATTATGTACCTGATATGTTGTTTGTAAATAAAAAAGGAAAAGGATTTACAAATCAAATAAAATTGAGAACTAAGCAAATGTCATTTTATGGCATGGGTATGGATATTGCTGATGTTAATAATGATGGGAGTACAGATATTTTTGTATTGGATATGGCATCAGGGGATCACTATAGGTCTAAAACCTTGATGAGATCTATGAATGTAGAAAATTTTAGATTGTTAGTAGATGGTCTTAATCTGCCTCATCAATATATGTTCAACTCTCTACAAGTAAACAATGGGAATGGTACTTATAATAATATGTCGCAACTTGCTGGAGTTTCTAGTACTGATTGGAGTTGGAGTGTCCTCATAGAAGATCTTGATTTTGATGGTTATAAAGATATATACATTACGAACGGCTACAGGAAATATGCACTCGATAATGATTTCCAACAGAAGGTAAGAGATTCTAAACTTGCTTACAATAATGAGACGCCGCTGAATGTCAAGAAAGAATTATATGAGCAGATGCCTATAGAAAAACTAAGTAATATCTTTTATAAAAATAAAGGACAACTGAAATTCGAGGAATGGGAGCTGGATAGTAAACTCAACCCTCCAAGTTTTTCTAATGGAGCAGCCATCGCAGATTTTGATAATGATGGAGATCCAGATATGGTTGTCAATAATCTGGATAGTGAGGCTTTCCTATACAAAAATCTTGCAGTAGAAAATGGACAATTCAATTTTCTAAAAATCAAAAATACTGACCAGAAGGCTATCTCTATAAGAAGAGTAGAAGTATATACGCCCTCTCATTTACTAGCCTATGAACCTAAGACAGTAAGAGGATATATGTCCTCTAGTGAACCTTCTGTTTTTGCAGGACTTGGAGAAGAAAAATCGATAGATAGTGTCAAGGTTTTTTTTAGTAACGATAAGTTTACTACAAAGAAAGATGTCGAGATAAATACTATTCTGAGTAAGGATGATTTTCTAGATCAGCCAGCGTTGCAGACTGTAACTAAAAGAAAATATACATCTGATAAATTATTTAGAGAAATGATTCCAGCTAACTTAGGCCTGGAATATACACATGAGGAAAATGAATTTGATGATTTCGAAAAAGAGATTTTGCTTCCCTACAAGCAATCTTCTATAGGACCCTTTCTAAGCAAAGTAGATGTGGACAATGACGGTCTTGATGATATAATTGTATCTAATGGTTTAGGCACATCTATAGGCGCATATAGACAAAACAAGGATGGATTTGAGCCATTCGCTTTACCTGAAGAATTTGATTGCTCTAACAAAGAATATGGGAAAATAGAAATTGCAGATTTGAACCAGGATGGAAAGGTAGATTTTCTCCTTCCTGCAGGAGGAAACGAGCAAGCTCAATCAAATGCTATGTATGAATCAGGTATATTAATGTCTGATATAGATACTACGTATAATTATCTTTCATTAGCAGGAAAAGATGGTTCTGCAAAAGGAATGTTAACCTTTGATTTTGATCTTGATGGCGATCAGGATTTACTAATCTACAAAAGACATACACCTCAGAAGTACCCTATGCACGCTTCCTCTTTTTTATATGAGAACGAGAACGGGAAATTCAAAGATGTAACAGTGGAAGTATTTCCAGCCTTGCTAGATTTTGGGATTATTAACGATGTGCAGCTAACTGATCTTAATAATGATCAGAGACCAGATCTTATACTAGTAGGAGAATGGACAAATATTGGTTTTTTCGAAAATGATAATTATAAATACAAAGATGTACATAATAAATATGGCGTACCTGATTTGAAGGGACTTTGGTTTAGTGTAGAGACAGCTGATCTTAATCAAGATAACCAGCCTGATTTTATAATTGGAAATATAGGCCAAAACTCTAAATACTCAGCAAGTAGTAAGAAGCCACTTAAGATTTACGGTGGTGATTTTGACAGTAATGGAAGTTGGGATTTAGTACTTAGTAAGTCCTATAAAGATAACTACGTTCCATTGAGAGGGCTGGAATGCTCATCACAACAAATGCCTTTTATAAAAGAAAAGTTTGGCACCTATGATTTATTTGCCAAAGCAACGCTAGAAGATGTTTATGGTCCATCTTTAGAGTCTGCTTATGCTCGTTATGCAAATACATTATCTTCTTATGCAATCATAAGTACGAGCAAAGAGACTTATGATATTGTAAAACTTCCACTAGAAGCTCAAGCGTTTCCAATCCTTGACATGGAGATACTAGACATCAATAAAGATGGAAATGAAGAAATCATCTTAGCAGGAAATATCTACGATACTGAGGTAGAAACACCTAGACTTGATGCAGGTAATGGACTTGTTTTAGCCTATAAACCCGAACAAGGTTTCACTAGTATTACGAGTAATATAAGTGGACTTAATCTGGAAGGAGATATTAAATCTACCTGTTTAATATATCATTCAGGATTGCAAAAATATTTACTTGTAGCAAGTCAGAACAATGGTCAACTAAAAGTCTTCACAATTTTATAATAGTAAGTTCAATTTTGTAACCATAGGCTAGCATAGATTCGATTTTACATTTTTTTATCTGTATGTAAAAGTGTTTATCATACTTTAATTTGGACTTGCTAATAAGAATATAATTCCCCTGATTTATTTAAAAGATGTAAATGCAGAATTCAAATTAGGATAGACGAAAGAGTAAATAGCATGACATATTATAAATAATTGTAATATATTTACAATTATGATTGATAAATTTATCAGCTATCTTAAATTCGAAAAACGCTATTCAGATCATACGATTATATCTTATCAAACAGACCTAGATCAATTTGTATCTTTTGTCAAAGAACAATATGGGATGAAAGATATAATTGACATGCAGCACACCTATGTAAGGTCTTGGATTGTCAATTTGATGAATAATAAAATATCTGCTAAGTCTATCAATCGTAAGATATCCTCACTACGATCTTTTTACCAATACCTAAGAAAGAAAGGTAAAATAGAGAAGAATCCGATGTCAAAAATTACTGCTCCTAAGATAGCTAAGAGACTACCGCAATATGTAATGGAGACTGAGATGGAGTCATTGTTTGATCTTATAGATGTCGAACAAACTTTTTCGAGTATTAGAGATAGGCTAATATTAGAATTGCTTTATAGTACTGGAATGAGGAGGGCCGAATTACTTGGTCTCAAAAATTCGGATATTTATAGATCTAATAAATACATTAAAGTCTTAGGTAAAGGAAACAAAGAAAGAATTATACCAGTAGGGGAGCAATTGATAGAAAATATAAAAAGATATATAGTCGAAAGGGAAACTGAATTTGGTTTGTTAGATCATCCTTATTTGCTTGTCACGGATAAGGGAAAAAAGCTATATCCTAAGTTCGTTTACAATAAGGTGAAACAATATTTGTCTTATGTTACCACCATGGATAAAAAAAGTCCTCATATTCTCAGACACTCCTTTGCTACGCATTTGAGTAATAATGGAGCTGATTTAAATGCCATAAAAGAACTTTTGGGTCACGCAAATCTCTCAGCCACACAGATTTATACGCACAATTCTATTTCGAGGTTGAAAGAGATTTATAAGGCATCTCATCCAAAGGCTAAACGCTAATTTACTTTTTCAGAAAAATCTTAAAATATTTTAAAGCAAGTGTTTCAAAATTAGAATAAAAAAACTATTTTTGCATTCGCTTTGAAGAAAGTGCATAGAGAACAAGATTTTGCCGATGTAGCTCAGTTGGCCAGAGCAGCTGATTTGTAATCAGCGGGTCGGGG
>CAYYWZ010000047.1:0-33631 GCA_964475415.1 uncultured Saprospiraceae bacterium | reverse complement strand
CACAAAATAACATCTGGTCTTTTACTACTTGGCGATATAATCTCTAATTGACATAGAAAAACATGCAAGTCTAATATTACATATCGAACTACTCATGCAAGAATGAGGTATCAGCTTGCCAAATAAGGTCTCAATAAGCTTAAGAAGCGTCCCAATAGGCCTTAATGATACATGGGTTTGGTTTTCTTATATGATATTGATGATGAATTAATAGTTATAAGATCATGGAAAAAAATAAAAGTATTACGCAGCAAGGAAATAGAGTACGTAGAAATATACTCATGGAAGCAGAAGCTATGACCATAGGTTATTTGTGTACCGTCATGCCCAATTGGATTAAGCCAGATCATCTTACCGCACTAGGTATTGTGGGGAGCTTGGTTGTTGCAGTGGGTCTATATCTGGCAATATCGAATCCGTATTTTCTACTGTTATCTGTAGTAGGTTTTGCCATACATTGGTTTGGAGATTCCCTAGATGGTAGGATAGCTTATTACAGAAATACACCTAGGAAGTGGTATGGCTGGGCCTTGGATATAAATGCAGACTGGATTTCTACCTGTATTATAGGATTAGGTTTCTACTTATATTTCCCTAGTTATAAGGTTGCAGCATTCCTGTTTGTTATTGCCTACGGTGGTTCTATGATAGTAGCGTTACTACGATACAAGATTACAAACAAGTATCAGATAGATGCAATGCTTTTAGGACCTACAGAATTAAGAATTATTATATCTCTATTTATGATATTAGAAATTGTATTACCAGGGACCTTATGGTATTTCGCGATAGTGGGTTCATTAGTATTGATGTTAGTCAACTTTATAGATAGTATCAACATATTAGCAGCAGGTGATGAGAGAGACGATCTCGAGCGTAAAGATAAAATGAGAAAAAATGAAAACAGATATGCTTATCCTTAGTGAGGTAAAGATTTTCGCTAAAGCACAGTTTTCTGCTTTCTTTGGAGGGATGGTCGATCTTTTCACCATGTTTTTATTGACGGAATTTTACGGTGTCCATTATATTCATTCTTTAGTGGTTGGTGGAATTGTAGGAGCATTAGTAAATTATTCGATAAACAGATATTGGACTTTCGAGGCCTCGGGTAGATCAGTAGGGGAACAATTGTCAAAATTTGTTTGTGTCGTAATCGGGAGTATAACCCTAAAGTCGATAGGGACTTACTTTTTTACTGAAGTTATATTATGGGATTACAAAATTTCTAGGATCGTTACAGATGCTTTTGTAGCTTTTGGGTTTAATTATGTATTACAGAAATATTGGGTATTTCGTTAGCTTATTTTATTTGTAAGCAAAAAAAGATGAGATTCTAATTTTTTGTCAAAATTTGGAACGTTGCATGTTTGATATAAGTCTCAAGATTGTGTTAAAAAGGCTTATTTGGATAGGATGCTTGTAAAAATAATTAGATATTCGGATATTCTTAACACATAATATATAAACTATAATCATTACAAGAGTTGCAAACCATTAAAACAAAGATCAAATGAAAAATAGTTTTTTAGTTTTTCTACTTCTATTTATTTCTACTGTAGTTTCTTATGCTCAAACTTCAGAAGCTAAAGCAGGGGATGCCATAACAATAGTGACCAATGATGGAAGTAAGATATCAGGAGTTGTAGATAAAGTAAATTCAACTTCTATATGGATAAATTCTCCCGCCTTTGGTGTCATAGAATTAAAAAGAGAGGAAATAGAGAAAATAGATATTGTAGGCGGAAAGGCCGGTCTAGACAAAAAAGGATACCTTATAGATTATCATGGCTCAACCCATTATCTTATAGGTCAGTCCGCTTTTGGCCTTAAAAAAGGACAGGCCTATTATGAAAATGTATACGTATTTTTTAATTCTTTGTCCTATGGGGTAACAGATAATTTTTCAATTACAGTGGGTGGAGAGATAAGTTCATTGCTATTTGATTCGAGGTTTCCTACGCTATTTATTTCTCCTAAATTTTCATTTGCTAATGATAACTATGGTGGACTAAGTATAGGAGCAACTATTCTTACTGTTCCAAGCAATGATTTTAGTAGTGCAGGAATTCTTCAAGCTAATTATACAATAGGAAGTAGGAGTCATAATTTTACGCTCGGGACAGGATATGGATTCACTTTTGATAATGGTTTTGAGGATGATGTGATCCCTATTATAGGATCATTTATGACTAGATTAAGCAGAAGACTAAGTCTTGTATCAGAGAATTATGTTTTTCTATCTGACGGAGAAGCATACGGAATATTTTCGATGGCTCTGAGGATTCATTTCAGTAAGCCAGGTACATCTCTTACTACTGGATTATGGAGAACAAGTGAGGAGCAAGATGGATTTCTAGCGCTGCCTTATGTTGGTGCTACGATTTCTTTTTAAGGAGTATGTCAAAGTAATTTATAGTTCTCAAGAAAGGATATTGCACAGAGTAGAAATATGTCGCATCTCTGATGCTGTAAAACAATGTATCTGGAAAAACTATTAAAATAACGCTCCTTGGGAGCTAATTATTAAGGCAGTACCGCAATCCGTTAATTCTTGATTCCGTTTAACTTGTGGGAATTAAATCAATGTTCAAAGGTATATGAATAAGTCAATTGTACACTGTGAATCATAAAGTCGGTTAGCCACAGCGTGGCGATATATCCATAGAAATATATAAAAAGAAGTAAGCTAAGCTCCAGCGGAGCGAAATATCATTACATACAAATTCGTCATTTTTTCTTCCTTTTCTTACCGCTACGTTTGATGGGCTTCTTGTATTTAGCTTTAACTTTTTCTCTGTAAGATCCTCCTAGGTTTACCTTTTTGTTTTTATCTGATTTTTCATGGAAGGCACCTTGACTATTTTTAAGAGAATGATCTCTAAGGTAATTTTTGTCTCCTAAGAATCTTGGTTTTTCTGCTTCGATGAGTTCCTTAGAAATCTCTACAGATTTAGGTAGCTCTACAAGTGGAACATCCATTTTGATGAGCGTTTCTATATTGTCAAAATTTGCTTCATCTATAGGAGAAACAAAAGAGATAGCTATTCCCTTTTTGTCCGCTCTACCGGTACGTCCTATCCTGTGAATATAATTCTCTTCAGCTTCTGGAATATCAAAATTTATTACATGAGACACCTCGGAAATATCTATACCTCTTGCGATAATATCTGTCGCAATAAGCACTCTGATGGTTCCATTATGAAAATGCTCCACCATCCTTAGCCTGAAGTTTTGCGACTTGTTAGAATGTATCACACCTATATGTTCTGAACCTTCAGGGAATTGCATATACAGGAGATCTGCAAATTTCTTACTATCTACAAAGACCAATACCTTATTCATCTCTTCTTCATCTTGGATAAGATGTTTCAGCAAGTTGGTCTTGGTGTTAAAATTAGCTGCAAGGTACTTAGACTGCTCTATTTGTTCCAGGGGAGTACCATGTTTTGCAACTTCTATTTTTTGTGGACTATTAAAGAAAGTACTTACCACCTTTTCCATTTCTCTAGAATAGGTTGCAGAGAAAAGTAGATTCTGTCTTCTGTTGGGTAGTATGTCTAAGATATTATTGATTTGAGTTCTGAATCCTTGGTTCATCATCTCATCGAATTCATCTATAATGAGCTTCTTTATAGATTTCAGATTTACGGCATTAGCTAGGGCTAGGTCCAACATACGACCTGGCGTACCTACGATAATATCCATTCCTTCGGCAATGTCCCTCATCTGTGTTCTGATGTTTGTCCCACCATAGACCCCTTTTACTCGAAGAGTTAGATAGGTTGTAAGTTTTTCTATTTCTCCTACGATCTGTACCACGAGTTCTCTAGTAGGAACAAGTATCATGACACGAGGCTTATTGTCTTTAGAGTAAGTAAGTAGTCTAAGGATAGGTAACAGGAAGGCGAAAGTTTTTCCAGTACCTGTCTGTGCTATACCGATGATATCTCTTCCAGACATGATAACTGGGAAAGTCTCTTTCTGTATTTCCGTTGGGTAGACATATTCTAGGTCTGCTATAGCATTGAGCAAAGCTTTATTAAGATTTAAATCTTCAAAAGTTGTAGTCTCTATTTTGGATTTCATACCGCAAAGGTAATGATTCGCCTCCAAACAGGAGATATTGCATCATTTTATTAGTTTGTGTTTATTATGAAATATTTTTTTGAGATATCTTATCTAGGAACTGCCTATAGTGGCTGGCAAAGGCAAAAGAATGCTTCCTCTATACAAGAGAATATAGAAACTTGTATTTCTAAACTAGCTAGGCAAGATATTACCATTCATGGCTGTGGACGTACAGACGCCGGAGTTCATGCATCACAATATTTTTTCCACGTGATATTCGATGAACAGATCGATTCTGCTGATTTATTATTTAAGATGAATAATGCTTTGCCTAGAGATATTGCACTGCACTCGATTCATAAGGTTACGAAACATTATAATGCTCAGAAAGATGCTCTTAAGAGACGCTATGATTACTATGTACATTTCGAGTCTGATCCGTTTACTAATCAGTTAAGTTATCTTGCGCATAACAAAAGATTGAATATATCTAAATGCTTAGCAGCTATGCAATCGATTGTAGGGAAGCATGATTTTACAAATTTCTGTAAGCGCCCTGATAGTAATTCTAATTGTATCTGTAATATCATGTATGCAGGGACTACCGTTTCTGAAAACGGTAAGTTCTGGAGATTTCGATTCGAAGGCAATCGTTTTTTGCACAATATGATTCGTCTGCTGATGGGCAATGTACTAGCAATAGGAGAAGGACGTATTTCTTTAAATGATTTTAATAGTTACCTTAATAGATCTGCTAAGCCTCAATTCCATATGTTAGCTCAGCCACATGGCCTATATCTAAGTAAGGTAGAGTATGAATTTTTAGATTTACCTGAACGACCAGTTTTGTTTTTCAGATAGACTGATAAGATCAAAGCAGTAATTGTGAACGTATATGTGAGAAAGGTAGACTAGTCAGTGCTGCAAAGATTCTCATTATATAGATAGATATACTCATCTTGAATAAAAAATATTCCTATCTTCTTATATTTACATTTTATATATTTCGATACTTATTACATCATAACCCCCAAAATAAATGATTCGATTATTATTAGTCTTATCACTTACTTCTAGCACTTATTTCTTAGGAGCTCAGATTGTAAATGTAGAAGATAGAAGAGGAACATTTACAGATACAATAGGATGGTTCGAGTCCCTAGAGTTGGGATTTAATCTGATACAGAACAATGATCGTATTGTCAATATCAAAGGTTCATTCTACTTAGAAGTACTGCAGAAGAAAAGAGTTTTTCTATCTATAACTAAGTTTGAATTTATAAGAGCAGGAGATCAAAATTTTGTAGATCAGGGTTTTCAACATTTAAGATTTACAAGAATAATAAGTAATAGATTGCGGTTTGAGACTTTTGGTCAGATACAATATAATGAGCAAATATTAGTTCGGCTCAGAGCCCTAGCAGGCGCGGGACCAAGATTGAGGATTCATAAAGATAAAAAATCAAAAGCCTATTATGGGATTGCTTATATGTATGAGTATGAGGAAAAATCGGAATCTACAGGTGGGCTAGGCATGCATAGAATTTCTACCTATCTATCTGCCGCATATAAGATTAGTAAATCTACCTTTATTAATTCTACAACCTATTATCAGCCGAGTATAATGAAAATAAGTGACTTCAGGTTTTTGAATGAGACCACCATAAATTTTAAAATTATAAAGAACCTATACTTTAGAAATTCTTTTTCTCTAATCTATGATTCTCAAGTTTTCGATTCAGCGCCTGAGCTGACATATGAGTTGAGTAACAGTATCAGATACAATTTTTAGACATCAAGGATGGCGGAATCTATGTTGATGATGTTAAGACAACTCATAAAGGAATCGCTTAGCTTAGCATCTATCTTTATTAATTTATTATGGCTTGGATGTGTCAATTGTAATTCGTAAGCATGTAGCATCATACGATCCATATTCCATCTGTTTTTCCATAGTCTATTTTGTTTATTACATCCATGAGGTCTATCACCTATGATGGGGTGAAAAATATGGGACATATGTTTTCTAAGCTGATGCATACGTCCAGTTTTCGGAAATAATTTTACAACAGCATATCGAGAAGTTGGATGTTTGCCATGAGGAATCCTAATCTCTGTATGGACAATAGTCTTATATTTGGTCAGGGCCGATTGTGTTTTGTTTTTATCATTTGTCAGTTCATAATCTATGATACCACTTTTTGGTGCGTAACCTCTTACTATTGCGATATAAGCCTTGCTTACAATATGCTCTCTAAACTGTCGCATCACTAGAGATTGTGTTTCTTTATTCAGTGCAAAAAGAAGTACACCACTAGTTTTACGATCTAGCCTGTGGACAGGGTAGACATGCTGACCGATCTGGTCTCTCAGTAATTGTAGGGCAAATGTATTTGTGTCGGCAGCTATCTTAGTTCGATGGACAAGTAAGCCATGAGGTTTGTTTATAGCTATTAAATCTTTGTCTTGATAGATGATTTCTAGAGGAGGAAAGTCCTTATGGTCCATTTTGTTTTTAGTAAAGAGTTATCTGTCATAAACTAGAAATTTGAATTATATGTATGTAAATTAGCAAATTATTATATAATCATTAAAGGAAAATATGGAAGCATTTTTAGCAAATAGAGTGACGGTTATATATATTTTATTTCTTTTTTTTACTACTAATAATGTTCTATCTCAAAAAGTCGATTGGATTCTAAAAACAAACATTTCAAATTGTGAAGAAATAATAGACTTTAATGAAAATTCTAAAATATTAGTTTGTAAAAATACTTTCAAATCAAAAAGTAATATAATCCGTAAATCCAATGAGCTTAAAAGTTTTACAGATAATATTATTATAAAACCATTTGTAGGTGAACTAGCAATTTCCAATGATGGCGAATATATTTATGATCTAAAATGGAAAGAGAATTATATTAAAACAATATTCGATAAAGATGGAAATGAAATTCAAGAGAAAGTAAAATTGGATTACTTTCATCCTCCTAATGAACATAATAACAAGTATGATAAATGGCATACAAAAAAATTAAAAAGAATAAT
Organism: uncultured Saprospiraceae bacterium; assembly: GCA_964475415.1. Classification (GTDB taxonomy): domain Bacteria; phylum Bacteroidota; class Bacteroidia; order Chitinophagales; family Saprospiraceae; genus CALCMJ01. The sequence continues at coordinate 26,515 of CAYYWZ010000047.1, read as the reverse complement.
CGAAATTGAAAATAAAACTAACACTAGTTGTTCCAGGAAGCTTGATGGAAATGATATCCTTGTAGATTTCGTCAAGTCCAATAATGATACTTTATTCAAAGATTTTACTCCTAATTGTATATTAATTAATAATAAAGTTATATACTCAGGCAGAGGTTTTTTCTATGACTTGAATGGTAAGAAACTTAATAGTGAAAAATGTGGCTTCAATTCTTTCAATAATACCAAATTAATTACACATAACAGCGGCAAAATAGTTTTCAACAATAATTTAGATACAATCTATCAATCAAAAGGTAAAATTGAATTACTAAGTAACTCTGAATTATTAATTAATCATGAATGGAAAGATGGGCAAAGAAGGTATAGTTTATATGACACTGAAAATAAACGATATTTCAAAAAAAAGATAGAAGATTATAAAGTAAATCTAAAGGATACAAATTGGATTTTATTTCAAGAAAAAGATTCTGTTTATTTCTACAACATTAAATCGAAGTTATTAAACTCAATAAAAGCTTCGGAAGTATACTTCGACAAAAGTAAAAATATAGAGAAAAAATGGCACCTGTGTTCATTTAAAGTAGGAGATCATTTTGGTGTTTACGATTATGCCAGAAATAAATTGGTTCTAGATCCGGTATACAAAAAATTGCATTTCAGAGAAAATTATATTGTTGTATATGCTGAAGAAGATAAAATTGCACTTTTCAATAAATATGATGGACAAAAAATAATAACACTACCACAAAAAACTTATACTCATGGTTATGAAACTTATATAAGTTATATTGATTCTGATAAAAGAGGTAACTTAATAAATATTGATGGCAAATTGATTTATCAAGATAGTTTACAATTCTTGATAAATAGTAATAGAAAAAATTGGATTCGGTTATCAACGGGTAAATTATCGTCAGTATATATGAATATAAATGACATTTTAAATAACATTTATATCCAATATAAATATGTATCGGAAGGTATATCACTAACAAATAGAGAAACACTTTTTATAGTTAAAGATGAAAAATTTAAAATCATAGATGGAATAAATGAAATGATTTCTAATTTTGAATACGACCATATCTCGTTCATTAAGAAGAATTATGAAGAAACAGCCGCATATTTCTCCGTTAATAAAAATGGTAAAACAGGAATTATAAAGATCCAGTATTAATCATTGAATACGAGAGATAACATTAGATCATCAGATCATATCCTCGTACCTCGGAGACGATCGATATCAAAACCGATACCTTCAATTAATATCCTCAAGGTAATAATATATTTGCATTAACAAATCTAACAAGAAGGATAAGCTTACATTTGTAATGAAGAGTTGTACATTCTTTTTTGTTTTCTTGAATTTTAAGTTTAGCCTTTTTTTGTATTTCTATTTGGATATTTTTCCATTTCTAAAAACATTTTAATGAGCAAAGCACACAGCTTTGATCGTACAAATGAAAAATAGTTTGTTGAAAAAATAAGATAGATAAAGTATATTAGGGTGTTCTGTAAGAAATATTTTCTTGAGTCTTTCATTTTGGAAAATTATTTGATCGACCTGGTCTTTGTCGATGTTGATATTGATAATTAGGTTTTAATTTATACTTGTAAACCTATGTCTAGAAGATGTAAATTTTGTCGGCATATAGAATTTGTAAATAGCTTTCTAGAATTCGTGCAGAAGTGTGGCTGAGATTATATAACTTAGATTACTGAAGTTTATAGATTATGAAAACAAGGATAAAGGGTGACCTAATAAGATTCAGGCTATCACAGAGTGAAGTAGATCGCTTATGTGCTGGAGAAGAAGTAACTAATAAGGTTTTGTTTTCTCCAGATACCAGCTTAGCCTTTGTGTTGACAGCGAAGTCTAATGTTGAAGTCTTAAGTTTTATGCTTACAGAATATGCTTACATATTCTATATTCCAGAATATATCATAGAGAATTGGAAAGCACCAGATCAAGTTACCATAAAAGAAAAAGTATCTAATGGAACACGAGATGGACTCACTATTCTGATCGAAAAAGATTTTAAGTGTCTGAATGTAAGAGTAGGAGAAGATGAGTCTGATTTATTTCCAAATCCAGCAGCTAAGGAGTTATAGAGTTGAATAAAATAATATCATGTACAATCCACTAGAAGACGAAGATATAGCAATGAGAGCGATAGAGATAGACAAATTTGATACGTCACAAATCTATCATGCTGACGATGTAGTTGCGATAGAAGAACCATTGGAAATAAGAATCGCCTACACAGAAAATGGAATATATGTTTCTAAGAATATATCTATTACTATGCGCACGCCTGGTGACGATACTAATTTGGCAATCGGCTTCTTGTTTACAGAAGGAATTATAAATGATATATCACAGATAGAGACTAGTAATCAACTAGAGGAAAATATAATCGAGGTTCGTTTAAATCCCTTCGTGAGTTTAGATCTTTCTAAGCTGGATAGACATTCTTATACTTCTTCTAGTTGTGGAGTCTGTGGTAAGACATCGATAGATCTTATACATATTGCTTCTTCTTATTCTAATGTTGAAAATGACTTTTCTATTCCTATAAATATCTTTCAAAATCTTAATAAAGAGTTGTTAGCCACACAAACTATATTTTCTAAAACTGGTGGGATCCATGCTGCAGCCTTGTATGATAGCAAAGGAAATTTAGTTCATCTTGCAGAGGATGTGGGTCGTCATAATGCTTTAGACAAGTTGATCGGTTATTGTTTTTCTCATCTAGATTTTCCACTGAAAGATAAGTTTTTACTAGTAAGCGGTAGAGCTAGTTTCGAGCTAATACAGAAAGCTACAATGGCAGCTATTCCTATTTTTCTTGCAGTGGGAGCTCCTTCCAGTCTTGCTATAGAGTTAGCTAATTCTACACACATGTGTTTAGTGGGATTTCTAAAATCAGATTCTTTTAATATTTACACCAGACCCGAAAGAATTATTCATGAGAAATAAAAGTTTACAAGGACATCGTACACCCAAGAATAAGGAAGAGGTAAAACTATCTAAGCCAGCTGAAGTGAGTGTAGGCTTCAAGGCTATATTAAGTTCTTTACAGCATATGCGTAGTTTCATGGATATGCCAGATGCCTTGAGAGCGAGTTTGAAAATGAACCAGAAAGGTGGTTTTGATTGCCCTGGTTGTGCCTGGCCTGATCCTGATGATGAGCGATCGAGTATAGGAGAATATTGTGAAAATGGAATAAAGGCATTAGCGGAAGAGGCTACTAAGAAAAGAATAGATGCTGACTTTTTTCGTAATCATGCTATTGAGGAACTTCAGCAATGGACAGACTATAAACTTGGAAAATCTGGCAGATTAGCAGAGCCTATGTATCTGGCTAAAGGTTCAAGTCATTATGAACCTATTAGCTGGGATAATGCATTTGCAAAAATTGCTAATAAATTGAAAGCTTTGGATTCTCCTAATGATGCTATCTTTTACACATCAGGAAGAACCTCTAATGAAGCCGCTTTTTTGTATCAACTATTGGTAAGAGCTTATGGGACAAATAATATGCCTGACTGCTCGAATATGTGTCACGAGTCGAGTGGGGTAGGATTGTCGGAGACGGTAGGCATCGGCAAAGGATCGGTGACTTTGCAAGATATTCACGAGGCGGAACTACTCATAATTATGGGACAGAATCCAGGAACAAATCATCCGAGGATGTTGAACGCTTTAGAAAAATGTAAAGAGAATGGTGGTAAGATTATTTCGGTAAATCCACTGGTAGAAGCTGGACTTATAAAATATAAGAATCCTCAGAGGGTTACTAAGATGCTGGGTGGAGGAACACACCTTACGGATCTTTATCTACCTGTTAGAATAAACGGAGACGTTGCTTTCCTTAAGGCAGTAATGTACTTGCTTTTAGAGTGGGAAGAAGAACGTGGGAACATTATTGATAAAAAATTTATAGAAGAATATACTGACGGCTATGAGGTTTTTAGTAAGACGATAAAAGCTACAGATTTTGAGCGGTGCGTGTCTAATTCTGGTTTAGAAAAAGCAGCTATCATACAAGCTGCTGAGTGGATAGCTGCGAAGGAAAAAATTATAATCTGCTGGGCGATGGGACTTACGCAGCATGTCAATGGCGTAGATAATATTAAAGAAATTGTCAACCTGCTTTTACTACGAGGGGCTATAGGTAAGCCGGGATCAGGAACCTGTCCTGTGAGGGGACATAGCAATGTGCAAGGTGATCGGACGATGGGTATATGGGAAGCGCCTAAGGATGCATTCTTGGATAAGCTCGAAGAAATTTTTGGAATAGAAGCTCCTAGAGAACATGGCTATGCTGTTGTTTCAGCGATAAAGGCTATGCATGAAAAGAAAGCTAGTTTCTTTATGGGAATGGGTGGGAACTTTCTCTCCGCAACACCAGATACCGACTTCACCGCTGAAGCACTTGAGAACTGTGACATGACGGTTCAGGTGTCTACTAAGCTCAATCGTTCTCATCTCATTACAGGCAAGGAAGCACTTATATTACCTTGTCTAGGAAGGACGGAAATAGATCTGCAAAAAGGTGGATACCAATTTGTCTCTGTAGAAAATTCTATGGGCATCGTACACAGTTCTAAGGGCGTGTTAGAGCCTGCCTCAGATAAACTACGAAGTGAGGTAAGTATCGTCTGTGGTATTGCGAACAAATTACTTGAAGACAATTCTATTAAGTGGCAAGAGTTTGTAGATGATTATGATATCATACGAGATGTAATTGCCAGAGCAGTACCCGGGTTTTCTAATTATAATGTCAAAGTAAGAGTACCCAAAGGATTTTATTTGCCTAATGGTGCTAGAGATAGAAAGTTTAATACAGCAACTGGAAAGGCGAGATTTTCTATTACGCAATTACCAGAAAATAAACTGCCTACCGATCAGTATGTTATGATGACCATACGATCACATGATCAGTATAATACAACTATTTATGGAAATGATGATCGATACAGAGGAATCTATAATGCGCGTAGGGTAGTCCTCATGAATGAGCAAGATATCAAAGCCGAAGGTTGGGCGAAAGGTGATCATGTCAATGTATCAAGTCATTACCAAGGTAAGAAACGACTTGTACAAGATTTTGTAATCGTTCCGTATAGAATACCTACTAGATGTGTAGCGATGTATTTCCCTGAAGCTAATCCTCTTGTACCCATAGATCTATTTGCCCATAAGAGCCATACTCCGGCATCTAAAAAAATCCTTGTAACTATTGTAAAGGAGAATGCATAAGCATAATTATAATTGTTGGTAGTATATATTTAAATTACCCTATCATATAGATTGCTTCAATCATTATAATATATCAATAGCTTTTCTATGCAGGAAAATGAGGACAAAATAAATGAACTATTAGCTAAGATAGATATGCTGAGCAGGAAACAAGATAAGTTTCTTGTCGAGATCAATAAACTAAAGGTAGAAGTCCATAAATATAAGAAGAGCAGTTCCGCTACACAAGAAGGAACTATTGCTGAAGGGCAGGAGGATATTACAGATAAGGAAATATACAGATCAGATGATCTTATAGAAAATGAAGAGTTAACTAAACTGGAGGTTTAACCTTTAGATCAAGAGAGCGAAGAAAGGATAGAGTCTGAACTTAAACAAGAAAAAGTAAATTTTGACTATGCAGATAAACTATTGAAAAGAAAGTCTGCTGCTCAGGATAGTTTCACTCCTGAGAGGACTCAAGTAAAGAAGAGAAAATTCTACGAAATTTTAGATTTCGAAAAATTTGTAGGAGAAAATCTTATCAGCAAGATCGGTATACTGATCACTATCATAGGAGTAGGCATAGGTGCAAAATATTCTATAGATAATAATCTAATCAGCCCTACTGCAAGAATTGTTCTAGGGTATATTGTTGGATTAGGTTTGATGGGTTTTGGTATTAAGCTAAAGACTAATTACAATAGTTTTAGCGCAGTTCTTGTAAGCGGGGCTATTTCTATTTTATATTTCATTACTTATTTTGCCTTTGGATTTTATGATTTAATTCCTCAGGAGTTGGCTTTTGGCCTCATGTTTTTATTTACAGTTTTTAGTATAGTTGCTGCTCTGAATTATGATCGACAAGTTATTGCACACATAGGATTGGTGGGTGCTTACGCTGTGCCCTTTTTATTAGGAGATAGTGAGGGCTCAGCTAATTTCTTATTTTCCTATATCGCGATTATAAATATTGGTGTATTGACAATTGCTTATAAGAAGGTACACTGAGCTCTCTAACGGATAATACTTTTGGCAATCAAGAGATCCTGACAAATAAGGTTAAACTTGTTGTTAAAAATAATGATAACGAACCTTTAGAAATAGGAGATATAGAGTTACATCATTACAAGCACCAACTTACTGCAAGATTTCCAGATAAGAATGGCAGGTTCTTCGTTTATTACGGAAATGATAAAGCGAAAAGACCTATCTATGACGTTGTAAAATTTAAGAAAAATGTTCCTGAAAAAATATCTAAACTTAGGCTAGGAACTGAAGAAATAATGAAGCAAGAAAGTGTAGATGAGAGCCATTCTTTCCTAGACAATAAGTTCTGGATTTGGAGCATCCTATCTTTAGTAGTACTTGTGCTAGGTGGATTTACTTTACAAATGATAAAGAACAAAAAGTAAAGTATAATTTGTATAAAGAAGCACTGCCCTTAAGAGCAGTGCCTAATATTTATAGTAGATTATTTTTTAATGTAGTGAGTATTTTATTTATTTAATTACAATCTCTACCTTGTTGCCAGAGGCTTTTACTTTATCACTATCTCCCATTCCCTTTGATTCTATTTGTTTTACGGGTACGCCTAGAGTAACCAGCATTTGCTTGACAACTTTAGCTCTCAGATCAGATACTTTTTCACCAGCGGTTGTAAAGTTTTGTACCTCTATCTTACTATCAGGAAACTCTTTGAGGGCAGAGGCAAGACCTTCTACTTCGCCCTTGGAGAAGTTTGTAATTTTATGAGAATTCTCATCGAAAGAAATGTTAGTCAAAAGGTAGGTTTTTTTAGCACCTTCTTCTTTCTTAAGCATTTTAGAGAATAAGCCTGTGAATGCAGACGCAGTTGCATTAGCTGCACCTACTACAGCATCTTTTACAGCCCCAAAAGCTTTGCCTAATTTGTTTCCATCTTCATCTACATAGAAACCATCTATAGCCTTGAAGGAACCAGCTTTATATGCAATGTTTCCATTCTTATCTATCAGGTTTCCTGCCTCATCTTGAGTGTAGATAGCACCCTCTCTTATATCTGCTGCTTGGCTTTCAACAAGTGTGCTGCTAGTAGCTGTCTCATGATTGTGACCAGTGTGATCTGCATGATCATGACCTTCATGTCCACTCTTGGCTTTTGTCGTTTCTTTTGTTATTTCTGTTTTCTCTTTTACAGTTGGTTTTGCTTCTGTATCTCTGTTGAGAAACCATAATAGAAAACCTCCAATAAGTAGCAGAGGTAACAGCCATTTTATCATCCCGCCACCTCCTTGAGAGGTTTCCTTTTTTTCTTTTATATCAGTTGATACTTTCTTGCTAACCTTAGCTGCTGTACTTGTCTTACTTAGAGCTGAATTATCAAAATCAGGAACTTCTAAACCTATAGGCATAGCTGATTTGACATAATCACTTTGCTCACTCAGTAAATTCAATAAGCCACTTGGGTTAAGTTTATTTTGATTTACTTGCTTACCTATAGCACCCATGACCATAGGCGCGATCATAGAAAGTAATTTTTCAGTCCCTCCTTTAGTTAGATTACTGTACTGACTTATATTACTAATTAGCTGGCCTGAGTTTTCACCCATTACCTTACTCACTAGGCTATCGCCTTTTGCTATTATTTCACTAGTCTTATTATTCATGAGATTTACTTCCGATGAACCTGCATTGGAATTGTAGCCTTCATTTTTGATAAGGTCTAGCAATGAGCTAGCACCACTTTCTGTAGATCCTTTAGCTAGGATGGAACTTATGAAGCTTGGTATCAAGGCTGTTAAAGCTCTTTTAGTATTAGCAGGTGTTCCGCTTACAGTCTCAGATGCTTTGTTGATAAAGTTATCTGATACTTGATCTTTTACGATTTTCAATAAGTTTATAGACATACGATTTGTTTTATGTGACGAAAGATGATATTAGACGTTTTGGTGTCTATTGTAAGTACGTAAGATATACTCAGCTTAGCGTGTTTCTGTTCTATAAAATGTAAAATTCAGGGTTTATGCTATCAGCGTTTACCCTGATATTCTGCTAAAAACTGCTGTATATAGGTTTGCATGAAATTATGACGTTCTTCGGCTATCCGTCTTCCGGTGGTGGTCATCATCTTATCTTTGATATGAAAAAGCTTATCGTAAAAATGTGCAATTGCGGAACTACTACCAGTTTTTTTATAGTCTTCTATCGACTTGGGGGTTTCATCTAGATCGGGTAAGAATATAGGATTATTGATCTCTCCACTGTAAGCCATACATCTTGCGATACCGATAGCTCCTATTGCATCTAAGCGATCGGCATCCTGAACTACGGCCTGTTCTGGACTAAGTACTTCAGCATTTTTGCTAAAACTCATATTGTTTATAATCTCTAGTATATGACTTATAGTTTTTGTATCTATATTTTTCTCTTCTAGATATTGTATTAACAGCTTATTGCCTTCTTGTTCCGTGCCCTTATAATATTTTCTATCGGTAAGATCATGGAGAAGTGCAGCAAGCTCTACAATGTAGAGATTAGTTTTTTCTGCTTTAGCTATTTGCTTAGCATTAGTCCAGACTCTTCTTATATGTTCCCAATCATGAGAGCTTCCATAACTGGAGAGATTTTCTTTGACATATGCTACTGTTTCCTCTATGACTTGCTCATTATATGTTCCCATGGTAATTATTTTATATAGTTGTAAAAATAAAAAAGAGATCGTGCATCTTGCAAGATCTCTCTTATAGTTTTAGAATATAGGACTATTACAAATCAGTGCTTTCCTGGCTTTGCTCTAGACTAGAAATTTCAGGAGTTGATTTTGTCGATTCAACTTCCTTTACCACTTCTTTATTTCCTTGATCTAGCTTCACAAGTGTCTCAGGTAGATTCATTCCTGACTGACTCAGGAAGTCACTTAGCTGAGGCATCATTCCGTAAAGTCCTTGTACAAAATTTGTTACACCCGTTCCTTGTCCATTATCATAAACTACTACCTTATCTATTTCCAGATCTTTGATTGCGTCCGTTTGGATTTTAGCAAGTTCCGTAAGCTTGTCTATCATAAGATATCCTATGGCACTTTGCGGATCTCCATTAGCTGCTTGCACTAGCTTTTTAAATCCTTCTGCTTGCTTACTAAGTAATTCTTCTTGTCCTTTCGCTTGAGCGATATAATTTGCTAGAACGGCATCTGCCTGTCCCTTTGCAATCTCTCTTTGTTTTTCTGCTTCAGCTTGTGCAGCTATAATAGCTTTTTGCTTTTCGATATCTGCTTCTACAACCTCATCGGCTTCTTTTTTTGCTTTCTCTACGGCAGCTCTTGCTAGCTCGGCTTCTTGTTCAGCGATATATCCTTCTCTTAGTGCTTTCGCCTGAGCTACCTTTCTAGCAGCTGTTGCTTTACGATCTGCCTCAGCCATTTCTATATCTCTTGCAGCATTAGAATTTGCTATTTTGATAGCAGATTCATTTCTTCCTTCTGTAGCTTCAGCATTAGACATGGCTTCTCCGATCTCTGCTTTAGAATTTGCATCAGCAGTTTGTATTCTCTGTAATTGTGTCGCTTTAGCTTCTCCGATTTCCGCCTTAGAATTTGCATCGGCAACACTTATTCTTTGAGCTTGGTTAGCTTCTGCCTCTCCGATCTCTGCTCTACTGTTAGCTGATGCTACTTTCGTTCTCTGATCTTGCTTAGCTTCAGCTTCTCCTATAGAACCTATTCTTACCTCATTGGCTACTTTTACTTTGGCATCGTTGATCGCTTTAGCTGCAGCTTCTTGCCCTAGTGCTTTGATATATCCAGACTCATCTTGGATATCTGTTACATTGACATTAATCAGTTCTAATCCGATCTTATGTAACTCGTCTCCTACATTTCTATAGACAGATTCTACGAACTTATCTCTATCCGTGTTCAATTCTTCTATGTCCATGTTCGCTATAACAAGACGCATCTGTCCCATTATAATGTCATGCGCTAGTGATGTGATATCAGGCCTTTCTAGTGCTAGCAGTCTTTCCGCGGCACTTACCATGATAGCCGGTTTGTTACTTATACCTACAGTAAATTGTGCAGGAACAGAAACTCTAATATTCTGCTTAGATAGTGCATCTTGTAGATTGACATCTATACTAAGAGGGGTAAGGTCTAGATACTTATAGTCTTGGATGACAGGCCATACAAATTTTGCACCACCTGCATAACATTGTGCAGATTGTTCGCCTCCTGTTTTTCCATATACGACAAGTATTTTATCTGATGGACATCTCTTGTATCGTGCTAAGAACACAAATATGGAGAGTAATATTATTAAGGCTACGAAGCCTATTCCGATTGAAATTAAAAAGCCAGTTGTCATAGTAGTAAGGTTTTTTGATTAACTATAGATTGAAATGTTCTAAAATTATTTTGTGTTTTCTAGCAAGCTTACGATAAGAATATCATTCTCTATATCGCTAATGTAAACCAGAGAGCCAGTAGGGATTTCTCCATTAATGGACTTTGCCTTCAGCTCTCTATTCGTTCCATTGATAAGTGTATGAACTAATCCATAACCCTCACCGGATGGAATTTTCAAGTATACTTTTCCGCTGTTGTACAGCGCTTGTTCTGGTGACCAGTTTACTTCTGATTCTGCACGTAACAAAAATCTTAAGAAATAAGATAGGGCAATAACTGCAATGATTCCAGATATGGTTCCGACTATTGCAGCCATAATTGGATTTTCTGAACTGTGGATGATTATCCTTGCTACCCAAGAGGATACAGAAATAAAAGTCAGTCCTCCCTTAATAATACCTAGTCCACCGCCGCTATCTGCATCTCCATCTGCAAGGTCAAATTCTAGATCCATTCCTCCTACAAGTGATAACAACAATAGCAAGATCAGAAATCCTCCTGCTATCATGGAAATGTATGTGAGTATGCTTATCATGGGTTGAGGTTTATGATTTGTAAAATAAATTCAGATTAAGATCTTTATCATTTAGCCTGTATTATAAATTAATAGATTTTAAGCTATTAAGAGTTTCTTCTTCTCTTTAGATTCATCGTGTTTTTTATAGGATTGGTATAAAATTGTACATAACTGGACTTTACAAAACTCAAGAGAATTGCATTTTTAGTTGCTATCTTTCATTAAGATAGTACTATCACCTTTTCTAATTTCTCCTTTTTCTATACAGATCGCATTCATCCCGAAGTTGATTTTGTTTTCAAATTTCCTGTAAGAACTCAATGTGCTTATAGGTTCATCTGATGCGATACCTGTCTGCTGATCTATGGTAATGACCTTGCATCTGGTACATGGTTTTATCATTTTGAATACAGCATTACCTATAATGATGGTTTCCCAGTTATCTTCTACATGCGCTTTTTCAGTATTGATAATAATATTTCCTCTAAATCTATCTATAGAAATTGGGGTTTTTAGTTTATGGTTTAGTAAATCTAAACTAGCTGTACCAATGATCAAGTAGGGGTAGCCATCAGCGAAACTGACCTTAGATTTCCATGGAGCACGCAAGAATTTTTTCTCTCTTTTAGATACCTTACCCATCTTGACTAACTTGGTCTCAGAATCTAAGATACTACTGAACCATCTATTGAGCGCTTCAGAAACTTCATAAGCTTCTACCGTGTGATCCCAGATCTCTACCTCATATATGTTTCCATTTTTTTCACGTAAGGGTACTTCTATTTTATTTTCATTATGACTTAAGGTAATGGCTGTTTCTGTAAGTCCTACTTTAATCTGTGTTAGTTGTGGATAGGTTCTTTGGCTAATGAATTTATTTTCTTGATCTACAAGCATCCACTTGCGATCTTGCTTGAGTCCCTTTCTTCTTACTTTTCCTTCAGCTACAGATATGGGTGCAAGACTTTTTATAGGATAAATCAGTATATCTTTTACAGTATTTGACATCTATTAATAATTATTTCCTAGTCTATAAAGAAATTGGTTCATGTTCTTGCTAAAAATACATTATATTTATAGACATAGAAATAATATTTAAAATAAAACTTATGGCTAAGTACACCTTAAAAGTAAATGAAAAGAATCATACAGTAGATGTAGATCCGGATACACCATTATTATGGGTACTGAGAGATGAATTAGGTATGGTAGGAACAAAGTTTGGTTGCGGTATAGCGCAATGCGGAGCTTGTACCGTTCATGTCGATGGTGATGCCATGAGATCCTGCTCTTTGCCTGTTTCTAAGGTAGGAGAAATGTCAGTAACGACTATAGAAGGCTTATCTGAAAAAGGAGATCATCCTTTACAAGAAGCATGGAAAGAACATGATGTACCTCAGTGTGGATATTGTCAGGCAGGCCAGATCATGCAAGCAGCAGCATTGCTTAAGAATAATACCAGCCCTTCTGATGAAGATATAGAACAATATATGCATGGAAATTTATGCAGATGTGGAACCTACCTAAGAATCAAAGAAGCTATAAAAACAGCCTCTAAAAACGCTTAAGAAAATACTATGAATACATTAGATAAAAAGCAAGACAGAAGAACATTTATGAAGGTTTCTACACTAGCTGGTGGAGGAATGATGTTAGGCGTAAGTTGGTTGACGGCTTGTAAACCAGAACAGCAAGAAATTATTGCTAAGGCCATGCCTACCGTATGGCATGAGGCGAATGCATTTATAAAAATTGGAGATACTGGACTTGTTACTATTATGTCCCCTAATCCGGAGATAGGTCAGAATGTAAAAACTGCTATGCCTATGATTATAGCTGAAGAGCTAGATGTAGCGTGGCAAGATGTAGTTGTAGAACAAGCACCCTTCAATAGTGAGTGGTACACGAGGCAGGTTGCTGGTGGATCACAGTCTATACGTCAAGGATGGGATAGTCTTAGAAAAGCAGGGGCTACGATCAGACATATGTTGGTAGATGCTGCGGCTAAACAATGGGAGGTAGATCCAGCTGATTGTTTTACAGAAAATGGAATTGTAAAAACAGAAACAGGTAATAGTATAGGCTATGGAGAAATAGCTTCTGCACTTGTAGATATGGAAGTGCCAGAAGATGTTCCATTCAAAGAATTGAACGAATACAAAATTATAGGTCAGGAAAAGCGAAATGTAGATTTAGATAAGATCATAACAGGACAGCCACTCTTTGGTATCGATACGAAAAAAGAAGGAATGATGTATGCTTGCATGATGCGTCCTCCTGCTTTCGGTCAGGAATTATCGTCTTATGATGATAGTGCAGCCAAAGCGGTAATTGGAGTAGAGCAGGTCATACAGATCGAAAATAAAATAGCTATTATTGCAAGCAACACTTGGGCGGCAATGAAAGGCAAAAATGCTATTGTGGCTCAGTGGAAAGATAGTGGTGATCTTGATAACACTGTAGACCATGATAAAACCTTACTTGCGTTGTTAGATAAGAACGCAGATGAACCATTAAGAAAAGATGGTGACCTATCTAAGGCGTTTGCTGAAGCAGATTATGTATTAGATAAAACTTACGAGGCTCCTTTTTTACCACATAATTGTATGGAGCCGATGAATTTTTTCGCTGATGTACAAGGAGACAAAGTGTCTATGACAGGACCGATACAAACACCTCAGTGGACACAAAACCGAGTCGCAGAAAAAATAGAAGTTAAGCCCGAAGATGTCAGCATTATGATGACAAGAATGGGAGGTGGATTTGGAAGAAGACTCTATGGAGATTTTGCTGAAGAATCTGCTCAGGTTTCTAAGGCTGCTAAAGTTCCTATCCAACTTGTTTTTTCTAGAGAAGATGATATGACAGCCGGTACTTACCGTCCTTGCTCTAAGTACAGAATCCAAGCTAGTGTAAAAGAAGGAAAACTTACGGGATACAAACTTACAGAAGCTTGTGTCAATGGGAATATGTATGGCCTTATTCCTAACTTTTTTCCAGCGGCAGCTATCCAGAATTATGAAGTTCATGCCCATAAGATAGATAGTAAAATCACTACTGGTGCGTGGAGAGCGCCTTACACTAATTTCCTAGCCTTTGCCGAGCAGAGTTTCTTTGATGAGTTGGCTAATAAGCTAGAAATTGATGCGGTACAACTAAGATTAGATCTACTAGAAAATGCCAAGAATAATATAGATGATAAGATAGAGTATTCTCCTGAGCGTATGCAAGCTGTTATAAAGCTAGCTGCCGATAAGTCGGGATGGGGGAAAGCTGCTTCAGGCGTATACCAAGGATTCAGCGCTTATTATTCGCACAACACACATGTTGCCGAAGTTGCTGAAGTTGTACTAGAAGATGATATGCCAGTTGTCAAAAAAGTCTACTGTGCGGTAGACTGTGGACTTGTTATAAATCCCATTGCTGCAAGAAACCAAATTCAGGGTGGCGTTATAGATGGTATAGGTCATGCGATGTTTGGCGATCTTACTTTTGATAATGGAAAGCCATCGGCGCAGAATTTTAATAAATATCGCTTGATAAGAATGTCCGAAGCTCCTGAAGTAGAAGTATATTTTGTAGAAAATAACTTATCGCCGACAGGACTAGGCGAACCAAGTTTGCCTCCAGCAGGGGGAGCTATAGCTAATGCTATACATGCTGCAACAGGAAAGCGTGTCTACAAACAACCATTTATTAAGCATTATGAGGTGCTAGGATAGTTTTTATTTCTATATGATGTATACGCTAAAACCAAGTTCTCATTCTGGAATTATCGCTAATTACCAGAAAGTGGAACAAGCGTATGGTACTGAGCAATTAATAAACTTTGAATTAAGTTTTGCTAGAGAAAATGAAGAGGAAGCTAAACTTCCTGATATGATTTTTCTGAATATTTTTGACATGTTCGTAAGTAGAATTCGTTCTGGGGATGATGTTAGTATGCTGTTGTCTCTAGATTTTATTGAGTTCCTTAATACATTTCGTATTCCGATTTATAAGACTTTTCAAGTAAGATTTTTTAATCCTCTTTTTACTTCCGTATCTAAGGATTATCTTTTTGTGGTTTTTGAAGGGAAATTATTAGAGCAGATTATTATCGAACAAAGTACATATAAGGTCGTTGCTCGCTCAGATAAAAAAACAATATTGGAAATTATTGAAAATATTAAAGATATAGCTTCGCTGAAATCTATGTCAAAGACATATCGAGAAGAAGGCAAGATGCTCTTAGCTCATGGTTATAAAATTGAACAAGATTTAGATATATGGTGGGGTGGCTCAAGTTTTTTTTACATACATGAAAATGTAAAACAGGCCTTAGAAAAGTCTAGCTTAACGGGCTATCAAATATGGCCTTTTAATAAATTTGACATAAGCCAAATATAGTTTAAGTTGTATCTCCATTGTAGGCGATGAGTGACTCGAATTATTGAGGTAGTGTATTATAAAAGAATAAATGTAAGTCTATGCTAGCCTCATTCTCTCCATACGATAAAAATCACGGAAGGAGATCATTTTTTGTTTCTCCTCATCCCATAATTTATTAGACATCATCTTAAAACTTTCAAAAAATCCAACCTTAGTTACATACTTATTTAGTATAGGTTTTTCTTTGAAAATCTTGGGTAGATTATAATTAGGGATAAGACTACTCAAATGATGGATATGGTGGTAACCGATATTTCCAGTAAGCCAATGCATAAATCTAGGCAATTTGTAATACGTACTTCCTCTCATTGTAGAAAGTAGAAAATCCCAGTTATGTTTCCACTGCTTGTAAGAAAATTCATGCTGATGTTGTACATAGAAGAACCAGAAAGCTATGATTCCGAAAAGAATAACCATAGTTATTTGGATAAAGAGGAATTGCTTCCAACCGATTAAAAATCCACAAATGGTGTAAGCTAAGGCTATCCAAAAATTATCCTTAATCTGCATGATGGTATACTTTTTCCAATCGTTAAATCTGAAAATAGGATATCTATTAGAAACAATAAAGTAATAAATCGGAGCTATGATGAATGTTACAACAGGTATTCTCCAGACATGATACTTGAACTTCCCCCACCAGTTTCTATCTCTAAATTCTTGCACCGTAAGCATAGGGATATCTCCTATATCTCTTACCTCTAACTGGCCAGAATGTCCATGATGGTAACTGTGTACTTTTTTCCAATATCGGTAAGGGATAAAGCTAAAAAGACTACATATGGTTCCCATCAGATTATTCATCTTCTTATTTGTAAAGAATGACTGATGACCACAATCATGCTGAATGATAAAAATCCTAACCAAGAAAAATGCATTGATACATAGTAATGGCGCTGTTATAAAATAGGACCATCTGAGACTAAAATAAGTTAGTATCCACAGCGCTATATAGGGTAAGAAGGAGTTTATTATCTGAATGGCTGCCTTTCTGTTGTCAGGCTTTTGGTATTTTTCTACAATAGATTTCCAGTTTTTTAGGGTCTCTTTTATCTCTATATCTATATTGTCGTATTTCATCATTATCCTTTAAAGTACTGAAAAGTCGAATGTGCGAATTTAATCAGTTATATAACGTAATACAAATAATATTGTTGGATTTTCCTAAGGATTCTAGGCATTTGTCTTTTGTAAATTCTTATTATAATAATAGTTGTTTTCTGATTAAATGAGGCGATTATATCACCTTTCTGGAAACTCTAGTAAAACCTAATCTCCGCTAGAATGGCCTATATGCTATTAATAATTCTTGTAATTCCTTATGATTTCTCTTTTTGATCCTGTTAATTAATCTTGAATATTCACATTGACAATTCATCATGCAAGTACAGTGCACGATAAAATTCATATTCGCGGTACCAAAAATTAATAATTATGCGTACAGTAAAAATTCATTCTGACAACATTGACACCTTACATATTATGGGTGCTGATTATGATAATATCTTAGCGGAGTTGTTTGGGATTTCGGCTCATTATTACACGATTCGTATCACTGCATCAGGTAGAGATAGATTAAGAGAGGCACTTTCAATACGATTTCCACATAAACAGCTTGAGAGGGCAGAGGAATTATTCAAGCTTATCAGATGGCTTATCCTCATTAGTAGTTCTGTAGAAGCATTTAGGAATTTTCTAGAAAAGAGAAATATATTCTATGAATTTATCTCTTATAAAAATCAAATGGCAGAAGTCGCTTAGGTGTCAGATTTGATATAAAATCCTGTGACTAAGGTCTCGAATTTTCGTCTAATAATTGTGATCAGTTGTGAGAATGCTGATTATTGTTTTAGAAAAATTGAATTATAAACGAAATTCTGGATGGAAAAACTCGCTGAAAAGTGTGGTGCTTTTTGCACTATATCTAACCTTCTACATATGATAGTATATGGTGCTTTATTGTTCACTAGTCTATTTGCTAACTCGCATTACGTAGTTTAATAATCTACAAATTTTAATCTTTTCTGAAGTCTAAGAAAAGAAGCTCTTAGTTTGTATTAATGATCAGTTCTACAGAAACTGTTTCTGGATCGAAAGCACACGGTTCATTTTTATGATCTATTGTAGCATATTGGATACTATAGTTTTCTGTAGGATCTATGTTGAGTGTTTCTGCATTTTCATGGATATCATGTTTTTCGCTAAATTCTCCATCTAGATTATAGCTTATTGTCGTAAGTAATTCTCCTTCCCATACACATACACTATTACACGGGCAATAGCTAGGATTCATAAGTTCTATATATATGTAATTGCCATCAGGTAGACAATACATCTCATCGACAGCGATAGAAAAAGGACTATTGTATTCTATATTAGTACAATCTGTAGTCTCTATATCTGCACATGCTCCTAGAAATAAAGAAGCGAAGATGAAGAACTGTAGGAATCGATTCATTTTGTTAATTTTTCGTGGTTAATGCAAAATGAGTGAAATTATAAGTATTGTAATAAGTAAACTACTTAGATAGACGGAATGTTAAGTAAAAAAGTTGGGTCGCCTAGAAATTAGTTTCTATTAGTAATACGTCCTAAATGGCCATAACGTTGCACGAGACTTAATTTGATTCGGCTTATGTTACTTGGTTATTAGCTATTCTTTATATTTGTAGAAAAATAAACTCCTTCCTGTTTTGATGACTGAAATGTAAAAAATATAACTATTAGTCTTTTTTTCTATGAGCTCTACAATTATTAAAAATCCCAAAATAAGTATAGATCCAGATCTGCTAAAGGAGTTAGCCATGGAAACGGACGAAATGGGCCAAGTGATTGTTCACTGTCTTTGTAAAGCTCCGGCAAGTTATAGTAGTTATATACGTATATGGCCATCGACCTTTCTATTTGATCTTCATTCTTCTCACCAAAGCAAACTGCTCTTTGCTGAGAAAATAAGTATGTATCCGGAATGGTTAGAAGTTCAGGCGGGTTCTTCTTATGTCTTCACGCTTATATTTGGAGGACTACCTTCTTCATGTAAATTTTTTGATTTACTAGAAGTCATCCCACAGTCAGGAGGTTTTGCTGTCCAGAAGATAGCAAGAAATGAGACAGACGTATATTTTGTTCAAGTGTAAGAAAATATTGTTTTTCAAATTAAGCTTCAAAATAGATCTAATCTCTAGAAATTATTTAATCTTCAATTTGCATTAAGATCGTTGTAACGATCGAAGGAGAAAACCAGGATATTATCGAAAACAAGAAGACCTTATTTATCATTCTAGCTTTCCTCTCTATTTACTTTATTTGGGGTTCCACCTATCTATGTGTTGCCTATGCAGTAGAAGAGATTCCTCCGTTTTTTATGGCGGGTTGTAGATTTCTGCTAGCCTCCTTACTTATATTTTTCTTGCGTGCTGTTTTCAGACAATACAAGGCAGTTACTAGAAAACAAATAAAAAATGCAATGATTGCTGGAACCTTATTCTTAACCATAGGGAACGGTGGAGTAAGCTGGGCTTTACAATTTTTAGATTCTGGTTTTGCGGCTTTATTGATTTCTGCGCAACCCTTAGTCATGATATTGATGATGTGGATGTATGATAAGAAGCCACTACCCCTTAAAACTTGGATTGGAGTAGTTCTTGGTATATTAGGAGTTTACCTACTCGTATCTCAGTCTGCTCTGGTGAGTCAGCAAGGCCAGGTTTTTGGATTAGCAGTTGTATTTTTGTGCCTTGTAGGCTGGGGTATTGCTAGTATTTTTACAAGTAAGGTGGATATGCCTAAGTCTTATTTTACTAACTCAGCTATACAGATGCTGGTAGGTGGTCTATCCTTGATTACTATAAGTTTGTTTATAGAGGATTTAACGATTGACTGGCGCGGAATAAGTTCTACTGCCTGGTATTCTCTTGCTTATCTTGTAGTTTTTGGATCTGTCATTGCCTTTACCTCCTTTAATTTTTTACTACAACATGTTTCACCAGAGAAGGTAGCTACAAGTACTTATGTAAATCCTATAGTAGCTATGATATTGGGGTTTTATTTTAGAAACGAAGTCATAACAACTCAGTCTATGATAGCATCAGGGATACTACTTATAGGAGTATACTTTATCAATATGAATAAGCCTAGAAAACTAAAAAAATTATAGGCCTAAGTTGTTTTATAATTTACATACTACAGAAATAACTCATTGTAATTATTGTATAAAAGAAGCATAGCTAATTAAAAAGATTTCCGCAACTTTGCTCCCGAAACAACGTCTTATGTTTGTTAGTCTAGTAATCAACTCAATTATAAAACTATAGACTTACTAGAATTTATCTAAGTTTGGAAAATTATTAATGATTTTGTAGGATATGAAGGTACACTTGATAAAGGAATATATAGAAAAATACAAAGCGCTTCTAAGTTCAGAAACTCCATATTATGAGGCTTATAAGTGGGAGTGTGTTACTAATTTTCAGACCCATTGGAACCTAGGAGCGGAAGATCTTAGGTCTATGTATAAGAATTCACTCTCTAGTATATATTCTGCGCAGCTATGGAAGGGTAGTAAGAATTCTCCTAAGTCAGTAATGCTTAAGTATTTTAAATCTAATCCAGAGTTCACAAGAGATGCATTTCGAGATTTGTTTAACGAAAATTTAGAGGTTATTCTTCGTATGGATAGATTTTCTTTTCATTGTGACCAACTCTTACCGGAGTTAATCAAGTTCGATAGAAAAGCAGATCGTCATTATCATGATGATTTTAGGATTCTTTCTGTATACCTTGCTCTGAAATATCCACAAAAATATTGTGTCTTCGACTACAAGCCCTTTAAGAAAATGATGGTCAAGTTAGAAACTCAGGATGTTCCTGCTGAATTCGAAATTGGTAGATTTTTTAAGCTGATGCAAGGCCTGTATAAGATTCTTGTGAAAGATGAGGAACTCCTAGAAATTCATGGTAAGAAATTAGAAGGGGATGAGTTCTACAAAGATCCCTGCATGATGTTAGTACATGATTTTTACTGGTGCTGTACCCAATCTGAATATGGAATAGAATAATAAGATGTCAAAGAAAGTAAAATCAATGATATTAATTCTCTCACTTTCTGTATTGGGCGGAGTAGCTTTAGGATATCTATTGAAAAATTTTGTCGACAAGGAAGTGATGAGTTCTATGCTCCCTGACGATACAAACAAGTGGGTTGTAATCCTTGGCTTATTAGTAGTTTATCTGATAGTTATGTTATTTCATGAATTAGGACATTTGCTGACTGGCTTGTTGTTAGGATTCAGTTTCCAGCTTTTTGTGATTGGTTTTTTCGGAATGCGCAGGAACGAGGATGGGAAAGTAGAAATATATTTAAATAAAGAATGGGCATATTTTGGAGGTGTTGCAGCAACTGGTCCAAGAAAGCATGATCCTAGAAATATAGATATTATGTCTAAGATAATCATAGCGGGTCCCTTAGCATCTATTCTCTTATCCTTTCTCTGTTTTATTTTATTACCTTTCTTCGCCCCTCCATATTCTTTCTTCACTGTTGTTACAGGCTTTATGTCAATAGGGATATTCTTAGCTACAACTATTCCGTCTTCTACAGGTATCTTCTACACAGATAGAAAAAGATACCAACGATTAAGATCAGGAGGTATAGAAAGTGAAATAGAAGCAGCTCTAATGGAAGCTACCGGTTTGCTGGCAAGTAGATCTTCTCTTGCTGATATGGATGTCAAGAAAATAGATGTAATACAGCAAGACGAAAAAGTCTTTATGAAGTATATCGGCCTATATTACAAGTGGAAATACTTAAAAGATAAAGGACGAGAAATAGAGCCAGATCTATTTTCTAAAATGAAAGCCCTCGAAGAAGATATTCCTGCTTCCATAGTCAAGTGGATGAAAAAAGAGATGTCTAAATAATTTTATTAAGAAACAATTTTCAACTTACTATAACCCTGAGCATTTTTCTCTAGAAGAATTTGCACATTTATCCTTTCTTTCAGAGCCTCGACATGAGAAATAACGCCTACCGTTTTCTGGCTTTCTGATTGCAATTTTTCTAAGGTATTCAGCGCGATTTCTAAGGTTTCCTGATCTAATGTGCCAAAGCCTTCATCTATAAATAGACTGTCTAAGGAAACATTCCTAGAGGCCATATCAGATAGACTTAGCGCTAGTGCTAAACTTATAAGGAAAGTTTCTCCTCCAGACAAGGTATTGACACCTCTCTCTATATTGCCTTGGTATAAATCAACTACTCTTAGCGGGCCATCGTCTACAGGCTTATCTAGGATATATCTATCTGATAGATACTTAAGTCTTTTGTTGGTATAGACTAGAAGATTTTGCAGGGTTAGTCCCTGAGCAAAATTGGAGAATTTATTTCCTAGGCTATCTCCAATCAATTTATTTAGTAAGGCCCATTTTCCAAGCTCTTTCTGTAACTTGCTTATCTCTTCTTCCTTTTTATTTTTCTTAAGTTGATTCTCTTCGTCTAGTTTTATCTTTGCCTTGATGTCTTGAGTTTCTTTTATAAGATTATCTCGTGTTATTTGTTTCTTATCTAACTCGTCAATTATTCCTGACAAAAGGATTCTGCTTATATCATTACTCTTTAATTCATTGATTTGATTTCTGAAAGTTTCTATTTCTGTTTTTACTTTATTGGTAGATTTATTTATGCTTGTTTCCTCCTCTTTGTAAGCACTTAGTGTTGTATTGTCTAGTAGTAAATTACTCAGTTCTTCTATTGAATTAATATCTAATAAACTTAGATGCGGAGTAAGCTTTACACTAGCAAGATCTAATAGATCATTTGCTCGGACTAAATCTTTAGTTTCTCTAGAAATAGCTTTATTATTCTCGTCAATACTTTTGTCAAAATTAGTGAAACTATCCTGTAGCTCATTGCACTCATCAGATGGATTGTCTCCTTCGTATAGTTCGTTTTTCTTGGCAACTATTTCCTTGTGTATAATAATTATAGATTTTAATTCTTGATGTTCTTTGCGAAGTGCTTGTATTTGCTTCATCTCTCTCAATGCTTCTATGGCAGCCTCTAGAAGTACTATTTTTTCTGAGAGTTCCTCTAGTATAGTTTCTATATTATCCCTATTAGCACTAAGTTCAGGATGGTCTTCTAGCAAGTGTTTTATTTCTTCTTCTTTTGTTTTTTCATTCTTTTTGAGCAGTGATACATCTCTTATGTTCAGTTCTAGTTTTGTTTCGGCAGATGATTTTTGTTCTGTCAATGTAGATTTCAGCTCTCTGATTTTATTGACCTCAGATTTAGCAGCTGCGATTTCTTTGGATATTTCACTTTGTTTTTTCTCTGGCAGATGAGAAGTGTAGGGATGTTCTGTTGATCCACATAATGGGCAAGCCTCGCCATCACTAAGGTTATGTCTATGCTTTTCTAAAGATGCAATTTTCAGAGCGTCTTCCATTTGTTTTTGTAAAAGGGTTTCTATTTGGATCTTATCCTTTAGTTTTACCTCTGTGTCATGAAGTGTTTCTGACGCTTTCTTGATAAGTGGTTTGAGTTCTTTTATTTCTGCTTCCTTTGCTAATATATTTTTTTGAAATTCGACTTTTGATAGACTTAGATTATTAAGGGCTTGATAATTCTCCCTTGATCTCTTTAGATTAGAAAGATGATTAGTATTTGTTTTTATATCACTTTCTGTATTTATTCCAGCCTTTTTGATGATATTTTTTTTATCCTCTTCTTGTATAAGAAGTTCGTTTAGGGCTTGATCAGGATGCTGTGACAGAGGGTAGGTATATTCAGATTTTAAATCATTTATCCTTTTTCTTAGGTCTTCACCTTTAAGTTTATTGTTGTCTCTCTCATTAACAAGTTTTTTTACATTGTCTTCGAACGCTGTCATAACATTTTTGAAGTTATCCTTGTTGACAGGTTTCTTAGTAAGTACACTCATCTTACGAATAGTATTATGTAGTCCCTCCTCCGCATGTTTCATTTCTGCTTGGTAATTCTCTAAGTTTTCTTTGGTTTTATGGGCAATAACTTTTGTTTGTTTGTAGGCATCTATATCAGATTTTAGCGGCAATACTTTTTCATGTTGTTGTAGCTTTAGCAGTTTAGATGAGAATTTTTCAATTTTAATATTTAGAATTTTTTCTTCATTATTTTTATCCTGTAGATTCTTGGTAAGTTTATTTAGACTCTCTTTTATAGTCTTTTGTTTTCTTAGAACCTCTATGTTTTTATCCAAACGGACTTGCTCCTCTTCTTTTTCTTTTATTTTCTTAGTTAGTTCTGTTCGATCCTCTTCAGTAAGTATCACAATCTCCTCCATTCTCTGCAACTGATCATCGACTGAAGCTTTTACTTCTCTATGTTTTAGGAAGGCTTGTTCTCCTATCTTTCTATAGATATGTGTACCCGTTAGATTTTCTAAGAGTTGGCCTCTCTCATTTTTATCAGCTTTTAGAAATTTAGAAAATTCTCCTTGAGAAAGAATGATTGCTTTGACAAACTGATCATACTTTAGTCCTATGATAGATTCATTCTTTTTAGGTACTTCAGATTTTTTTAAATCATAATACTGACCATCTCCTTTTTGGAGCGTCATCTCGTAGTCTTTGAGTTTTCCTTTTTTTGTTTTACTAACAGACCATTTTGATATATAGCTCTGGCCATTAATCTCGTAATGTATGCTAGCCTGAGCATCATCTGTATGATGTGTTATGACAGATCCCTGAGTTATCATCTCGTTTTTAGAAATGGATTTTTTAAATCTTGGTATTTCGTTGAATAGCGCAAGGGTGATGACATCTAGTAAAGTCGATTTGCCAGAACCGGTAGGACCTAATATTGCAAAGATGCCTACATCCCTTAGGGGTAATTCTTGGAAGGATACCTTGTGTGTACCTCTCAGGTTATTGATATTTGTAAAATTTATTTCTATGATCTTCATAGCTGCTCCGCTTGTTCTACTTTTTCTAGCAATTCGAGAAAAGCTTCTCGTAGATTTTCTTGAGTTCCAGGGTCTAGTTCCTCTTGTTCTAGGCGTTTATCAAAAACATCCTTAGGTGCCAGATCCTCTATATTGCTTCCTTCTATATATAGATCAGAAGTGTCTTTCATACCTTTAGAGAAGCTGGTCTTACTTTTTAGAATTGAGAATTTCGAATTGTCTTCATAGGTTTCGTTTAGTTGTTCCACCTTAGATAAAGTTAATGCACTAAAGGATTCTTCCTGAACTTCTATTTCTACAAAGGATCTCAATAAGTAATTCGGATCATAGCTTGCAAGCTGTTGCGTTACTTTTTCTAGGGATCCTTTTATTTTTTTAAGCTCTCTTGATTTAGGAACAACTATTTTCTCTGCAGGTTTTAATTTATTATTTTCTAACTCTATAATAAGGATACACTTTTGATCATCTCTTTCTGAAAAACTTAGTGCAATAGGAGAGCCCGAATATCTGATGTGATCTTTTTTAGCCACACGTTGTGGCTTGTGTATATGTCCTAGTGCGACGTATTCATATCCTGAGAATATACTTTCGTCCACAGAGGCTGTATTTCCTACATGTATATCTCTTTCGCTATCGCTGAGCTTTGCTCCTACTGCAAATAGGTGACCCATAGCTATAATGGGAATTGTAGGGTTCTCTTTTTTATGAATTTCGTAGAGACTTCTATAATGTTTATGAATTCCAGCTCTGATAGCTTCAGTTCTAGACTTATATTTTTCATCACTCTCTTTATTTCGCAGATCTTTATCTCTTAGGAAGGGAACTGCGGCAATGTCTAATAACAAAGACCCGTCAGATGATTTAATTGTAATAAGTTCGTCCCTTATATCTGATGTGGCGCCTCCTATTACATTTATATCTAAAGAAGCCAGTATTTCTTTTGGTGCATTTAACAGACCCACGGCATCATGGTTTCCTCCAGTGATAATAATTTTGAGCTTAAGAGAGACCAACCTTTTTAAGAAGCCATAGTACAAGGCTCGATCACTAGCAGATGGATTAGCAAGGTCAAAAATATCACCAGAGATCAATAATATATTTATAGACTCTTCTTCTATTATACCTAGTAGCCAGTCAAAAAATAGGTTTAGCTCTGCTTGTAAGGATTGTTTATGCAAGACCTTACCAATATGCCAATCCGCAGTGTGTAAAATTTTCATTTAGATTCTCCTTGTCTTTTACTTGAGTGGATAAAATTACTTTGAATAAGCCCAAAATAAGTAAAGAGTAGCAATTTATATTTAAATAATTTGAAATATGAATTAGATAGGAGTACATTTTAAAATAAAATTTCAGAAAATATTATATTTTTTTCTTGTATTGGAAATCTATTTAATAATATAATAAATTACTTTATGTCAATTTATTATATATAATAATTATTTATATGTGTTTATAAATCTATCTTCTTATAGTTTTTTTAACATATGTGTAAGCCACGTTTTGGTCTCTTCTAGTATTATATATACAGAGATCTGAATATAGATATAATGAAAGCATTAGCAAATATTTAGAACCCGAATTGATAAATGAAATTTGAACAGTTTTGACATTAGCATTGTTATTTTGAACAAATTACTTTAGCAGAATTTCATTAAACAATCTTTCAGCGGTAGATCGTTGAACACGAGCATTAGCAATCATTATGAACATCATCCATATTAGCAATCGTTAAGGAAAGCCATGACGAAAATTGAAATCATATACTACAACTTTATTAGCAATATCATTATGTAGTATTATTTTTTAAACATTTAAAAATGTATAAATTATGAGTACGCTAGTCATTAGTTTTTTGGTAGTAGTTGCAGCAGCAGCGGTAAGCAGTTTCTTATCCTATTTTGACCTGTTACCTAACGCTTAAGTTAGAATTAACTTGCAAACTATAATAGTCTGAAATGGAATCTAGGATTCTATTTCAGGCTTTTTTATT
>CAYYWZ010000046.1:0-34329 GCA_964475415.1 uncultured Saprospiraceae bacterium | reverse complement strand
CTAGCGGGGAAATATCACCAAACGATAATTAAATAATTGTACGCTTTTGTGATCATCTATTCCGCGATTAATATCTATTTTTACAGGATGAAAAATAAGCTAACTATTGAGCTGATCTCTATTGTTATAACTGTGGTATTAGTTATCTTGTTTTTACTTCCTATTCATGATAAGATAGGAGATCAGTATCCCTTCTACGTAGAAAATGCTCTTTTTATAATAGTATTTTTTACGCTTATGCGCTACTTGTTTTTAATGAAATATCATTGGTTAGCTAACCTTATTTGGGTAAAAGTTGTGTTGGTTTTTTTATCTGTACCTATTTTAATGTATCTCATTGATAATGTATATGATTTTCAGTCCTTTTCAGACGAGGTAGGTATCTATACTATAATGGAGAATTTAGAAACATCCAAACAGAAAGCTCTAGCCAGTTATATTAGAAATGAAATGATGTTCTTTTGGACTGGTGCTTTTATCTGTGCTTTATTTTTACCTATTAGAATGATAGTGTCGCTATGGAGAATGAAAAATAGAGGAACAGTTTAGATATAGTATATGGCATTTATACCATTTACATATTTTGAGTTTTTCGTTTGTCGGAAAGGTATAAAGTCTGTTATATCTTCTAAATATTGCCAATCTTCTTTTTCAAATTTTAATTCCATCACCGTATTGTAAACCTTGTTAGTTGGAAGGAAAGTATTATTGAACGATGGCGTGGCAAAAGCTTGTTGTGAATCTATAGTAATTCTAAAAAGTCTATCATGAGATTCGTAGTAAGATCTTTTGTACCTATTCTGGAGAGCGGGACGTAACTCTATAGGAAATTTATTTAGCTTATTTATTTCTGTAGAAAGTTCATTTAGATTCGATAAGGCATCCGTACTAAAATTTGAGCTGTTTTTCCATCCTAGTTGTCTTTGCTTATTTTTTATCTCTAAGGTACATTTGCTTTTATGATAGGGTTCGTCACCATACCATCTAAGCCTTATCTTTTTTCTATCAGGTGCACCATTTACATTATCATGATAGAACAAAAAGTCCGCTGCATCGAAATATATATTATTAATGTATCTATCGGGATAAGCCTTTGTAAAAGCTGCGGGATGTAGTTTTATAACAGAAGATATTTCCTTAGCTTGTAGTAATTCTATATTGTACTTTAACTCGTATCTCATTACTTAGAAGGTAATTTGATTGTAGATTCTTTATCCGCAAGCTCAAGTACTTTTACATTTTCCTGAGAATAATTTTTTACTATAATAGTACCTCCTCCATATTCTGGTTTTTTACGATATGCTGCGAATCCCTTATTACAGTTTTTTAGGATAACATCTCTTACAGTAACCTTAGATAAGTCCTTGGACGCAATACCTATATCAGCCTTATCTATGGTTGCAGATTTGACTGTCAATGTAGATTCTTCTCCTGCACTTATTCCTTTATCTGCAATATTGGTAAGCGTAAGATTCTGGATATCTATTTTACTACCTGAGAAATCTACAGCATCATTACCAGTATTGCTGAGTTGAGAGTTTTTCAAAACACCAACACAAAAATCCGCATCGAACCCATCCGCAAAGGTGTTGTCTATATTTAACTTATCTATGTCAAAATTAGAGCGGACAATATTAAGTGCATCCTCACATTGGTTATTTTCTATAGTTACATTTCTCATGGTAACATCCGACTCATAAAAGTTTACAGCTCCGGTCAGTCTCCAAGTTCCTGAAGTCAGTGTATTGAAGTCTGAGAATCTTACCCATTCCAGAGAAGATCGTTTAGCAGCCTGGCTGACAAATATACCTTGGTTTTCTTTTGTGCTAGATTTGAAATGTACAGGACTATCTTTAAGGCCTTTTACTTGTAGGTCTCCGTAGCAGATTATATGTCCATTCTCTATTATATCTATAGTTGTGTTTGCAGATATGAATAGTGTATGATCTGCTGGGATGATCATGGTTTTATTAATGGTATGCTCTCCAGGTAGAAGACGGATAATCTTATCTTCAATGAGGTAATCTTTGTCAGCTATGAGAGGTATTTGTAATGATTTGCTTATATTTTCTGGTAGCTTAGGGGAAGACCATTTTCCTATAGCACAAGCGTAGATTTCTTCTAAGCCAGCTACTTTGTAAAAAATATATTCATGATTTTTTGGAACTGTAACTTCGATGAATTTTGGTTTGAAATTCGGCGAGTTACTAACTATAAATTCTTGTCCTCCTTTAGTTACAATCTCTTTATTATTGAAGCCAGACCCTAAGAACAAAAGAGGAAGATGATGCTGACTGGCTACCTGAATAGTACAGTTTTCAGATGTACAATCACTTCTATAGGCTTTTACAGTTTTATCATTAAGGGGGTCTAATGTGTTTGCAATTAATCTAGCGTTCTTGTAGATCTCATTTTTGTTAAACTTATAAGTAGGGACATGTTTTTGTATTAATGCAAGCCTAGCATCTATCTCATCGCTTTCAGTTTCAAAAAACTTATCTAGAAATTCCTCTGAAGAGTATTCCTTTAATGCTTTAGCGTAAAATTTCGAGAACTCCGGATTTCTGAATAACTGATTGTAATATATTGCATTGATATTGGTATCTTCTTTGGAGAAGTAAGCTCCAAAGAATACCTTGTTGTGAAATTTGAAAACCCCGTCTTCTGTAAATCCATCATAGCCTATAGGCTCCAGTTTTTTTATAAAAGGATTATAGTAAAAACGCTGGTTGTGCCATACTAAACTGTGATAAGCCTGCATAACTTCTACTATAGCATAATACTTAGCAACTTTTTCTAAATCAAAAATATTATCAACAGGCTGTAAGGCAAACTGATAAGCGTGTAATAGATTTTTTGCTTGTTCGAATTGATCTCTTAGTACCGGATTCTTGTAGGTTTTATTTTCCTTGAATACTGCTACGTCTGCTTCTCTAGATTTGAGTGGCGTTTTGCTTGAAGAGTTTATATCATATAGATTATCTCTATATCGCTGATCCCAGATTACATCTTCAGAGAATTTTAGAATAACACCTTCTCTTCTATTTTTGTATTCTACAAGCTGTTTTGCAAAATGCTCTTCATAAGCATATAGTTTTTCTTCTGATCCATTTAGTTTTAGTTCGATGAAATCAAACCTAGGACTTAAGACGTCAGCTCCTTCTAACATTTTGTGAAAAACCCACTCATTGAGATAGTAACGAGTTCCCGGATGCTGAAGGGAGAAAGACTGCATACGGTTCCATGACTCATCTGATTTAGTATTGATCCTATAAGACCAATCTTCTCCTTTGAGGTGATCCGTCCAGTCTCCTTTTAGTCTTAAATTTACAGTAAGTTCTTTATCTTTATCTAGCAAAATTTTAGCCTTGACCCAATCATCTTCTGTTGTTCTTAGTAGGCCTACGTCTAGTGCTTCTTTTCTTTTCTTTTTAATTTTGGATAGTGCTTTATCATCTAGGTATAGTGATATAGAAGGAAGCATTGCAATAGAAGACAGCTGAGATTTTTTTTCTTCTTTAGGAAGGATTTCTACCTTAAGATCATCAAAATATGCGTTGCTTAAATCGCCATGTAGATAGGTATATACTTTGAATGCCTTAAGCGAACCGTCCTTAGGTGCTTGGAAAGTTAGTTCTAGCAGCTCCCATCCATCCTCTTTTTTTTGGAAGCTTTTATTGGTTTGCATATAGAATTTAGAACCCTCATTATCTGCTTTTACAGCAAGATAAGTTTGGTCAGGAGAGTCTGTATTTCTCCACATGCTTACTCTATATCTTTTTAGCGATTCTACCTTGTCGTATACATAGGCAATACCATATTGACTATTTCTA
Organism: uncultured Saprospiraceae bacterium; assembly: GCA_964475415.1. Classification (GTDB taxonomy): domain Bacteria; phylum Bacteroidota; class Bacteroidia; order Chitinophagales; family Saprospiraceae; genus CALCMJ01. The sequence continues at coordinate 30,496 of CAYYWZ010000046.1, read as the reverse complement.
TCGATATAAGATGAGGCTTTCCCGGACCTAGCTTTTACTTTTGAGTAGGTATGACCATTTCTTGCTTGTTGATCTCCACAGATGAAAGCATCATCTACTTTTTTTTCGAGATCACATTCGAACAAGATTATGGATTCTGTAGTTTCTGATTTCTTAAATACAGTTATAGCTACCTTGACAATTATTCCTATTAAAATGAGAGGAATTAGCCATTTCAGGAAAGACAAGGACATTCTATTATGCCCTGAAATATTTTTATTATCCTTTATGATCATGCTAATAGATCTGGTTGATCTACAAATGAAACTTGAGCTGAATTATCAATAGTGTTAATTGCATTTTGCATAGCACCTATATTTTCTGGAGAACTTACCTGGCAATAATAACTTAGATGCATACCATTATCTTTATAGTCAACTCTCTTAAGTTCTAAAAACGAAGTATGAGCAGATATGGCCTTATTATATTTCTCAAGATCTTTGCTAGATGTATCTATATGCAGAAAGGTTTTATTCTTAATTTTTCGTTTTTTTCCTGCAACTCTATTATTGACATACAAAAGAGGGAGTATAATAGCAAAACTGACTACAGCTAGTACTGGTTTATTAGCACCTCCTATCAAGCCCAGACCGATCACTAAAAATAAATAAGTAAGTTCTTCGGGATCTTTAATGGCTGCTCTAAATCTCACTATAGACAAAGCTCCCACTAAACCTAAGGAAAGCGCAATAGAAGATTTGATCACTGTTATAATTAGTAGTGTCGCAAGAGCAAGCGGTACAAAGTTGTTGGAGAATTGATCTCTATTAGATATAGCCCTTCCCCATTTTACATAAAAGAACTTTATGGCAAAAGCTATTAGGGTAACTATTATAAGATTAAGAAGAAACTCCCATATATTTACTGTAGTATTGAAATCAGATAAATACTTTTCAAAATCTAACATAAAATCGTGAAATTTACAAAAACGTAAAAATAGCATTATTTGTTAGATAGGGACTTAATTTTACATCAAAAGAAACTAAAATATACGACATGTCACAAGTAGAGGAATTCAATGATTACAGAGCAAAAATGAATAAAAAGATCTTAGCTCAGGATAATAAAGTTTTAAAGAGATTTTTTAGTTTGGATAATCAAGCTTATCAAGAGGGGGCTTTGTCTCTCAAGACAAAAGAATTGCTAGGTCTAGTGGCTTCTATGGTCTTAAGGTGTGATGATTGTATCAAGTATCACTTAGGAACTTGCCATGAAATAGGAGTAACAAAAGAAGAGATATATGAGGTCTATTCTATTGCTAATCTTGTAGGAGGTTCTATATGTATTCCTCATACCCGTAGAGCGGTAGAATATTGGGACGAATTAGAATTAGCGGCTAGCTAGGATTTTAATAAATGAACCGAGTTCTTTGATTAGGGTAGAGGTTTTTACTTCAGATAGTTTTATGTTATCTCGAAGAAAAACGGAAACAGCTTTTATTTCGAGCTTTTGCTTAGAGGCTTTTTTGATGAATTCTAGATCGATAAGAAATCTGTCAGTTGTAGTTTCTAGAAAAAGCTTTTTGCCTCTAGCTTTAAATCCTTTGAGACCGACCTGAGTATCGGTATGTTCTGTAGCAAGTATAGCCTTGTTAAGTTGACGTAAAAGTTTAGAAACTAATTTTCTCCCCTTAGGGATCTGCTGGTAATATTGTTCGTTTCTTTTTCCAATAACAAGATCTGGAGAGGAACCTGATAGCGCTTTAATAACTTTATAAACAGAAGCTGGTGTATAAGGGAAATCGCTGTCTGTATAGATGATTAGGGGAGACTGAGCATTTTCTACTCCTTTCCTAAGACTATAACCTTTGCCTTTGTTTTTGGTATTTTTAATTATGCTGATCTTAAGAAATTCCAAATCTTGATTAGGTTTAGTAATCCCTAATGAAAAATGGCTGCCATCATCTATGATAAAGATATGAAAGTAAGCCTGAGGAATCAGTTTATGCAACTCAGCAAATTGACATAAAAGATTTTCTTCCCAAGAAGGTTCTGGATTGTAGCAGGGTATAATGAAGTCTATATCCAAAATTATATTTTTGTCTTACACATTTTGATATGTTCTAGATGATGATTGCCATGCCAAGCATACATGCCTATCGTCCAATTTAACTCCCAACGTTGTTTATTTTCTGGATGTATAAATCCTCTTTTTAATTGTTGGTCTGTTAGGTTTGTTAACATATAAGACCATCTGTGATGTAGTGATTTTATAATTTCTACGGAAGGGCGAATATCCATTTCTTTAGCATCTTTTTCTTCTGCCCATTTTTGTTCATTGTAGGCCTTTATAACAGGTTCATCTTCTGTAAGTGCCCACTTAAACCTTATGTAACTATTCATGTGAGAATCTGCGATATGATGAATAACCTGTCTCGCTGTCCAACCTTCATCACGGTATGGTGTGTCAAGCTGCTGAGCTGTAAGATTTTCCAGTACTTTATTTAGCTTTTCTGGTAGTTGCTGAATATCAGAAATCCACGATTCTAATTGTACTTTGCTTCTCACTGATGGTTTCTCGAACTTACCTATAGGATATCTTTTGTCAATCATGCGCATCTTTTATAAGGGTAATCACCCAATTTAGGGCAATATTAATCCCATTTTATTTATTGTAGACTAATTTTTCGAAAAAAACAATTATCTTAATGATTAATCTTTATTTGTATCAATATGATGAAGAATATATCATTTACAGTAATTGTGATTTTTGTAATCAGTCATCTAGGCATGGCTCAATGTTTTGATAATAGACATAATACGGGGATAGATAATGCTTGGTTATCATGCGAGGCAAGTCCTAATCCAAATGTTGTAAGAGGAATGAGTCATTGGATTATGTACGACTTGGGCGAACCTTACAGTTTAGAAGAAACAGCTTATTGGGGATTTAACGATCCAGAAAGATTATCAAATAATATTAGAGAAATCGTTATTGATTACTCGTTGGATGGACTAAACTGGACGGAATGGGGTACTTATACATTAGAACAAGCACCGGGAAGTACGCTATATCTAGGAGATGAAGGACCTGATCTAACTGGTATCACAACTCAATATTTACTTATTACCGCTATAGACAATTATGGAGGTGACTGTTATGGAATGAGTGAGATAAGATTCAATGTAGGAGACTTGATATCATCATCGGAGGATCTTATTACGGATCTAGAAGAAATAGTAGCTTTCCCTAATCCGACATCTGGACTAACAGGTTTACAGTTTACATCACTTGTAGATAGCGATGGATCTATTATCATATCTGATTTGTCAGGTAAGAACCTTATGAATAGAAAAATAATACTTCGAAAAGGAATAATAAATCACTCAATAGATCTTTCAGATTATCAATCTGGTAATTATGTAATCAGTGTAAAAACGGAGAATCAGATCGTTAGTACTGAAGTAACATTGATTAAATAGCTAAAAAATCAGGGAAAACTCTGATAAATTCGCTATTTTAAAATGTCATATTGTGTTATCGTTTATATCCTCTGGTTGTAGAATAAGTTGACCCCATCAGTTTTAGATATTTTTTGATCTATAAAACCCGCTAATATGAAATGCAGATCATTCACTTTGTTTTTTTTGTTTTTTTCTTCTTGTTACCTATATAGTCAGCCTTACACAGATTATATAGGAGCAGGTCATTCTGATGGTATCACCGTAACAGCTAGTAGCAGTCAAGGAGGTGCAACACCTGACAAAACAATTAATGGTTCTGGAATGGATGCTAGGTTATTCGAGGCTTCTCGGTTTTTAGCCCAAGCTTCCTTCGGTGCGAATAAGACTGAGATAGAAACACTTGCTGAGGAATTAGACTTTAATGCATGGATAGACGAGCAAGCAGCATTGCCAGTAACTAGCTTTAAAGATAAGTTAGATGAGATCTGGGCAGAGATTGTACAGATGCATCTCGCGGCTGGAGAGACAGAAGACGATTTATTTGGGCCTTGGGGCGTTACCTTTAATTATGCATGGATGCAGAATACGGTGGATGGGCCTGATCAATTAAGAATGAAAGTAGCTTATGCACTTAGTCAGATATTGGTGATATCTAATAACTCAGATATACGAGATTGGGGCCAGGGAATAAGTGCATATTATGATATATTAATGGATGGCTCTTTTGGCAATTATAAAGACCTTCTTACAGATGTATCTCTCAGTCCTCTTATGGGTTATTATCTAAGTCACTTAAATAATCCAAAAGCTATTCCAGAAGAAAATATCCAACCAGATGAAAATTACGCAAGAGAAATCATGCAGTTATTTTCTATAGGATTGTATGAATTAAATATAGATGGTACTCGGAAAAAGGATGATGACGGAAATGACATTCCTACCTATGATAATGATGATATAGATGAGGTTGCAAAGGTGTTTACGGGATTAGGACCTGGTGATATAGAAGATTATGTGGATTGGACGAATGAGCCATACTTCGGGTTAGGAATATGGGGAGCTCATAAAATTACACCAATGGTAATGTACCAAGACTTCCATGAAACTGAAGAAAAAATAATTTTAAAAGATCATGTAATACCAGCTAATCAAGCAGGAATGGATGACATAGATGATCTTATCGATATATTATTTAATCACGAGAATGTAGGTCCTTTCTTGGCTTATAGGCTCATACAAAGATTAGTAAAATCAAACCCATCTCCTGCTTATGTTGCGAGAGTAGCTGAAGTATTTAATGATGATGGAAATGGTGAAAGAGGAAATATGCTAGAAGTTGTGAGAGCTATCCTTCTGGATGAGGAAGCGAGAAGTTGTGAAGCTTTGCTAGATGATGTTAATGGAAGACTCAGAGAACCTATAACTAAGCATACTCAACTTGTAAAATCCATACCTCATGATAGCCCATTTGGAAGATACTGGAATGCTGGCTATAGTTTTATGGAGACTAATAAGCAATTACCTATGTGGGCGCCTACGGTATTTAATTTCTATTTACCAGATCATTTGCCTTTGGGAGATTTAGCAGCTAATGATATGGTAGCTCCTGAATTCAAATTACATGATACTCAGACAGCAACAGGATATATCAATACTGTAAATGGGTGGACAATATGGAATAACCTTATGCATTCATGGGAAGGGGATTATGGAGATGAAAACATAGTGCTTAATACAACAGAACTAGAAGCCATGGCAAGTGAGCCAGAAGTTCTGATGAACGAACTTGATATTATTTTTACACATGGACAGATGTCAGATGAGACTAGAGGATACATTAGAGATGCTGTAGCGGGGTATCCGATAGAGTGGGACAACGCTGCTTATTACCGAGCTAGATTAGCTATTTACCTAGTACTTATATCTGCTGACTATAACATCATAAAATAAAATAAACATGGGACATAATCATAAACATATAGATAGAAGAGATTTTTTAGGAAAGGCAGCTTGTGGAGCAATGGGATATACGACCTTGTTCAGCACTCTGTTTAATCTTAAAACAATGAATGCAGCAGCGATTGCTAACTCAGCAATTTTTGGTGGAGATTACAAAGCTTTAGTTTGCGTATTTTTTGCTGGAGGAAATGATGCATTTAACATGTTAGTTCCTAAAAACAATAATGCTGAGTATGAAGCATATGCCAATGCAAGATCGAATGTAGCTATTCCTCAAGGAGAAATTTTACCTCTTGAAGGATCTGATTACGGTCTACATCCTGCGATGGGACCTATTCAAAGCTTATATGATGATGGGAAGCTGTCTTTTATAAGTAATATTGGTACGCTTATACAACCGGTTGAAAATATGAATCAGGTATACGATGGTTCTATTCCTATTCCGCTAGGATTATTTTCTCATTCAGATCAAAGTCAGCAATGGCAGACCTCAGTACCTCATGATCGTACAGCAATCGGATGGGGAGGTAAAGTAGCCGATTTGTTAGGAGACATGAATACTAATCAGAATATTTCTCTTAATATTTCTTTAGCAGGAAATAATGTATTTCAAAATGGAGAAAACTCATCTCAGTATGTAATAGACCCATATTCTGGTGCAATACAAATCAATGGTTACGGAGATCCATGGTTGTTCGGTGAGCTTAGAACGGCTGCAATCGATAATATGATAGAAGCTAATTATCAAGATCTCTACAAGAAAACATACGTAGATGTAATCAAAGTTTCTAGAGATTCGAATATAGAGTTCGCCGAGGCATTAGATTCTGTAGAGCTTTCTACTGAATTTTCAGATAACGAAATTTCTAATAAAATGAAAATGGTTGCTAGGACAATAGCAGCTAGAAATACACTTGATCTCCAGAGACAAATATTCTTTGTCGAGGTAGGAGGTTTTGATATGCATGATGAAGTTGTAGATGCTCATACAGAAGCATTGACAAATATTAGTTTAGCCTTTAGTGAATTTAATACCGCTATGGAAGAGTTAGAGACTACAGAGTGCGTAACTACTTTTACAATTTCTGAATTTGCAAGAACACTTGCTTCTAATGGAAATGGGACTGATCACGCATGGGGAAGTAACGTCATGGTAATGGGAGGTCAAGTAAATGGTGGAAATATCTTTGGAAATTACCCTACGCTTGCGTTAGGGAGTAGTATAGATCTAGGAGGAGGGGTGCTTATACCTGATTTATCTGCTGACGAATATTTTGCAGAACTATCACGATGGTTTGGTGTTTCTGATGGCGACCTAGCAACACTTTTTCCGAATCTAGGTAATTTTTATTTCATTGATCCGGAAGTGCAGCCAATAGGATTTTTACCTATTTAATTAGATTTATTCGATCCTTATCAAATTAAAGAAAGATGCAAATAAGAAATATATTATTTATACTAGTACTTATAATTTCCAGTGATTCTATTTCTGCTCAGTGCTTTGTAGATAGACATAATGCAAATTCTGACAATAGTTGGTTATCCTGTTCTCCATCTACAAATCCTAATAGTGAGAGGCCCTCTCCAGCACATTGGATTATGTATGAGCTAGATGATATTAAGGAAGTGCATGACATGGATATTTGGAATTACAATAATGTCAATGAAAGTTCTAATGGTATAAATGAGTTTAGCGTAGACGTATCCATAGACGGACAAAACTGGACTGACGTAGGAACTTTCAATATGCCAGAATCTACAGGAAGTGCATTCTATGAAGGTTTGTTTGTAGGAAGATTAGAAGGAAGATCAGCTAAGTATATTTTGATTACTGCCTTAAGTAATCATGGTGGTTCTTGTTATGGTTTTAGTGAACTAAGAATAAATCTAGAAGCTACGCAGGATCTATCTCCAAGCGTAAGAATTCTTCCTTCGATTGCTAGCGGGCCTACTGAAATGTTATTTTCTATACAACTGTTAGAAATTGAAGGGAAAGAAACGTCTGGATTGATTACCGTTGTGCTGCCAAAGGATGATCAACTTTCTTTTGATTGGGACGGTGGACTTACAAGTTTTTCTAGTTTCGATTTTAATAATCCTGATTGGACGTATGATGGAAGTAATGCATCATTTCATATATGGACAACCGAAAATGGAATTGCGGCTTCTGGCCAAAGTTCGATAGGCTTAATCACTACTTATGATCCGCAATCTACAAATGGTAATGTTACTTACACCGCCAGCATTATACAGGGTAGTGGAAATGAAACCAATGACCAAAATAACATAGATGCAGAAACTATAGTATTCTTTTCTAATCAGTAAGTTTAACTATAGTTTACTATATATTTTAAAGCAATAATTTCTCAAGATTAGTTTTTTTCTTATGTGTTGTGCATAAGATTGTAGAGTCATTTTGATTTTATAATCTTCCAATACTTTCAATTGATTGAAAAAAAAATATTTTATCATGAGATCTATATTATTGATATCTACAATAGTCCTTTTTTGTGTAGCTTCTTCTAGTGCACAATGTTTCTCCGACCGGCATAATGCTAACTCAGACAATAGCTGGTTGTCTTGTAGTCCTTCTGGAAATCCGAATCCAGTTAGAGGTAATTCTCATTGGATACAGTATGATTTGGGAAGTTTATACACACTAAAAGATTTGATAATTTGGAATTATAATCATACTGAAGAGAGCGCAAATGGAATCCAGAATTTCCATGTAGATCTATCTGTGGATGGTACTGAGTGGATTGATATGGGCAGTCATTTATTAGAACTTTCTGAAGGAAGTTCTTTCTACGAAGGTGAGCTAGTTACGGATTTAAATAAGGAGGCAGCACAGTACATTTTATTGACGGCCATAGATAATTACGGAGGAGACTGTTATGGCTTTAGTGAACTTAAAGTTAGCTTAAGTGATGTTTCAGTACCTTTAGATTTGCTATTATTTTCTGCAGTGAAGCAATCTGCTGACGCACAGATTTCTTGGTTAACGGAGAATGAAATATCTATGGACGGTTATCATGTGCATCGAAGTACAGATAAGACTAACTGGGAACGAGTTGGTTCAGTGAAAAGTGAAAACTTGACAGAAGAACATACCTATAGATTCTCTGACAAGCGTGTATTCAATTATTTGACAGATGCCTATATATACTATAGATTAGAAATTGTCAATGCAAATGGAAATATAGAATACTCAGAAGTAAGAGCCCTAAGAAATGATGAAAGCACTACTCTAGTAAGTCTATACCCTAATCCAGCATCTGATCTGATAAATATTTCCTTAGGTCAAAAAATAGAAGGTAATATAACCATAGACATAACAGATATTACAGGTAAATTAATACAACGTGAAAACTATAATATTTCTGGTAACTTTTTGTCAGTTCCCCTAGTGGAGCAATTCACGAATAAAGATTATATCCTTAGCGCCTTCGTCGATGAAAAGCTTGTCCTACAGAGAAAAATAGCAGTTTTCAGATAGTAAGTATTCTATAAATTCAGATGTTTTGACTGTGCACAATATTCTGATTTATGCTGAAATATTATTCTTCATAAAGGAAAAGTTCGTCTAAGTAATACGCTCTATTTTGTTGGTTATATCTTGTAATGCAATTACCTAAACCACTTCGCATAATACTTAAGCAAGATCCATTTCCATCAGCATCTTCTCTATGTCCTTTGCCTAGTACACAGTGACCTAGTTCGTGGAAGACGACCATTTCTTTAGAATATTCTGAAGACTGATTCCAGAAGCTTTGATCTATAGTTATTACATTAGGTGAATTGCTGCTATAATGACAAACACCTGCTACATTATCTTCATGGATTTTACTTATGTTTCCTGTAAGTCTAAGTTGTTCTAAATCTATATCTATATTTCTTAGCGAAGCTTCTTTTTCGAATTCAACAAAATAACTCCATAGGTCTTCGTCAACAAGAGGATATAATATATCTTCCTCGTCTTGAGGTTCGCTGTCTAAATTATTATTGAAAATATCTTGCTGACAAGAACATAAGAAAAAGAATGAAAAGGACATTACAATTAGTTTATACATAGTAGTAATTTATGGATGAACAAATTGTAAATTTTCCTTATAGCGATGAGTTTAATATGTAACTATATAAAAGATAATTCTATTGTTTGTTAACTACTGTTTATAATAGAAAAATTAGGTAAGAATAGAATAAAAAGAAAAAGCCACTCCATTATCACTAGAATTGAAGACAATGAATTTATTTTACATTCTTTAAATAGATAAAAGTAATTATTACAAAAAGACCTAGATGAAATAAATAAACTCCGGGATGCATAACAATATTTGTTTTGAAAAGCCCAGAAAGGTAAAAGCCAAGTACCATGTGGAATCCCATTATACTTAGAACTGCTTGTTTGACAAATCGCTCATCATCAGTATTATTATAGATAAGAAGAGAAATTATACCATAAAAGATAGCTGCTATGCTGTAAAGCTTGCATATGGCTAGGGATTCTATAGATAATTCGGAGTTCATCAAAAGAAGATGAGGTAAGAAGAATACAGTTATTCCGGCTACTAGTTCTATGACTCCATGAATGAGAATGGCTTGCTTCATATCCGTGTATTTGATAAATATTCCCTAATTTAGGCAATCTATTGAGTAACACTTATGAAGGTTGATAAAAGAATAGCAAAAGAAGAAAATATTTTTAAAGCAGCTGAGGCAGTTTTCGCTGTTTCGGGATTTAAAAATACGAAGATGGAGGATATTGCGACAGAGGCAGGAATTACTAAGGTAACTTTGTATTCCTATTTCCAAAGCAAAGAAAACTTGTATATGGGCGTAACCTACAAGGCACTTCAGAAACTTATTGATAATTACTATGATACAATAGATAAGTACAAAGCGAATTCTGGCTTAGAGGCAAGTGTCGCTATTGTAAAATGTTTTATGGATTTCTGTGAAGACAATTATCTGTATTCTGAAGCACTACTAGATTACTTTTCTATAGTAAGATCTAGTTCTAGTGGTAAGGACTTAGCTAAGATTCCAGAATCACTGCAGGAGTCTATCTATTTTCAGAAAATGCAAGATTTACATAACTTACCTTATAAGCTAGCTGTCAAAGAAATAGAGCGAGGAAAGGAGGATGGTTCTATACTATCAGATGCTGATTCCATGCTACTTACCTTACATGCTTGGACTATTGTTATAGGTTATATTAAAGTTATATCTGCTTCGGGCGAAAATGCAACCCTATTATTTAATGTAAGTTTAAAGGAACTCAAGGAACTGAACCTTAGTCTTGCAAGAAGTGTTTTGCTAGGAAAGATCACTGGATCAGCTGTTCTGCAATAATAAGCTTACAATTTTAATTCAAATTAATAATAATGATAAACTTTAAGTCAAATCAATCTATTAGCTTTTTTGTTACACTATTCTTTCTTATTCCATTATGCATTTCTGCTCAGCAAGAGATAACACTAGAAGGACTATGGAAAGATTATGAATACGTAGCTAATTCAGTTCCTGGGTTTAGATTTATGAATGATGGAAAGCATTATACTAGGTTAGAAGATAACACCATCAAAAAATATGATTTAACTTCTGGAAATTTTATAGAAGATATTTTATCTGGAGCAGCACTAAAGGACCAAGAAGGATTCAATGGAAAAATTTCTAATTATTCTTTTCATGATGATGAATCTAAGATTATAATAGCTTCAGAAACAGAGTCCATATATAGGAGATCGTCTAAATCTTTCTATCATATTTATGATAGATCTACTAAAGTCTTGCAGGCAGTTTATAATGACGATAAAGTGCAGTACGCAACTTTGTCACCAGATGCAAGTCATATAGCCTATGTATGGGAAAATAATATCTACTATATGAACTTAGAATCTGGAGAAACTAACCCAGTTACTACTGATGGAGCTTACAATGAGATTATAAATGGTTCTGCAGATTGGGTATATGAAGAAGAATTTTCTTTTGCTAAAGCTTTCCAATGGTCTCCTGATAGTAAGAAGATAGCTTTTTTAAGATTTGATGAAAGGGAGGTTCCAGAATTTACAATGACGAATTACAAAAACGAACTATACCCTGAATACGTAACATTTAAGTATCCTAAGGTAGGAGAAAAAAATGCGGATGTGACCGTCCATGTTTACAATCTAAAAAAGGATGAATCTAAGCTTGTTCAGATTAGAGACACAGAGGAATTCTATATACCAAGGATAAAATGGACAGAAGATAATAATAGCTTATCTATTATAAAATTAAATAGACATCAGAACAACTTGAAATTATTACTTGCTGATGCCAATTCAGGAAGTGTAAAGACTTTGTTAGAAGAAGAAAACCAGTATTATATAGATGTAACAGATGACCTCACTTTTCTAGAAGATGGTAAGCATTTCATATGGTCTAGTGAGAAATCAGGATATAATCACCTGTACCTTTATGATCTTAAAGGAAATGAAAAAAATGTTCTTACACAGGGTAATTATGATGTTACCAATTTCTATGGTGTGGATGAAAAGAACAAGAAAGTATATTATAGAGCTGCTGCAAAAAATGCAATGGAGAAAGAAGTATATGTAGTAGATCTAGACGGTAAGAATAAAAAAATGGTTGCCGGCAAGTCTGGTATGAACAGTGCTCAGTTCAGTAGTACTTTTGATTATTATGTAAATAATCATAGCAATATAAATTCACCACCTTCTTACACTGTATATGATAGATCAGGTAAAGCTGTTAGAAATATAGAAGACAATGCTAATCTTAATCAGCTGATGGATGGTGTTGGTTTATCTAAGGCAGAATTCTTTGATTTCAAGACGAAGCATGATGTAAGCCTTAATGGATATATGATAAAGCCCCCCAACTTCAATGCTCAGGAAAAGTATCCTGTATTTATGTATTTATATGGTGGTCCAGGGAGTCAGTCTGTTACTGATAGTTGGAAAGGTCAGAATTACTGGTGGTTTCAGATGCTAGCACAGAAGGGATATGTAGTAGCTTGTGTGGATAATAGGGGTACAGGAGGAAGAGGAGAGGAGTTTAAGAAAATGACCTATATGAAGCTAGGAGAACTAGAGACTATAGATCAGATAGAAGCAGCGAAATATTTAGGCAGTCTTCCATTTACAGATGCTTCGAGAATAGGAATTTTTGGATGGAGTTATGGTGGTTATATGTCATCTCTATGTCTGCTAAAGGGTAATGATGTCTTCAAGGCAGCTATAGCTGTAGCTCCTGTAACAAGTTGGAAGTGGTATGACACTGTCTATACAGAAAGATATATGAGAACACATAAGGAAAATGAGTCTGGGTATGAAGAAAATAGTCCTGTCAATTTTGCTAAGAATCTGAATGGAAACTACCTTTTGGTTCATGGTATGGGTGATGATAATGTGCACTTTCAGAATTCTGTAGAAATGGCTAATGCACTCATTGCTGCCAACAAACAATTCGATACTTATTATTACCCTAATAGAAATCATGGAATATATGGTGGTGTTACTAGGCTTCACCTTTATACTAAAATGACTGATTTTATTTTAGAGAAACTATAACCAGAGTACTCATACGAGTGTAAAAGAAATGGCAGGCAATACATTTAAGGAAATTATCAAGAGGAAAGCTAAGTTTGAGTATCACTTTCTCAGTACTATAGAGGCGGGTATAATCCTGGTAGGAACGGAGGTAAAATCTATCAAAAATGGAGAAGCGAATTTGAGTGACGCTTACTGCTTTTTTGATAAAGATGGGAAGCTAGTTCTGAAAAGTATGTTCGTAGCAGAGTACAGTTATGGTAATATAAATAATCACGAATCGCGAAGAGATAGATATCTTTTACTAAAAAAGAGAGAGTTGTATAAACTACAAAGAAAGGTGACCGAAAAAGGATTAGCTATAGTTCCTTACCGATTGTATCTTTCTGATCGCGGTCTTGTCAAAATAGAATTAGCTCTAGCTCAAGGGAAAAAATCTTTTGACAAACGTAATACGATTAAGGAAAGAGAGTCTAAACGTGATCTCGACAGAATAAAGAAAATGACTAATAATTAATTAAGCTATTAGTAACTAGGCCTTTCTCATGGTAGAAACTATTCGTTTCATCAGATAAGTTCTGTAGCTCAGTGCATTCTTTCTCATCTTATCTAATTGTTGTTTAGTAAAGGAGCTTACTTCAGCGTTATAAGTCATATGATTTACACTTTCTGCATGTACTACATGAAGGCCCATTTTGTACTTTTCTGTTACTGACATTTCCCATGGGTGCTTTAGACCTAGAAAATGACCCATCTCATGTACTAAGGTTATTTGATTTTCTAAACCTTGATACGCAAGAAATATTCTGTCGAATCTAGGACTATTATTAGAATAGGTATCATGTCTAGCTTTGAATACAGGCGTGAATCCCATCAGAGCAGAGTTCATACCATCTTGACAATAGGTGTCAAAAAGGAAAATATTTATACCTCCTTTTTTCTCTATAGGAGCTATGAGTGTTTCTATTTCGTCGTGCGTATTTTTAGAATAATAATCTCTATGTAGATCTGGGAGGTAGGCTCCATTAGGATCCATATATAATTCCTCAAAGTCAAAAAGAATCTGACCTTCAAATTCTTGATTTAGCCTCTCTACATTTTGACCAATCTTTACCGTTATAGATTCGTCGATCTCATCCATTCCCATCATGTAGAAATTGATTTTTAAGACTGGCATCTCGTATATAGCTGAATTATGATTAGAAAAAGAGTAGAACATCCCTATGGAAATAAGGAGAAGAAAAGCTTTTCTGAGAGACTGCATATTTGTTTTGACTATTGCCATATTTTTAGTCATTTATACTGAAACTAATAAGTATAGTTTATTATTGTTCTATTGCAGGCGTTTCCTCTAAAAATTAATTTCAGAGACAATTTATCTAAATATATAAGAACTTATTGATTTTGTATGTATTAAATATAATAAAAATATCATATATGACGATATAGTGCGGTTTTCTAGTTCAAAAATAATGTCATCAATTGATTTTGCTGACTTAATCGTAAGGAGATTTTATTTATGAAAAAAACTAGTATTGATTAATAAGGACGAAGGAAATAATATTATAATCTATACTTAATTCCTAACCCCAGAGATAACTTGTTAAGTCTATCTTCATTAGGACCAACACCAGTATCTAGGGCATGCTGCTGATAAGATAGTGAAGAAAATAAGTTTATATCTTTCGCAATTTCTCTTTGGTAGCCTATACCGAAAGTATAAGCATAAAAGATATTTTCCTGAATAGATCCTCCTTGAAAAATTCCTTCAGTAAAATCTTTTGTCTCTAATTTCGAACCTATGAAAGTAGGGGACGGAAATCTAGAACCAGTAGGAGAACTAGTGTTGACAGTAAACTGAGAAGAAACGATAGCATTTACGCTAGCCCCAAGGAATGAGTAGAATGACCAGTTATCTGCTTGGGCTATATGAAATTTAAAGTTTACAGGCAGAGCTACAATATTAAAATAGATATTATTAAGGCTTGTATCATATATACCTTCTTCTAAACTTCCATAACGCTCTTCTACAAGTTGTGGTTGATAATTGACAGAAGAATAAGCTAGGCCTACACCTAGTTCGAATTTATCCATCATGAGATAGTCTAGATTAGCTCCCACACTTACACCAGGAGAATCTAGGATTTTGGATTCTAGTTTATAGACTTGGTCAAACGGTGTGTTGACTAAGTTCTGATCACCTGAAGCATAGATAGATATAAAAGTTCTATTTCTAATAGGCTTAGGAGCAACAAGTATACTTGATATATCTTCTGAAACTAAATCATTAGACTTAACAAGCTCTGCATCTATAGCTTTCAGTTTATCTAAAGGAGTCACAAGGTTTAAGCTTGGAAGCTTAGAAATATATTGTTTTTTATTCTTTACTTGTAAGTCGACATTGGCTAAGTAGGTAGCTGCAATGGATGAGGACTTTATGTTAGTATCCTCAGTAATTAAGGTTTTAGATTTAAGATGATTTACATTTAAAGGTATTGCATGTAGTACTATTTCTGTTGTATTTTTTGTTAAGTCGGCTTGCAAGCTTTGAGTAAATGTTCTATTTGTAGCTTCTGAAGTTATCAGAAATTCAGAAGCCAATGGAGAGATATCTTTAAGGTTATTTTGTGTATTTTCCTTGATTGTATTTTCTATTCCTACATTTGTTTCCTCAGATGTAGAGACATATTCTTTATTATTACTTGTATTGTTTTCTGAAACTGATGGTTGCTGAATTTCTTCAGTAGGTATAGCCTTTGCTAATAGGAAATCTTCTGGCTGTGAAGGATAGATCTTAATGTTATGAGCAAAAGTAACAAGAAGTAAGGCAAATATGATTACTTCAAAAGTTTTCGATACATAGAGCGCTCGGAGATTTTCTGCCTGTCTTTCTAGCTGATCTTTAAGAATTTGCCAGTGGGAGGATTGAAATGAAACGCTATATTGTTTCATTTTTGACTGCACTTCGGCGTCAAGCCTATCGTTGATGGTCTCTTCGTAAGCTGGTCCTAATTCAGAATCCAATCGTTTGCTAAAATCCTCCCAGGCAAATTTAGACATATCTGGATCCACTAAAGATTCCAGTTTCTCTTTGATTATATGATCGAAATTATCTGTTTTCATTATCTATTATGCGCTTCTTTATCAAGATTTCCTTCAGTTTAGATCTAGCTTTTACAAGATTAGATCTAGAAGTACTTTCTGTAATTCCAAGTTTTTCCGCTACCTCTTTATGAGGATAACCTTCTATGATGTATAAGTTAAAAACAGTTCTGTAAGCTGGCGATAGTTCCTGAAGTGCTTTGAGTATTTCTTTAGCAGATAACTCGCTTACCACATCAGTAGTCATGGCACTTACATCAAAGGCACTTTCCAGTGACTCAGTACGTTTCCTAACTTTTTTTCTATAAAGATCAATGGCAGTATTCACCATTATTCTTTTAATCCATGCTTTAAGTGAAGTTCCTGATTTGTATTTGTGAATATGGAGAAAGACTTTAATAAATCCTTCATGTAATATATCTAATGCTTCTTCTGTATCAGTAGCATAACGAAGACAGACAGGATACATTATAGAATAATGATCCTCATAGAGCTTTTTCTGTGCCCAATTTTCACGTCGGACACAAGCCTCTATAAAATCTTTCTCGTCTAGATTTAAAACAAAATCCATGCACTAAATTTATTAGGATTTTTCCTAATGATTATACTATTTAACGTAAAATAACACCTAATAGCTGCTATAGACAGGATTCTATTCTTATTTTTTATGATAGAATCATCTTATTCTATGTAATTTCTTAAATAGCTGTTCTTCATTTTTCTGTTTTTAATGTATTTTTGTGTGTTAATCAGATGATAATATATTATTCTTATCAGCGATATGAATAATATGAGTAAAACAGTGAGATAGAGAGATGGCAAAACAGTCAAAGAAAAAAAAGGTAGTAGAGCGTATAGTGCAAGAAAATAATCCCCTAGAAGGGATGTACAAAGAATATTTTCTGGATTATGCTTCATACGTAATACTAGAAAGAGCAGTTCCTACAATAGAGGATGGATTCAAACCAGTGCAAAGAAGAATCCTACATGCGCTCAAGCAGATGGACGATGGTAGATTTCATAAAGTAGCAAATGTGATAGGGCAGACTATGCAGTATCATCCTCATGGAGATGCTGCAATAGGTGCAGCATTGGTTAATCTAGGTCAGAAAAATTTATTACTAGATTGTCAAGGTAATTGGGGAGATGTAAGGACAGGCGATTCTGCTGCTGCAGCGAGATATATAGAAACACGTTTAACAAAATTTGCAAACGAAGTACTTTTTAATCCGCAAACAACAGATTGGCAACTTTCTTATGATGGAAGAAAAAAGGAGCCTATAAATCTTCCTGTAAAATTCCCTATGGTACTTGCCCAGGGTGTAGAAGGAATAGCCGTAGGTCTTTCTACAAAAATTCTTCCTCACAATTTTATAGAACTTATCAAAGCCTCTATAAAAGTCTTGCAAGACAAAAAAGTAAAGTTGTATCCTGATTTCCAAACAGGAGGTATAATGGATGTCACTGATTATAACAGCGGAAAGAGAGGTGGTAAAATAAAAGTAAGAGCTAGAATAGAACAGAGAGATAAGAAGACGCTTGCTATTACAGAATTACCGTTTGGTGTGACAACGGGAAATCTGATCGATAGTATTCTAAAAGCAAATGATAAGGGTAAAATAAAAATAAAAAAAGTAATAGATAATACAGCAAAGGATGTCGAGGTTCTACTAGAATTACATCCAGGTATATCTCCAGATATGACTTTGGATGCGTTATATGCATTTACAAATTGTGAAGTCTCTATTTCTCCTAATGCTTGTGTCATAATAGATAATAAACCTCACTTTATGAAAGTGGAGGATCTATTACAGATGTCTACAGCTAACACAAAAGAGCTGCTCAAGCTAGAGCTACAAATTAAGAAAGGTGAGCTGGAAGAGAAATGGCACATGGCTAGTCTCGAAAAAATATTTATCGAGAATAGAATATATCGAGATATAGAAGAATGTGAATCTTGGGAAGAGGTACTAATTGCTATAGAAAAAGGCCTCAAGAAATATGTTTCTACCCCTGCTGATAAACCTAAGAAGTCTGATAAAAGAATAAGGCTTACTAGAGAAATTACAGAAGAAGACCTTGTCAAGCTTACAGAAATAAAAATCAAAAGAATATCCAAGTATAACAAGTTTGCCCATGATGAGAAGATTACGAAGATAGAGGAAGATCTTAAGCAAGTTATTTATGATCTCAAACATCTGACAGAATTTGCTATCGCATACTTCGAGCACCTGCTCGATAAGTATAGTAAAGGAAAAGAACGTAAGACAGAAATATCTAGCTTCGAAACAATAAAGCCTACGAGAGTTGTAGCTAACAATGCTAAGTTATACTATAATGCTAAAGAAGGATTCATAGGGACAGGCCTTAAGAAGGATGAGTACGTAATGGATTGTTCTGATATTGATGATATAATTGCTTTTACAGCAGACGGAAAATTTAGAGTTGTAAAAATTGATGATAAGGTTTTTGTTGGAAAAAATATAATTCATACCAGCGTTTGGAAGAAGGGTGATGATAGGACAACTTATAATCTAATCTACCTAGAAGGTAAGTCTGGTAAGGCAATGGCTAAACGATTCAATGTAACTTCTATAACTAGAAATAAGGAGTATGATCTTACTAAAGGCACGCCTAAATCCAAGGTTTTATATTTTACAGTAAATCCTAACGGCGAGTCGGAGACAGTCAATATACAGTTGTCCCAAGGATGTAAGGCAAAGAAGAAAGTATTTGATTTCTATTTTGAAGAAATAGCTATCAAGGGAAGAGCGTCACAAGGTAATATCGTAACCAAGTATCCTGTTAGGAAGGTTACGCAAGTAGCAGTAGGAAAATCATCATTAGGGGCGATGAAGATCTGGGTGGATAGAGTTTCTGGTAGACTTATGAAGCAGAACAAAGGAGATTATCTGGGAGCCTTTGACACAGGAAATAAAATTATAGCTATATATAATGATGGAAGCTATGAGATTAACGATCTGAATCTTGATAAAAAGTATGACGGTACTAAGTTGATGGATATTGCCAAGTTTGACCCTGAGATACCGATAAGTGTTCTCTACTATGAAGGAGATAAAGGATGGACGATGGTAAAAAGATTCCTTGTAGAAACTTCAAAAAATGACCAACGATATAATTTTATAACTGAGGGACGTTCTTCTAAATTATATTTTGCTACTGCTGGCGACAATACAAAGTTGACATTTTCTTATATGAAGGATAAGAAAAAAGTAGAGCAAGAAATAGACCTTGCTGAGGTGATAGATGTAAAAGGATGGAAAGCACTAGGAAACAAATTAGGAGAATTCAAGATCAAGAAAGTCACGCCGCAGGCAAGGAAGATAGATAATATGACCACCCCAAAAGATAGAAAAGCTGGTAAAGGGGATCTTAAAGCGGGAGATACAATAGAGTTAGATTTCTAACATATTATAATAGATATTATAGGCATTAGTCGTTAAAGAAAATAAGTTTTGGTTTTAATGCTATTACAATCTTAGCCATATCCATCTATCAGAGTGTGGTCATCTTTACAGATTTTATATCATAAATTAGAATCTAAGTAAATATTTCGCCTTATTCGGGATAATTAACTCTAGAAGTGTCAGCTATTTTACTTATTTTAGCCTTACACAAGAATATTAAAGCTATGCTTTTTTCTACGATAGCAATCCCCGCAGCTGTAATTATAATACTTGCTGTATTGTATCAGCTCCACACAGAAGGTGAAATCTAAGAGTTCATTCTCAGCTTTGCGTACTCATATCCTTCTTTCCACCAAGCCTTCATTTGTTTAGGATCGAAATAGAATGAATATGGGGTCAGTGACCTAGGTGTAAAATGAAAATTGACTTTTACATCATGATTGTAAATACTCTCTAAGTGACCGATTAGAATATCGTGGCTACCCAGCTGGTATAGCATAAACTGAAGAGATTGTAAAATAAGATCAAACGCATTTGTTGTTTTATTATTTTCTGCAAGCTGATGTCTAGGAGAAAGCACAATTACATCGATTTCTTTAGCTCCTAGATTTATAGCTTCTTCTATAGGTATATAATTCCCAAAACCACCATCGGCGTATTCATATCCATTTTTTTCTACCAGACTCATGAAAGGGACAAAACTAGTAGAAGCCCACATCCAGTCTACATAGTCTTCGTAATTATAATCTCTAGCATACTTAGATTCGACTCTTCTAGTGGTTAGATTAGAAACCGTAACAACAACAGTTTTTCCAGATTGCTGTACTAACTCATGATCTTCTCTTGTGTATGACTTTAAGATTGTCTTTCTTAAGTTTTTATGCTCGCCAAAAGTTTTTTTCTTACGCAAAAACATCCTCGCTGTATTAGCATGATTTATAGAAGACTTTACAGTGCCATCTGGGTTTACTTTTATTTTGAAAGGGCAGATATTATAGATATCCTTTTGTGAAACATTAGTATATACACTTTTGATTTTATCTACCTTATTTATAGCAAGATGGGGCACCATAAGAGATCCAGTGGAAGTGCCTACAAAAAAATCATATTCTATACCTAAGTCCGATATAAGATGCTCGGCAAACCCTCCAGCAAATGCACCTTTCGAACCTCCTCCGCTTATAACTAATGCTCTCATTTTTAATTTAGTATATCTTTACAAATCCCTAACATAAAAACTACCATCTTAATTCTCCAAAATTTATGTAAATTAAGAAAATGGACAACGAAAAGAAAAAAAAGCAATTCATTCCTAAGCCAATTTATGTCGGAGGAGTGAAAGCTATGAAGGTTTTTGTTGCTAAGGAGCTTAAATATCCACAAGAAGCGCTCGAAAAGAAAATAGAAGGTAGGGTGCATATAAAATATGAAATCAATTATAGAGGCAAAGTTGTTTCTACTAAAGTGATTTCTGGACTAGGTCATGGATGTGATATTGAGGCAAAAAGAATCGTGAGCTTAATGAAATTTCAGATTGCTGAAATACCTAGAAAGAGAAGGCTCAAGTTCTTTAAAAAGATCTCTATTAATTTTAAGTTACCGAAAGAAAAACCCGTAAAGCAGCATATTAAATATTCCGTCTCCTCAGATAAGAAAGAGGAGTCCAGCTCTTCTTACTATTATACAATAAATTACTAGGTTAAATACTTGCTTATGTCAAATTCAAGGATTAAAAATCTTAATAAAAAATTGCTCTCAGATAACTGGTATACGCTGCACAAGGTTAGCTATGATTTTCAGAAAAAGGATGGTTTATGGGAAAGGCAACAAAGAGAAAGTTACGATAGAGGAAATGGTGCAACTATATTACTGTATAATAAATCGAAAGGGACTATAATTCTTACTAGGCAATTCAGATTACCGACTTATCTAAACGGAAATAAGACAGGGATGCTTATAGAAACTTGCGCGGGCTTATTAGATAATGATAATCCTGAAGCATGTATTAAAAAAGAAACTAAAGAGGAGACTGGCTACCAGATAGAAAATGTAGAAAAAATATTTGAAGCTTATATGTCTCCGGGATCAGTTACTGAATTAGTATATTTCTATATAGGTGCCTATACAAAGGATATGAAAATTTCTAAAGGAGGAGGTCTACATGAAGAACAAGAATATATAGAAGTTTTAGAATTGGATTTCCAAGATGCTTATAATATGATAGGACAAGGCACTATTAAAGATGGAAAAACAATTATGCTGATACAGCATATTAAAATATCAGGGCTTATGGGAAGGTGAGTATTTGGTCTATCTGATTAAACAATCTATCTTAAAATACTGTCTTTTAGTTATATATCACTGATATTTACATCAGTAAAACATTATTATGAAAAAACTGCTACTACTATGTCTTGTCTCGCTATGTACAATTTCACTATCTGCCCAGTTTCCTGGAATGGGTGGTTTTGGAAAAAAGAAAAAGAAAATCAAAGGAAAAATAGAAGGGAGTCTTATAGATAGTACAACCCGACAGGCCATACCTTATGCTACTATAGCTTTGACAAAAGCTGGGTCAGAAAAAATTGTAAATGGAATACTTAGTGAAGAAGATGGTTCCTTTAAGTTTTCTGATGTGCTTACAGGAAAATACGATATGCTGATTTCTTTTCTTGGATATGAGGACAAAATTATCAAGGATGTTGAACTGACCTTAAAAGATCCAGACTATAAAATAGATCAGATATTACTTTCGCCATCTGCGGTTTTGCTAGATGCGGTAGAAGTTGTGGAAGAACGGGCTTTGTTCGAGAACAAGGTAGATAAGATTGTCTATAATGCTGAGAATGATGCTTCTGTAGCTGGGGGCGATGCAGCTGATGTACTAAGAAAGGTACCTACCTTATCAGTAGATCTTGATGGAAATGTATCTCTTAGAGGATCACAGAATATACGTATACTGATTAACGGAAAGCCTTCAGGTATGTTTTCTACAAATGTCAAAGATGCGTTAAAGATGTTTCCGGCGGATCAGATAAAGAAAGTTGAAGTTATCACTTCCCCTGGTGCTAAATACGATGGAGAGGGTTCAGGTGGAATTGTAAACATTATTACTAAGAAAGAAAATATAGAAGGGGTAGCGGGATCTGTCAATGGCTCTCTAGGCAATAGACAATCTAACGGTTCTCTTAACCTCAATGTTGGTAAAGGAAGATTTGGGTTTACTGGTAATGGATCGTTTTTCTATAGCCATCCAGTAGATGCTGAAAACAATTTCCTAAGAACTTCCTTAGCAGGAGATACGCTGTATGTTTATGAAGGAATAACGAATACTTCTAGACTTGGATTTAATGGATCGCTAAGTGCATTTTATGATTTTAATGCGTTCAATGCTATAAATTCTTCTTTTTCTTTAAGAGGTTTTGGCTTTGATCAGAATGGAGATGCTTCAGGTATTTTAGGCGGTAGTGGATTTAATAGATTAAGTGACAATGGAAACCTGACTAGTGGATTTGACTGGAATACAGATTTTACAAAAAAGTTTGAGGACAATGAGACGAGAGAGTTAGTCTTTGCTGTTCAAGTTTCTGGTAATGATCAGGACCAAGAGAATATTGTTATGGACAGATTATTGACCAGTACTGATTTTTTTCGTGATGAGAATATATTTAATGATGGAGATAATTTAGAGATCACTGGGCAGATAGATTATGTTCACCCTATAGGGAATTCTAATAAGTTAGAAGTAGGTATTAAGTCTGTCAATAGAAATATAGTTTCTGATTCACGGTTCAGTTTATTTAACAATCAGTCGCAGGATTATGATTTGATAGATCCTAGCAGATCTAATATTTTTGACTACGATCAGGACATCGCAGCTGGTTATGCTTCTTATAATTTCTTCTTTAAGAAATTTAATATAGTTACAGGAGCTAGATATGAAAGAACAACTATAACAGGTTACTCTGATCCAGACTCTGATAATATCTTAGTAGTCGATTCTAGCTATACTAATATATTACCCAATATTGCTATTTCTAGAAGTTTGAAAAATTTCAAAACAATAAAACTATCTTATTCACAAAGAATCCAGAGACCGAGTCTTCAATTTATTAATCCATTTAGAAATACAACCGATATTGCTAATCTAGTACAAGGCAATCCTACCTTAGCTCCTGAAATAACACACCAGATAGAGCTAGGATACAATACAAACATATTAGGTGTTACCATATTTTCATCTTTTTATTATAGAAAAACAGAGGATATCATAGAGCAAATAACAATAGAAGATAATGGAATAGGTATTAATACTTTTGACAATGTAGGGGAGAACAATTCATTCGGTCTCAATTTCTTCTCAACTAAATCTGTAGGAAAATTCACTATAAGAGGCGGTGGTGATGTCTACACCTATGATGCAACAGGAGTTGTAGATGGAGAACAGTTAGCTAACAGTGCGTTGAGTTATCGTATATTTACTGGCGGTGAATATTCTTTTACTGGTACACTGAAAGCTGATTTCTTTGGTTTCTTCCAAGCTCCTAGGTTTACCCTACAAGGGCAGAATCCTAGCTTTTCAATCTACGGAGTAGGATTCAGAAAAGAATTTAAAAACGCTAGCCTTGGTTTAAGAATTATAGAACCGTTTGTAGCTAACAAAAGTTTTGATGCTGATATCACAGGAACAGACTTTAGGCAGGTAAGTAATTTTACGCTACCATTCAGATCTATTGGTATTAACTTCAGGTATAAATTTGGGAAGGTGGACTTCAAAGAACGAAGATCCAAAATCAAGAATACTGATCTCAAGCAAGGAGAAGAAGGTACCGGCGGTGGGGGTAACAGTCGAGGAATGCAAGGCGGGAGGAATTAAAAAGACGCTGTCAATTTATAATTAGTCCTACAATTATGGTTATTCTATAGATGGTTATTTAAACTGAATTATGCTTTAGAACTTCGTTATGAGGGTTGAAAGAGCAAAAAAAATATAGGATTTTCCTACTCAGGCATAACACCGCTATGGTGAAGGAAGAAAATCAAGCGTAGCGCTATATTTTGCAGGTCTTTCAGAAAGCAATATATTTTCTATTACATAATTCGGATTTGCTAAACCCTTAGGTTTTCTTGCGGGTGAACTTAGTCGATAGAAACTCGAGCTTCCTTAATTCTAATTTTTTTTTGGGCAAGTGTTTTCGTGTAGAACCTGATGAGAATGGAAATTTAATATTAACAGAAATTATCTGCCCAACTAGTTCTAGAATAGATTTATAATATTTTATCTTAGGACAGTTGTAAAATAGAAGAGGCCACTAAATGATTAGTAGCCTCTTTTTATATTTTGTAAGAACAGTAATCTAGAATTACTAGTTCATGTCACTATACATCTTCTGTCTATACTCAGCATTGAGTAACTCATTTCTTCTTTTTACAGAAGGCTTGATAAAGTTTCTTCTCTTTCTAAGTTCCTTTATCATTCTAGTAGACTGAAATTTTCTTTTGTATCTTTTAAGAGCTCTATCTATTGACTCTTCATCTTTCACATGTATAATAAGCATAAGTATTTTTTAATTTGAGGTGCAAAAAAAGCACATTTTTACTTATAAAGCAAGATTTGGGCTTATTTAGTTCATCTTTTTAATAGAATTATCTCGATTTGACCACTTTTATCAATTTATTTACTTTTTCATGCTCTATTTTGAGGTAATAAGTCCCGTTTGTATAGTCATATAGGGAGAATTCTCCTTGGTATATATTGTCATATTTATTGATAATACGAGCATATAAAAACTGTCCAGCGGCGTCATATATCTTAACTTCTACCTGATTCTTGTTATCTGTAATACCTTGTATTTCTAGTTGGAATACACCATCAGAAGGATTAGGTTTTACGATAATAGAAGCATTCTGTTTTATATTGCTTGTAGCTGTAGGGAATCCTACAGTAACTGAGCTCTCATAGAAACATAATAAAGAATCTAGTACTAGTACTTCATATTCTCCTGGTGCTAGAGATTCGAAAAGTGGGTTATCCTGTGATAAAGGAATTCCATTATCGATTCTATATGCGTAAGGAGGTGTTCCATTTATCGCTGAAAAATTAATGGCTCCATCTTCTGCTTCCATAGAAGTGGCATCCACTACATCTACTGTAACCTCCATAGAACACTCAGAGATATTGACAGTTTGAGTAAAGCTACAATTATTTGCATCTATAACTTCTACTACATAATCTCCGGGTGGGAGTCCTGCAGCTACATTAGAGTTTCCAAAGGTAGCTCCTTCATCAAAACTATACTGATAAGGTTCTGTTCCGTTAGAGGCTTGTATAAATATCAGACCATCGTTAGCTCCAACGGATTGAACAGGGCTTACTAAAACCTCTGCTTCTAGCATACATACGAAGCTTGCACAAAATTCTATCTCTTCCTGAAAAGTAAATGAACCACCGGAGGCAAGGAGTTGTCCTGAACCATTTAATATAGTATAACTTCCTACTCCAAAGTCGCAACAAATACCATCTCCATAAGTATCATTTATCACAAAGATGAAGCATGAGTCTTCTGAAGCGCATATCTGCTCGACAAAAAGTGAATTATCTTGCATATAAGGACCGCCAGAGGCTACTAGTTCACCATTAGAAAAGAATAATTCCCAGGTAGTTTCTTGTGGGAAATTATCTGTTCTTAGTTCTATGATTATGCTCGTTCCTGAAATTATAACTTGATGTGTATTGATTAAAGTTTCGTTACCAATACGATCATCTAAGCCCCCGTTTGGATTATTAATAGTTACTATGATTTGGTTTTCTCCTTCAATGACGAAGTCGGAAATAAAAGTATCAACTCTTACTGATTCCCCAAACATAAGATTCCCTGTCCAAGGGATAGAAGGTATGGCATTTCCATTAACTTCTATATCTATGTCCGCAGAGCTCAGTATTTCTGTACCGTTATTAAAAAATGTTATTCCTAGAGGGATAGTATCTGTACATGAAGTTTCTGAAAGTCCATCTACATCGTCTAAGATTATATCATTTTTGGCGAATTGAGTAATTACGAAATCTAAACTATCATTTATAATACCTGTATCGCCATCAAGCACAGAGAAAGCAGTTATGATATGATCCCCTAAAGCAGAAGCATCTATTGTTGTAGAGAAAGTGTGCACATATACGCTGTCCGTCGGAAGAACAACATTGACATCAGCTGACTCTGTCGTTCCATCTTCATAAATAAATCCAACCCTGAAGACATTTTGCGTATCTAATCCGAAGTTCTTATATTCAATTTGTACATTTTCGACTTCGGTAAGATCTGATGAAGAAATTGGAGTTATTAGTGCTGATGGACCTATATCTACAGTATCTCTAGTTATTCTAAATTTGACAATTTTAGTACCCCATAGATTATCTCCTTTGAAGTATTCTCCAGTAAACCAAAAGGTAGATTCGTCCGTAGGATCTACAACCATTTGCGCATAATCACCATACCGTAGTTCAAGGTTTTGGCCGACACCAGTTCCTAATTCATACTCATTGACAGTCATTGTATTCAGGATGTCTGATCCTCTTCTGCCAGTAAATCTTAAACTAGGAAATAGCTCAGCTCCTGATACAGAAAATCCTAGGGCAATATTATTGTCTTTGTCTTGAGCTATAGCTGGTATAAATCTATGTTCGCTTCCGTCTGCAGTGGAGTAGTTTCCTTCTTGGAAAACTGTCCAGTCTGTTTCGTCTGTTCTTCTGAGTTCTGTCCATCTAATACCTGCTATTTCTTCATCATCTGTTCCAGCGTTGGCAAGAAAGTTGAAAACGATAGATTCATAATCACCATAATTCCAGTAGTGTACCTGATGCATAATTACAGATGGAATAGCATCCATGGGAGCACCGCCAGGCTGTGGAACACAGGGAGCATTCTGGCCTTGTCCTTCAGAACAACCATCTGTATCATAAGGAGCAGTAGCTATTTCTGTTGTTGTTATGATCGTATTGAGCGGATCATCGAAATCAAGATCTATACTGTAAAGGTCATATTGATCCTGCGGAGCATCACCCCAAGCGTCGTCATTTAGTTTTATAATCATAGGATTTCTATCGGCTGGTGGCGCTGTATTACCTGACCAGTCTATAGGAGAAGCGACAAGAATTCCAGGGCCATTTGTTGCACCAGGGAACTCTATACGTTGTACATCTATATCATCTAATCCCGCTAGGACATCTTCTCTATCTATAAAGTAGGCGTGTAAGATACCAGAGCCTTCTTCATTAGTTGTTACACTATAACTATCTGTCCATAAGGAGTACTTAGGATAATCAGGTAATTGAGGAGTAGCAAAACTATATGCATTCCAGCTTCCAAAGGGATCAGGAGTAGCTGAGATAGCAAATAATAATTGAGGTCCAAAAACAATCTCTGTAATAATCCATCTGTCGGCTTCCTGATCATAGATTATGACAGGGTCACTAAAAGAACTGAAGCCTATAGGATTCCATATCGTATTAGTAGATATCGGTTCTGCAAGTGCGTTTCCTTCTTTATCATATATGTGAAAAAAAGATCCATTAACCATCTGGATATAATGATCTTTCCCTACATCTCCGCAGACATCAGGAGGTGTTATTCCAGATGATAAATCCTGATCCATTCCTTCAAGTACAAACTCAGGTTCTATAGGATCTAGTAATTTTTTCTGCTGACTATTTTGTATAGTTGGGTCTTTGCCTACAGGTTTAGCATCTGGATTATATTTTCTGTTATCTACTGCATTTTGGAAGTTAGGAGTTATTTTATTTCTTTTCGCCATTTGCTTCTTGAGCTGTGAGGTAGGTTGCTGCTTTATAAGTTCTCTCAAAGGAGCCGTTGTGCCCACTTTTATAGCCTTAGTAGCAGAAATGTCTAAGTCTATTGTTTTGCTAGTTTGTGCAGTACAGAAATGACTTAATATTATGAAGCATAAAAGACTGGACATTTTCGAAATAGAATTACGCATCTCTTAAGATTTTAATTATTTGGTTTATAATTTGTATCAACTCTAGGTTTATTTAATTTCTTACTATACTCAGCTGAGATTACTCCGTCAGTTGACGTAAGTGATTGTAAAATATCTTCACCTAACAGTCTGTTTTTATCGAAGTGATATATATAGCTATTTTCTATTTTGCTAGAAGCGCCTATAAGTACTATAGATAGATGCTTGTATTTGTCAAGGATCAATTTCGGACTTGTCTCTGGCTCTAGTAGAACAATGATACGATCTCCTTGTATGTCAATAACTTCTTTTTTCGCTTTGCAAGCAATAGTTATGCAACATAGCAAAATCATGTAAACTAATGGATTGATTCTCATTCTTTAGTGACTTATTAGCTAAATATAAACAACTTTTAATTCTATTAAACTAATTTTGATAATCAATAACCGTCTTAGGAGCCTTCTTATCCGACATTTAGACCATAAATATTGTAGAGTAATAAAATATTGCAGAGTAATAAATCAATCTATATAGCTGTTACATACAAGTATTCATTTTCAAAGTAGAGTCTTTCATAAAAGTATAGACTAAGATAGGTTGATATTTAAATGCCAATACATGTTTGAAACTAATCCATACAAGAATTTGTTAACAAATTAATAAGGAATAAAAAACATTAAAATGAAAAACATACTTCATATACATTTATTATTAGCTGTCCTTTATATTTTATCGCTTAATCAAATAAATGCTCAAATTAGGGAAGAGTCTTCTCTAGAAAAAAAGGAATTTAGTTCCTTAGAGGATGCTCTGGAGATTCCGAACTTAGTATATCGCTTAAATTTAAGTAATCAGAATTTAACTATTTTCCCAGATAGTATTTGGTCTAAGTTTTTAAATTTGGAGTATTTGAGTTTAAAAAATGACCATCTTAAAGAAATACCTTCTGGAATAGGAACGCTTAAAAACCTTAAAGTTCTTGACTTAAGTGGAAATGATTTTACAGTACTACCACAATCATTTTCAGGATTAGAGAGTTTAAGAGAAATATATCTTAATGATGAGAATTCAATGGATGTAAACAAAAGTCTCAGTACCATAAAAGATCTACCTAATTTAAGAATACTACATCTCGAAAATGATAATCTAAAAAATATACCGACCTCTTTATCAAATCTTATAAGGCTAGAAGCTTTATATCTCGACAGTAATCCTTTTACCACGCTTTCAGATAATAGTTGGGTTAATTTTCAAAACCTCGAATATTTAAGTTTAAAAAATGACCATCTTAAAGAAATACCTTCTGGAATAGGTAAGCTTAAAAACCTTAAAGTTCTTGATCTAAGTGGAAACGATTTTATAGAACTACCACAATCATTTTCAGGATTAGAAAGTTTAAGAGAAATATATCTTAATGATGAGAATTCAATGGATGTAAATCAAAGTCTTAATGCTATTAAGGATTTACCCAATCTAAAGGTTTTACACCTTGAGAATGATAACTTAAAAAACATACCGCAAAACCTTTTAAACCTTACACAATTAGAGGCCATATATTTGAATAATAATAGCTTTGATAAAGTTCCAGTTGAATTAAATCAACTTATAAATTTAAATCTTATAGATCTACATGATAACAAATTTAAACTTAATTTAAAAGATCTTCAATTCCAAGATAGCTTTAAGTTTAAAATACGAATTTAGGATTATCAGGGATTTCTTATTCGTCTACTTTTGTTTTTAGTTGGTGTTGCTTGAAATAGCGAATAAACTTTTCTTATAATGTGTATGATAGCAAAATTCCATCCCTTCTAGCCCCCTAAATAACTGGAGAGCTTTAGCAGTTTAAAATTAATTAATAAATTGCAATTATGAGCAAACACAGAAAGACTTGGAGCCAACAGGAAAAAATGGCTGTATTAGAGTATCAGAAGATACATGGGACAACAAAAGCAAGTAGACATTACGAAGTATCAAATGTGAGTATCGGCAAATGGATGCGGTTATTTGATCTACATGGTAAAGATGGATTAACGGG
>CAYYWZ010000045.1:27676-34484 GCA_964475415.1 uncultured Saprospiraceae bacterium | reverse complement strand
AAAACGGGGTTTTCTTTCCCATTAAGATAATACTTAATATGTTGATTTTATAGAACTTACATTACTTGTGAATATCCCTAATAAGATGAAAATAACTTGTAGCCTATTATTTTTCTTTTTTACACTTTCGATTTCTGCACAAAATATCGACGCGAATATTTCGCAGAAACTAGATTCGATAGATTTTCTAAATATGCAAATATCAGATCTTGCTGATGAGGTAGAAAAGCTGAAACTAAAAAGAATCATTAGAGATCTTAAATCTGTAGGACTTCCTTCTGAGGATTATGTAGAACACTCTGCTATGATACTCAGTTACAATGAAAAACACGAGCAGGCTAACTGGGTAGCACATATCATTATACCTGATGTAATAACTGGTGTTGTGTTCAGATCTAACGATTTCAGAATAGATCCCCTTATCTCTACAGGAACAGCGGTACAGGAAGATTATTTCCTTACAGACACACTAGCTAATGGCAAGGTAAACTATGATGGTTATGGTTATGATAGAGGCCATCTTGCACCATCTGCGGATTTCAGATGGTCTAAGAAAGCTTTATCAGAATCCTATTTTTATTCTAACATGTCTCCACAACTACCTGAATTAAACAGGGAGATATGGGCTGATCTAGAAAATACGCTTAGAGGATATCTATATCGAAATCCAGATTCTGAATTATATATCATTACTGGACCTATACTAAAAAATGATCTCCCTACTCTAGAGAGAAGTGTCAATAAGCTGAGCATACCAGGATCTTACTATAAGGTTATTCTAGATAAGAAAAACATGAAAGGTATAGGCTTTATAATCCCTAACAGTAAGGATTACAAATCTCTAGAAATCTATGCTCGATCTATAGACTTTGTGGAAGAAGAGACAGGTTTTGATTTTTTTAAAAATATTACCTTAGAAAAACAAAAAGAGGTAGAGCAGAACGTGGACTTAGAGAACTGGCTACCTGAAATAAAAGCTGGAGACATTCTTCCTCTAATCGATCTTCCAAAAAATGCTATCAATACGATTACAGTTAGTGATTATCTAAAATCTGATACTAAAATTAAAGTTTGTGGAACAGTTGTAAGTAATAGATATAGCAAGAAAGGACACCTGTGGATGAACATTGATAAGCAGTTTCCGAATCAGGTCTTTTCTGTATTTGTAAGAAAAAAAGATTTGATAAACTTTCCTTATGATCTTAAGAAAACACTTATTAATAAAGAGGTATGTTTCTCTGGCAAGATCGAATCTTTTTCTGAAACGCCTACAATGAATATTAGTAAAGAAAGTAAAATAGAAATTCTAAAATAGTTATTTCTCAAACGGATATCGTATTCCGACTATTTCTCTAATGCTATCCAATAGCAAAATAAGATCTTTACTATTCTGGTGACTCCATTTAGCACTTTCTAATTTACCATTCCTAAGACAGCTATTGCACTCCTCTATCTCATAAGTAAATCCTAGTCCCTTTTTCTTATAAAGAAAGTCTGCTTTTTCACCATTTTTGATAATTGAGTATCCATCTGACTCATGCCACCTTCTATGAATATGTATACTGCCTTCACTTCCGTACAACAAGGCGGTCACATCACTATCAACTAAGATACCACACATCAATGAAGCTGATGCATGCTTATATTCTAAGAGTATAGTAGTCTGTAAATCTATCCCATTATCATATAAAATAGAACTGGCTTCAATACGTTTAGGCATTCCAAAAATAATGTAGGCAAGAAACAATGGATAGATACCTACATCTAGCAAAGCTCCACCAGCTCTCAATGGATCAAACAGTCTTGAGTTAGAACCATAGATCGCTCTGAAACTAAAATCTGCTTGGAGGTGACTTATTTTTCCAATCTTTCCATCTTGAACATCCTCGAGGATAGCTTCGATAGTAGGATTAAACCTTGTCCATAGGCCTTCCATAAAAAAGCACTTTGTACTATTAGCAACTTGTAATAGCTCTTCTATCTCCTTACAATTTACGACTACAGGTTTCTCGCAGAGAACAGCTTTTCCTGCTGCCATTGCGGCTATACTTAGTTCTTTATGTAAATTATGTGGTGTTGCGATATACACAATGTCAACCTTATCAGAATGTAATAAGGAAAAGTAGGAATCGTAGTAGCTTGTAACACTATATTGTTCTGCAAATAATTGTGCTTTCTGTTGATTTCTAGATGCTACAGCTGCTAGTATCGTATTATCGACTAACAACAAATCCGAAGCAAACTTATGAGCAATTTTCCCAAGTCCTATTATCCCCCATCTAATCATTTTATCATTCACTTAATAATGTTAATTTTATTTACGAGTAAATTATACCGAATATATC
This sequence comes from uncultured Saprospiraceae bacterium, assembly GCA_964475415.1. Classification (GTDB taxonomy): domain Bacteria; phylum Bacteroidota; class Bacteroidia; order Chitinophagales; family Saprospiraceae; genus CALCMJ01. The sequence goes on along the minus strand of CAYYWZ010000045.1, from coordinate 32,139 downwards.
TTTCTCAAATATAATCATTCATAGATAGACTTATAAAAGCAATAGAAATGGAAAATAAAACTGAAGAAGAATACTGGACTAATAGATATCGTGAAAATAATACAGGATGGGATATAGGCTACCCTTCTACACCTATTGCCAGCTATATCGACCAACTTATAGATAAAGAGATATCTATACTTATACCAGGAGCAGGAAACGGATATGAAGCTGAATATTTAGTTAAGAATAGATTTACGAATGTAACAGTAATTGATATTTCGAGACTTCCTCTGGATAATCTCCGTAAAAGAATCGGTAATGATCAAGATATAAATCTCTTACATGAGGACTTTTTTCAGCATACCGGAGTATACGATCTTATTATAGAACAAACTTTTTTTTGTTCATTCTTACCTAGCGTAGAGATGAGAAGTAGTTACGCTGAGAAGATGAGTGAATTACTTCATAGTAATGGAAAATTGGTAGGACTTTGGTTTAACATACCTCTAGAAGAAACGAAAAAAAGACCATATGGAGGTAACGAAGAATTATATCGATTCTACTTGGAACCGTTTTTCAAATTTAAAATTTTCGAAGAGGCATACAATTCTATTAAGCCTAGATCTGGAAAGGAATTCTTTGGAATATTAGAAAAGATAGATTAGTTATTTAGTCATTCTCCAGCCATTCCAGGGCTGCATTCTTACTCTTGAAGTGTTTAATATTGACACCTCGGTTACGTAAAAAAGTTTCTGCAAAACCACCGTCACTTACTTGATTATCTTTTATTGCTAAATGAGCAATTTTAAAATAAATTTTGTTATTCAGACTAATCTTTAAAGCCAATAGACATAACTTAATCATTTCAGACTGAGAGAGTGAACCTTCTAGCTGCTCCTCTAGTAATAATCTCTTAAAACCGTCTTTAGTCGCTTTGTCCATACAATACTTTACAATAGACTGAGAGTTGGTAAGATTTTCCATTCCAGTCACCTTGATATGTGCATAACAAGGCATAACATTGTATTCAAACTTTAGATTTTGTGTTGCTGCATTCATAAGCTATTTTTAATTCTCTTATACAGAATTTAAAATTGTTCAATTACTATTTAGAAAAAGTAAGTCTATAAAAAGTATTGAAGCATTATGAAGGGTGTGGTTTGTAGTTAAATATATGAAAAAAAAAGATTAAAATCTAGATATTTAATAAACAGACTGTAAATGATTTGTTAATGGCTTTTTAAATAAGTTAAGTGACTCTGCTAATAGCTTGATATAGTCTTCGTAGATAGACTCCTCTAAATCTAATAGTTCAAGAGAAAATTTTAGTGTCTTTTCTTTTATATCTAATAAGATCTCAGGATCATAACCTTCTCGTGTTCTTACCTTATCACTGATTATAGATAAATTTTTAGCCTGTGTAATGCTGGCTTCCTTTTTATTCATGTAAGACTTTATATCTAATATTATTTCCTCCTTGATCTCTTCTAACACTGTGTTAGACTCTTCTATATCGTTCTCATATCCTTGCTCTATTTCTAACTGCTTTAATTTTAATTCTTCTAACTTGAGTTTTCTACTTCCAGGATTAGACAACTCAGTACCAAGACCAATGGAGAAACGTTCCTCGAATAAATTATCATGAGGTCCTCGATACTTAAATTGTAAGAAATCAAAGTAATGCTGCCCTTCTGCTTTTTCTACTGCAATTTCTTTATTGATCAGTTCTTGTTCATAATTATATTTTTCTAGATCTTTGTTTGACAGACTCATCTCCATAGACTGAACGGACAATAATATTTCCTCAACTTTTATAATATCTTCAAAATCTAAAAGCACTTCTCCTAGACTATATTTTCTTAGAAAGTAATCATTCATTAGATCATCATCAAAAGCATTTACCTCCAATTGTGTACTAGAAGTTTCTATATCTATCAAATCTTTAAAGCTTATTTCTAAAGCGTTTAGTTTCTTTTCACTCAATAAAGCTTTATCCGCATATAATAGCTGAAGACCTTCATAAATAGATTTTCTTTTTTCTATAAAGTATAAACTCACCCAAGTTTTATAGGCAGTATATATATCTTCTTCTAGATAAGATATTTTCCTTAGATCTGGATTACGTTTATAGGCATTATATAGATCATTATAAGCGTTTCTTTTTTTTCTAGAGGAAGGATCAAGTCTCAAGGTATATTCTTGCTGATCAAAATCTAAATCTCTCGTTTCTGTTCTCAGGTCTAACTGTTCAATCCATGGAAACCTGATGTAACGCTCATCTTGTTGTAAAGTAACATCGCTTTGCAAAAAAAACTTAGATAAGAATTCTGTAGAATTGATTCTAGAAACTGATTGTGAGCTAGCTTCATCAATAGCGATTATAGCTATAAATACCAGCAATGATAATTTTACAAAGTAACTATACATATATCTATGGAGCTATAAGATCAATACTTACCTTTTCTTTCTGTAAAAGAATATTTTCGACGGGGATGCTTATCGATATCTCTCTACCGTAGGTTTTGAAGTCAGGCATTTTTCTTAGTCTTGTCGGAATTTCTACTATCCTAGATCCTAAGCCTATTACTGTTCCATCATAGGTTACATTGGGGTCGTGTAAAGATTTCACCTTAAATTTGCTTCCTTTTTTTACATTAATTTTTAAATCCTCATGTACATAACCTCTAACTACGCTTGGGTTGGGTTCGTAGAAACTAAGTAAGGTATTATACGCTTGTACGTGCTCCGCCTCCTTACAAGATATACTTCCTATTAGCCCATCTGTAGGAGCGCTTACGGTAAAGGTCTGGACCTTTTGATCTTCGTCAAATTCTATTTCTGCTTTGAGTCTATCTATCTGTACTCTATAGGGATTCTCTCCTAGTGATAATTCATTTCTTATCGCTTCTTCTTTCTTTATATAAGAATCCTCTAATAATTTTCTGTCTAATAGTTTAGCACCAATTCTCTCTTGGATAGGATGATAACTAGGCTGCTCTATTTCTACAGATTGTAGACCTTCTGCTAGAGATTTCTTATAGGCCAACTCTGATCTAAGTGAACTTATAGAAGCATCTATAGATGATAGTTTCATATTTCTTTCTGATTCTAATATTTGAATCTTATCCTGCTTATCTTTCCTCCAAGCAATGGCATCAGCTTCTAGTTCTTTTATTTTGAAAATTTGATCTTGTAAAATTTCTTTAGACTTTATCCTTGATATTTTCATCAATGGATCATTTGCCTTAACAGGCTGACCTGGCCTGACAAAAATATCATCAACAACTATTGGGTGATTATAATTAATTTCTGTTTCGTTAGTTTCTGCAAAACCAAAGAACGAAATTGTCTGAGTGTTATCCTCTCCCGTAAAAAGAAAGAGCGACAAACCAATAACTATGAAGGTTATATAGAATGGGTTTAGATACTTCATTATAATTTAGTCGGCTGCTTTTTAAAATTCAATCTAAATCCTTCAAGACCTTCTAACTCCTTTATAGAATTTGTCAAACTTGCAATACTCGCATTATTATTTAATCTTATTAGATAAGTAAACTCTTGGATGTTTTCTCTGGATATTTCTTCTAATGTTCTTACACCTTCGTCGTTTATTTTTTCTACTTTCTTAGGTTGTAAAAATCTAATCTGATCCAACTCAAAATTTTTGCAATGTAGACTTAGACTTTTTTCTATGAGTCCCTGCTGTAGATCATTCTTAGGGACTTGCAGTTTTATATTTCCTATCAACTCATTAGAATTACTGTAAGGAGAAAATCTAAGAATAATAGCAGCAAGACAAAATACTAAGGTTCCTGTCAAGGCTATACTAAATCCCAATACACCGCATGAAATCCCAGCCGCTAGGGAAGCAAACATAAAAGCTATATTTCTAGGATCGTCAAGTACAGTTCTAAATCTAATAATCGCTAGTGCACCTAACATACCTAATCCTCTAGCTAAGCTATCTCCTATCGCTTGCATAACTGTAGCAGCTACAATAGAGATCAATGCCAATGCCTGCAGAAAATGAGCTTTCTTATAGATACTTTTTGTGGTAAACTCATACGTAATTGTTAGTAATGAGGATAGGAAAAAAGCAAACAATACAGTGATGCCTACCGCGTAATAACTTGGCATGTTAGGATTGTTTTCTAAAAGATGTAAATCGAACATTCTAATTATAAATAAATGAAGAGCGAATATACAATTTATAATAATCTAATAATTACTTAAACTTAGCTTAACGCATGCACTGTCCTATAAAGCAATTAAGACCGATCAAAACCTGACTTACAACAGGTAGATCTAGTGCATTTAATAGAGCACAAAAGACTTCTAATCAACGTCTTATTGATTTAATTTAGTACACTATATTTCTTAACTTTTGTTTATTGATTAGAAGAACAATAGTTAAAATGCCTGTATTCCCCTTCGAGGATCGCTCGTTGCAAATCATATAAGCTACACTACATAGTTTCTTA
>CAYYWZ010000045.1:0-27576 GCA_964475415.1 uncultured Saprospiraceae bacterium | reverse complement strand
AAACCCTAAGTTTCTAGCTCTGTACCATAACATATAGTTTATACATATAGGTTATGTATTATTATATGTTTTTATTTTTTGCAATCTAGCTTACAAGTCTAACTCCTCTTTGTTATATTCAGCTAATAAAAAAATAGTGTTATGAAAAAAGATGAATGGGAACTCATTTTTCAAAGTATAAAGGATCCCAATGGGAATAAAATAGAAATACCTATAGGAGGAAGCCTAGGACTTCTCGCTCTAGGAGATGTAGGAGTAATGGCTTGGAAAAAAAGAAAAGAACATGTAATGCAAAGACAGATAGCTGCCATATTAGAAGCCAAAAAGAAAAACCAAGCAAATGAAAAATGAGAAAGTATTATTGATAGGCTGGGATGCTGCTGACTGGAAAATATTAAATCCACTAATAGATCAAGGCTTAATGCCCAATCTAGAAAAACTGATCAATGGTGGTACAATAAGTAATTTTGCCACATTAGATCCACCTTATTCGCCTATGTTATGGACATCAATGTCTACAGGCAAAAGACCCTACAAACATGGTGTACATGGATTTATAGAACTGACTCCAGATCGAAAAAAGGTTCGACCTGTTATGAGTATCTCTAGAAAAACCAAAGCCATCTGGAATATGCTTTCTGAACATGGAAAGAAAACCCATGTGGTAGGTTGGTGGCCCAGTCACCCTGCAGAAAAAATTAATGGAACCATGATTTCTAATTTCTACCAAAATCATGTAGGTGGTTTGCACCAACCTTGGCCCATCTCTAATGGAACCGTTTTTCCTGAAGAGAAACAAGATTGGTTTGCACAATTCAGAGTGCATCCTCACGAACTGAATCAAACCTTGCTGGAACAATTCGTTCCTAACATTAAAAGCATAGATGTATCAAAAGAACCTAGGATAATGGCTATAGCTAAGATTACAGCACATGCTACTTCTTTACATGCAGCATTTACAAATATAATAAGAACAGAAGAGTGGGATTTCGCTGCGCTATACTTGGATGCAATAGATCATTATTGTCATGGATTCATGCGTTTTCATCCACCTAAAAGACCGCATATAACTCAAGAAGAATTTGACAACTATAATTATGTAGTTACAGCTGGCTACAGATACCATGATATGATGCTAGGGACGATAATGAATTATGCAGATGATAATACAAATATCATACTGGTGTCTGATCATGGATTCCAACCAGATCATCTGAGACCTAGAGACATACCTAAAGAGCCAGCGGGGCCGGCTTACGAACACAGTCCATATGGTATTATTGTAGCAAAAGGTCCAGGTATTAAAAAAGATAAGATAACCTTTGGCGCCAGCGTTCTAGATCTGACTCCAACCATATTGCACCTTATGGGATATCCTGTCGGTGAAGATATGGATGGACGTGTACTAACCAATATTTTAAATGATCCGGCTGAAATAGAATTCATAAAATCATGGGACACGAATGAAAATCCTTTTGAAAAAATTCAAGTTGAAGCGGATCTTACAGAAGAGGAAGCAAACTCTGTTCTTGATCAACTAGAAGATCTAGGCTATATAGAAAAGCAAACTGGTGATTTAGAAAAAAGATTAAAGCAAACTGAAGAGGAATGTAATTATAACTTAGCAAGATCCTATATAGATGGAGGACTAATAGAAAATGCTATAGAAATATTAGAAAAACTTCATCGTAAAAATATAGGAACACCTCGATATGCATTTAGACTTGCTATATGCTATCAGGTAATGGGAAAGTTTGCTGAAGCAAGAGAGATTATTAATCTCATGAAGGATAGAGAATTGTATGATCGTGCTACCTTAGATACTATGGACGCTACTTTACTGATTGCAGAAAAACAGCCCGTAAAAGCATTACAATTACTAAAGGGGATAGAAGGAAAAGTCAATAAATTTCACGCTAGGACTAATTTGCAAATGGCTCAGTGCTATCTCATGCTAAAACGTTATCCGGATGCAAAGGAACATCTTATGAAAGAGTTAGAGCTTGATTATGACAATGAGAAGGCTCATTACCTATTAGGCAATATAAACCTTAGAGCAAAATATTTTGAAGAAGCAGCAGATAACTATCTAACTGCGGTTGGTCTAAATTTTAATGAACCACAGTACCATGCTAATCTAGGAAAGGCCTTTTTTAATTTAGGCAAATACGAAGAAGCTGCAAAAGCATGGGAGAATAGTATCAGTATGTTTCCTAATCAGTTCCGAATAAGAGAAAGGTTGCAATCCGTGTATCAATATAAATTAAATGAAACAGAAAAAGCAGAAGTACATGCCGATTGGTTAAACAATATACAACGTCCAACAATCTATATTGTATCTGGACTTCCTAGGTCAGGTACTTCGATGATGATGCAAATGCTCGAGAAAGGAGGTATGGAAATATTTACAGACAAAAAAAGAGAAGCTGATGAAAACAATCCAAAAGGATACTATGAACATGAAATGATAAAAAATCTTGCAAAAAATAATCGAATCCTAAATACTGCCTCAGGTAAGGTTGTAAAAGTGATTGCTCATCTACTAAAACACCTGCCCGACAACTTTGAATACAAAATCATATTTATGGAAAGAAGCCTAGAGGAGGTAATGTTTTCGCAGGATAAAATGTTAGTTAGATTAGGAAAAAAGAAATCTGCGGAAACACTAAATCTAAAAATTATGGATCAATACACTGAGCAGCTAAAAAGATTTAAAGATTGGATTTCCACACACTCAAATTACAAGGCTATATATGTAAATTACAGAGAGGTAATAGAAAATCCCTTCGAACAAGCGCTAAGAATAAATGAATTTTTAGACTACACCTTAATGCCGGAATTAATGGCCAAAGTCGTTGAAAAATCTTTGTATAGAGAAAAAAAATAATTATATTAGGGAACTACAAAATTAACTAACAGATAAATACCCGGAAAAGCATGATCATCGTAAAGAAAAAATTATCCAAAAAAGACAAGTCTAATCTAAAGTCCAAAGTAAAGGACTACTTAGAACTAAGTAAAAATAAGGCAGTTTCTTCAAGAGGAAGTTTTATGGCAGCTTCTCTAAAATCTGTTATACCGCTAGCTGCGGCAGCTGTTATCCCTGGTCAACAATTAAGTGCACAGTGTCTAGAATCTGGTACTCATTCTCTCGTAGGACAAGGTTGCTTCTATGCTGATGCAGGATTTTATGGGATAGATGTAGATGGTGATGGTAGTTTTGATTTAGGTTGGGGAGCACCTCAATATGTAGCAAGTTCTTATACAGGTACTGCAACAACTAGTAATGGGGCCATGGTGAGGAATTTGTTTTTAACTTTAAACACTACTTTCCTAATGTTTGGAGTGGGAGGAGGATCAGTTGCTCCTAGTGCATTCCCATCATCTAGTAGCTTTGCATGTTCTGCAGTCGGATTAACTGCTGGCACTGCGGTTTTTTGGGCAAGCTCCCGTCAATTAGCTGGTGTACAAACTTACCCTGTAGGAGGGACAACATGGGTTACTACTACTATTAACACAACTTCATCTTCTAGTATTGGGAATATACCTGTAGGACCTTATGCTTTTCCGATACAGTCAACATCGGGATCCTGCGGCTGGATCGAGTTGACCTACGGTTTTATTGGTGGAAGAACGGCTATGTGTTTTGACAGTGGAGGTGTTGAAGATGCTTCAGGAGGAGATGATGGGCTAGGTATTGTTCATGTCGGAGAATGCGAATCTCTGGCTTTAACCCTGCCCGTACAATTATCTGATATCAATGCGACTGCAGGAGATAATAATATAGAAGTATCTTGGGCTACGATAGCAGAAGTAAATAATAAGGGTTTTGAAATTCAGAGATCCTTAGATGGTAATCGTTTTCAGAAGCTTGGTTTTATAGAAGGAAAAATGAATTCTTTCACGGAGGAGCAATACACGTTTGATGATAATTCTGCTCAAGCAAATACCCTATATTACTATAGACTTAAACAAATAGATGTCAACGGGGAATTCGAATTTAGTAGAATTGTCAATGCTAAAATAGAAGCACCAAACAGATTTACCATTTCAGATTTTTTCCCAAATCCTAGTACTACAAAGGAAGTTTCTTTTGAAGTGAATCTGGCTGAAGATCAAAATATAACATTAGAAATATTTGATGCTTACGGAAGCAAAGTTTATACAGATACATATAATGGAGTTTTAGGAAATAATCTTTATAAATTGAATCTTGTAGAACTCAGCTCAGGTGCTTATTTCACTAAAATAGTCGCTGGAGAAAACACAAAGTATAATAAACTGATTATTCAATAAGATCAATTTACTAAAGAAATCAAAGCGGTTAGTTTCAGTTACTAATCGCTTTTTTTTGTGGTAAAGAGTTCCCCTAGCTTTGATTAATCCAATATTTTCATCTCTAATTGTTTTCATTTTTTTAATTAGTTCGATTAAAAAAATATTACAGAAAATAGAACTTATATAATTGACTAACATAATTTTACATATTAAATTATTAAATATGTAATTCTATTTTCATATGTGAGGTTACTTCTTGACTCCAAATTACATTAAGTGTGTAAATAATAGTGTTAAAAAGGTGTAACCCCAAAAATTATACCCATTGAATTAACATGTGGAATAATATTAGCAAGGCCCTGAAATGTTGAATTATATTCAACTTCCATGCGCAAAATCTGCTTCAGTTTTCTGAAAGCAGATTTTTTTTTAATTATCCACTTGGAAACTTAACAATAGTTTAAAACTATCTATGTTTTTGTTATGATCATGAAAAACAGTATTCAGAATAAGCCCATAATCTTCTCTGTAGATGGCAATCATTGTAGCCCTTGGGAAATGGGTTAATTCTACCTTAGGAACAAATTCAGCTTCCATCGCCCAAGTAGCATTGTAGAACTTCTTCATACTTTCTCTTAGTGAATATATTATAATATCTGCTGTATCAACATTAGTAGCAAATGATGATATTCTAGACATCATCTCTATATTAGGTATCAGGTTAGCATCAGCATCATAACTTACTATTCTAAGTTCAGCAGCTCGATCATCGGTTCTCAATACTAGATCGTAATCAAAGAACTCATCCTTATCCAACGGAAATACTTTAAGAAAATCGTCAGCTGGCTTGTTGCAGCTAAGACCTAACTGGTGCATCCTGTCTGTAAAATTCTGTGTAAAAACTATTTGAGAAAACAATGATTTACAAGGCATTAGACAGAAAATAAGACATAGATGTATATATATTTTCGTTAGCACATTCTAAGATATGCATTTATGGTAATTTTATTAATACATATTATTGCTAAATTTGCATTATAAAATTGAATTTAAAACACGGTAAAATGTTTCATCTCATAATTAGAAATACCAGTTTAATCCTTATCACCCTACTTTTATCACTTACATCTTGTAATAACTCCAAGCAGGTTGAAGAACCTGGGATTATATCACAGGATGTATTGTTGACTGATCTAGATGCACTTGTAAAAGAAAAACCTGATATTCTTTTTCTAGATGTACGAACGCCGGAAGAAATAAGCGATGGCAAAATTGCTAATGCAATAGAAATCGATTACCGTGCTAATGATTTCGAAGAGAAAATAGATGCTCTTGATAAGAATAAATCTTACATCGTCTATTGTAGAAGTGGTAACAGAAGTAAAAAGGCTATGGCAAAAATGCGAGATAAGAAATTCAAAGAATGCTATAATCTAGTCGGTGGTTATACCTCTTATTCAGAAAAATAAGCAGCGAACAGTTGCTCCTACCGCTCTTAAACATAAGGATTGTTGATATTATAGTCATACAGTCTTTTATTTAATGCTTTTAAATAATTTTCTTTTCGTTAATTTGCGACAACAAAAAAAATACAAAATCTAAGGATATGAAAAAATTGATATTTCTAATGCTAGTTTTACCCTCTATTGCTTTTGGACAAAGGGCTGCTGAAGCTTGGTGGATCGATGCAGGACTGAAAGTCCAAACTGGCTTTACTGGTCTCTACAATAGTGAGTTTGTAGAAAGTACTGCTTGGGATTATGATATTTCTAGAGGTACTGCTTTCGGAGGAAAGTTGGGTCTTAACTATGACTCTAACGGTGTAACGCTAGATGTTATGTACAGCAGAGCATCTCACAATTCGGAAAACGCAAGTATAGATGAAAATATAAAATTAGATTGGACAGCTATCGATCTTTACTTGATGTGGAGAAACAATAAGCGTCTTGGATATTTCGAACTAGGACCTAAATATTCTCTTATAAATGGTGTAGATAGAAATTCTGCACTAAGTGCGATGACAGTAGATGCTACTGATGATTTCAGTTCTAATGAGATAAGTGCTGTCCTAGGATTTGGTGTTTACTTATTAGGAAGTGATGGAGCATTTAGTGGTATTTTTGGATTTAGATTAGAATACGGAATTACAGACTTCACTCAGAATGACAATGCATTACTAGGTGACGCGGTATTAGCAAGTGCATCTTCGCATCCTATATTCGCAGGAATTGTTTTCGAACTTAACTGGGGAATCGGATATGTAGGTAGAGCAAGTTGTGGACAACGTTCTAAGTTTATGAAGTTCTAATAAAAGATAAAAGATCTATAAAAAAGGAGAAGTGGAAGCTTCCCCTTTTTTTTTGTGAGTAGCCAAGGCTTTAGCCTCGTTAATCTATCATCGCTGCATGAAATCTATTGATGCTAGCAGAGGATATTGAATGAAAGTAAGTTATCTCATTGCTAGCAGGGTAAGTTATCATTTGATTAGTATACAGATCTTAAGTTTGGCTATAGCAGACGAGGCTAAAGCCTTGCGAACAAATGCAGCTATAAACTTATCTTTATAAATCATGTTAGATTGACATGAAATTATTTGAGCTTAAGAAAGAACAGCAATTACCGATAAGTATCGATGAAGCGTGGAAATTTTTCTCCTCTCCGAGAAATCTTAAATCAATAACCCCCGATCATATGGGTTTTCAGATAACGAATATTTCTCTTCAGGAAGAAATGTATGAGGGGCAGCTCATTTCCTACAAGGTAAGACCTATACTCAATGTTCCGCTCAGATGGGTTACAGAAATTACGCATGTTAGAGAGCCATATTATTTTGTGGATGAACAGCGTTTCGGTCCTTATAGCTTCTGGCATCATCAGCATGTTTTCGAAGAAAATTCTAAAGGTGTATTTATGAAAGACATCGTTACTTACGGCATACCATTAGGTCCATTAGGCCGTTTAGCTAATACGATATACGTAAGAAAACAACTTGAAGGAATATTTAATTATAGAGTAGAGGCTATAAACAAAATATTTCCAACTTAATCCTTCTTCCTAGTCTTTTACTAAAGGGATATTATTATAAAATAGCACGTTTGAAGGAATTTGGGTTTTGTAGATATTTGCACCGCTTTCCTTTATCCATATTTCATCAATATAAAAGGTCTGGTTGCTCTCTACTTGGATAGCTATAGAACTTGTCTTTTTGTTAAGTTGTAAATCCTTTTCTACTTTCAACCAACTATTATGGAAGTCGTTAGCCAACTTACAATTGAACGTCTTCTTCCCTAAGTATTTTCCTTTCATATCATACTCATGTATCTTCCATATAGGCAGTCTGTACTTATAACTATCTAGATATACCCATGCGGTAAAGTTGATTTTTTTTCCAGGTATAACTTGAAAACTATCTACTACCTCACTACCCTTCTCTAAAGTCCTAGATCCTCCGTAGAATTGATGTTCAGAGCTTGAGTTTTCAAAACCGTTGTAGTAAATCAATTCTTTTTCTACAAAGACATCCTTCTTGCTTAGAAGTGTATCTATAAAGGAACTTCGATCTAGATCAGAAAGCGATAAGCTTCTTAGCTCGTAATCTTTTTCCGTATGCAAAAGTTTTGATTCATCGGCAATATATTGTTCTCCTATACTGAGTTGATCATTTATTTTAGATCTAACAATGAGCACCTTTTTATTAGGATCTAGATAATCTAGGATTTCTTTTTTGAGAGCCGGATGAGAAGCAAACTGCATATGCCTCATTGTATTAGGAATAGAAGATCGAGAGAACATCGCATTAATTAGTGGACGCTGAATTTCTAGAGCATAGCGCATAGCATAGAAATGCGATCCCCAGTTAAGTCGAGAACTAAGCTTATCGTTCCAACCACAAATCAACGGAAGTGTGTAGATACCTTGATAATCTTCTTTCAGTATTTGGTTAGTATCTAAAACATCTTTTATTTTTTGTCTTTCACTGGTCTTAAAATAATTCTTATGGTTTATTTTCTTTTTATAAGGCGATAAGTACACATGAATTTCGAAGATCCAGATAAACACCAGAGGTACAAGAAATAGATAAGCTAGATGCTTTTTGCGTTTGTTTAATTTTTTCGCACTTTCTACTAAGTAATATACTGCAGTGAGCGTAAGCACATAATATAAGGGCCATACAAATCTTCCAGACCCCTTAAAATTGACAAGCTTACCTACTAAAGATTCTAGAAAATCTTTTCCATCAGAACTAAGAAATAAATGGTTCGCCAATACGAACATTACAAGCGCTGAAAAAAGAGGTGCTTCTATTAATAATGGAAAACTTTTCTCCTCACTATAATCTCTTTTTACAAGCCAATACAAAAACCTAAAAAACAAAAATATTATGGTAACTCCAGCTACAAGACCAAGGTTAAATCTACCTTCAAAAGGAATGTCTTTTATGTCAATAATAGTATCAAACAAATATCTAAATAGTGATCCTTCTCCTACGAGTAAGCCCTGAATATCTGCTGGTTTAGCAAAAAATCCCCATTGGTATTCTAGCCTTCCTTCTATAGGATCCCCTACTTTGACAATCAGAAAAATAATAGCAATAGGAATAAGGGAAACTAGATATGCCCAGCTTAACTTTATCTTCTTTGTACTAAGGTAATCTCTTAGGTCTAAAAAGATAATACAAAGCAATAGAAACCCTCCCATGATAATACCTAGATAAGCATTATTCAATCCAAAGAAGGTCAGTAAGAACATTATACCGAAAGCATACTTATCAAATTTTCTATAATTAGTGTAATGGAAAACCCAAAGTATACAAAGTGGGAGTAAAAAGAGATAAAGCAAACCCAAATGACCAGACATTCTTATCATCTGAGGCGAAAGAAAATTAATCAGAATACAAAAAACTATACTCCAGAAAAAATCAATATCCAACTTTCTTAGAATCAGAAAAACAACATAAGCTCCTAGAGGTAGGGTAAAATAAATCAACGAATGTATAATGCCTATACCATACTCGCAAATAGGCAAACCTATATCATTAAGCCAACTCAAAATTATAGAGAATACAGCTTGTGAGTCTGTCATAAATATATACTCATACCAAGGAAGTCCCATGCCTTGCAGCATCAGTCCACCACCATTACAAATATGTTCTAACTGATTATAATAGATCACAAATCCGTCACCTCCGAATACGATCATTCTATCATTAGGGGCATAAACTAATGAACCAAATAGGACAAGCTCTATGAGGATAGAAATACTATAAATTATAAAGAAAGCAATTGTATTCTTGCCCAATTATCTCTTTTTAGGTCTTAAAAACTCTTAATAATCTCAATGAAATCATCTGACTTAAGAGACGCACCACCTACTAGTCCCCCATCTACATCAGGCTGACTAAATAAATCTTTAGCATTAGCTGGTTTTACGCTTCCGCCATAAAGAATAGAGACATTATCAGCAACATCTGCATTATAAGCCTCAGCTATAAGATCCCTTATAGCCTTATGCATTTCTTGCGCCTGCTCTTTGCTCGCTGTCTCACCCGTACCTATTGCCCAGATGGGCTCATAAGCAATAACAAGCTTGCTAAAGTCTGCTTCTGAAAGCTTAAATATGGTTGCTTCTAACTGATCTTTGACATAGGATATATGTGTTCCCGCCTTTCTGATCTCTAAAGGTTCCCCACAACAATATATAGGTCGTATATTCTTAGAAAGTGCTTGTTCTATTTTACCATTCAATATAGCTGCATCTTCCCCAAAATATTGTCTTCTTTCAGAGTGCCCTACCAATACAAAAGGAATAGAAATGGAGGCTAACATCTCAGATGACACCTCACCTGTATAGGCTCCTGAAGTGTGATTACTACAATTCTGAGCAGATATGTGCAAGTTCCTAGCAGGCAAGGTCATATCTCTAATCGCCTTCAAGTGAATAAAAGGAACTGAAAGTATAACTTCAACATTATCAGGAATTTGTGCATTAGATATTTCTCTTGCTAGAGATAAACCATCCTCAAATGATTTATTCATTTTCCAATTTCCTGCAGCAATCATTTGTCTTGACATGTAGCTATTTGTTTTATTATTTTAAATTTCTAAATAAGTATTCGTCGAATTTACGAAATAGTGTTTTATTTGCCGTCCTAATACAAGAATAACCATGAGATTAATTTTGTTTGTCCTTTTCAGCCTTACTTCCTTGTCCCTAATTTCTCAAGACATGATCGACTCTACCTTATTACTAGAAGACATCATCATACAGCAGAATAGGATATCTTCTCCCTATAACCAGCAATCTAGATTTATAGATATCATTACTAACGATGAAATAATCAAGTCTGGTGCTACCAGTATATCAGAAGTTTTACAACTTAATGCTGCTATAGATCTTAGACATAGAGGAGCTAATGGTGTGCAAGCAGATTTATCTATTCGTGGCGGAAGTTTCAATCAGGTACTTATCCTAATAGATGGAATAAAAATGAGTGATCCACAAACAGGCCATCATAATATGAATCTTCCTGTTTCTATGAATCTTGTCGAACGCATAGAAATCATTAAAGGCCCTGCTTCTAAGATCTATGGGCAAAATGCTTTTTCTGGAGCAGTGAATATTATCACAAAAAAAGATGTACCGACCTCTGTAGAACTGAATACAGATTATAGTTCTAACAATACAATAGCGACTGGTATTTCTGCCGCTTTGGAAACTTCTAAGAGTCATCATATCATAGCTTACAACTTCACAGATAGTGAGGGATATAAGTATAATACAGATTACACTCAACACCATATTTTTCTGAAAAATCAATTTCAGATTTCTGATAACAGTAGCCTTGACATAACGGGTGGATTACTGGACAACAAATTTGGTGCAAATGGATTCTATGCCAGTCCAGATTTTGTAGATCAGTATGAAGAGGTCAGAACGGGATATGCTTCAGCTAGTTATAAGTATTACAATAATAACTATTCTATACGAACGAATAGTTACTGGCGAAACAATAAAGACCACTATGTCTTCCTTAGAGACAACCCTTCTTTTTTCGAAAACAACCACACAAGCAACTCTATAGGAAATGAGCTACATCTAAGTTATAGTAATAAGTATGGGACAACAGGAATAGGTGTAGAATATATTATGGAGGATCTAGAAAGTAATAATCTAGGAAGCAGAGAAAGGAATAATCTAGGCATATATCTAGAGCACGAGATGAATCTATTCGACAATAAGCTGAACCTCACGCCTGGGATATATTTCAATAAGTTCGACGACAGAACCCTTAAGTTATTTCCTGGACTAGACATGAGTTTCTCTTTATCAGATAATGCTCAGCTATATAGTGTTATCGGAATATCTAATAGAATTCCTACCTATACTAACTTATACTACTCCTCTCCATCTGAGTTAGGAAATGAAAATCTAAAAGATGAAAGAACACTTAGTTATGAGATAGGCTACAAATCATTTTATAAAAAAAGTGTACTACAAGTTGGTCTCTTTGTACAGAACAATAGAGACCTTATAGACTGGGTAAAAAATTCTCCGGAAGATGATATATGGCGGGCTACTAATTTTAGCGAAGTCAATAATATAGGCTTAGATTTTAGCTATCGAACTGACCTAAGTTCTCTATCGTCTTTATTAGGTAACATGACAGTTGGATATACTTATATATCTTCTAGTATTGGAGAGGCAGATGAGCCCCTCTTTAGCAGATATGCGTTAGAAAATCTGAACCATCAGTTTGTAGTAAATATGAATTTTAATCTGATACAAGATAAGTTATCCCTGAACCTAGTAGGAAGATATAGCGATAGAGTAAACCTACAGGATTATACTTTAGTGGATAGCAAACTGATGTATAGAGCTAACAAATTCAACATTTATGCCTATGTAAATAATCTGTTTAACATAGAATATAGAGAAACAAATCTAGTTATTATGCCAGGAAGATGGATAGGTATGGGTGCAAATATCCGCTTTGGCTCTTTAAAATAAGGGAAGTTTTATATATTTCAGAATAGATAACATTTATCCAACAGAATATGGTAATTACTAAGAAGAAAGGATATAAATATATTCATAGAGATATAAGCTGGCTTTCTTTTAATTACCGTGTATTACAAGAAGCCAAGGATATAAATGTTCCTTTGTTCGAGAGGCTGAAGTTTCTTGCTATCTACTCTTCCAACTTAAATGAATTTTTTAGAGTCAGGGTCTCTAATCATAGAAACCTTATCAGAGCAGGCAAGAAAGCTATAAAAACAGCGGACTTCTCTCCTGTCGAAGTACTTGAAGAAATACTTAAGATTGTCAATGAGCAGCAAGAAGAATTTAGTAGTATATTCGAAAATTCGATAATACCTGCATTGGGGAAATATGGTATTTTCATTAAGAGAAGAATGATGCTTAATGAGGAGCAGACTGAGTTTATTGAAAGCTTCTTTAATAATAATCTATTGCCTTTTGTACAACCAGTCTTACTTATAGCTAATAAAGTTAAGCCTTTTCTAAATAATGGAGCGTTGTACCTCGCACTAGAACTCCAAGACAAGGAGGACGAATCTTTACAATATGCTATTCTTACCATACCTTCAGATCATATAGATAGATTTATAGAATTGCCTAACTCCAACAAAGATGAGCGGCATCTAATTCTATTAGATGATATCATAAGACATTGTGCTAGATTTATTTTCCCGGGTTACAATGTAGATCACTCCTATTCTATTAAACTTACTAGGGATGCTGAATTATACATAGATGACGAATACTCTGGCGACTTAGTAGCCAAGATAAGGAAAGGACTTGCTAAGAGAAATGTAGGATCTGCCTCTAGGCTTGTATATGATAGAAAGATTAGTTCTTCCCTTCTTGAATATTTAAAAGATACTTTTGATCTAGGAGATTTAGATTTACTAGCGGAAGGTCGATATCATAATAATTTTGATTTTTTCGGATTCCCTGATTTCGGGAATAAGCACCTTAGAGATCTTCCTTTAGATCCTCTAAGCTATCCGACCCTAGAAGATAGTAAATCTATTTTTGACGAATTCAGAGAAAAGGATCATCTGTTGTATTACCCCTACCATAGTTACAGATCGGTAGTTAAATTTTTTGAAGATGCAGCTAATGACCCTGAAGTTACTCATATCAAACTCATACAATATAGAGTAGCTTCTGAGTCTAAAATAATGGATGCACTCATTGCAGCAGTAGAAAATGGAAAAACCGTATCTGCCTTTATTGAAGTAAAAGCTCGGTTCGATGAAGAGGCAAATCTTAAATGGGGTGAAGAATTAGAAAAAGCAGGGATCAATGTGGTCTATTCTTTTCCAGGACTGAAGGTTCATTCTAAAATGGCACTGATAAGAAGACGTGAAGGGAATCAGATGAAAATTTACTCCTACTTAAGTACAGGAAACTTCCATGAAAAAACGGCTAAGCTGTATACTGATTTTGGATTATTTACCGCTAAAAAAGAAATCACCACAGAAGCGATGAAGGTCTTTAAGTTTTTAGAATCTAAGCGATTAGAAGAAACGACCTTTACGACCCTAGGTGTAGGACAGTACAATCTGAAAACCCTACTTATAGATTCTGTAAAAAAGGAAACTGCAGCAGCGAAAGCAGGAAAACCTGCTCATATTATTCTTAAGATGAATAGCTTACAAGACGAAGAGATGATCGACTTGCTCTACGATGCGAGTAATGCTGGTGTACAAATAAAACTTATCGTAAGAGGTATCTGTTGTCTCGTACCTAACATACCTGGCATGAGTGAGAATATAGAAGCAATCAGTATTGTAGATCGTTATCTTGAACATGCAAGGGTTTTTATTTTCCACAATGGAGGTAAAGAAAAGATGTATCTCTCATCAGCTGACTGGATGGTACGTAACCTCCATAAGAGAATCGAAACAATGTTCCCTATACTAGATGATGAACTCAAAACTAGAATTAGGAAAATAATCAATATACAGTTAGAAGATAATGTCAAAGCTAGAATCCTAGACGAAAACGCAACTAACTTATATAAAAAGAATGATCTAGATATGGCAATCAGATCACAGTTAGAAACTTATTATTTTCTGAAAAGAAGATCCTAGAAACTTAATTATAAATTTCCAAATGCTGTCAGTAGTCCCCCTACTAGAGATTTTCAATTTTTTGATAATAAACGTCCCTCTATAAAAAAACTTACTATATTGGTTTGTTGTAAGAGAACTACAAACATCCCTTGGGTTTGTTGATATCTAACAACCTGCAGGGCTGGCATATCACAACCCAGTTTGCAACACTGAGGGATATAGATTAAAATTTCTGTAGCCTGTAAGGGCTAGCATGTCTGAAAATAAAACACCAAGAAATAATAGTGACAAAGCCATATAATTATGAATAAAAAATTCAACTCAACTTTGAATCGATATACACTTTCATAATCTCTAGTGCCTTATCAAAATTCTTGTTATTATTGATAACAAGATCTACATCGTCGATGTAGGGTTTGATATAATTATCAAAGGCTGGTAAAACATGATGCTCGTATCTATATAAGACATCATCGAGCGGATAATTTCGTTCTATTCTGTCTCGCTTTATCCTTCTGATAACTTTAAGGTTTTCTTTAGCATGAATAAATAAGGATAGGTCTAACAGATCTTTTACCCTTTCTTCATGTAAGACAAAAAGCCCTTCAACTATGATTACATCAGCTGGCTCGATAACAATCTCTGCAGCTTCTTTTTGTGCATTATTGAAGGTATACTCTTTGAGAATAACCGTATTGCCTTCTAAGAGTAAATTCAAATCACCTACAAACTTATCTACATCTATGGAACTAGGAAGGTCATAATTCTTAATATTATTAGTATCAGTCTTTTGACTTTCTCTAGGAAAATAATAATTATCCATCGTCTGTATACTTACGGACTTACCTTCAAAGAATGATTGTAGTTCATGCACCAAAGTCGTTTTTCCAGAACCACTTCCTCCTGCAATACCTATAACATATGTTGCTTTGTTAGCCATTTATCCAAAAGTTTTTTTTTAATTTCCATTCGTTCTTTGTTTTCAGACCTTAGGAAGTTTAGATTAAGTATATTAGCTTAATTGAAGGTTCCTCAGGTCATTCTGCAAGAAAGAACTTCAATTTATAAAAAAGAAAACTATTCAGAAGGGATGGACTTAATAAATGATATAATGAGAGGCGTAATTGGCATAGTATCTATGATACTTATCTGCTATCTCTTTAGTAATAATAGGAAAGCCATAGATTGGAAACTCGTTGTGTCTGGCCTTATTTTACAGATTGTCCTAGCCATCCTCATTCTCAAAGTTCCTTTTGTATACGCAGTCTTCGACTGGATAGCTGATAGATTTGTCGACTTACTTAGTTTTGCAGAGGCAGGAGCATCCTTTGTCTTCGGTTCATGGCCTGATAATGCATGGGCACCGGTCAATATAGATTCCGATATGCTTCCTGGAGCAGAATACGTTCTAGATGCCAGCGATCCCAACTCAAAAGTCACTATATCCAAAATTGGGTACATGTTTGCTTTTAAGGTATTACCTACTATCGTATTTTTTGCTGCCTTTTCATCTATTCTTTACTACTTAGGTATTCTACAAAAAATTATATATGTTTTTGCAAAGCTGATGAGTAAATTCATGAGACTATCAGGTGCAGAATCCTTAGCAGCAGCAGCTAATGTATTTATAGGTCAGACAGAAGCCCCCCTAGTTGTAAAGCCATATCTAGATAAGATGACCAGATCAGAAATCATGTGTCTCATGACCGGCGGCATGGCTACTATTGCAGGAGGTGTATTTGCTCTTTTTGTAAGTTTATTAGGAGACCAGTTTGCTATTCATTTTCTGACGGCATCTATTATATCTGCACCCGCAGCTATCTTAGCAGCCAAGATATTATATCCTCAAGATCCTAATGAAGAAGTAAATACCGAAGTCAAGATACCAAAAGAAAAAATAGGAAATAATTTACTGGATGCCATTTCACTTGGCACTACCGACGGTGTAAAACTTGCTGTAAATGTAGGCGCAATGTTATTGGTATTTATAGCTCTTATAGCTTTAGTAAATTCTATACTTCTGGGCTTTGGTAATATCATAGGTGTCAATGAGGAAATAGCGGTTTTCACTAATCAAAGATTCAATGGCCTTAATCTAGAATATATTCTGGGGCTTATATTCGCACCTATAGCGTGGCTACTAGGCGTACCTTCTGATGATATCATGCTAATAGGTCAGCTACTAGGAAAAAAGACTGTCATCAACGAGGTAATTGGATATATAGATCTAGCTGGCTTACAAGCCAGTAGCACAGTAAGCCTACATCCCAAGTCTGTAATTATAGCCACCTATGCCCTTTGTGGTTTCTCTAATTTTTCTTCTATAGGAATACAGATTGGCGGAATTAGTGCTATAGCTCCTAGCCAGAGAAAGACATTAACAGAACTAGGTATCAAAGCACTTATAGGAGGTACGATAGCTTGTTTCTTAACGGGAGCAATTGCTGGAATGATATTATAACTAAGATTATCTATGCTTTTAAAAAATGATCATATTTCTATTCAACAAAAAATGAGTCATTTATAAAAGTAGAGTTATAACTTACAAACAGATCTTGTGGTATATAATATAAGTGCCCGAAAATAAACTTTACCATAAAACAGTTATACAAGAAATGAACAAATATGAAATATCTAAAATTTAGCCTAAGTGCAATTACGATTTGTCTTTTTGTTGCCTGCAGTGACTCCTCTTGTTTTAAATGTACTAATGAAAATGGCTTACCTCAAGAGCTAGAACTTTGTGAGGATTCTGATATAAATTATACAGATCAGAATGGAAACGTTCTAGAATATTCAGAATATAGAACCTATTTTGAATCAGTAGGCTACGATTGTGATTAAGATTTCTGACTTAGATTAAAATTTAAAAAAAATCTACTTTAATAAAACTACCCTATCTCTATGTACAACCTGCTGGGTGGCTTCAGATCTGAAAATCAAGGTATACATTCCATCAGGGAGACCTAACACATCATAAGAAGCAGATGAGTTGGCAAGCATTCTTTCTGATCTAATCAACTCATTGGCCAGTCCATAAAATTCTAATACCATCGTTTCTTTCTGACCAGAGGAGATGTTTAATGTTCCATTGGTCGGATTAGGATAAATGCTAAATGGTGATTTACTGTATTGCTTAGTATTGGTAACATACTGATCACAATCTCCTAGCATATTAGCGTCTAACCATTCCAATCTATTAAATAGCCAGATCTTTAGAAAGTTTAGTTCTTCCTCGTAGTTCATTCCGATAAAGTCGTTAGCCCATACATACTCACCCAAAATTTGCCATCTGTCAAAATTTCGATCGATAGCGCCACCCATTTCTAGTACTTTTTCGTCTATAAAATTCATGAGAGAATCTGTTTGCAATGGACCAGATCTTAACTCCTGCCATCTACAATTACTCAGGTGTTGGATATTAGGAATATCGATTAGCTGTCTAGCCCAGAATGGATGCCAGCTGCCACAGTCTGGAAATTCATATGCCCAACCAAAATAATCTGGCGAACAATCAAAATCGAAGTTCCCATAACCAAAGTTAAAATCCCACAAAGGTCCAAAATGTAGTTTACCTCCCTTGCTATCTTTATCCTTATACATGTAAAAGCTAAGCTTATAAGCGTCTATATGCTTACCGATTTCTGTAACTAAAAAATAATCTACTAATGACTCCACATCTATATAATCCGTATAGACAGATGCATAATCTGAAGCTGCCATATTGGATTCGAAATCAAACATATATTCCTTGATGTAAGTAGCCTGAGCTCCAGTAATATCATCAGCTTTGGGTTCTACAAAGGCAAAAAATTTATTGTCTGGAAACCCTGAGTTCCAACCTAAGCCAGGAATGTTTTGATCATTCCTATCTACCTTTATAATATATCCTCCTGTCAACTCGTCTCCTTCGTTATCGTCTTGAGTAAGTTTTGCAATATCGACTCGGTTTCTATCCTCCTTTATTTTTTCTGTTAACAAGTAGATACCTTCATATTTGTCATTTATATATAATTCACAAAGTTGTGTTCTAGGAGCGTATCTGCCTGTTAGATTTCCAATATGGTAGGTAAGTGAATTTCTCAATAAGGACTTATCAGAATAAGGGCCATGTAATATCCAGTCGTTCTCCTCAGGCATACCTAACAATCCCACGTTATTATTAGTCCCGTCGGCATTTTGGGTTTCGAATCCATAACCCTTCTTATCATAACTTTGAGAAGAGGTGCCTCGTATTTCGATCGAAATGGCACCGTCATAATGATTAAACTTATCGAAAGGTGAATTAGTCATTTCTTCTCCATTATAGATAACTCCTAGATGCGCATCTATACGAGGCTCATCGTTGATTTCTTCATCGTTTGTGGTTATAACTTTCAAAATAGGAAGATTGGATTCGAAGACAGATTCGTTAAACCATTCTGGTGTTTCTCTATAAAAAATTGTATCATCAGATAAACCTACAGACAAATAAAAATTACTACTTAGGTCTGAAGAAGTAGCCGTATGATTATGAACTTGAATTGCTAATTTGTTGCTGCCTATCTTCAGTACATGAGGACTAATCGAAATACCAATTGGTAAGAGTCCTTCTACTTGAGCTGCTTCCGAATAATGTGGCGTCGTCTCATCATAGGGAACGCGTTGTCCAATTAAACCCAGATTTTTTCTTGCAACTTCGACGCCATTTACATAAGCAACAAAACCATCATCATAATCTGCATGCAACAACACTCTAAGAATAGCTTCCCTATCTAAAACTTCAAACTCCCTTATCATAAAAACAGAAATAACGTCATCTATAATCGTATTGTCATCTCCATCTCCGTAACCAAAACCACCCGGCGCTGTAGACCACAGACTTGCATCAAAATCTTCTTCGATCCAATTCAACGGTATATCTGCTACTCCTATCTTATAATTCCAATTATCATCATGATACACTATAGTTTCCCAATGATCTATACCTTGGGATAAGCCAGCAAAGGAAATTCCGCACAATAATATTGTAGACATGATTATAAGTAGACGGTTGTAATTCATGGTTAAATATAAAGTTTGTTTTGCATATTTTTTGTCCGTGGCTAAGTATTACTTTATCTAGTTATCATTGACCAGTTAAATACTAACAAAAAGATAGGACAGTTTAATCCTACTTTATATTTTTCTGCGCAACGGCCTTCTTTTTAATTATTAAAAAGAGCTAAACCTAGGCTGTTTTTCTACGTGCGATTTTTTGTTGAGGCTTTGCACTCAGCTTTATCGCCTGCAGGAACTAGGATGGTAATATGCCGTGAAATAATTAGATTTATTAATTCTACGTATTCATTTAAACCTATTCCAAATTGTAAAAACATAGAGAAAAAAGTTGAAGTAGCTCTATTTCTTTTTTACTTTTAGATATCCAACAATTAAATTATAAATCTTTGGTACATGCGTCATTTATAAATCCAAGATTTACTAAAGTATGAGTACCATAGCCTTGTTTCATATTTAATGCTAGAGGAAAAGTGAAATTATAATTAGGATAATGAAGTGGTTGATATTTATTTGTATGTTTATATTCGGAGGTTCCGCAACTCTATATGATAGGGTTTCGATAACTGAAGACTCATTAGCATCAACAAAAGTGGATTTAGGTAAAAAACTGTTCTTTGATCCCATACTATCTTTAGATAGCACTATCTCTTGTGCGAGTTGTCACAAACCGGAATTTGCGTTTGCAGATAACAGACGATTTTCACTTGGTGTTGGAGATAGCTTGGGTTCAAGAAATACGCCTTCTGTTATGAATATGCTAAGTCGACCTTATTTTTTTATGATGGTCGATCTGCTACTTTGGAAGAACAGGTAATCGTCCCTATCGAAAATCCGATCGAAATGAATCTTTCATATGATGTTGCTGTTTCGCGGATACAAATGGATAATAATTATGATTCACTGTTTAATGCGATTTATCAAACTGCACCCGATTCATTTAATATAGCACATGCCTTAGCTGAGTTCCAACGTAGTCTTGAAAGTAACGGTACAGCACCACATGATTTATATATGAGTGATATTGATGAGAATGTAATGACAGCATCTCAACTTAGAGGTCGTGAAATTTTTATCTCGGATGAGTTCAAGTGTTTTGATTGTCACTTTAGTCCTGATTTTACTGGTGATGAATTTAGAAATATTGGTTTATACAATGGTCAAGATTTGACAGATAGAGGACGCTTTGAAGTTACAAGAGATTCTACTGACCTAGGAGAGTTCAAAGTGCCAGGCTTGCGGAATGTTGCACTGACGGCACCTTATATGCACAACGGTATGTTTGAAACATTGGAGGAAGTAATTGATTTTTACAGTGATCCGTATGACTTTATTGAGAATCCAGTTAATCTCGATTCACTAATGATTGAACCGCTTAATTTTTCTGAACAGCAAAAAGAAGATTTGGTCAACTTTTTACATTCCTTATCTGATGAAGAGATCCCGTATAACTAGTGAGCTTTTTTTTATTGAGTTGGAATAATAAGGGCTGAATAAAAGTAATATGTCTAAAAGAATCTATGGTTTTGTATTTAGCGATTTTTCTCAGCTGTATGTATCTCAGAGTTACAGACTATTTCTAGCTTTGTAAGGCCCAAAGAATTTCAGTCCTAATCTCCTATTATAACTTTAGTTTTTTTCTTACACTAAAGATTCCTTAGCCTTTACTAAAGTCCTATTAATCTGTTTCTCATGCCTTTCCATATGACCATAAAAAAAGGTTAACATCTGCAGTAAAGTAAGCCTGCCAAAAAGTGGATGCTTGTAAACCGCATAGTTATAATACTTCTCATTAAGTTCTGTAAGGAATTGCTTGAGCGCCACCCTATGTTGTTTAAAACTTTTCACAATCTCTACATAGTCTAGTCCTTCCCGCTCAGGTACTAGTCCCCTTCCTTCCGGAGCCGTAAACTTCTTACTAGACTTATAAGCTTTCTGCATAATCCAGCTGGCATAGATCTGTTTAAGTCCCGCCTTCTTAAACTTGGAGCCCTGCTTTACTTTGTATTTTATATATTTTAAAGATATCGCTTCTACTAATTCTATATGCTTAAGAACTTGTAGGCTAGACCAGTCTGCTTCTTTTTCATGATACAGGAGATCTACAGTTTTCTCTTTCTCCATTGAGGAAAGGAGATCTGCTAGTTGTTTTTCTATCTTATCTAACTGGGTAAGGGCTTTTTGTTTATTTGACATAGGTCAAAATTAAAAGAATTATCTGATAGTAGCAATTCACCATTTCCTGCTATCATTTAGCGTATTTCCAATTTAGTTTCTTCTAATTTGTTCCATCCATAACTTGATAAGAGGTCTAGAATTTCTTATTAAGCAAACAGCCTAAAGGGCTAAGATGTCTAACCATTGTGCAATGCTGAGTATTTAACGGAAAAGCTATATAGTCTGTAGGGCTTCTTTGTCTTGTTCTTAATAGGACTAAACGATCTTAATCACCGTTCCTTTCCTTATCAGACTTCCTATCCTCTTTCTTCCCAAACTTATAAGAAAAGAAGACTGTCCCTAATATATACCAGTCATTATTTTTTTGATTGCCTCTCATCTGGCCAGTTCTGTAATCATTCTGCACACCATTAAACTCGTCCGTCCTGTTAGCTATATCAGCTATTAAGGAACTCTGATACATACTTTGTTCCTCAAAAGATATATACGTTCCACTTACATCGTCTAGGTAATCTGTAAAAGTTATTCTAGGGATAACTTCCAGTCCAAAGGCTAGCTTATCTGTAAGATCAAACATAAATCCCATACCTAGAGGTATCGCTATCTGCGTAAGACTATATTTCTGTCCTTTGTTAAATTCAGGAACGCCCTGCCCTTCAGTTCCTAGTGGCTGCAAGGCCACAATCTCTCCATTAAATATCGTCTCTGGATTATAGCTAAAGACTGATAATCCTGCATTAATATATACATCTAAGCCAAATTTTTCTAGTGAAGGAATAACAGCATTGACATGAAAATCAGAACTAATACCTATATCGGTAAGTTTAGAGAAAAAATCTAGATTCCTTCTTCTTCTATCGGCACTTCGGGAATTCTCGTCCGCTCCTGATATCCGAGTATGAAATGCTTTTGCATGAATAGTTACCAGATCATTGACACGATAACCTACAGAAAGACCTAATGCCAAGTTACCATCTGAAAGACTCAACTTATGTCTATAAGGAGCTAAATCACCTAGATAGAAAGAAGTACCAAAATAAGGTCTGATCTCATAATTCTGAGCATAAGTAGTGCCACTTAATAATAAGATACAAAATGCGCAGACACACACTTTTACAAATGCTATAGGTGTTAAAGGTTTCAATGTTCTAATCGCTAATAATAATTGTACACAAGATATAGGCTATTCCCTGAATTATCTAACAAGTTTCACATATTAACATCTAACAGTCCTTCAGGTAACTTATAATGTATAACTTTCTGAACTTCATCTATGTGAACTACGAGATCCTTATGTAGAGGTATAAGCTGTCCTGTAGTAAGGACCAGCATTTTCTGTGATGGATAATCTTCTACCTTATCGACTTTGGCGATAAACGTTCCTTCCTCATTATGCAGGGCATAGTTTTGGAAACTCAAATCCAACTTTGCTGCCTCCCGCTTATCCTCCGCGATCTCGTTAGTAGATAGATATATGTTTTTGCCAGTAAGATCCTCCGCCTCCTGAGGTGATGTTATTCCATCAAAGAGCAGCATACCCGCCGCCTCATCATTGGCTACCATCTGGAATGGGACAATAGATCCGTCAATATCTACAAAGACAAACTGCGATCGAGCAAAATCATCGAAATAATTATCCTCTACATGATATCTTATCTTACCTTCCTTGCCGAAAGATTTAAGCAAGCGCCCTATTTCTATAAAACTCAGCAAGGCCTAGTTATGATCTATAAGTACCTCCCGCAAACCGAATCCTCTCTCTGCTTTCTCTTCCCAGGGCTCCTCACACACATTACATTGTGAGTCATAAATCCCCATTGTACGTTCTACTAGACCGATATTCCGTGCATACTTGGTCATAGAAAATCTTCTTTCGATAACATTCTCGCTATCAGACTCCTGGACTACCAGGATATCAGTATAATCTACTCCACCGATATTTTCGGACTGACCTGTAGCTAGAATCTTATAATCCCAATCTCGATATACTTGGACGGCATCATCAGCGATCAACACTTCTATATTTTCATCGAAGAGGTTTCCTTCCCATTCCTGATCAGCGATGATCGGAGTAGATATTTTCAGAAAACGTAGATTCTCTTCCGTTTTGACCAGCATACCATCAGCTAGAGCGATACTCCATATATCTGTAATCGCCCATTCGTCCATTTCATTCCTTTTCCACGAACGCTCTAAAACATGTGTAGTAAACTGCTGATCTTCAGAAAGTTGTTCTTTTATCTCTTCTCTTACAAAACCACTGGTATTGATAATCGTCGCGCCGTTATCGTCATAGATTGTAGAATCTACCTGATATACCCAGAACTTGCCCTCCTCGAATGGATGAAAATCTGTAACCCTATCCACCTCTTCTCCTATTATCGGATCTGGGTCGCAAGAGAAAAACGCTGTTACCACTAATGAGCATATCAACCAATTCTTTATTGTATATTTTTTCATGTTGTTACTTTATTACGTTTAACTAACGTCTTACAAGATATTTCTATTTTAAAGACTCGAATATATGATACCTCCCCCTATAACATCGTCACCTTCATAGAAAACAGCCGACTGTCCAGGTGCCACACCTCTGACATTGGCGTGGAAAGAAACCTCTACATTTTCACCATTTTTTTTGATAGAACTCATCACGCCGGCATCATTATAACGCACCATAGTTACAACCTCATCCATAGCCGGAATCTCGGCATATTTCATAGCATTTACCTTATACGCTAGTAAGCCATTTTTCATTAGATGTTCCACCTCTCCTAGAACTACTGTATTTGCATTAGGCTGTATATCAGTAACATACATAGGCTTGCCAAAAGTCCCGCCTAAACCTTTACGCTGCCCTATTGTATAGAAAGGATAACCGTTATGCTTACCGATTACCTTGCCTTCCTGATCTACGAATATACCATTAGCCACCTGCTCCTCGAGCTCAGGAACACGACGCTTCAGGAAAGATCGGTAGTCATTATCTGGCACAAAACATATCTCATAGCTCTCCGCCTTCTTGGAGAGCGCCTCATGGCCCCAGTCCATAGCCATCTGCCTAATCTCCCCCTTCTCTAGGTCTGCCAGCGGAAACATCGTCCTTGCCATACATTCCTGCGATAAGCCCCATAATACATAGGACTGATCCTTTTTGGCATCCTTACCTTTAGAGATATAGTACCGATCATTGGACTGGTTGATCTTAGCGTAGTGCCCTGTAGCGATATACTCGCAATCCATCGCATCAGCACGTTTGACCAGTGCATCCCACTTGATATGCGTATTACAAAGGATACAAGGATTAGGCGTTCTACCCGCTACATACTCCTCGACAAAATTATCGATTACATAATCCCCAAACTCCTCTCTTATATCTATAATAAAGTGATGAAAACCCATTTTTACCGCTATATCCCTAGCATCATTTATAGAATCCAGACTACAGCAACCCGTCTCTTTCTTAGACCCACCAGAACCAGCATAATCCCAAGTCTTCATCGTTATTCCTACCACCTCATAGCCTTCCTCATGCAGCATCATCGCCGTGACTGTACTATCTATACCGCCACTCATAGCAACTAATATTCTACCTTTCTTACTCATACCGCAAAAATAAGGAATTTATCTTAAGAATATTGATAATAAGGGCACCTCCCTCGGACCGCGCTATCCGTTCCTACTGCTTCATCATCCGCATCCTGTGCTCTATAGTCGCCTCTTGTCTTCCCTAGCGGGCAAGCTGCGCCTGGAATTCCCCAGCATAGCGGACACTAAGATAAGTTGATTAAGCAGCTTGATTTTTATATTTTCTAATAGAAGCCGCTAAAGGCGAGAGTCCACCCAACGCGGAATGAAATCTTACCGTGTTATAAAATCCATCTATATATCTAAAGATAACTTTTCTTAAGAATATTGAATCTTTGAATTTGTATTTATTAAGTGCCTCGATTTTAATTGTTTTAAAAAATGATTCTGCAACTGCATTATCCCAGCAATTTCCTTTTCGGGACAT
This sequence comes from uncultured Saprospiraceae bacterium, assembly GCA_964475415.1. Taxonomy (GTDB): domain Bacteria; phylum Bacteroidota; class Bacteroidia; order Chitinophagales; family Saprospiraceae; genus CALCMJ01. The sequence continues at coordinate 1,971 of CAYYWZ010000045.1, read as the reverse complement.
GCGTCGGATGCAGCCGTAATTTGTAATTAAAGTTCTGAATTCTTTTGAGGCGTATTGAACTCCTCTGTCTGAATGTCTACTTTAATGGGGAAGTCCACAACTCAAATAATATCACCTTAATTATTAATTTTCAATCCCGCTAACAATAAGTTCCTCCTTCTTCTAGCTACAGGAATTTTGTGATCGTTTTGTAGATGTAAAATACCTTCTTTATCATATTTTTTGACAAATCTCTTATTGATGATATATGATTTATGAACATCAATAAAAACATCATTAGGCAGCATCTCCGAATAGAAAGAAATATTATTTGAACTAGTGTGAGTACAACCATCTTCTAGAAATATTTCTACATATCTCCCCTCAGCTTTTATAAACAAAATATCTTTTACGGCAATAAATATATAACTTGATGTGCTTGATATTACAATAGTTTCTATCTCGTCTTTCGACTTTTTCATGTTGGTAAGTAAAAATCTATAATTCTCTTTTTCTTTTTTACTTTGTACATTCTCTATAGCTCTTTGGACTGTATTTACAAAAAAGGAATTCTCTATAGGTTTCATAACATAACCTACTGCTGAGTAATCGAAAGCCCGGATTGCATATTCATTATACGCCGTTATAAAAACCACTTCAAAAAATATTTTACCAATATCTCTTAACAAATCCAATCCAGATTTTCCTGGCATAGCCACATCTAAAAATATAATATCTGGTTGCGTCCTCATTATCTCAGTAATGCCAGTTTCATAACTATCTGCCTCTGAGACTATATTAAATGAAGGAAAGTGGGTTTTAATTTTTGATTTTATATTTTCCCTTGCTAATTTTTCGTCGTCTATTACTACTACATTCATGATTATTTAATGTTTTATGCTGCCAAATTATTGTTATAAGGTATCCATAAAGTAACTTTAGTGCCTACTTCTAAATCGACAATATTAAATCGAAAGGGAACGGAAGATATTGAATTAAGAGTAGTTAATCTATCTTTAATGAGTGACATACCATAGCTTTTATAATTAGAGATTGAATTAGCATTAATTCTCTTGGAAGCTGCTCTTCCTATTCCATTATCAATAATTTCTACAGTCATACCTTCTCCCTCTTCTTTCAGTAATAATTTCAATTCGCCTCTCCCCTTCTTATGAAACAAACCATGCGCTATAGAATTCTCAATAAATGGCTGAATAAAAAGCGAAGGAACATCCAAGCCTAGCACATTAATTTTATCGTCAATTTCGAGATGAAAATCAAAATTGTTATACCTCAATTTCTCTATATTAATATAATCTTCTATAATCTCAAGCTCATGAACTAACTTATTACTTTTCGATTTAGAACTAGATAAAAAGTGTCGCATAAGTCTAGAAAACTTAGCTAAATATTCATCTGCTAAATCAATTTCACCCCCTTGAATTAAACCCTGTATAGAACCCATAGCATTAAAGATGAAATGTGGGTTGAGTTGTGACTGAAGGGCTGAAAGTTCCAGTTCAGCCAATTTTATTTTCGCTTTGAATTCTTTCTCTTTCTTTTGCTCCGTTCTCTTTACAACAATTTTAGATAGCATATAAAATAGAAAGGCACTCATAAAAAATATAAAAAAGTAGAACCAAATCGACTGCCAATAAGGTTTCTTTATTTTAAAATTAAAAGTTTGTATTGGTGATTCATTTGAGTAAGTATCTATTCCCTTTACTAAAACCTCATAGCTTCCAGGTTTTAGATTATCCAACTCAATTTTTCCAGTTTCTATTTCTTTATACTCTGCTATTACTTCCTTATTTCTTAATAGTTTAAATAATATAGTTTGTCTCCCCAAACTATTAAAACTGATAAGATCATAATCAAGACTCACGTTATTATTGTCATAACTTAGTTCTTCACCATTGGAAATTAGAATTTCATTTGAATTGCTCTTTAGAAAATTTAACTGTGGAGGATCTTTAGGTTTTAATAATTCTT
>CAYYWZ010000044.1:1668-35027 GCA_964475415.1 uncultured Saprospiraceae bacterium | reverse complement strand
CTAATTGGTTGGGTAGAAAATAAAGAAGCCACTTTGAATATGCAAAGTGGCTTCTTTTATCTTTAATATTTGTTCTTATTTCATAAGGGTAACGTTGCCTTGCTTAACAAGTGTTTGTCCATTTATACATCTTACTGTAAGATGATAACCATAAACATCAGCCTCAAGTTCTGTTCCTTTAAACGTTCCATCCCAAGCATTATCTTGACTATCAGATTCGAAAACTTGCTCGCCCCATCTGTTATAAATAATCATCCTTAACTCATCTATAAAGTTACCTTCAACTCTAAAAACATCATTGAAATCATCATCATTAGGTGTAAATAAGTTAGGAACAAAAACATCTGTTTCATCACATAATGGTTGAACAACAGATATGGAAACAGTATCCATGGCAACACAACCGTTTTCATCTATTACTGTCACAGTGTAGGTAACTAATTCATCTGTCGGGCTAGCTACAGGATCAGAAACAGTAGGATCATCTAGTGATTCTGCTGGGTCCCATATGTACTCGGCTCCTTCTATTTCATCTACAGACAACTGTGTACTTTCCGTCAACAATATACTGTTAGATTCTGCTGTTGCATCTATATCTAGTCCAGAAAACTCATTTAGCATTACGGTATAAGACGTCTGAAAAACACATCCATCTTGGTTAGTAGACGTTACCGTAAACTCTGTATCCTCTGTTAGCAGTATATCTATAGAATTACCATTATTTTGCTGTATCACTTCTTCTGGCTCCCATTCATAAGTGAAGTCCTGATCGTGCGTATTATTTTCTATAGTCAGTGTATTTACTTCCTCTAGACACAATATGTTATCTCCCTTTATTTCTGCATCATACTCGTAAGGTCTTATACTTATCTTATCGGCAGCTTCACAACCATTAGGTGTGGCACCAATTACAAATATATCTTCTGCACCGGAAGGCGTATAAGCTACTGGGTTACCTGTGCCTATAAGTTCACCTGTACCACTTATCCAGCTAAACTCCCCTACCGGAGTTTCTGCCTCCGTCATCAAAGTAATATTATCACCCTCACAATAGAATAAACTATCTATAACAAATGATAAAATAATAATATCTGGTACAAGCAAAAATTCATCTGTCTGAGAACAGCCCAAATCATTTGTAGCTGTTACCGTAACTAATGAAGTATCCGTAGGTGATATCATAATATTCTCTCCCATTCCTAGCGTATTCCCCTCTTCATCTGTCCATATAATACTAGAGAAATTATCCGCCTCTACCATGAGGTCTAAGTCAAAACCGTCACAAAAGAAAACAGTATCTCGCTCATGTTCTAGTTCTACAATTCCAGACCCTACAAAGATCTGATCCATCTCTGTACATCCAATTGCATTTTCCGATATCGCCGTTATTACTGTACTGTCTCCCGGTGTATAATTTAAGATAGCTTCAGTTCCGAGCGTATCTCCATTTCCGTCTATCCATACGATACTGTTACCCATTTCCAATGTAGCTGTAAGATTAAAGTTTGTAGAATCACAATAGAATAAGCTATCACTAGGTGTCTGAATATCCACACTTACGGCGAAAGGGGTAATTAGAATTGTGTCAAATAAGATACAAGAAGAATTTACAACTACCTCTACATAGAATTCTGCCTCATCAGTAAGATTCACGATAGGATTAGCTTCTGTAGGATCTTCTACTATACCAGCTGGCATAGAACTCCAGCTATATGTAAAATCTGGATTTCCATCGGGATTAAGTTCTACTTCCGCGTCTGAACATACATCCATAGCTGGAGGTAGATTAAACAAAGAAGTACTATTGACTATAGACAAAGGTACAACCGTAAAGTTATCACATGCTGTGTTCATCTGAACAACATACACGCTATCTGAGGCCATAAAATCTACTGAATTAAAACTAACCGGATTGTCCGTAGATAATAACTCTTGCAACTCTTCATCAGCATACCAGGCATATTCTCCTTCTGCATCTATATTCAGGCTAAACTGATCTTCACAGAAATTCCCTTCCGCAGCCAGTTGCAATTCTATCTCTTGCTCTAATTCAAAATTAAAACTCTGGGCAAAGGTGCCCGTACAACCACTTACTGTTTCTACAAAGTAGGAGATTTCATAAGTACCGGGCGCGTCTAACTCTACCATATCCTGAGGACCGTCTAGAGTAAAACTATTTGCACCTAATGAGAATGTCCATTCCTGCACCGTTAACTCTTGGTTCGTCATTGTAAGGTCATTAATATTTATAACCAAATTGTCCGCACAAGCTTCATACTCCACTTCAAAAGATACATTAGGATCACCTTCTTCTGCTACACCTACTGTCACCATAGTACTATCTACACAGTCACCATTATAGACTATAAGTTTTACATCATACAATCCTGCCTCTGGATAAGTATAACTAGTATTATAATCTGTAGAAATAGCTGTAGGATCATTCTGGTCAAAGAACCACTCATAGATTACGTTTTGGGTAGAGTTGTTTGTAAATGCTATATCTAATCCCTCACAATTCATTTCTGTAGATACTTCGAACTCTGCTATAGGATCTCTCTCACATATTCTTACATTGTATTGAAAATCTCTGATGGTCTGCGTAAGCAATACACCATCTCTATATTCTTCTACACATACACCTATAACGTATTGTCCTGTAAAACCAGGAATCGCTGTTAGCTCTCCAGTTATAGAATCAATCTCTAAAGGTGTACCTCCCATCAGATTACTTAGATCAAAACCTGGCGCCCAATCTATGTTATTATAAGGAGGGCCTGCAGCAGGAAGAGGTTGTGCATCATCAGGAGATCCTCCAGAAAATGGTGTACACAATCTATACCTCAGTTCATCACCATCAACATCCGTCGCCGAATGATCAAAAACCAATTCCTCATTGGCACAAATATAGACATTGGGCCATTGGTTAAATCTAGGACTCGAATTACACTCTAGCAGAGATTTTTCAGAAATTACGGCAAAATAAGTAGCTCCATTTTGGGATGGATCCACAATATTATTCAGCGAAGCATTTCTACAACAACGCTGGTATGCGATCGTGTAACCTCCCTCTCTAAAAGGCAGTGTAATTTCCTTCTGATAAGTTGTAGTCTGAACACAGACATCATCTCCGAGTACCCGACACTCACTTGTTAGAATCTCATTAAGGGTATCATCATCGCTGAAATCAATTATCAACTCTCCAGCATTACCTACTGAGAATACCATATTACCCTCTGAATCAAAAATCCCTAAATGTACAGGATCGTCAAACTGCGCTAGCGGATCTCCTAGAAAACAATCTCTTCTAAATTCTAGTGTCACTTCGTATCGATCATTTCCTAGACACTTATAGGTTATCTGTCCACCTACTACGTGCGATGCCTCTAGGCTTACACTAGCGAATATAAGAACTAACCCAACAAAAATTATATATATACGATTTTTCATCTTTTTTACAATTTTAGTTATTAAGATTATCACGGCTGACATCTATTTCCTCTATCTCTACCCTTCTCTCCTTAGAAGCCTGCGGACTGAATATTGATTTTCTAGGATTATTGATATCATCACTAACATCTGATGGTGCAGTAGATTCTCCGAAAGATCTTTCCGTCAATATAAGTTGACCTTTTTCTATATATGGTCTTAGCGCTCCATTACGATGCCTATATATCTCATTGATCAATGTCTCAACTCTACGCTTTCCTAGATTAAAGTTGTACTCATCTACAGAAACTGGACTCGCATATCCTCTGAAGTATAAGTTCACCTCCCTTCCAGCTAGTAGCACCTCATCTAATGTTGTCAAAAATAAATCTATCTTCTCATTTCCTACTTTTACACTTCCCTCGAAAAAGTTATCCGATTCTTGCTTCGCTGCTATTCTATCATCACCACCGAAAAGGCCACCATAATTTGTAGCAAACCTATCTTTCTTGTTATAGTAGTTAACATATGTTTCTGTATATCTCACATCAGAAGTAGTTCTCATAGACTTAGGATAAGGCTGATCATTATCGAAGAATAACTGAATAGGCAGTACACCTTGAAGTGTAGCAATCTTCTGCTCTATAGGTGTTTTCTTCAGATATATTTTTTTGATCAGCGGCTCCCTGTCTGTTTTAAAACTTTCTTCATAGATTTGATATCCTTCCTTAGTAGCTGTCAGTTTATAATTGCGTTCTGAATCTATCGCAAAGTTGAAAGTGTTGCCTTCATTCCTTGTTTTAGTCTGCGTTTCTCCAGATTCTATCTCCGTTATTTCTATAGTAACTCCATATAGATCTAAGGCTGTTCCATCTTCATATGTCAATATTCTTAAACTCAGTTTTGCTGGTTCTAAGTATATTTCTTGTTGGTCTTGAGTACCATCTAAATCGAAATTATCTTCAGCATAATTTAAATCTAAAAATCCATCTTTATATCCTTCTCTAGATATCTGAACGGTATAATTTTTTTCACAATCGAGTGTAATAACATCTTTATTTGTATTCTCTAATGTATTTTCATAAACCGCTTCTTCTGTTTCTTTGTCTATTATAACTATGTCTGCATTCTCTAACGGTTCTTTAGTAACCGCATCAAAAACAAGCGTCTCTAATTCTATCTGGCATTCTTTCTTCTTAAGCTCATAGATATCGTAGCAACAAGTCTCGAACTTAGTCTCTAAGAACATAGAACCTTTTCTGTTAGAAGCAAAATATCTGTGCTTATCATCTTGAGAAATAGAAAAATGTATATCGTTGTAACTAGAGTTTACACTCCGTCCCATATTCTCTGGCTCCTCAAAAAACATAGATCCCGATCCTTTACTTTTGAATATATCAAATCCTCCAAAACCGACTCGGCCATTAGAACTAAAATACAGCTCATTATCCTTATTGTAAATATGTGGTGAGATTTCGTCTGCTTCTGTATTTACAGATTTAAGGTTAAACGCTTTGGAGAAATCTAGATTTGTATTAAACTCAGAATACCATAGATCCATTCCTCCTGCACCTCCTGGTTGATCAGAGGCAAAAACCAAGATTCTCTTTCCATCCACCTCTGCTACTGCTGGATGTGTACTGGTATAATCTTCACTATTTATGGATTCTATTTTTACACCTTCCCTATAACTGTCTCCTATCTGTTTTCTATAATATATATCGCAGTTTATTTTATCACCTCTATCATATTGACATATAGTATAAAACATAAGAGATCCGTCTTCTGTATAACTAGGGTCAGATGTCAATAATCCATCATCGTTGTAAGTAGCTATATTCTCCATTTCTTCACTCACACCTTCTGAGGACTTTAAAATTTTGGAGAAATACCTTTCCTGGTCCTCACCTTCTCCATTTTTAAACTTCATGGATACAAATTCCAAGTTATCATTTTGGTAAACTGGACTATGTTCAGAATAAGGACTATTTACTTTACCATCTAGATGAATAACCTTATAGAGATCAGTAGAGTCTTGAGCCATAGCCCATTCCGCAGATTCTACTCCTTTTCTAGCTAGTCGTGTAAGTTTGTCATCTTCATCTTCGTATTCAGCTAAATATAAAGTATAGTATCTTTTGGCAGTTTCGTAATCTCCCTTTACGGCATTGATATTCGCTATCTTATAGGAAAGATCATCGAAACGGTCAGTCTTCAGCGTATCTAATAAATAAGTGAAAACTTCTGCTGCTTCGTTATAAGCATATTGATCAAGAGCTGAATTTCCATATTTGTACCATAGGTCTTGATCAGAATCTTCTTTTGCTAATGCATCTTTATAATAGTTTAAGGCTGCATAGTGATTGCCTATCCTAGCTGCTTTATCGCCAGCCTTGATGAGCTGACTGTAGGTCACCTGCGCTTCCAAGCATTGAAACCCCAAGAGGAGCAGGAGTGTGATTAATTTGTTCATGGTAATAAGTTTACTTAGTAAATGGGACACGGTTTCACAGGGTAAAAAGGCACTTTCGATATGATATATCTAAATGCTAACTCAGGGCCTCCTGCCCCATCTGAAGCAATATCAAATCCAGACGTATTATAGTCATAAGAAAATGATGCATAGATGTTATCATATTGTATCGCTACCATAGGATACCAGGCATCTCCAAATCTCAGTCCAGCACCCAAATGCAAGGCTTTAGAGAATCCTTTATCCAAGTAGATTTTCAGCTGACCATTAACTACAGCTTCTTGATGTGGCGATTGCGTCTGATACACTGCGTTTAGTAGCAAATCAAGCTTTTTAGCTAGTCTGAAGTTACCCATACCGTAAACATTAAATCTACGAGCTAAGTTACTGTCATAATCACCTAGTGCTGTAAACTTAGTGGAAGGACCATTAAGATTGACAGCACCTACTCCTAGATCTATAAATGTCCTATCACTTTTTTGATATCGGGCATTTACTCCAAATGAGATATTTACAAAAGATAGATTCTCCTCTCCTATTACCTCTGCGGCTATACTAGGATCAAAACCTCTACCATCCCATTGGTTACCTGTCAAGACCTGACTCTGATCGAATCTTCTCTGAACAAAGCCAAATCCTATACCTGGACTCAAGCCTATTCTATCTGAAACCCTAAACATAAAGGATCCTAAGAGATTCACACCGACATGCTGTAGGCTTACATCACCTGCATTATCATAGTTAAATAAAGCTCCTAGATTAAAATAGTTCGTACTATCGGTTGGTGCGTACTTAAAATCATAAGAAAGATCAAAACTCCTATAGTCTACAGGAACATTTCTCCATTGTTGTCGAAAATTAGCAGCTATTCTCTGTTCTCCATTAAATACTCCGGTCAGACCGGGACTTATGTTCATGGGAGAATTAAAATATTGAGAATAATGTAAATCCTGACCTATGACATGATGGGAAGTCACGACATAAAGTAAGGATAATGCTATGAAAAATTTCATCATAGTATCAATTTTTAATTAAATATCCTAAATACTGGGAGTGATTATTGGTAAGAAAAGATCAGCTATTTAATACTCAACGCGAAGCTAAAACCTAACGCTGCTAAGCTAAATAAGGATCTAAACATACTCAAAAATATTCAATATATCAAAATAGGGAAAATATTTCCTAAAATATAATGTAGTCGAGTTTCTAATTTATAAATAATAAGATATATTTGCGATCCAATTCTAGCAAATGCGAAAGTAGCTCAGCTGGTAGAGCACGACCTTGCCAAGGTCGGGGTCGCGGGTTCGAATCCCGTCTTTCGCTCTCAGAAAGAAGATATCAGAGCAATTTGGTATCTTTTTTTGCCCGAGTGGTGGAATTGGTAGACACGCAGGACTTAAAATCCTGTGTCCATTGCGGACGTGCCGGTTCGACCCCGGCCTCGGGTACAAAAGCAGATAGAAATATCTGCTTTTTTTTGGCTAAAAGTGAGCTAACGAACTATACTTGTAGATCATAGATCTTCGCTCTGTGACTGGATTGAAAAAATTCAAAAGCCTAAATAAAATAGTAAAGGATTTGCAAAAATCTTCGGATCCCACTCAAAATTAAGACCTAATACAGGCCAGAACTTCTTTTAATTGGATTTCTTATATTGATACAACGAAAGATATCATGTAAAAGAAGATAGATCTGTAAAAAGCCAGTTTTATCCAAAAATGCTTCTTAAACCCATATAAAAGGGCTAAAACATCAGTAATATCATGTTAAAAATATCAAAACAGAAACTTTTTATATGTTTTCTTACCTTTTAAGTATAGTAACTATGAGCTTTTAGTAGTCATATTAAACTTTATATACATGTTTGGCATAAAGTTTGCTTTACTACTAGTGTTTATGAGTTTTGGTTATTAAATTGAGTAATGCCCGTGTCTTCGTCTTTCACGGGCTTTTTTTTTTTTTGTAATATTCTCTCCTCTTTATCCACCTATATTATATATCCTTTCTTATTTTCACCGCATAAAATTACAGATATGATAATAGGTGTTCCTACGGAAATAAAAAACAATGAAAACAGAGTAGCTCTGACTCCTGCGGGGGCTATAGAATTAGTAAAAAGAGGTCATACCGTATATGTTCAACATACTGCTGGCCTTGGTTCAGGATATCAAGACACTGAGTATGAAGAAGCTGGAGCTAAGATCCTTCCTAAGATAGAGGATGTGTATCAAATTGCCGAGATGATTATGAAGGTAAAAGAACCGATAGAGCAAGAATATAGTCTTATAAAAGAAGACCAACTTGTGTTTACGTATTTTCATTTTGCATCCTACGAGAAACTAACTAAAGCCATGATAGATTCTAAATCTATATGCTTAGCTTATGAAACGGTGACAGCTGATGATGGCTCTCTCCCACTCCTAGTACCTATGTCTGAAGTCGCTGGTAGAATGTCAATTCAAGAAGGAGCTATAAATCTAGAAAAACCGCACAAAGGAAGAGGTATACTTCTAGGAGGCGTCCCTGGAGTACCACCTGCAAAAGTGCTTATATTAGGAGGTGGCGTAGTAGGAACCCAAGCCGCTAAAATGGCTGCAGGCCTAGGTGCTGCAGTTACCATAATGGATATTAATCTAAATAGATTGCGCTACTTAGCAGATGTCATGCCTGCTAATGTCAATACTATGTTTTCTAATGAGTATAATATAAGAAGTCTTATCAAAGATCATGATCTAATCATAGGCGCAGTACTGATCCCTGGAGCTAAAGCTCCTAGTCTTATCACAAGAGCGATGCTTAAGGATATGAGACCTGGAACCGTACTTGTAGACGTAGCTGTAGATCAAGGCGGTTGTATAGAAACTTGTAAACCTACAACTCATGAGGATCCTACTTTTATAATAGATGATATTGTACATTATTGTGTGGCTAATATGCCAGGAGCAGTTCCTTATACTTCTACTATTGCATTAACTAATGCAACCTTACCTTATGCGATACAGTTAGCTAATAAAGGCTGGGAAAAAGCTTGTAAAGATAACAAGCACTTAGCGGAAGGATTGAATGTTGTAAAAGGTGATGTAGTCTATAAAGCAGTAGCAAGTGCATTCGATCTACCGTATAAAGAGCTTAATCTTTTGTAATCAAATATTATTGTATACAAAATCACTAAACAGCTTTAAAATTCTGTTGTATTGTTGGAATAAGAAATTAATTTTCCCTAACTTATGATCTTGAAAAATTAATTTATCTAACTATTCTTATTTTAATGCTTATGAATATAACATATCAAGAATTAAGACAGATCAAACACAATTTACCAACTGGAAGCATTTCCAAAATCGCAAGCCAGCTTGATGTAGATGAGCAAACCGTTAGAAATTATTTTGGAGCTAAAAAATATGCGAATGGCCAACTTGTAGGTAAACATATCCAACCAGGACCAAATGGTGGTATTGTTAATCTAGAAGATTCCACTATTTTAGATTTAGCAAAAAAAATAATCAAAGCTTCTGATCTAGTATCTCAAGTTTAAAAAAAGTAAAATAAAAAGCCGGAATGATTATTCATCTCCGGCTTTTTTATTTTTATACTTTTCTTATTACTTCTTCCCTACTCTATTGTAATATTATCTAATCTAAAGGTTGTTGTATTACTTGCAGATGTACCTTGATATCTGAACGCAATATGCGCATTACCTGTATATACTGTGAGATCAATATTTCCAGAAGGAACCCATTCATAATTTCCATTGGAAGAACCTGCTAGATTAGCGCCGAGATCCTGCCATGTTGCAGTATTGGGGTCACCATTATAATCTTGAGAAATCATCACAGATAATCCATTATGCTGATAGAATGCCATTGCACTTTCAAAATTTAAACTAGAAACTTTAGAAAGGTCTAGTTCTGGCGTGATCAACCAAGCATCTAAGGCAGGTTCGCTATCAGAAAAGGAAGTTGCTTCAGCAAATCCGTTTCCTGAGAATGAGCGCTTTACCCATTCCCTACTTCCTTCGGTTGTAACATTAGACCATCCGGTTATATTTATAGGATCGAATTCTTCTTGTGTTTCAAAATTTACAGATATATCACCACCTCCAGTAGAAGTACCACCTCCAGTAACATCAGACCGCTTCCTAAGCAGAATCTGAGTACCATTAAAATCTGAAGCGATAGCCGTAATATTTACATCACCAGAAGGAACAGCATCTGTTGCAAATGTTGCATCTGATCTTGTAAACATAGCAACACTGCCTGTACCATCTGAAACTGTAGTCTCAAATTCGAAGGTGCTATTTCCAGATATGGTAGCATTTTCTATAGTAATCAATGTAGATTCTAATTCTTCACTACCAGCTAGCAACTCAGATACTGTTAGCACTTTTGGCGTTACACTATTGCCTGAACTTATTCTAGTTGCATTATTAGTAGTGACATTATTTAATTGTAATAGTCCGTTAAACTCTGAAAGTTCTTGACCGCTCGTATTAATCTGTAATTCATCTCCTAAAGAAAAGTCATGTGCATCTGTAAATCTTACTACTATACCAAAATCTCCATCTTGAATAAATAAGTTTTGATCAACCAAGTTATCTGTTGTTCTATCAGATATCACTATGCCATTTATAAATCCATCAGGAGCGTCAAGTGCACCATTCGCAAAAGCAGTCTTCACCTCTTCTATAGAAACCTGATCTCCACCGCCAGTCATTCCTCCTCCTCCATCGCATCTCGTGCCTTCAAAGTTGACATCATTGACATCTCTTATAATGAGTTGTTTAGTATCTCCAAAGGTTGTGTACACCGCAACAAGACTTCCATTTCCTTCTGGGATATCTATACCGGCGAATCCAGCGAAATCACTATTTCTCATAACGATTTCTTCCCCGTTACAATCTTGTATCGTTTTATTTCTTCCTGAACCTCCATTAGGTTCAGCAAATGTAGTTCCTAAGTCTCCATTAGAAAACTCTACATTATTAAATATTACTAGACTACTTAGGTCAGCAGTACCTAAGGTTGCCAAAGTTTTTTCTGTCGGTGTGACCAATTCTTGCTTAGGGCCTATAATGAAATGGTCCGGAATTAGAACTTCTGGAATACGACCAACATTAGATCCTGCGTCTTGAACACCTATCTGTGTCAATCCGTTAAAATCACCAAGATATAGTCCAGAGCAGTCTATATACATTAATCTACCTGGAGGATACAAGGTACTCAAACCAACTAATCCAGATCTAATATGAATTCCTGCAGTCTCATCTTGAATTACAAGGTCTTGGAAGAAATTACCCTCCGTATCATCAGAGATAACTACTCCTTTTACAACTGTGCCTTCCGGAATTGCTAAAGCCTCATCTCCCACTACATGCATCTGCTTCAACTCTGCAAGTGTAATTGTAGAAATATCTTCTTCCTGAGTAGCCATACCAGGTGGCACATCGAATTCTTGATCTACACAAGAATAAGTCGTGCATAACGTAAGTAATGCAGCGAATAAACTAAACATAAAGTATCTGTGATTTCGCATATGAATATTAATGTTTTACTTTTTATAATTTGAACGCGAGCCCCAAGAAGAAATTTCTTCCATAGCCATAATAGTACAGAGGAGCAAAATAATCCTTTCCTCTAGTTGCATCGAATCTAAGTTGCTCATATCCTCCTGTTATAAAATTCTCATTATTAAGAATATTACTAACATTAGCAGTAAGGTATATAAAGTGGTTTCTAAACTTAAAGGACTTGTAAGCAAAAAAGTCTAAGGTGAAAGCATTAGCCACTTTCTCTTGTACAACAATATTTCTAAGCTCTGCTGAATTAGCATCAAAACCATTCGTTGTAGCTTCTATTCTTCTATCAGGGGAAAAGTCTAAGTATCTGTTGCCAAAGAAATTTGCATTGATCGTAGCAAACCAGTAATTAGGCGAATCATACTTCAACTCCAAATTGTAAGCCGTCTGCGGAGAAGACTCTACAAAAAATTGGTTTGTATATACTGTAATGCCCTCTCTAAAATATCCAACCTCATCAGCAAGCGCATATTGTTCCCATCGGCTATCATAAATATGCTGACCTAAAGCTGCAACAGCTTTTAGAGAAAATCTTGTGTTTAATTTTAGCTCCGCTGATAGTTCTAGCCCTACATGTCTCTTATCAATATTATGATTTATAAATGATCCAAAGGCACCTGTTCTTTGTGATTCTCCTATGGTAAAATCTTGATCACTGAAGAAAAATACGATTTCTGTTTCGTCATCTATATCAGCATAATAGCCTACTGCCCTTAGTCCTAGTACGGGAGACTTATAGGCAAGACCTACTTCAGCTCCTTTTTCTTTTGTCTCCGTTAGCTTAGGAACCAACTCATCCGTATTCCTCACATTAGCATATGCATTCCTGAAATAAGGAGCTTTTGTGGAAAGATAACCTGATGCCCATGCATACTGTCTACCAGAAAACTTATAGGTAAGACCACCTTTTACTTTATAATTATTGAAGCTTTGTTTTTCAGATTCACCAAAAGATGACTCTGGATAATATCCATTTCTCATATTTCCTATTCTCCAGAATCTAGTTCTATTCAGCTCAGCGCCTAGGAACATATCTACTCTTTTCAGACTGATATTCTCTTGCAACCAGAAAGTTGATTTCTGAATTACAGAATTGAAATCATAGTTATATATTTCCCCTTGTCTTACAACATTATTGGTGTTATTAAGATCTTTCTGTACGGTATTAGGGGCAGATCCAGCATCAGCAAATTTGTCAATATCTAAATAATAGTCGGCCCCTAATAAGTCTTCAACTACTGCGAATGTATGGCCATTATATTGCTGATACATTAGTCCTGCATTGATTGTATTAGTACTGTTAAAAGCGTGGGTAAGTGTAGTATTAAAATTAAACTCTTTAGAATCAAACCTTCTATCTTCTACTATATAGTTTGCTCTAAGACCAGTTACTGAATTGCCTTCTATTCCATCAGCATTTTCTATAGTCTGTTCATTATCTGCATTGGCAGCGTACATAAAATCCCAATTGACTTGGAAAAAATCAGGCCTAGTTTTGAGGGCTTCTAGGACTTGATTTCTCACCACTTCATTTTCTATTCTTGAAGGAAGTTTCTGGTGAAAATCTCCTGCTGGGTTACCAACTTCCGTCCAGTTTAGCGCTGTAGAACCATTTCTACCAGCCTGATAAGATATCCCAGTTTTAAGCTGAGTTTTATCACCGTTTATATTCCAGTCATGTCCTAATATTAAGATAGGCTGGAATGACTCTCCTACTCTAGAATTTCTTTTTTTACCATTCTGAAATCCCCAATAAGGATTATAAAAACGATCACCTGTTATGTCTATTAATTCTTGTAGAGATGCTCCTCCTCTCCCCCTCTTGTTAGGCGCCGCCATAGCCGTCAAATGAAGTGAATGTCTACTATTTATTTTTTTCTCTACACCGATAAAACCACCCCAAGCATCATAAAACGTCCCAGGCGTATATCCTTCACTAGCGACCCTTCTAGATCCTGAGAAACTAAAAGCCCATCCCTTATCATTGAAACCTGTAGAATGCGTGAGCATTATTCTATGATTATAAGACCTATTAGAAAAAGCATAGCTTAATCTTGTTTGCTCTCTCTGACTACCTGCTCTAAGGTTTATATTGGATGTTCCCAGTAATCCTCCAATACTATATTCGGAAGCAGAGAGACCATAATTATTATGGATATTTCTAAACACATCATTTAGTCCACCCCACTGTCCAAAAAAGAGTCTTCCACTCTCTAATTCATTAAATGGTATTCCATTCAGACAAAGATATCCATGCTCTGAGTCCAGTCCTCTAGTTCTAAACCTAGCTGCACCAAACTGAAAAGCAGCTGTAGAAAGAAATGCATCTCGACCCGCTGTCAAGATACTAGATATTGCTTCAGTTGATTCATCTGCAACAAGGTCCGTTTCTGATAGTGAAATAATAGCAAAATCTGTTGTTTCCTCCTGCTCCTCCGTTCTAAGTTCTAACTTAATCGTCCCTAAATTTAAATTGGAATTTTCTTCCATGACAATGGTCATCACCTTTCGTACATTATCAGATTCTATGACTAACTCATATTCTCCAGGCTGTATATTAAAAAACCTAAAGTTTCCTTGACTATTAGTCAATGCTTCTTCTCCTAAAGCAGGAACGGAAATCAAGGCGGCTATCAATGGGTTTTGTAGCTCATCTTCTAAGGAACCTGAAATATTCTGAGAAAAACTTAAAGTATAATTAAAAAACAGGATAAGAGAGACGATAAGGAACTTTATGCTGTGGTTCATATTTATAATAAAGGTCGGTGGATAGTAATATTATCTATGACAAAAGTATCATTAATATTAGAAATTATTGTTATATCGACAAGCTAAGTCTAGATTATATTTTTATTATTATTGCACTATATACCCTTTTACAATGGTCAAAAATTTATCAATCCTTTTATTTTTATGTTTTACCAGTATAGTATACGGTCAAGAAAGTAACTATAAAGTTGCCTGTATAGCTTTCTACAATGTAGAGAACCTGTTTGATACAGAGGATGACCCTACAATCAGAGATGAAGAATATACACCTGACGGATCAAGAGCGTGGACAGAAGAAAGATATCAAGAGAAACTAGGGAATATGGCTTATGCTATATCCCAAATAGGTACTGAATTATCTCCTACTGGAGCTTCCATCATTGGTCTTTCAGAAGTAGAAAACAGAAAAGTCTTAGAGGATCTAGTTAATCACCCTTTGCTAGAAAAGAGACACTATAAGATCGTACACCAGGATTCTCCAGATTTTAGAGGTATAGATGTAGCTCTACTATATAAGGATGAACATTTTAAGTTGGATACTTTTAAACTCATCCCACTGCCTAACTATAATAGTGATGGTTCCCTTAGAAGGACTAGAGAAATACTATATGTAGAAGGAGAATTGGATAATGACAAGATGCACTTCCTAGTAAACCACTGGCCTTCAAGGCGGGGGGGACAATCCAAGACGGCTACCTACAGAAACAAAGGAGCTAAGATATGCAGAGAAGTTATAGACTCTCTCACACAGATAGATATTAATGCTAAGGTATTTGTTATGGGCGATCTTAATGATGATCCTAGTGATGAAAGTGTAAAGAGTTTTCTAAGAGCTAAATATAAAAAGGAAGATGTAAAAGCTGGAGATGTATTTAACCCTATGAACGATTTCTACAGAAGAGGAATCGGATCGAATGCATACAGAGATGCTTGGAGTCTTTTTGATCAGATTATGTTTACTAGTGGAGTTGTAGACAAAGATCAAGAAGGCTATTTCCATTATAAAACCATCATATTCAACAAGAAATTTCTAATTCAAAGGTCTGGACAATATAAGGGTTACCCTTTCCGAACTTTTGGCGGTATGGAATATAAAGGAGGATACAGTGATCACTTTCCCGTTTTTGTATATTTAGCTAAGAAAGTCTAAAATATATTTGGAAAAATTACAACCCATAAGTCTCAGCAAAGAATTCCGTGACATCCTTAACGAGATAGAGGGAAATAAACATAGTTTTTTCATCACGGGAAGAGCTGGAACAGGAAAATCAACTCTTCTCAACTTGTTTAAGCGCACATCAAAACAAAATGTTGTAACCCTAGCGCCGACTGGAATTGCTGCGCTTAATGTAGGAGGACAAACCATTCATTCTTTTTTCGGACTACCTCCTAAAATGATTCAAGCCTCAGATATTTACAAAAGAAAAAATCACAGACTGTACAAAAAGATTGACATACTGATTATAGATGAGATCTCTATGGTAAGAGCAGACCTCTTGGATACTATAGATATATTTTTACAAAAAAATAGAGAGGTGGCTAGACCTTTTGGTGGTGTACAAGTATTGTTTTTTGGTGATTTGTTTCAGCTTCCCCCTGTTATTGCATCCCCTTACGAAAGGAAGATTCTTACAGAACGCTATGAGTCTCCTTACTTCTTTTCTTCTCGAGCTTACAAAAGCTGCGAGAACTTACAGATGATAGAACTACATACCGTATATCGTCAGAATGAAAAAAGATTTATACAGCTTCTCGACAACATCAGACGAAATACCTTTGACGAAGATGATCTCATAGACCTTAATGAAAGAGCTAGTATAGAAGCTGAACCCGACCAATCTTACATTACACTATGTAGTACTAATGCTATAGCTAATGGACTGAATGCCAGCGCACTCAATGCACTAAATAAGCCAGATCGCTTCTTTAACGGTACCGTAAGTGGGAAGTTTTCTGAACGTATTTTCCCTACAGATATTACCCTTAGACTTAAAGATGATGCACAGGTGATGTTTGTAAAAAATGATCCACAAAAAAGATTTGTAAATGGGAGCCTAGGTACCATATTATCTATGGATAACCAGTCCGTAACAGTAAGATTACATGGAAAATATCATGGCGGAAAAACCATCGAAGTTTCCAAAATGGATTGGGAAATCACTAAATATGTGGTCGATCCAGAAAATCCATCAAAATTTAAAACTGAGGTTGTAGGAGTCTTTAGCCAAATACCCTTAAAACTTGCATGGGCGATGACCATACATAAGAGTCAAGGAAAATCATTTGAGCATGTAATTGTAGATCTAGGAAGAGGCGCTTTTGATTATGGACAGACCTATGTTGCCCTATCAAGATGTAAAACTTTTGAAGGCTTAATTCTCAAAAAACCACTACGCCCGAGAGATATAATTATAGATAGAAGAATTCAAGAATTTTACGAGACACAAAGATTGTATTTGTAAATTGTCGATAAGATTGTAAATTAACAGCAAAATTGATATTATGACAAAATCTTCAAGGAAGAAAAAAGCTGAAAAAAGAAGTAAAGAGCAAGAAAAACAATTCTTCAAGGTTACGATTATAGTAACCATTGTGCTACTTATATTACTGTTTTTCATTTACAAAAGTGCTGTAGCTTAAACTATATACTTTGAAATTAAACTTAGATCTCGCTATAGCGAGTAAGTCAGAATGGCTAGATGCTGTTCTTGGGGATTTTGATAAATTCTTACAAGACCATGCTGATTGTGAGCGTAAAGCTTCAGCTATGGCTATGAGTTTTGTAGCAAAATATCCCGATAGAAAAGAAATCATACCCCTTCTCATAGAAACCGGAATAGAAGAACTCGATCATTTTAAGCAGGTCTATGATCTTATGGCATCGAGAGGAATACCCCTAGAACACTCAATAGGCAAAGATCCCTACCTAGAGGCTTTACTAAAAAACTGTCACTCTGGGAGAGACGAGCGTTTCATGGATAGGCTGCTTATTGCATCCATTGTAGAGACTAGAGGCGCCGAGCGTTTTCGTATGGTAGCAGAAGGCCTAGAAGATCCTGAACTGAAGAAGTTTTATAAAATGCTGTGGGTCTCTGAAGCTAAGCATGGACATATATTTGTTAAAATGGCCCTAGAGTACTTTGATAAGGATAAGGTATACGATAGACTGAAATGGTGGGTAGATATCGAATCAGAAATTATAGATAATTTACCAATAAGACCTGCCTTGCATTAAGCCCAAGACGAAGTTCTCTGGCTATCTCTAAGGTATATAAGTTGTTCTTGCATAGATGTCTTTTCTATATTATAATTTTTATGTAAATATATTTCTACTTCTTTTTCTACCGGTCTAACAGGAAAGGAAGCATCTCTCATATGATGGATACATTTCATAAATCTAAATGCATTAAACCATTGAAAAAATCTTTTTAGGTAGGTGCTTTTCTGAGTAGTATGCTGAAATATTGAATGCATCTCTTCTTCAAAAGATTCCTTCTCTAGAAAGGAGACAAGACTGGAATCTAGTTGTTTGTATCCTTTATATATTTTATCTAAGTCATATGACTTTACCAACTGAATAAAAGGTTCTAGTCTATAAAAACTCGCAAGATTATAGGTATGATAGACCTTACTTACTTCTAGTTCACTAACTGCTCTACCTGTTCCAAATGGTACTCTATCTGAATTCCTTCCGCTAGGATATACTGTTGTATCATTAATCTCAAAACAACTTTCTACAGCGATGAATTTTTGTAAAAAATAAAAATCCTCTCCAGCTTTCCTTACATTCATACCACCCATTTTGCAATATGCTTCAGCTCTCACAGCCATACTACTACCTACTGTATGATAGGCAAATGGCAATCCTATTTCACGCTGTATATCGATAAAGTATCTTAGATGTAATTCGTACTGCGTAATATGTTCTGGATGGATAGTTTCTAATGGGTGTTCAAAATAAATGCTAGCCGCTGCTTTCTTTTCATTAATTGAAAATCCATGAATTATTTTTTCGCAGTAATCAGATTCTACAGAACAATCAGCATCTAGACAAGCTATTAAACCCGCTGTTTTCAGCATGTCAAATCTTCTTATAGCTTCGTCCATTCCTACCTTTCTCGCCAGACCTACACCACCCTTCTTCTTATTCTTAAACTGAACTTCTATACAGTGAATATCGAGGTTTGTGTTTGAGTTTCTTTCTTTCTCTTGTTGTACTAAGATGACAGTCTCCTTACTTGACTGTTTTATACTTGGATCATCATCCCCTCTACAGTTTACCACAACAATAAGCTCTACCATATAATTGCTTAAACTATTTTCTTGTATAGATTGCAGACAAGAAACTATTGTTTCTCTTTCTTTATATGCAGGTATAACTATTATCAAATCTAGTTCAGATTTGGGATGTGATTCTATAAAACTAGGAAACAAAGCTTGTTTTTTAAGATAATTCTGAAACACCTTCATAGAGTAAAAATAAAAAAAGCCTGACTATCTCGAACTTAAGAAGTAGTTCGATTAGTCAAGCCAGTTAATACAGGTAATGATATTAGTTCTAGATCTTCATAAATTTCAATGTCTCTTTACCAAGTTGTGTTGTTGCAACAACAAAGTATATACCTGCACTATAATTAGAAGTATCTAATCTAATATTTCCCGTTTGCTGATTTATTCTTGAATTAAGTACCTTGCCCTGAGCATCTACTATTGTTATTGTTATAGGTGAGAGGTACTCATCACTGATTGATAGCTCCACTTCATTTGCTGTCTGCCTTGCTACTGTCAATGATAAATTTTCTTTAGCTTGTCTGTAGGTAACCACTTTGGTTTCAAAAGTTTCTTGTCTACCATCAAAGTCATTTTGCACTAAAGTATAGTAGTTAGCGCCTACACTAGGACGATTGTCAATAAAACCATAGGATTGTAATTCGACTGTACTACCCTTACTTTCAACAGTTCCAAGTTCTACAAAATTTATCCCATCTGTAGATCTCATAATTTGGAAATAATCACTATTTATTTCCGATGCTGTTTCCCAAGCAAGATCTACCTTCTTTTCATTAAGTTCTGCTGAAAATGAAATTAATTCTACAGGAATAACTTGCGATGCTTCGGGGGTTGTAAAGAAAGCACTTTTGATATCTGACTCATCAGGTCCACATACTCCAGTAATTATAAAAACATAATTTGTTTCCGGCTGAAGTTCATTTGTAAAAGTGCAACTAGTACCCTCCATTAGGAATTCAGTAACATATTCATCTTCTCCTTCTATTTTCAATTTTACATTACATATTGCACCTTCTTCCGCTTGCCAAGTTACAGATGTGTAGTTAGCATAAACGTCTTCTACCTGTAGTTCTTCTACGTTATTGCAGTAGTTTTCTCCACAATTAGAATCAAGACAAGTTGCCTCTGCAATCTTATTATTTATTACTAAGGTAGCGTTTAGTGCACATTCTTCTTCGCCTGTCGACCATGCCTGCGCTGATTGGTATACCTGAGGATCCATGATCAATCTAGGTCTACCGTTATTTGCACATTGATCTCCATGCGTATAATTATGTCCTGCACCCATCCCGTGTCCTATTTCATGACTTACCATAACTCTAAGCTTATTAGCATTATTTGTCCAATGTCTAAGTAAGTTATAAGGATTAGATCCACAAATTCCATTTCCATAGGCTGATCCTGCTACGTTATTGTCTAGAACTCTTTTAGTCCATAGACTTGCAAAATCATACTCATTATCAAAACCTCCATCTAATCCCCATCCTCTAAAGTCTCCTATCAGTTCAACATTGTTAGTAGATGATGTCCAGGGGTCGCACTCGTCGCAGGTGGATACTAATAGCTCGACAAATTGAAATTGAATTTCACTGTTGAAGGCGGCGCTATACGTCCCCTCTACATCATTTATTACAGTAACCATAAAAGCAATAACATCTTCTATACTTCCATGGTAGTTGAACATTAGGTAATCAGCAGCTACTGCCACTTCAAATTCTACACAAGTACTTCTCTGCCCACTTTCTCTATTTACTATTTCCGTTTCACTTGCTACATCATCAAAAGATGGCAACAGATCACATACATGCTTCTCTTCTTCATCGTCTTTTGTTCTATCATTAACATCATACATGATTACATGATTCATTTCTGAGTAGTTATCATATTTTTTCAATGACTCTATCATGAATGTTTGATTTCTGTATTCTAGTCTTCCTTGAATTCTATTATCAGAGATATAGAATCTAGATGGTGTCTTCTGACCATCTACATAGGCTATATAACTATGTGTTTCGTTATATTTTGTTCTTATTTTTCCTTGAGGAGTGAGCTCTGTTACATGGAAATCAGGTCCAAGTATACTGTTAGGAACGAATTCTATATCCCAAGTATAATCATCATTTTTTAATTGGACTTTCGCCCCGTTTTGTTCTTCTAGGTAAGCAGACAGATCAGCGAGTGCTAAATTATAAACTTCGTATTTTGTAAATTCTTCAATAATATTTAATGACTTAGCATCTTGTTTTTCCAGGTTAAAAACTTGAGCATTCATTAAGTTTATAGAGAATATCATTATTAAGCCTAGTATTAATTTTTTCATAACTTTATTTTTTTAATTGAAAATTCTTTAACTCAAGACATCAAAGAACCACCAGTCCTATTTGTCTTAAATTTGATTCTAAAGTGTTATACCAAGTTTTGCCGGCTAAAATCTATGCTTGATCCAGTAATTCAAAATCAAATAAAGGTGTTATAATGAATTAACTATCTATCCATATACGTAATCGTATATATCAGAAATAAGGGTGAGTTATAACATTTTCATGTCTATTAGATAAATAGTAAGTTTATCTATTTCTTATTATGGTGCTTAAAAAAATGTACGTTTTAAACAATAGTATAGAAACTACACTAATGTGTAAAATTAAGGATAAGTAAATGTATAAAGGGTAAGGTGTAAGAGGTGTAAATGTGTTGTGTAATTGTATTACTAATTACTCTCCAAACTTATAAAAAAAATAAATACAATAACAGTAAATAATCTTAAATGTAACGTGAATTACATAAGCTAAAATTGATCAAAATAAGTTAATATCTTATCGCCAAAATCCAATTTACATATATATTTAACATATATAATATTTATAGCATAATACCTATAACTAATTGTTAAATAAATTATTAAATATATAAATATGTTATATGTATACTAATTTCATATACCCTCATATTTGATTTAAAAAAATATAAACGAGGGCCCAAATGGAATCTTAATTGACAATTTTTCTGGTCATTTTTGCAAACTAAATGACAAAAGTTTTTCTGAAATTCCCAAACTTAAATTCAACTTCATAGCGTGTATTTTATCATATTTGATTTTCACAAACTTATAGCACTACATATCTATGACATCTGATATTATTTTCTCTACACAATATTTTGCTGGCATAGAATTCTATAAAATATCCAATAACAATAATCATGTTCTTATAGAACATAAGGAGAATTATCAGAAGCGTTCTAACCGAAATAGAACAAAAGTATTAGGTCCTAATGGAGAACTAAATTTATCGGTTCCTCTATCCAAGGGTAAAAATGAACAAACTCCTATCCATCAAGTAAGCATAAATTATAACACAAACTGGGTAGCACAACATCTAGATACACTAGCAAGCTGTTACGGCAATTCACCTTATTATGTCTATTATATTACTGAAATAAAGGAAATCTTATATCGTAACTATGAGTTCTTATGGGAGCTAAATAAAGCAATTGATTTATTCGTTCGCAAGGCTATCGATGAAGATAGTGCTCCACTATATACAAGGGAGTATCTTACAGAATGTAAATATGATCTTAGGAATACCAAATCTGAGTTATACAAAAAAATCCAGCACAAAGTATTCCTAGAGATAAGGTATAATCAAGTATTTGAAGACAAATATGGGTTTGTACCTTATATGTCCATCTTGGATCTACTCTTTTGTGTAGGCCCTGAAGCAGTCTATTATATAAAAAACAAAAAAGTGATAC
The DNA here is from genome assembly GCA_964475415.1 of uncultured Saprospiraceae bacterium. GTDB lineage: Bacteria > Bacteroidota > Bacteroidia > Chitinophagales > Saprospiraceae > CALCMJ01. The sequence goes on along the minus strand of CAYYWZ010000044.1, from coordinate 12,735 downwards.
TAGAATAATATTTACTTCATTATGTTCCTTTCTGGAATGTATTATCGTCAAATAAGCATATTTTTGTTTCAAAACACACTACATTGGAAAAACTACATGCTCTACGTTCAAAGCTGGATTCTACAATAAGCAGATTATCTAATCTTACCTCTGAGATCAATCATAAGAATCTAAACGAAACTATAACAGACCTACAAGATAGAATTTCTGACCCTTTCATGTTTGTTATTGTAGGGGAAGTAAAAGCTGGTAAAAGCTCTTTTATAAATGCCCTCCTAGATACAGGGCAAGATATATGTAAGGTTGCCGCCTCTCCGATGACCGATACGATCCAGCAGATTGTCTACGGAGAAGTACAAAGAGAGGAATACATTAATGATTACCTAAAAAGAATTTACCTACCAGAAGAAAAACTTAAAGAAATAGCAGTTGTCGATACACCTGGAACAAACACAATTGTAGACCATCATCAGGAGATAACCGAAAGGTTTATTCCTGCCTCAGATCTTATCATCTTTGTTTTTGAATCTAAAAACCCGTACAGACAGTCAGCTTGGGAATTCTTTGATTTTATAAAAGATGAGTGGAGAAAAAAAATAATATTTATTCTTCAGCAAAAAGATCTTATGACTCCAGAAGATCTCGTTACAAATTATAATGGAGTAAAAGAATACGCACAGAAAAAAGGTATCTCTAATCCTAATGTATTTTCTGTTTCTGCAAAAATGGAAAAAGAAGGAGATAAGGAAAATAGCGGCTACATACCGGTAAGGAAATATATAGATGAAAATATAACTGGAGGCAGAGCTCCATTTCTGAAGCTGGGCAATATAACAGATACCTCTTACAATATCAATGAGAAAATATATGATGGCTTACTTATACGAAGAAAACAATATGAAGCAGATATAAAGTTTAGAGAAGAAATATCTATAACGCTAACGGATCAAGAAAAGAAAACAGAGAGACAGATAGATATTCTTGTAGAAAATCTACTCGCCACCTATGACAGGATTACTAGAAAAAAGGAGGAAGAATTAAAAAAAGGTATCTCTTTCACTTCTATGCTAAAACGCTCTTTTAATTCTATGTTCGGTTTTGAAAAATCACCTAAAGAATACTTGGATAATTTAGCTAAAGATTTTGAACTGCAACTAAACACATCTCTGAGAGATCGACTGAACGACGGCGTTATAGAAATTGCAGATAGTATCCAAGAGATGGGTAAGCTAGTTGATAGGAGGATCAAGGATAGTGAAACAATACTGAAAGACAATCACGAAATCTTTGCTGATATAGCTGAAAAAAGAGCTAACGTTCTTAAGGATCTACAACTGGCATTTTCGGATTTTCTTAAAAAATCAGAGAATTTCTATGATGAAGAAGTGTTAGGCAACGATAATAATATCACTCCTAGCCTTGCTGCTGGGGGCGGTATTGCTGTAGTAGGAGTAATTATAGCTACTGTAACGAATGCTGCAGTGTTCGATGTTACTGGAGGAATACTCACAACTGTGGGATTACTTTTTGCAGGCGTGACGGTAGGATTGAAAAGAAAAAAAATACTAAATACCTTCAAGGAAGAAATAGAGAAAGGAAGAAATGCACTTAAATATGAAGTTGCTGAAAAATTGAAAAATTATTCTTCAAAGATTAAAACTAGAATTGATGAGAATTTTAACCAATTTGACAGACATCTACAGAACGAAAGTAATACTATAGAGCATCTAGAACAACTCTATCAGTCAATCAAAATAGATCTGAAAAATAGTAAAGAAGCGATAGAACTTAATATAAACTAGGTTCAAGATTCAGAAGTAATTCGTTTTATAATCTATAGATGTTTTTGTAATCCTCTAACTATTGTTGATTTTACGATCTATATTCTATCTTTAGGAAGTAAATACAATATAGCTTATATATGTCCCGTAAATCTAAATTGAGTTTTTGGCAGATTCTAAACATGAATGTTGGTTTTTTCGGAATACAATACAGTTTCGGGTTACAACAGAGTGCTGTTACTCCTATTTATGATTTCCTGGGAGCTTCTCCTGATCAAATACCTATATTACACCTTGCTGGCCCTGTCACAGGATTACTTGTTCAGCCAATAATAGGCGCTCTGAGTGATAAGACATGGAGTCCCAGATTTGGTAGAAGGAAACCTTATTTTTTGATAGGTGCTATATTATGTAGTCTTACCTTATTAATTTTTCCGTTTAGTAGTTCTCTATGGATGGCTGCAGGACTCTTATGGATTTTAGATGCAGGTAACAATACGGCTATGGAACCTTACAGGGCTCTTATAGCAGACAAACTAGATGATGAACAGCGTCCACTTGGTTTCCAAATGCAAAGCTTCTTTACAGGATTAGGTCAAACCTTAGCTAATCTTTCCTTATTTATATTCCCGCTGATTATAATAGGGAAAACGGGTTCTTTGCCTAACTGGGTTTATGCCTCGTTCTTTTTAGGTGCTTTTTGTTCCATAGCTTCGATCTTATGGAGTATGAGCAAGACAGAAGAAAATCCACCTACTGACGAGGAATTAGAAGAATTAAGAAATCATAAAGGAAGTGTTCTTAGCCCTCTTATAGAAATATTTTCTGCTATTAAAGATATGCCTAAAGTAATGTGGCAACTAGCCCTTGTCTATCTTTTTCAGTGGTATGCACTATTCTGTTATTGGCAAAACTCTTCTAAAAGTATAGCATTGTCCGTATGGAATGCTACACCATTAAATAATGAGCAAGCATATAGTGAGGCTGTAGGTTGGTCCGGATTAGTTAATGGCTGGTACAACATAGTAACCTTTTTAGTTGCCTTTTCTCTTGTAGGACTCGCAAAAAAATATAGCCCTAGATATGTACATGCTTTCTGCCTTATTATTGCTGCAGTGGGCTTTCTTGCTTTTCCTAATATATCGGATAAGAACATGCTATTCTTTGCGATTACTGGATTTGGTATAGGATGGGCAAGTATGATGGGAATCCCCTACTTAATAGTTGTTGGTGAGATACCTAAAGAAAGATATGGCGTATATATGGGCATCATTAACATGATGATAGTAATCCCTATGATTATTCAGACCTTATCATTTGGATATATTCTCAAGAATTTTCTTGGAAACGACCCCAGAAATGCCATAACTTTTGCTGGATGCCTTCTTATTATCGCAAGCCTATTTACATTATTAATAAAGACGAAAAAAGCTTCAAATCCAATCATATCTATAACTCAATAATAGATTACCTCTATCGGATTAATTTATCAATACTAACACTAGGTTAAAATATATGGCAAACAAAAAATTACTAGACCTTAAATAAATTAATTAAAATTATAATTTAGAGCCGTATTCGACAATCTTGCAATACCTTATTAAACAATATCTATGAAAAAAATAACTGTATTAAGTTTTACCCTTCTATTAGTAATAAGTTTCTCTCTTCATGGTCAAGAAAAAGAAGCTTCTCCTTTTGATTTTGGGAAAATGTGGACTTTTGAAAATCCGCCAAAAGATTGGTTCAAAGAGGCATATGATTTTGATGTAACGGACGAGTGGCTTGAAGATGTAAGGCTGAGCTCTTTAAGATTTGCTACATGGTGTTCTGCATCATTTGTTTCTCCTAATGGACTCATCATGACTAATCATCATTGTTCTAGAGACGTTGCAAATAAGGTGCAAGGAGCATCAGAAAATTTTGACAAGAATGGATACTACGCAGTAAGTCAAAATGACGAACGTAGAGTGGATGATCTATTTGTAGAACAGATGGTAAAAACAGAAGATATTACAGATGCTGTAATGAAGTTGATGACTATGAAAAAAGGAGATGCTTCTATGAGTTCTAAGGAAGCATTAGATCAGATAAAATCAGAATATAGCAACAATCCTGAATGGGCAGGATTGAGATTACAAGCAGTAAGCTTCTATTCTGGAGGAAGATTCTCTCTTTATGGTTATAAGAAGTATACTGATATTAGATTAGTATTTATTCCAGAACTAGATTTAGGGTTCTATGGTGGAGATCCTGACAACTTTACCTACCCTAGATACAACTTAGATTGTACTTTCTGGAGAGCATATGATGAAGAAGGTAATCCACTAAACACATCAGCTAATTACCTTGAATTCAACATAGAAGGTATACAAGAAAATGAGCCAGTTTTTGTTGTAGGTAATCCTGGAAGTACAGAAAGATATAGAACTGTTGCTCAGTTAAATTATGATAGAGATTTCAGATATAATATGAATCTTAGATTTCTAAGAAATAGACATGCGCTGATGCAAGAAAGCTATGACGAAATGAAGGATGACCCTACAAGAGATAAAGAAGCACAAGCCTTATTGGGAGACATGTTTAATCTATCCAATTCTATAAAAGCTATTAGCGGAGTGGAAAAAGGGCTTAAGAATGAAGAACTTATGGGTCGAAAGATAGAAATGGAAAAAATAATTCGAGCCCAATCATCCGGTGTAAGTTACTGGGATGACTTAGAAAAAGAATATGAGAAACTATCTCCTCATGCATGGGCAATAAATCACCTAGGGCCTAGTAGACTAAGAGGCTGGATACTTCTACTTTTACATGATATTAACGCATATAAAGATCTGATAGAGACGGATGTTCCGGCTACTGAACTATCTGCTGCTAAGGATGATCTAGTTGCCAAGGCACAAAATCTGAATAATCCGGATGAAGTAAATATGTTTATTCTACTTCTAGAAGAGATACAAGCTGATATTCCTTCTGATAATAACACACTTACAAGTTTACTCAATGGAAAATCAATAAATCAGTATGTTACAGATCTAGTTTCCGAAACAAAGTTTAACAAAATAGAAGATTCTAAGAAGTTCTTGTCAAAAGATAAGAATATAAAAAAAGCAGAAGATCCCCTCGTCAAAGCAGCTGTCGTACTAATACCTCAATATGTAGAAGCTGTCAAATTATACAGAGGCTCATCAGAACCTAGAAAACAACTAGAAAGCAAAATAGCTAATCAAACTTTTCAGGTATTCGGCACGAGTCTTCCTCCTGATGCCACCTTCACCCTAAGGATTTCAGATGGACTTGTCAAAGGTTATGATTACAATGGAACAGAGGCTCCGTTTATGACAACTTACTTCGGGCTGTATGATAGACATTATTCTAACAAGCAAGAAAGCCCATGGGCACTACCCGAAAAATGGGCTAATCCACCTATGGAATTATTGAAGACTCCGCTGAATCTTGTATCGACAAACGATATTATAGGAGGTAATTCAGGAAGTCCACTTATCAATAAAAATGGTGAAGCTGTAGGTCTTATTTTTGATGGCAATATAGAATCACTTCCTGGTAAGTTTATATTTGATGACGAGAAAAACAGAACTGTTTCTGTACATGCAGGTGGAATATACTCAGCTCTTAAGTACATCTTCAAAGCTGATAGAATAACGGATGAACTTGTACCACCAACTCCTAAAAGAATAATAAAAGACTAGAAATAAATATTAATATTTAATAAAGCTGCTTATCTAAAATGAGCAGCTTTTTTTTTTATTTATATTCTTTATAGTATAACTAGATGCAACCTTTTAGTAATTAGTTAGTCTTTGCTATATAACACAAACTGAAAATATATTTATCTTAGAAGACAACACTAAACTAAAAATTATTATGAAGTATCCATTCCTCCTTATCCTAAGTTTATTTGCTCAATTATTATTTAGCCAAGAGAACATCTATGAAGTAAATGAAACTTATTCTCTCGGATCAGATGGGACTATATTTCTTAACGCATCTGACGCTGATATATCTATAGAAGGTAGTAATCGTTCCGATGTACACATAGTTGTTTATCGAAAGGTAACTGGCAAGCGTGTTGCCGAACAGAAATTTAGTGTTATTGTAAAAGAAAAAGGAGGCGATATCACCTTAGATGATCATATCGTTCCTAATAAGAAAGGAAATAGCCATTGGAAATACTCAAAGAAAACTGATTATAGAATAACTATAAATGCACCTCAATCAGCTCATCTTAATATTATTTCAGAAGATGGTAACATCAAGTTAGAAAACTTGAATGGAAACTTGGAGGCAGTTCTAGAAGACGGTGATTTAGACATCCAAAACTCTGAACTAAAAAATGTAAAAATTCTAACAGAAGATGGTAATGTCTCTATGCTTGGAAAAATTACTGAGACGGCACAATTCCATTCTGAAGATGGCAATATAGATATACAAGAAATAAATGGAAAACTAGATGCTGTTCTCGAGGATGGAAATCTAAATATTAATAGAAGTTCTCTAACTGCTTGCCAAATTTCTAATGAAGACGGTAATGTACATTTGAGAACCTCACTAGCCGGTTCGGGAGAGCATAAAATAACAACGGAAGATGGTGACGTTGTTATGGAATTGCTTTCTGGTGATGCTACTTTTACCTTAAGTCACGAAGATGGATCAGTGCACACTAGCGGTGATTTTAAGACTATAAAACAAGATAAAAGGAAAACTATCGTATCTACTAAAAATACAAGTGAGACAAAGGTTGAAATCTCTACGGAAGATGGAGATATAACCGTAAAGAACTAATTAGCTAAGCTAGGCAACAATATGTTTAAGCGCTTCTCGCTTAGTAAGACTAGAAAGATCAGGATGATCATTCACAAATTGCAAGACTGCTTCTGGATTGGTTTTTGAGTATTCTCTCAGAGCCCATCCAGAAGCTTTGTTTATGAAAAACTCTTTCGTACCAGATGTCTTTAGGATAAAATCCTGCATAACATTCCAATCAATTTTTTCTTTGTATTTCAGCTGAAAAAGAATAGCCGTTCGCTGCAGCCATATACTCTCTGATTCTATCCATCGATAGATGTACTTATCTCTTTCTTCAGGATACTTATCAAACATGCGTCCTACTCCATTTACAGCTAGCCAATCTACGGAGTCCCACCATGATTTTTCTAGGATAAAACTTTCTAAATGAGGAATCCAACTTTTATCCATTTTTTTAATCAACTGGTCCATAGCATCCATCGCAGACATTTGCATTTCTCTATATTCGCTATTCCAACAAAGTTGTAGAAACTTATAATAGGTCTCGTCCGCCTTCTTAGGTTTTATCTCTCTCCATACTTGTGTAAATAGCTTCCTCCTTTCTGGAGCTTTGATACCATAAAAAGAAAACTTATGCTTCATATAGGCTTCCATAGCAATTGCCTCATCAGGCTTTCGATGTTTTAGAAAGATATCGTCTAATAAGGCATATCCTATTTCTGCTTCCAAGAAAATATATTATTGTTGCGGATAAGCAATAGCTATAGAAAGCTCTGCATCTTTTAAGTCTATAGAATTTTGGCTATCTAGAGTGAACAGTTTACAATTGACCAACATATCTGCAATAACCGTAGCTTGTCCAGCATTGTTTGTTTCATAAGCTCTAACTTCCTTTACATCAATAAGGAAATCTGTCTGCTCTCCATGATCAGATCTATATTCTACACCTAGTTCATCTACATATTCTATAATAAGTCCTTTCCCTACAAACTCATTAGCTGGACCGTAAGAAAGCACTTGATCAAAACCAAGTCTAGCGGGTATTATCTCAGTATTAATTATTTCTATCTGAGCGGCGAGATCACAAAAATCACTGCTAATATCTACTGATATTTCTTGAGCTTCTAGATCTACAATATTAATCTTAGATGTCTCCCCATTATTCCATGAAATCATATTAGGAAACTGAGTAAAAGAGGCCAAAGTCAATTCTAATTTATCAGCTGTAGGCTGAAATTCAATCAGCGCATTACATGAGGAAGTCAACTCTAGATTAAAATTACTAATGAAGCTACCCTTAAACTGATCACTTATGTTGATGTTGTATTGCACATTGACAAAATTATTACCCCTAAGTTCAGCAAGCTTAATAAGAGGCATAAGAGTTGTTGTCATTGGCTGAGAACCGATAGACCAAGACGTTGTAAAGGGCATATTAATATCATCTGTAAAAGGCAATAAGCTTAGACCTTCTACTCCAGTAAAATTAAGACTATAGGGTATACTTTCAGTTGTTAAATAAGTAGCTAGATCATCTACATTTGTCATTTTGGGAAAGGCATCAAAAACAAATTTCAACTGTCTTCCTTGTTGTCCATCTACAAGATTAAAACTCGATATATAATTAATATTTCCGTCGCTGTCTTCTTGGAAATTAGATTGCATCTGGTAACCTTCTTTACCTGCAGCAATAATTAATTCCTCACCTGCTAAAGTAGCACTTATCTCGAAAATGGGTTCATTATTTACAGGAGGTTCTATTCCCTCTGTTGTACAAGATCCTATAATTATCAGCGTAAAAAAGAGAAATAATACTTTATTCATTTATATGTTCATTTTTAACTGTAAGCCTATAGAGCTCTGATTATTAAAACTTGCTTGCTTAGTCAGTGGGAAGTCATAATTTACCCCTAAGCCTAAACGTGGAGCAATAAAATATTCGTAAGAAAATCTACCATTAAAATCACTTCTATCATAAAGATCCGTATCTACCCAAATCTTTTTCTCTTCTGCCACCTGCTCCCCTATATAAATAGTTTTTTCTGCACCTACTGCAATCGGTCTCTGAAATACAACACCAGCCCCAACGAGGTGATTATTATGATTATAATGAAGGCTTACAGGAATTGAAATCCTATGGATTTTATTGGCCAGAATTTGCTGGTTATAATCCTGCACACTAAAGCCAAATACATTGTCAGACTGCTCGGCAAGTATAAAAGAGTTTACTTGAGCATACTCATAAGCAGGTGCAACAACAAGACTCCAATTGTTATAAATTTTTACACCATAATAAACTCCGGCTGAGATAGTATTTCCATTTTGTATACTCTTATATTGAGCGTAGACACCTCTCTGCTTAATTGTATTATTTATGACTTTTATCATCCCTTCTCGAGCGTAATTAGGACTAAAGTATTTTTGAGCAATAGGAAGTAAGTTTGTTACATGCTCCACACTCACTAATGGTTGTATATAAGTATGATTAAGTGATTGTTGAGACTTAGTTTCTGCAAAAGCTGAACTACCAATTTTCACATCATTATTTTCTATTACTTTAAGATCACTAGGATCACTAAAAGCTGATAGTCTAATATTTAGATCTTCTTCCTTTGCAGTGTTAGTTGTATAGATCTTAGATTCTCTGCTACTTTTTTCAAGTGACCGCTGAGAAAGCTTATCAAATAGTTGGTTTCCAATATTAGAAACTTTTTCTCCTTGAAGATTATTTTCAGAAAGAACTAATGATGGTTCAGTTTTGCTTTCTAGAGACTCCTTGACTTTTTCTTCAAGATTTTCAGGAGTACTTACAATATCTAATACTCGTGTAGTTTTTTCTTTGAGCTTTATTTTAGCTATTGGCGTTTCAGATAGTATCGTATTATCTTCAGAGATTCCATTAAACAAGTAAATACCGGTCAGAATAGAAATTGCACTAAGCAGTACGATAGAAAATAACAGGACATATCTTTTCTTACTTTGTTTAGGTGTGGCAACATTACCTTGGCTAATAATATTTTCCATAGCCATCCATTGCTTCCGATCTACATCGAACTTTCGATCTTGCAGTTTATTTTTAAACAGTCTATCTAGATTATTTTTATCCATAATTCAGATATTTAGTGGGTTTCATTTCTTTATTTAATAATCCTTGTAGCTTCTTTCTAGCTGTAGCGAGATGCCACTTAGAGGTATTCTCACTTATGCCTAACTCCTTTGCAATTTCTCTATGTTTGTAACCATCTATAGCATACATAGAAAAAACAACTCTACTCATTTTAGGAACCTGCATCAACATTCTTTCTAAGTCCTCCGCAAGAAATGTTTCTTCGACCTGATTGTATACAATCCTATCAAATTGCTTTTTCTCTATTAGATTCTCTAAACTTTCAAATATGCTAAGCCGTTTCTTTTCCTTTCTGAAGTCATCAATAATGGTGTTAACCATTATCCTACTTATCCAAGCCTCAAAAGGAACTTCTTCTTTATATTTGTCAAGATTGGTTAATATTTTATAAAAACCTTGATTCATTATGGCCTTAGCGGAAGCCCTATCATTCATGTATCTGACACATATACTCATAAGTAGATTGTAGCACTCAGCATACATGGTATACTGTGCTTTACTATCGCTTTTTTTGCAAGCTTCTATGAGAAATGCTTCTACATTCATTAATTAAGAATAAAAATTAAGACTATTCCTGTACACAAAGTACAGAAATAGTCTTTATTGATCAGCATTTCTTAATTGCTTATCGCTAAAGTGTAGTATGTGATTCTAGTAAAAGAAACACATAAATTGTTGGAATTGACCTGCACTTCAGCTTATTGTGTGATTGTAGAACTTGTGCGTGTTGTTATAAGGTTACACGTAAGAATTGGGAAGATGGTTGGGTTAGAGGAAGATAATTTTTAAATAATCTGTCAATTTTCTAGACCAGTAATTACAAATCAATGATAATCAATTATTTAATTCATAAATAATCTTGATTTTTTTGCCTTGATCATCCATAAAATCCTAAAATACTGATCGGCATTATTTAGTATGAACCTTGATTCCATAGATTTTAAGATTACTTGATTTTCTTATTTTGTATAAACTCACCTTTAAGTAGTCATCTTATTATTTTTCGTGCTAAAAACGCTTCCATTTGAAAAAAGCTGATATGACCTTAATTTCCATTAGCAGGAAAGTTAATTTACTGCGTATTATTGTAATATTCATCATTAGTAGTTCACCAATAGCTGTAAAGGCCCAATAATATGGTGCTACGATATTAGATTATGGGATATCCTTAACGGGAACAACTTCGGGAGGCGATCCTGGAATCAACTATAATCTAATTACATTTTGTCAGCCTGATACCATTGGATTTCTAGGTCGATATGACCCTGGAAATACAAACGGTACCCTAAGCTTTACTGCCACTATCCTATCTAGTTCAGGATCTTAATTAGAAATTGATAACAATATTGATGTTGAGCTTATGCAATATTTTAGCAATTAGAGGTATGTCAA
>CAYYWZ010000044.1:0-1568 GCA_964475415.1 uncultured Saprospiraceae bacterium | reverse complement strand
GAGGGGTTATTAGAAATTAAAAAAATGTCTCTAATTATCCTGTAAATATATCTAGAATCGCATAGGTATCTATTAAGCTTAGCATATCTTTATAGTATTAATGCCAATTGGATATGCAGCCACTCGCAGAAAGACTACGCCCAAAAAACTTAGACCATTATGTTGGCCAAGAACACATCTTGGGTAAAGGTGCCTCCCTGCGTAAAGTTATAGAAAACGGCAATATCCCTTCCATGATCTTATGGGGTCCGCCGGGAGTAGGAAAGACAACCATTGCTAAGGTAATAGCCAATAGCACAGAAAGAGTTTTCTATCAGCTTAGCGCCATAAATGCTGGTGTAAAAGATATCAGAGCAACTTTGACAAATGCAAAAAAACAACAATTCTTCAACCAGCCTAATCCAATACTCTTCATAGATGAGATACATAGATTTAGTAAATCTCAGCAAGATTCTCTTCTCGGATCTGTCGAAGATGGTACCGTCACGCTTATAGGCGCTACCACAGAAAATCCTTCCTTCGAAGTGATCTCTGCATTGCTTTCTAGATGTCAGGTATATACACTGAAACATCTAGAAAAGGATCAATTAGTAGAATTGCTGAATAGAGCTGTAAAAGAAGATGAAATATTCAGCAAAAGAAATATCACTCTTAAGGAGCCTGAGGCATTACTTAAATTTTCTGGTGGTGATGCACGGAAATTATACAACTGTCTAGAACTAGTCGTCAACCAATTTCATGAAACAGAAGAAATAATATTGACAAATGAACTTGCCGAAAAAGTATTGCAAGATAAGTTTGTCCTCTTTGACAAACAGGGAGAGATGCACTATGACCTAGCGTCAGCTTTTATTAAATCTATAAGAGGAAGTGATCCTAATGCAGCTGTATATTATTTAGCCAGAATGATCGAAGGCGGTGAAGATCCTAAGTTTATTTGTCGACGTATGCTCATTGCTGCCTCAGAAGATATAGGCCTTGCTAATCCTAATGCCCTACTTATCGCTAACAATACTTTCCAAGCCATAGAAAGAATAGGTATGCCAGAAGGACGCATCGTTATGTCTCAATGTGCTATCTATCTCGCATCATCTCCCAAAAGCAACACCGCTTATGCAGCCATCAAGAATGCTCAATCCCTAGTGAGAGAAACTGGCAACCTGAACATACCACTACACCTAAGAAACGCTCCTACCCAACTAATGAAACAGCTGGATTATGGCAAAGACTACTTATACTCACACAACGGAGAGAATAATTTCCAAGATCAAGAATTTCTTCCTAAGGAAATTTCAGGCAATAAATTATATGAGATTGGCAATAATGCTGCGGAAGCAAAAATTTCTGATAGGCTCAGACAGTTATGGAAGAATAAGTATAATTATTAAAATTTTTTATCCAATCTAAATATTTTGTGAAGTCGTCGTCATAGGAACCACCAATAATGAATGAGGTAAATGGCTTTAACTATCATTGAGTTAATATGGTGTCTCTTTATATAAATATACAACTGATATGCGGAATTGTCTTACTAGTCTTAAGCTTTCTGGCATTTGATTCTTCTATGT
>CAYYWZ010000043.1:33836-35246 GCA_964475415.1 uncultured Saprospiraceae bacterium | reverse complement strand
AATCCTCTTACAGGCTTACAGCGGAAGTAGAATCAGGACAATTAATTGAACTAAATTTTCCTTCTGGCGGACATATAGACGAGCAGGATTTCGGTATTGTATATTTTGAAAATGAAACAGCATTCGCGAATATCGGCGGTGGTAAAACTTACAAGATAAAACTATTGAAAAAAGGAGGAAATTGTTTTGAGGATGTCCCGAAATCTAGACAATGCAAGGGAACTACTAAAGAAGGTGATAGATGTAAAATTCAGACTGACAATAGCGATGGATATTGTTGGAAACATCCTAAGATTATAAACTAATCTCAAACTAGTACATTACAAACTATGATGAAAATTCTTTTATTTATTTTAATACCATTTGGATTATGTGCTCAGCACTATGATAATGCGAGTGAAGCTTCTGAGCTTTGTCTAGCCATTCAAGTAAATAGTTTTTTAAGTGATGAAATCGCTGAATCTGCTTTGGATAGAATTCTCTCAGTCATAGGTGTCTCTAAAAGGTTCATATTACAGCCATGTGGTGAAATAAGCAATGCGGTAGCAACATCATATAAAGGTCTTAGGTATATACTTTACGATAAAGAGTTTATGTATGAAATTGTTGAAAATACTAATAATTGGTCTCAGCTATTTATACTTGCACATGAAGTTGGACATCATATTAATGGACACTCTATTGATATACTTTTACTCTCTACGGACATATTAGAACCTAAAACTTTAGCTGCAAAACGACAGCAAGAGTTAGAAAGTGATGAATTTGCAGGATTTATATTAGCTAAGTTAGGAGCTACGCTTGCGCAAACATCCGCAGCCATTGAATTACTTTCATCAGACGAAGACGACTCTTACTCTACTCATCCATCTAAGTCAAAAAGATTAGCGGCTATAAAAATTGGATATGATAAGGCGAAAGATAATGAACTTCCTAACCCTGAAAGAAATTTTAAAATTCAATCTTCAAAAGAATATTTTTACAGTGCTTTCGATAAATCCCATAATGGAGATTATTACGGAGCAATAGCTGACTATACAAAAGCTATAGAGCTGAATCCAAAATATGGACTTGCATTTTATAATAGAGGAGTAAGCAAATTTGCTTTAAAAGATAATTCTGGAGCAATAGCTGACTATACAAAAGCTATAGAGATAAACCCAAATGATTATGACGCTTATTCCAATAGAGGTGTTGCAAAGAAAAATTTGCAAGATTATTACGGAGCTATAGCAGATTACACAAAAGCTATAGAGATAAACCCTAAACATGACGATGCTAACTATAATAGGTCTATTTCAAAATATTTAATTGGAGATTACCAAGGAGCAATATCAGATTGCACAAAAGCAATAGAAATTAATCCGAAAGATTTTACTTCATATAATATAAGGGGTAATTCAAAAACAG
>CAYYWZ010000043.1:10448-33736 GCA_964475415.1 uncultured Saprospiraceae bacterium | reverse complement strand
CTTTAAAAGATAATTATGGAGCAATAGCAGATTATACAAAAGCTATAGAAATAAATCCAAAATATGGACAAGCATATTTTAATAGAGGTATTTGTAAATCTGCTTTAAAAGATAATTATGGAGCAATAGCAGATTATACAAAAGCTATAGAAATAAACCCAAATCATGAGGATTCTTATTATAGTAGAGCTCTTGCAAAAGGTGTTTTAAACGACTTTTCTGGAGCGTGCAAAGACGCTAAAAAAGTAAAATTGTTAGGAGGAAATTCTGAAGAAATATTAAATCTATTGTGTAACTAAAATACTATATTACAGAAAATGATCTAAATTTATTTTAGGTAACCAAAATGTATTAGACTCAAATTATATACAGGCGAATTTGACTATTGGTAAAAAATCTGAATTGTATTAGTTTCAATAATTTATTATTTATTTCTAAATAACAATAGTTACTTCAAATGAACTTCTAATCCGAATAATTTCATTGATTCTTCTATCATAATTTGCATTACTAATCCTTTGTTTTGTTCAGAGGTCCATATACTATCATGAATAGTAAATATCGGAACATCTGGACACTCTTCAGACAGCCTTTTACAACATTTATCTAATACAAATCTGCTCTCTATTCTCTGGGTAAGGTGAGAAAAGGTAGCTACATCATTGTTGTTTGTTTTCTTTTTCCCTTTTAATACGAAAGAGCCATTAAGCTCAACAATAAACTTCAATACATTAGGGTATTTTAAGGCTGCTACGTCCTCCTCGCGGGACTTTAAGTAGCTTGGCGAATTCATTATTGCAAGAAACTTTTTCTTCGCTGTAGAGCGATCATAATTTGTATCTAATTTAGTGTTCCAATCATCTCTTAGAATCTCATAGATATCTCCTGATCTTACATCCTCGATGTACCTTTTAATATCTTCTTTGTTTGGGTCTATGGAAACTACTATGCCCTTTTTTCCTAACATAATATGGTTAGGTGTTTTGTTATCATAATTGTTCTTAATCGTTAAACCAATATCATTTAATATATCACTATTATCTTGTAAGAACTCTCTATTGAATAACATAGTACTTATAAAAGGAATAGAAGACTTAATATCTGTCTCAACTAATCTAGAACCATTAACTCTAAGAGACGAACGAAGTTCTTTCTTTAAATTACATATAGGATTATGTAGTCTTCCAGTAGTTCCAATAGAATAGCTAAAAGAATCTTTAACGTATTTAATATTATGTAACCTAGTCTCATGATATTGTTCATTTGCATCATCAATTAATGGAGACTCTATTATCTTATCTGCTTCTTCCATATCAACATCTAGCAGATCATACCACTTTATTAAGTCAGGATATTTGTTAATTACTTCATCTGTATTATTGCTTTTAATTTTACTTAGTTTATCACATAATTTTTTGTTGTAAAGAACCTCTTGTTTGGGCTTGTGTAGGACAGCTTTTCGATACTTGAAGCAGTATCTATACCCGATGCATTTTTTACCCTTAGACCACTCCTGGTCAGGCTCTATGATGTCTGTTTGGACTAACCAATCTAGGTATTGTCTATAGTTTGATATCATGGGTTGTAGAATGGTGCTACATAAGTTATAATAGGTACTAGAATCATCACTTGATGTGTTGTTCCGATTCTCATTCATTCTATAGAATAGTAATGATAATATGTAGACAAAGTTATCCCGTACTATGTTAGGTCTATTCTTGTTTATGGTGATTATTTCATATGGGTTGTGCCTTAGAAGCATTTTGTCCAAGTTCAGGTTATTAGGAAGATATCCCATATACCGTTTAGAGAAAGGGTTTACTATATGTTTATTTATCTGAGACAAAAAGATGTTTAAATTGGCGGGAGCATAGTTCCTCATTAAGAATAGGAATACTATGCTTTATAATGTTAATTATAAGCCTACATATGTAGATCCAGCCTTGTTAAAGAATTAATTAGATGTATAAAGAATCGCAGTTACACAATTCTTCTTCTCCGATGCAAGCTAGGCAGTCATCCATAAAAGAAAGTCTCCATGCGATTTCATATTCTGATAGTATCTTTTTATCTGATCCATTTAGAGACCACATCACATACCCATCATTGAACCATGTGTTTTGGAATGTAAGTTCTACTATACCATGGAATTTTTTAAGATGTAGATTCCCGAACGGTAAATAGTCATGTTCTAGCTTTGAGCCTTCACATTTTTTAAGGGCTGCTACTAGTAGTCCTAGACTATTTTTCTGCCATGTATTTACAGGCTGTCCCTTTCTCTTAATTTCTAGAAGGTATACACAGCCTAATCTGCTCCTGTGGAGACTATCCACATCAGTTACCCAATAATTTATTGAATTAGGCAAGTTGTCTACTGTCCATTGCTTCCAATCTTTATCTGGAACAAACTCAGGATAATTTATTGCATTCTTCTTCATTTCTTTATGCTTTAAATGGTTCAGGACAATCCCAACAGGCGTCTTCATAAAACCCTAAATGATGATTTATGAACCTTCTATATAGAATGTCTTTCTCATCATTGCGTTCTACTTCTGATAGTATCATACTTAGTTTAATAATAACGCTGCTAACTGATGATTTTGATTCTAAATTTAGATCATCATTGACTATTAATTGTGTATTCGGTGCCAAGTGCGAAAGTCTCTCTACATATTCTTCGAGAGTTTCGCTACTGCTTGGCGCAGCTTCGTTAATAATTTTAATTATGCCCATATATAATTTATTGAATTTTAGATTCCTTTCTTTGGAGAATAGCTAGGATATCGCTTTGAAGATATCTTTTCCTTCTGCCGATACGTTGGGGTTTTGTTAGTCCCTGCTTATCATAATTCCATAGAGTGACTGAAGTGATCTTTAGAAGAGATGTAACTTCTTTACTTGTGAGCCATTCTTTATTTGAGAAATTTTGAACTTCTCTTTCTTCAAGAAGTCGCTTGATGCCTATAAGCATCTCGCTAATCAGCTCCTCTTTAGATTCGGATTTAATAAGAATTCCTTTCATGTGTTATCATGTTTAATTAATAATAACACAAACTAAATAAGGCGTTTTCAAGGCGTGACGCACTTTATTTAAATAGGTTAGGTTTAAATCTAGGAAACTGGTTTTTTAGATTAGTTTTATGGCTTTGTTTTATGTTTCTAGGGTCTTTAAAATCTGCTATTCTTCTTTTAACATTACTTGGCTTATCATGTTCTGAATCAAAGAGATGTAGGTCAAATAAGATTTTTACAGCTTCATCAATTGATTCTGCGTTATCAATAATGGGATTAATCACATCAAGGATTGATAATAATTGTACTCTGGAAGTTACAGATTTTCTTTTTTGGTCTGGAATAAAAGTATCTATTTGCTCACTTTCAAAGTATGACTTAATTTTATTCAATAGCTTATTATATTCCGAATAATAAATGTTTTCCCAGAGTGAAATATGTTTTTTGGTTTCAATAACATCATCCCAACTTAACGATAATAAATCCACGTAAAGAGTTTCTTTTTTATTGAGTTTTCTCTTTTTTTTTTCTTTGTTCGTATTTTAGTTCTAAGAAATCTATTTGCTGATATTTTTTTTCAACTTCTCTGATATCAACGTCTTGAAATTTGTGTTGCCAGTATTTGAGTGAATCTTCTTTTATAGCTGCGTTTTTATTTCTAGCTAAAAGAGTAAAGTAATCATGTTCTACTAATCCTGAATTTCGTTGGAATTCAATAAGATAGGTTTCTAAAAGTCTATTTTCTTGAAATTCAATAATACTTTTAAAGCTCTGGTAATTTTCTAACATTATCTCTATTTAAAATATTCGTGAGTTTTTAATCTATCCGCGGTTTCTTCCTTGCTTACTCTAATATACTTTAAAAGGTTTTTTTCATTCCTGTGTCCGCTAATTTTCATAATATCTATTGTTGGGATATTTGCAAGATACATTAAACTACATCCGGTTCTTCGCGCTGAATGCGATTTTATAAGTTCGTGTTTTTTGTAAGTTTTACGAACCTTATTTCCTTTAATTATATACTCTTTAGTTATGGTCTCGTCTATTTCCGCTAACCTACATACTTCCTTTATTCTCTTATTAAATTTCTGTTCATAAATCCTAGGTAATGTGTAATCGTATTTTTTTAAAATTTGAACTAATTCGGGCTTAAGAGGAATAGTAACTTTTTCACTTGTTTTCTTACTAATCATTTCAAGGAAAAGAAATCCGTCTCTTTTTTTGATATGGGTTTTATTTATCCTAGAGTAATCGGAAAAACGTTGAGCCGTCCATACACCACATAAAAATATATCTCTACTAATCTCTAATTGAGAATTCTTCGATAAGTCGAGATCATGTAATCGGGTAACTTCTTCTAGAGTTAAGTATACTTCATCTACTTCAACATTAATAGTTCTAAAGTCCTTTCTCTGGTACGCTGTATTGGAGTGTAGGTCTTCTTCAAATGAAGAATTTAATATAGCCTTTAGAATTTTAACCTTGTTTCCTATGGAGTTCGGAAGATATCCTTTTACGGAAAAGTAATCTACGAATTCATTATATATAGTTATATCAATGTCCTTAAAGTTTAGAATCCTACCTATTGATTCTTGAAAGAGAGCAAACTCATTCTTAAACGTCAGGTAATTCTTTATTGTACTATATTGATATTTTCTTTTATCTCCATTGTTAGTCGTATAAGTTCTCTTTCCGCTTTCTAAATCTTTTATGTACTTGCTTATATAATTATTGAGAGATAATCCTACACTTTTATCTTCTTCCTTCTTTATGGTTAATTTCAGAATAGTATCTAGTTTAGCTTTAAGAGAGCTGAAATCTATTACTTCTTCGGTTATCTCATATTCGAGTAATTTCTTCTGTAGCACTCTAACTGTATTATCTATCCTAGTATTGATGTTTTCAAGTGTTAATAAAATTTCAGGATCTTTATTTACAAAAGGTCTGATAGTCTTTTTTGCCGTTATGGGTCTTTGCTTTTCAAAGTCCCAAAGTTTAGGGTAGATAGACATTCCTATTCCATATCTGAATAGTTTACCATTTATATGTTTGCGTAACTGAATCGCAGTAGGTTTAGTGGACTTATTATCCTTAAGATAAAATTTAGCGTTTGACATGTAGCATAATTTTATGACAAAAGTATATATAATTTTAATTGGGGGACGGTTTTGGGGACGATTATAGTAAATATTTCTTTATATAGATTAATAAACTACCTGCTTAAATGACTGATTATTAATGTATTTAAATAAAATGGTATTAATGTATATTAAATGTTCGAGTCCGTCCGCGACCTCAACGAGTCCTTGGCTACCAGTTAGTTAAGGACTCTTTTTTATAGGTCAAATTGAATAATAGATCTTATTTTAAGGCTTTAATTCCTATCTTATTAATAATGAATTGTCCTATTTTATTTCCCTGGTCTACGCCGTAATCTATTGCTGGTCTATAATGTATTCCTCCGTAAAGTCGACTTATAGCAGCTTCATCAGAAGCATCTTGGAAAGAATCAAAGGATCTTATCGGAAGACCATATTCAAGCTCTACATCATCATCGAAGGAGAAGTTATCACCAAATATTTTTGTCAATACGTTTGCAGAAGCGGTAGAGATAACGCTATGACCACTAGTATGTTCTGGAAAAGGAGGCGTCTGTAAGGTAGGTAGCCAAGATTCATCTATATATTCATTAATGACCGTTTCTGGCCTTATAAGATTACTTCTATATTTTTCATCCCAGCAGCTTATGAAAGCATCCATAAGAGCTATCGATACCATAGCATATGCATAAGAAGTTTGTACAATATCTGCCTTAGCTTTATTGCATGCGATTCCAGTAATACCTATCCAGTGACCGCCAGGAGTTATTTTTTTAGTTGCAAACATTACATGTCCGGTCTGATTCATTACATATGGATTACAATCCCAAAAACTAGCAATAGCTTTTTCTTCTTTATCAGCATTTTTTACAACATTATATACCTCCATTAGCTCCTTGTGGAATTTGGAGTTTTTATCCAGAGAGAAAGCAGTAGGAGGAGGTGGACTAAACTGATCGGCGGAATTTATAACCATAGGCCTTATTTTATTCCAGTGAGGTTCTATACTCTCCATATAGGCTGGAGGTGTAGGCTTCCACCTTGCTTGTTCTTCGTTTATAGAGAATTTAGGAAAAGATCTAGTTTCTTTGTAGTTATCTTTATTAGCCCAAGCAATAACCGTCTCTGCTACAGCAATTCCATATTCCAGTGAGTTATCCCACACTTTTTTAGGAACATGTACTTTTTCTAGTTCCTTGTATAAATTCGCTTGGTAGGCCTCTATTTTGTCCTCAGAAAAAATAAGATTTTTAGCAACAACCAGAAAGGCTTGGATTGCTGCAAGACTCATGGAATATGTTTTATCTGGATCTGTTTTTGGTATCGCTTCTAGGCCGTTAAGTTTACCTAGCAGACTGGGATAATCTGAATTTTCTTGCCTGATAATTTCATAGGCAGAAATGGCAGGATAGGCATATATTCTAGAGGCGACTGGCGGAGAAAAAATATCATGAACTATAACATCAGACAGCTCCTTAAATGATCTATTTATAAGCCCCGATTGCCGCATATCTTCTTGAAAATTTTTATTTTCTTCGATACATGATAAGCCCGCTAATGAAAGGAAAATACAGATAAGGAAAAAGCGCATATATAATATTGATCCGATTAAAATTCTGCTAATATGCAAAAGTCTGAAATATAAGGTCAACTATTCACACTTTTAGTAAATATTATTGATTATTGTTCCTATTTTTAGGAGAGAAATTCTTATGTTTGGCACTTAGTAATGTGTAGAACTGACACTATACTAAAATCGGACTATTTATAAACTACTAATACTTAACCACATGAAAAAACTATTAAAGCTATGCTTTTCAGCTTCATTGTTGTGTTTGTTTTCTATGTCAATGTATGGGCAAAGAACAATAAGCGGAACTATCATAGATGCTGAAACGAATGAGCCGCTTATTGGTGCAAATGTTCTTATCAAAGGATTTTCTACAGGAACAATTACCGATATCGACGGATCATACTCTCTACAAATCCCTGATGGGGCTACAGAACTCATGATTTCTTACACTGGTTACACAGACCAAACTATGACAATTGGAGAAAATTCGAGAATGGATATCTCTTTGTCTCAAGGTAGTCTCTTGGACGAGATTGTTGTTGTTGGTTATGGAGCTGTAAAAAAACGAGACCTTACAGGAGCTGTTGCTTCCTTAAAAGAAGAAGATTTTAACAAAGGTGTTGTTATCTCAGCAGACCAACTATTGCAAGGTAGAGTAACAGGTGTCAATATTGTAAACAATAGTGGACAACCAGGAGGTCAAGCAACAGTAAAGATTAGAGGAAATAACTCTATCAGATCAGGTGCAGATCCATTATATGTGATAGATGGAATTCCCTTGGATGGAAGAACAGCTAAAGCAGGATTGTTAAGTACGGACATCGGGAATATAGAAAATTCTAATCCGCTGAACTTTCTTAATCCTTCAGATATCGCTTCTATAGAAGTACTGAAAGATGCCTCTTCTGCAGCTATCTACGGAGCTAGAGCTTCTAATGGAGTTATACTTATAACAACAAAAAAAGGTAGAACGGGAGAGACTCAAGTAAATTTGAATACTTCTTTTGGTACAAGTTCTACACTTAAAGAGTATGATGTTCTAAATGGAGATGAATATAGATCTGCACTAAGCGAATATGGATTGACTAACGGAGACGGAGGTGGAAACACTGACGCTTATGATGCAATATCTAGATCTGGATCTATACAAAATTATAACCTTTCTATAGGAACAGGTGGAGATAACTCTAGAGTTAGATTTTCTGCTGGTTACCAAGATGTGAAAGGTATCATAGAAGATTCTGGTATTAAGAGGTACTCAGGAACATTGAATGCTCAGTATGATCTTTTGGATGATAGAGCAGGAATAGATTTTTTCGTAGTTTCTTCTCATACATCTGAGGAGATAGCACCAATATCTACTAATGCTGGTTTTACAGGTAACCTTATCGGTCAGGCATTACAATGGAACCCTACGATTCCCTTGATGACGGATGGTGAATTTACTACAGGTGTTAATAATCCTGGAGTAGGAGCTACAACAATAAATCCATTACAATTGTTAAACGGTCATAGTGAAGTTGCTAATACAACTACATTATTAGGAAGTGTGTCACCTTATTTCAACATTACGGATAACATACAGTACAGATATCGTTTTGGTATCAATTATGGAACTGGTGTAACAAGAGGATCTATTACTAAAGATCTTAATGTACAGGGTGTTGAAGGTCTTGGGTTTGCAGGAGCTTCGACAAATCAATTGGTTACTAATTTACATACCCATACACTTAGTTATACAACAGATCTAAATGATAATTTATCATTATCTGCATTAGGAGGTTTTGAATATCAAAAATTCGATTTCAGCGGATATGCATTTGCTGGATTTGGTTTCGATGATGTAGAGCCTAATGTTGACATCGTATATAATTTACAAAACTCTGATAATGACAATAGAATAGTAACCTCTTTTGCTGATCCTATATCTGAGTTGCAATCTTATTTCGGTAGAGTTAATTTAGGTGTAGGCGATAGATTGAATATTACAGCAACAGTAAGAGCTGATGGATCTACGAAATTTGGTGCTAACAACAGATATGGAATATTTCCTTCTGCGGCAGTAGCTTGGAATGTAGTTAACGAAAGTTTCCTAGAAGATGGTCCTTTCGATGATCTTAAAGTAAGACTTGGATGGGGTGTTACAGGAAATCAAGAATTTCCGGCAGGAGCAGCACTACAGAGAGTTGTACTTAATAATGATGAAGGAACAACTTTCCAAAATGCAGCTAACGAGGATCTAAGATGGGAGGAGTCTACAACCATTAACTTCGGTTTAGATTTCGGACTTTTTGATTATAGATTAACAGGTAGTATAGATTACTATAATAGAACTACAAGAGATTTACTTATAGATGCTCAGTTACAAGAGCCGGGACCACCGGTAAGAGCTTGGAAAAACTTAGATGCTGAATTAGTAAATTCTGGATTTGAGTTAGGTCTTAATGCTTACATTATAGAGAAAGAAGATTTTGGTCTTAACTTCGGTGTAAACCTTGCTTTCTTAAATAATCAATTACAAAACTATACTGGACCGGATATCCTAACGGGAGATCTATTTGGACAAGGATCTAGTGGAGCTTTCATACAAAAGCATGTTGATGGAAAACCATTGAACACTTATTTCCTAAGAGATTTCCAAGGACTTGATGAGTCTGGAAACAGTATATATGCTAACGATGGGGCCCTAGTAGAAGCTGGAGATCCTAATGCAGATATTATTGCAGGTTTTACAGTAGGTGTAAATGCTGGAGCTTTAAATTTCGGTATGAACTGGAATGGCGCTTTTGGTCACTCTCTATATAATAACACTGCGATGTCAGTTATTCCGATTGGTAACTTAGGTAATAGAAATATAGATGGGAACCTTCTTGGAGGAACTACTCAAGAGAGTACAGCGAATCCAATTGCTTCTTCTACTAGATTCTTAGAATCAGGAGATTTTCTAAAACTTGCAAATGCTACAATCAGTTATGATATAGGAGCGGTAAGTAGTTTTGAGAATATCAATATATCTCTCACAGGACAAAACCTAATCATTATAACTGATTATACAGGATTTGATCCAGAGATAAATACTGTAAACTTGAGAAATGGTGTACCTTCTTCAGGAATCGAATACATTCCTTATCCTTCAGCTAGAACAATACTATTAGGTTTAAATGTTTCATTCTAAAAATTGTTAATCATGAAAAATATAATTTATTTATTTCTCTTCTTACTAGTTGGCTTAGGCTTTACTGCTTGTTCTGATCTAGAAGAAACGCACAGAAAGGATTTGACTATATTAGAAGATCTAGATCCTGATGCAGTGTTGCAAAGTGCATACAACTCAATGAGATTACCTTACCAAGACCAGTCTAGATTTTGGGCAGCCCAAGAGCACACAAGTGATGAGGCTATGGGACCAACAAGAGGACCGGATTGGGATGATAATGGAATTTGGAGATCACTGCATAATCACTCATGGGATGCAGATCATGCATTTCTAGGAAGTACATTTAGTGAATTACTTCAGATAGTATACTCTACAAGTAATTTATTAGCTTTTGATCCTTCAGCACAAACAGCTGCTGAGTCAAGATTCTTAAGAGCCTATGTAGTTAACTCCCTAGTCGATGGTTGGGGACAGGTTCCTTACAGAGATGATTTCCAAGATTTACTTTCTGATGCAAAAGTACTTAGTGCTGCAGAAGCTGTTGATCTTATTATTTCTGAATTAGACGCTATAGAAGCTGATCTGCCAGATGGTCCTGCTAATGTTGCAAACAAAGACGCAGCAAAAGTATTGAAGATGAAAACACTTCTTAACAAAGGAATGTATCTAGATAGAGCAAACCCTAGTTTTGATCAGGCAGATATGAATCAGGTAATTAGTCTAGCAGATGATATTATCAATTCTGGAAAGTATTCTATTTCTACAAATTACTTTGACAATTTTGCACCTAATAATGATCAGATCTCAACAGAGAATATTTTTACGGCACTTAATGAGGGTGGTATTAGTTCTGGAAACGTAAGATCTAGATGGTTTTGTGGTCTGCATTATAATCAGAATCCTTCTGGATGGAATGGTTTCTGTACTTTAGGAGATTTCTATGACAGCTTCGAAACTGATGATTTGAGAGTTAGAGCAGACTACCCAGGCATGACGGAAGTAGCAGGTATAAATGCTGGATTCTTAATAGGCCAGCAAGTAGATGGTGATGGTAATGAGTTGATGGATAGAAAAGGAAATCAGCTTGCCTACACAAAAGAAGTTGCGCTTACAGAAGCTGGAGATAATTTAGAAATTACAGGAGTAAGAGTAATGAAGTATCCAATAGATTATAATAGTGGTGATAATGCTGATAATGACTATGTGTACTTTAGATATTCAGATGTTCTTATGATGAAGGCAGAAGCATTAATGAGAAATGGAAATTCTGGTGATGCCTTAGCGATAGTAAATGATATAAGAGATGCGAGAGGAGTTTCTGCTCTTAGTTCGATAGATGAGACTTCAATGCTTGCGGAGAGAGGAAGAGAGTTTTACTGGGAAGGATTCAGAAGAACGGATCTATTAAGATTTGGTAGATTCCTAGATGCATGGGAAGAAAAGCCAGCATCTGGAGCGGAAAGATTAGTATTCCCTATACCAGCTGCTTCTTTAGCATCTAATCCTAATCTTGTACAAAACCCAGGTTATTAATATATCCCTGCGGTTAGAAAAATTATTAAGAGGTCATTCAACTAGAATGGCCTCTTTTTCGTTATGTTTGTCATGATACCTATGCAAGTAAAATTTTTATCATTCACTGCTCTATTTAGTGCCCTGATTTTCTTCTTGGCTTGTAATGCTGATAATAATTTCTCTAATCAAAATGAGGATCTTTTCGTACTTGTTCCTAGCGAACAATCCAATCTAGACTTTTCTAATAAGCTACCAATCAATTTGGAATTGAATATCTTCAATTATATGTACTATTATAATGGAGGTGGTACTGCAGTTGGGGATTTAAACAATGATGGATTAACAGACATCATATTTACTTCTAATTTAGATAAAGAAGCCATCTATCTCAACAAAGGGAATCTAGAATTCGAAGATGTAAGTGATAAACTACAGGTAGATGGAGGAGCTAATAGTTGGACAAATGGAGTAGCCCTTATTGATATTAATAATGATGGCTGGTTAGATATCTATCTATCCCAAGTCGGAACATACAGAAACTTGGATTGCAAAAATAAGTTATTCGTTTGTACGGGCGAGCTAGAGGATGGTGTGCCACAATATGTCGAACAAGCAGAGCAATATGGGATAGATTTCAAAGGATTTAGTACTCAAGCTGGATTCTTAGATTATGATCTGGATGGAGACTTGGATATGTTTCTTATGAATCACTCTCTGCATCACAATGGAACCTTTGGAAAGAGAATAGATTTTCTTGATACTTACAATGAGGTTTCGGGAGATAGATTTTATAGAAATGATGGTTCTACATTTACAGATATAACAACATCCTCTGGTATACACAGTAGTGTTATAGGCTATGGTTTAGGCTTTGCATTTGGTGATGTAAATAATGATGGTTACCCAGATATCTATGTCGGAAATGACTTTCATGAAAATGACTATCTATATATCAACCAAGGAGACGGAACATT
Organism: uncultured Saprospiraceae bacterium; assembly: GCA_964475415.1. GTDB lineage: Bacteria > Bacteroidota > Bacteroidia > Chitinophagales > Saprospiraceae > CALCMJ01. The sequence goes on along the minus strand of CAYYWZ010000043.1, from coordinate 21,406 downwards.
TTCCGATAGTCTCGAATACAAAATAAAGCATACAAGTAGATTCTCTATGGGTGTGGAAATTGCCGACATGAATGATGATGGTTTCCAAGATGTTATTTCCTTAGATATGTTACCCGAAGATCCCGAGATTCTGAAATCCTCAGAAGGAGAAGATGCCCTTGATATTTTTAATTTTAAACTGGGATATGGATATAATCACCAATACGCTAAAAATGCTTTGCAGCTTAATGGGGGAGACAGTAACTTTAAAGAGATAGCTTCTTATGCCGGAATCTATGCAACTGACTGGTCGTGGTGTCCACTAGTTTTTGATTTCGAAATGGATGGTGTGAAAGATCTATTCATCTCTAATGGCATACCTCGTAGAATGAATGATATCGATTACATTAATTTCATCTCGGGAAATGAAATTCAGTATAAAATTCAGTTTGATCAGATGGAAGAACCAGATCTAAGTGCTCTAGAAAAAATTCCACAAATACAACTCTATAACAAATTTTATAAAGGTTCTGATAACTTGGAATTCGAAGACTTAAAAGAAAGGGTAGGAAGACATGTCAAGAGTTATTCTAACAGTGCTGCGTATGCAGATTTTGATTTGGACGGTGACTACGATCTTATTACAAATAATATAGACCAAAAAGCATTTTTGTATGAGAATACTTCTAAGGAAAATAGCGCTATAAAAATAGAGCTAAATGGCTCTGAAAAAAATAGAAATGGAATAGGTTCTGAAATTATTGGCTTCTATAGAGGGACAAAAAAATACTTCCAGTATACGCCTTATAAAGGTTTCCAATCTTGTATGATTAATGAGATTCTATTACCGAAAGCAGCGTTGGATTCTATACAGATCATCTGGCCAGATAGATCTTTTGAAATGAGATCAGTTGCCAATGATTCTATCATGGTTTTTGAACAAGTTAATGCAAAGCAAGAATACAAGTACCAACAAAAAGAAGCGACTATAGCGTTTAATGATATTACAAAATCCGTTGGCCTAGATCATAAGCATGTGGAGAATAAGTTTGTTGAGTTCAATAGGGAGTCGCTTATTCCTTTTAGCACCTCCGCAGAAGGTCCTGCGCTAGCTGTAGGAGATGTAAATGGAGATGGCCTAGATGATTTTTATATAGGTTCCTCGAAGCGTAAGAAAAGCAAGTTGTATCTACAAGATAAGAGTGGAAAATTTAAGGTTGATAATAGTATGATTACAGATTCTACTTACGAAGAAGTAGATGCAGTTTTTGTAGATATAGACCAGGATAATGATCTAGACCTTTTAGTGGCCACTGGAGGAAATGAATATAGGCTTAATAGTCCCTATACAGAATTATTATTATATGTAAATCAAAATGGTACTTTAGAAAAAGATGAATCGACATTTGCTGATGTAAACCTTACGGCTTCATGTCTGCAAGTCAGCGACTATGATAAGGATGGTGATCTAGATATATTTGTTGGTGCTAGAGCGCTGCCTTGGAATTATGGAGAGATTCCTCAGTCTTATCTTTTAGAAAATCTAGGTAATGGAAAATTTCAGAATGTTATTTCAGAAAAGATGGAGCAAGATGGCCTCCTAGGTTTTGTCAAAGATGCTTCTTGGGTAGATTTAGATAAAGACGGAAAGGACGATCTGCTTCTGGCACTTGAGTGGGGAGTGATAACAGTGTATTACAACAGAGGAAATAATTTCGAGAAAAAAAATATAGCTGAGGATATAGGGTGGTGGAACAGTATTTCTGTCGAGGATATAGACGGAGATGGTGACTTAGATATTTTTGCAGGAAATTTAGGAAAGAATACTAGATTAAAAGCAAGTAAAGAAAAGCCACTTAGAATGTACTATGCGGATTTTGATGATAATGGAACTAGAGAGCAAATCCTAAGTTATTATGTGGGAGATAGAGAAATAACCTTCAGTAATATGATGGAATTACAAAAACAAATTCCTAGTCTAAAAAAGAAATATCTAAAGGCTAAAGATTTTGCTGCTGCTTCTATAACCGAACTTTTAGGAAAAGATAAGATAAAGTCTTCTCTCAAGTATGAAGCTGACAGAATGGAAAATACGCTTTATATAAATGACGGTAATAACAATTTCTCTATCGGGAACTTACCTTTTGATATGCAGTTTACTTCCTTTTACACAGGGTTATTTGCTGATCTAAATGATGATGGTAAACCAGATTTGTTGCCTGGAGGGAATTACCACTATTGCAATGTACAGATGGGAAGATATGATGCCGAGAATGGATCAGTATTGATGAATAGAGGTGACGATAAGTTTGATTATATCAATATAAATAATGCACCACTAAAAGGTCAAGTGAAAAAAATAAGAACAATAAATATAGGAAAAGAAAAAGCTTTTTTGTTTGCACAGAATAATGCAGAACTTGTTTTGCTAAAAGTAAAAGATCAATAATGAGAATATTATTTATTATTTGCGCTTTTATTTTTTTCTGTATTTCCTGTAGTCAGGATTCTAACTTGCCAGCAATAGGTAATAATACGCTATTCTCAGATCTTTCTGTAGATGCGACATCAGTTGACTTTATTAACTCAATAGAAAATACTGACGAGCTCAATATTTTCAACTATCGTAATTTTTATAATGGAGGCGGTGTAGCTATAGGTGATATCAATAATGATGGACTGAGTGATGTCTATTTTACTGCTAATATGGGAGCTAATAAATTATTCCTTAATAAGGGCAACTTAGAATTTGAAGATATAAGTAAGACTGCGGGTATAGAGCTAGAAGATAAGTGGAGTACAGGCGTAACTATGATAGATATAGATTCGGATGGATGGTTAGATATCTATGTATGTAATGCGGGGTACAAAGAAAAAATCGATCAGCGAAATGCCTTGTTTCTAAACCAAGGGGATAACACCTTCGTAGAAAAAGCAGACACCTTAGGTCTAGACTTCAATGATTATTCCACACAAGCAAGCTTTTTTGATTATGATGGAGACGGTGACCTAGATGCTTACCTACTGAACAATAGTTTTATTCCTGTCAATACTCTTAACTATAGTAACAAAAGAGAACTAAGAGCAGAAGACTGGCCTGTGGCAGACTTCTTAAAAGGAGGAGGCGATAGATTGTTGAGAAATGATAATGGAATTTTTAAGGATGTAAGTGAAGAAGCTGGAATATTTGGAAGCTTGATAGGCTTTGGGTTAGGTATAACAGTAGGAGATGTCAATGGCGATAATCTATTAGATATATATGTCTCAAATGACTTTTTCGAAAGAGATTATCTTTACATAAATAAAGGAGATGGAACGTTCAAAGAAGATCTAACAGAAAGGATTGCTCATCTTTCTCACTCTTCTATGGGAGCGGATATGGCAGATATTAATAATGATGGTCTTCCAGAAATCTTCGTTACAGATATGCTTCCTGATGATGATTACAGATTGAAAACTACAACAACTTTCGATAATATTAATCTTAGAAATCTAAAAGAAAAAAATGGGTTTTACCATCAGTTTATGCATAACACACTCCAACTTAACGATGGATCTGGTAGTTTCCAAGAGATCTCTTTTTATGCAGATGTAGCTGCTTCTGATTGGAGTTGGGGTGCACTGATGTTCGATGCTGATAACGATGCTTATACAGATGTATTTGTATGTAATGGAATTCTCAATGACGTAATAGATCAAGACTTTATCGATTTCTTTGCTAATGAAATTATCCAAGAGATGGTACTTTCTGGCAACAAGCAAAAAATAGATTCTATTATTGCGCGTATGCCATCTCAGGCTCTTACTAATAAATTTTTCAAAAACAATGGTTCGCTTAAATTTGTAGATGAGTCACAATCAAGTGGAATTATTAAAAAAACATTTTCTAATGGAGCAGCTTACGGAGATTTAGACAATGATGGAGATTTAGACTTAGTTGTCAATAATGTAAATCAGCCAGCTCAAATTTATAAGAATAATACGACGAATAATTTTATAGGATTTAAACTTAATTATATAGACAAAAATCCTCGAGCTATAGGTGCCAAAATTAGATTGCAAGCATCAGATAAAATAATAGTTAAAGAGCTGATTCCATCTAGAGGATTTCAGTCTTCTGTAGATTATAAAATAACCATAGGTTTAGGAGATAGTATATCGGTAAATGCAGTGGATATAATCTGGCCCAATGGAACAAAACAAAGTATAACAAACTATATTCTTAATACATATAATAGTGTCGATTATAATGAAAGCAGTATTAAAGAAAAGCAAAGCAAGGTAAGGCAAGATAAACTATTTACAGAAGTTAGCAATAGTGATCTACCCGAACATAAGGAAGATGAATTTAATGATTTCTATTATGAGAGGAATGTTCCTACCCAGCTTTCTAAAGAGGGCCCTTGTCTTGCACAAGGAGATTTTGATGGAGATGGATTAGAGGATTTGTATTTTGGCGGAGCTGATGGGCAAGCTCCAGTATTGCTTAAGCAAACTAAGTCGGGATATAAACCAATACAACAATCTTATTTTGATAAGTTCAAAGCATTCGAAGATACTTATGCTGTGTTCTTTGATTGTGATGGCGATAATGACCTAGATCTATTAGTAGCTAGCGGAGGTAATAATGTTACCTATAACAAGCGTGCATTTAGAGATCGACTTTATGTAAATATTGATGGACGGTTTGAGATAGATTATAACGCTATTCCTCCGGTCTCTATGAACACCTCGGTTTTACTGCCGATCGATATAGATCAAGATGGAGACCTAGATCTTTTTGCTGGGATGAGGTCTGTGCCAGGAGAATACGGAATTAGTCCTGGTAGTCATATATATATGAACACCGGTAATGGAAAGTTTCGCGATGTTACTGAGCAGGTAATTCCAGAGTTGGCCCTTGCTGGAAATATTACAGATGCGATTATCGCCGATGTATTGCCTAATAGTGGTGACGAGATTATTCTAGTAGGAGAGTGGATGGCCCCTAAGGTACTTTACTATGATGGAAAAAATTTGCAGATCTACGAGTCTGATTTGTCCAATTATTCTGGTTGGTGGCAAACAGTTATTGCATCTGATATAGATCAGGACGGTGACCAAGATTTAATTATGGGGAATATAGGGGAGAATTTTTATTTGAAGGCAACACAAGAAGAACCATTGTTTTTATGGATCAATGATTTCGATGATAATGGTTCCATTGAGAAAATAATTACATCTAGAAGTGAAAATGGTGATTTTCCTGTTTTTGTAAAAAGGGATATGGTGGATCAGTTGCCAGGTCTTAAGAAAGAAAACCTTATGCACGCTGATTATGCAAAAAGACCGATTGCAGAATTATTCTCTGCTGATAAGATCAGTAACTCGATAGTGAAGCAAGTAAATTATCTGAGCTCGGCAATAGTAATTAACGATGGAAAGGGGAATTTTAGGATACAAGCTCTAGATCCACTTAGCCAATTATCTTGTATCAACTCTATCCAAGAATGGGATGTCAATAAAGATGGCTTTCCTGATTTTGTTATTGGTGGAAACAATACTTACTTGTTACCTCAGTTCTCTTCATTGGACGCATGTAGAGCTAAGGTCTTACTCAACGATAAAAAAGGTAATCTCAACATTGTCTCGAAAGATGAATCAGGATTAGACGTTAAGGGTGTGGTTAGAGAAATAAAAAAAATAAAAACCACTTCAAAAAGCAAATTATTATTTCTAGTAAATAATCGAGCACCAGAATTATTTGAACAGACAGAATAACTTATATTTTATTTTCAGCTGACCTTGATAAACTATTATAGTGCATATGAACATTCCATAGATGAAAAATATGATATCTAGGCTGGGTTTTTATATATTCCGTAGACCGATAAAGCTGGAAAAACGATATAAGCGTTAAATTTTTCTGTAGGATAATACCACTTTAATCTTTCTATTAATCTTTTTTTGCTCATGTAATGAATAGCTTCAGCAGCTATTCATATTTAAAACTATTGACCCTAAAGAATTTGGTATTTTGAAGACCTATTACTCTGTCTTCTGTATCTAGTTGATAGCTTATATCGAATTTCTTTGTAGAATAATATACGTCCAATATGATATGCTCGTTTCGCTTTTCAACTCCATGGATAAATCTCATAAATGGTCTTAGGTCAAATCTTAAGACACTAATAGAATTAAGGAGATAAAAAGGATTCTCTATCTCATCACTAAAATCTAAATATTCATAGGGTACTTTTAAGATATTATCCTCTATAGACATAAGATTACCTGAATTATCATATTCTAGCGTATACGTCACTGTATTTGAATTAGGATAACTTGAGATGAATTGTATAATTTTATCATTCTCAAAAACAAATTCATTGATTTTATTACCTAGGCGATCATAAACCTTTGCTCTATTATCTATCCATTGCACATATCTGTAGATGATATTATTTCTAAACTCTTTGATCACTCGACCTTCTTTATCATATCGAAAATCACTATCATAACTTTCATCTATATAATCTGGATTATGGAAATTTTCAGAGTGTACCTTGCCACAATTATCTATAATATATTTTGCTTCAGAGATAACTTCTTTATCTCCTATGGTTGATTCTTTGACATGAATGAATTGACTAAACTCAGTTATACAATCTTCTTGTGGATTAGCTTCTACAAGTTCCTCAAGATCGAAATTACAGCTTAATACCTCCATTGGAACTTCCTCCCCTACTAGATCAGTATCACAACTTACTACAGCGAAAAATAAAAAAATTAGTAAATATCTTATTTGTATAACTATACGTGGATTTATAAAAATAACATAGAGTTTGATTTCATTCGGTAATTATCTTTATAAAAATAGATAAAATCTACATACTTAAACGAAATAACTAGATACTGTGTTAATTAATACCTCTCGCAGTATACCTATATTATTTATTTTACAATTGTAATATTGCCACTTATAGATTCTGTAATCCCGTCTAGAAACTCTATCTCAGTATACCAGATATACACTCCAGGAGGTAAAGTTTTGTTTCCTTCAGTCTTTCCATCCCAACCTGTATCTAGATTGTTTAATTCAAAATTAGAAGACTCGAACAACTCATTTCCCCAGCGGTCAAAAACGATAAAATTCTTAACCATGCCAAAATCCGGAGAGAAAATAGTGAACATGTCATTAATGCCATCACGGTTAGGACTAAAAATATTAGGAGCAAAAAACCTTCTTGCGTTATCGACCACAATATTTATTACAGCAGAGTCAGAACAGGATTCATTGGACGCGTAGAATATATAGGTATTATCTTGTAGAGGGAATGTGGAGTTATTTATACAATCTATACATACTAAATTTGGATTATCTAAGTCATCTTGCCACAAGAAAAAAAGACTGTCACCGCTGTTTGTTATCTCAGGTCTAAGTTGTAAACTATCTCCTAAGTGTATATCAAAAACGGCATCGATATCTATTTCTATATTTTCAGCCTCTTGCACAAGAAAAAATATATAAGCAGGATCACATCCATTAAATGCTACAAGTTCATAAGTTCCTATCTCATCTATAGAGATGGTAGGAGAAGATTCTCCTGTACTCCACATATGTCCTATCCCATAGGATGTTCCATCTAGCTTAAGAGTTTCACCTTCACATAAGAAGAGATCTATTTCTAAACTGTCTTGCGGTACTCCTAGTACAATAAGTTGGCTACTATCTATAGGAGGAGTTGTCGGATCATCAGACTCTCTAAATGGACCTATATCTTCTGGAAATCCAGATATCCTACACGCATTGAGATAAGTGCCTGGAGGAATCTCTCCAACATAGGCTAATACTATTATTGTATCAATTACGGAAGTAATAGATAATCCTTCTATCTCTATAATATTGTCAGGAGCATTTGTATTCAAAGTGCCTCCGTATGGATTTTTTATGATTTCTAAAAACTCTATATTTTCTGGAAGAGAATCTCTAAATCTAATATTAGGATGTGTAATACCAGAATCATTAATTACGACAAAATGTAATTCTATCTCTGAACACGATAAGGTGCTGTCGGGAAAGAATACATGATCTACACCTATAGTAAATGGACAAGAAGCTACAGTTATCTCATAATCGATATTGATATCTATACAATCGTTACTAGAAGTTAGACTATAGGTTCCGCCTGTCGATACCTCAAAGATTGGCTCGTCAGATCCATCCTGCCATATGAGGTTATTGCCAAAATCACTAGCATCCAAAAGTAAGCTTTGACCAAGGCATATAAACCTAAATAGAGTGGTATCTACAGAACTTCTAAGCAATTCTATTTCCGTTGCATCATTTTTAATTGTTGCAGGATCATCCGAAACTTGAAAGCCACCCAAAGCCTGAGGCAAGTTATTAATTGTAGCTTGGCTGCTATATATTCCCGCTGGAATATTATCAACTTTAATCAGAAAATTCAAGTTAGATATACCTGTCGGTATGCTTAGATTTCTTAGTTCTATAGTAGAGTTAGTGTTGTTAAAATTTATAGTTCCGCCAAATGGATTTGTATCAAAAGAATCGAAGATAAATTCGGTAGGTATGCTTACATCTATTTCTGTATCAGTGATCGTACTTCCTGTTCCATTGGCTATAGAAAGTGTGTATTCTAATTCGGTACAAGGCAAAATTCTGTCAAAAGGAGTCGATAACTGAGCTGCAACGGTATAAGGACAAGCAGCAAGATCAAAGCTTGCCGTCTCTGGACCGGAGGTAATTCTATCAGTTGCTCCTGTGTCCGTATTTATTTTGAACATCCCACTTGCTACACCAAACGCTGTAGATCCAAAAGCAATAAGTTCGCCAAATGGATTAAAGTAACAAGAGCTAAATGCATCTGAAGGCATCGGTGGATCATATCTCGTTATAAGTCCTGTTGAAAGATTTATTCTATCTATATGGTTATTATTATTGTCCACAGCATATAGCAGTGGCGAAAACGGATCATGCGTTATATCTAGATAATCTGAACCTCCAGTTATAAGCAATAATTGAGTAATGGTATAGCTAGGGTCTTGTAAATCTATGCGGATGATACGTTGATCTATATTGTTTTCTGAAACAATAGCTGTATAATATCTACCAGTGGGATCTACATCTGCTGCGTTGATCGCTTGATTAGAGCCAAGGGTTAAAGTTGTCAATGGGCTTACTATGCCGGCTGCATCTATAGTTACTAACTCTAGATTTTGTTTTCTTACACCATAGATCAAATTATCAATTCTGTTAAATCCTAATCCATCTATCAGTCCTATATCATTAATTATAGTCGATATTAATAATCCGTTATTCGATGGATTTATACCGATAGATGCCAGATCATTTGTTCCATTTATGATAATATAAGCTTTACCATCGCATAGAAAAGGAGTTTGTGCACTGACGATATTTTCATTAGCTGACAATAAGAACAATATTATGATAGCAATGCGGAGAAACATAGTCTAAAATAGCTAGAATATAACTTTTAACCAATTGTACTTACCGATCATTGTAGCAATTGAGTCATTATAGACAATAGGAAACATTTCCAGTACATTTTTAAATAAAAGTATAAGAATTTTAGAATGATCAAAACTTCTAATTGGGGCGGTGGCTACATATTCTATTTTTCACCCTCCCCGCTTAGATGGACTATACTTATAAATCAAGATAATAATGATATCAGGATATGATTATTTTCAAGTTGTATACTAAAAAGAGAAAAGCCTAGAAATCATAAGGATTCTAGACTTTTTATTTTAGGTATATTTTAGTCAAAATCTATATGTATATGATAATATGTTGAAAAACGATTGAGTCAAAATTATAGATATTGAACCAATAATTATTCATTTCTATACATCCAACTTGGTCGATGATTTACAAATCGATTAGATTTCCCAGATGATTTTTTAGAAACATTTAAATTTGTTATATACTTAATTAAGCTAGGTATGACTTTAATTTTTTTCATAATTGAATAGACTTGAATGTTTCTCTAGGAGTATGTAAATAATATTATTTTAACTTAAATAATATCGGTCTTTTATGTCATATATAAAAGTATATAATTTCTATATATGGCATAAATTTTTTTTATAGTTATAGATTTCTTAATATACTGATAGTAGTAGTCTTATGTAGAATTGTGCTTATGTGGAAATGATAGTTTTATTGAAAATAGACAATTTACATTCTTAGCTAAAATCAAAGTAGTATGAATTTTACTTTTCATCAATTGAAAATTTTCTTAAAGGTAAAATAAGGCAACAGAACATAACAAGAGCTGCAGAAGAAATGTACATGACTCAGCCAGCTCTTTCGATTTAGTTAAAAAATTTCCAGAAACAATTTGACTTCCCGTTAATTGAAAAAGTAGGAAAAAAGATTCAGCTTACAGATTTTGGGAAATCGTTTGCAAAGATTGCAAAGAATATACTAGGGCAAGCGGAAGAGCTCAAGTACAAAACCAAAGAATATGAAGGACTGCTTACCGGTAAACTTAGAATATCTTCTGCTTCTACAAGCAAGTATGTTATACCAGATTATCTAAGTGAGTTTGTTCATGAATATCCTGGTATAGACCTTACCCTAGATGTTTCTAATAAGACTACTGTAATAAAACAACTCCAAAATAATGAGATTGATTTTGCATTGGTTTCTGTGCTGCCAGAAAAGCTGGATACTAATGAAGAGATATTGTTAGAAAATAAATTGTATCTCATTAGTAATACAAAAAAAGTAATAAAATCCCGTCCGCTAATTTATCGAGAACAGGGTTCGGCAACAAGAAATTCTATGAGTATTTATTTTTGTAAATCTACTAAGCGGAATAGTATAGAACTAACTTCTAATGAGACCGTAAAGCAAGCAGTTGTTGCAGGCCTAGGCTATTCTATAATTCCTTTAATAGGGATGAGAAATGAATTGCAAAATAAGGAAGTATTTATTATTTCTTCTAAAGGACTTC
>CAYYWZ010000043.1:0-10348 GCA_964475415.1 uncultured Saprospiraceae bacterium | reverse complement strand
CAATTACTTTATCTCACAAGACAACATCTTCTTACCTTCTATACTTCCTTCCAGTACGTCACCTATAGCCACAGGGCCGACGCCAGCAGGTGTGCCTGTATAGATAAGATCTCCTATTTGTAATCTGAAAAACTTTGACAGATATATGATAAGCGTATCATAATCGAAAATCTGATCCTTAGTATTTCCTTGTTGTACCAGCTCACCATTTTTCTTAAGGCTAAAGTTTAAGTTCCCAGCATCATACTGATCTATAGAAACAAACTTACTGACGCAAGCAGATCCGTCAAACCCCTTGGCAATTTCCCAGGGATGACCCTTTTCTTTACATTGAGCCTGTAGATCTCTCGCCGTAAAATCTATGCCCAAGCCTATCTCTTCGTAGTAGTTAGAGGCAAACTTTTTGTCTACATGCCTACCGTTTTTACATACACGTAAAACTACCTCTATCTCGTAGTGTAAGTTTTTGGTAAACTCTGGATAGTACAATGGACTCTCATTGATTAGTAGGGCAGTGGGAGGCTTCATAAACACCATAGGTTGTTTAGGAACAGGGCTATTCATCTCCTTAGCGTGATCACTGTAATTTCTCCCTATACAGAATATTTTCATTTCCTTTTTTTTTCTAATTCTTGTATCTACATTTATTCCGTTTATGCTAGAACCGTACATTAAGTAACCCAGTGAGTTCCTTGACTTCCTTTACCGTTTGTTGGGCTACCTTTCTTATCTCCGAGGAAGATTGCTTTATCTGATCTTTGATCATTTTTTTATCAGCAACAAGCGCTGCTCTTTTCTCATGCATAGGTACAAGCATTTTTATCACCTGATCTGCGACAGCTCCTTTAAGCATAGCGTATTGTAAGGTGCCAGCATTAAAGTCTCCCATGAGGGATTCGGCATCTGACTGTCCACCCGCAGCTCTTAGGATAGTAAATAAGTTTTCTACACCCTCGCTCATCTCTCCTTCCTTTGTTTCTCCAGTATCGGTAACGGCAGACTTGATTTGTTTTCTGATTCTAGCCTCATCACCGTACATGCTTATATAATGCTTCTCTCCTGCGCTCTTACTCATCTTTCTACTCGGGTCAGCAGTAGATTTAATTTTAGGCGTTTCTGTATGCAAGGTTTCCGGCAACACAAAATATTCTTTCTTCACTTGGTTATTGAAACGTTGTGCAATAGCCCTAGATAATTCCAAATGTTGATCTTGATCCTTGCCTACAGGAACATAATCAGCTTTGTATATTAGGATATCCGCAGCTTGTAAAACAGGATAGTCTAGTAAGCCTGCACTGATAAATTCATCCTTAGAAGTTTCCTTAGATTGGCCACTTTTATCTTTGAACTGTGTCATTCTCGTAAGATGTCCATAGGAACAGAAACAGTTAAATATCCAGCACAACTCCGCATGCTCTGGCACAAGAGATTGTACAAATAAATTGTCAGGTTCTATACCCGCAGCTACTAGATTGATGATAAGATCCCAGATATTAGTTCGCAATTTCTTAGCATCATAGGGCATAGTCATCGCATGATAATCTACCACACCATAAGTACAATCATAATCTGTCTGTAGATCTACCCAGTTTTTTACGGCACCGAAGTAGTTGCCTAAGTGGATATCTCCTGTGGGTTGTATACATGATAATACGCGCTTCTTTTCCATCTTTATTCTAGTTTTTATTTATTCTTTTTCCTTTGGTAATGCAAGGATTTTAGATTTTAATTTATTAGAAATTCTTATACTATTTAAAACTTCAACGCTATTTTCCCCTTTTGAATGTTTTATTCTAATTATATTCCTATCCTTTATAAGCAATCGCCGATACCTCTACATTGACATGCTTAGGTAATACAGATACTTCTACCAACTCTCTAGCAGGAGCAGTAGCCTCATCGAAGTAGCTACCATACACCTTATTGATCCTTCCGTAATTATTCATATCATTTACAAATACAGAACACTTTACTACATGGCTAAAGTCCATGCCTGCATTCTCTAATACTGCAGCTAGGTTCTTCATGACCTGATGGGTTTCTGTTTCTATATCCTCCATGACAAGATCTCCAGTTGCAGGATTTATCGCTATCTGTCCAGAGATATATAGGGTATTCCCTGTGAGGATAGATTGATTATACGGCCCTACTGGAGCAGGCGCATTTTTTGTATTGAGTATTTTTTTCATGATGTTTTATTTTTACGATAGATACAATAAAAAAGCTTCAACCAAGTCAATTGGTTGAAGCTTATATTTTTTCGAAAAGAGAACTCTACCTTAGTCTAGTTCCTCAGCAGCTTCTACTACCATCTGACCCTTGTAATACATATTACCTTCGTGCCAGTACGCTCTGTGATATAGGTGTGCCTCGCCAGTTTGCTTACATATAGCAATCTGAGGAATTGGCGCCTTCTTGTGCGTTCTTCTCTTTCTTTTCCTTTGCTTCGATATACGGCTCTTTGGATGTGCCATAATTATATTTTATTTAATTATTAAAATCTAATTTATTCAATTGATCCCAAATGGGATTTTCTACTTTTTTTTCTTCCACTTGGTCACTTTGACCTAGCTTACTGAGTACAGTTTCATTACAGGGGTAAGGCTCGTCTATTCTACAATCATATATATTTGTCAGCGGTTTGCCTAGGCATATATATTCGTAGATCTGTTGAGCTATATTATAGTGATGCGCATCTCTTTTGATGTATATAACATCTTCTACCTCATCTTGCTCGCTGCTATACTTTAGTATAAGTCTTTCTTCGCTTTTAGAAGGAAGATGTATATCAGCCAGGCATCTGTCACATTGCGTCTCTATGTACCCTCGTATGTCAAAATCCAATTCGTATATATCTGATCGCTTTTCCAGATCTATATGTACCTCGAATTTCCCCTTCTTTATAGGAGAACCCTCAAAACACGAAAAGAATGTATCATCTACAGAAAACTCGTATTTATGACTGCCTAATCTTAATCCCTCTATAGGGATAGAAAAAAGCTCCAAAGTTTTCATAACTATCCTGTTTTAAAAATTGGATTGCAAAGATAGCTTTAAATATTTAAAAAATAAAAGCATTTTTTCATTTTACTTATGAAAAATAGGGGAGTTTTCTCATATTTGTGCTTAATAACAAATAAATATCATGGGTAAAGGCGATAAAAGAACAAAAAAAGGAAAGATTAACTCTGGTTCATACGGAAATTCTAGACCGAAACCAACGAACTCTTATCCTGCTAAGAAAGACAAAAAGGCATAATCTCTCGTAGATTATACCTTTTTCATGTCTATTTCTATCTGTGATTTCTAGAAAATCACTTAAGTCCTGATATCATATCTCCAGGTCTAACCCATTGGTCAAATTCTTTTTCCGTAAGATAAGCTAGTTTCAGAGCAGCAGCTTTTAAGGTTGTTCCTTCTTTGTATGCCTTTTTTGCAATCTCGGCTGCTTTATCATATCCTATCTTGGTATTCAGTGCTGTTACAAGCATAAGCGAGTTGTTTAGATTTTCTTCTATCCTTTCATAATTTGGTTCTATTCCCGCCACACAGTTATCGCAGAAACTTACACAAGCATCTCCTATCAGCTGAGCGGAATTTAGAAAATTATAGATCATCATAGGCTTGAATACATTGAGCTCGAAGTGTCCGTTCATTCCTCCGATATTAATCGCCACATCATTACCCATAACCTGAGCCATCGCCATCGTTGTTGCTTCAGACTGTGTTGGGTTGACCTTGCCTGGCATTATAGAAGAGCCTGGTTCGTTAGCGGGGATTTTGATTTCTCCGATTCCACACCGAGGACCAGAAGATAGCATTCTGATATCGTTAGCTATTTTCATGATGGATACAGCAGTGGTTTTGAGCGCGCCATGTGTTTCTACGATCGCGTCATGAGCAGCTAATCCTTCGAACTTGTTCTTGCCCGTTATAAATGGAAGCTTCGTTATTGTTGCAATTTTCTTTGCCACAAGTTTGTCATAACCCTTAGGCGTATTGAGACCCGTTCCTACGGCGGTACCACCTAGTGCAAGTTGACTTAGATGCTTCAGCGAGTGCTCTATACTTTTGATAGCAAATCCTAGTTGTGCAGCATAGGCAGATAATTCTTGGCCTAGCGTCACTGGTGTTGCATCCATAAAGTGCGTACGACCGATTTTTACGACCTTCATATAAGCCTTTGACTTAGCGGTTAGTTCCTTTTGTAATTTAGTAAGACCAGGAAGCGTACAGTCGTTGACCATTTTGTAGGCTGCTATATGCATAGCCGTAGGAAAAGTATCGTTCGAGGATTGAGATTTATTCACATCATCATTAGGGTGCAGAGCTTTTTTAGCGTCACTCAGTTTTCCACCCGTTAGGACATGCCCTCTGTTAGCGATCACCTCATTAACGTTCATGTTGGTCTGCGTTCCCGATCCCGTCTGCCATACTACTAGAGGGAACTCATCATTCAGCTCGCCATTTATAATTTCCTTACATACACGCTCGATAAGTTTAGCTTTCTTTTTCTGCAACATGCCTAACTCAGCATTTGTATGTGCCGCTGCCATTTTCAGTACGCCATAAGCCTTGATCACCTCTAGCGGCATTCTCTGATTCCCGATTTTGAAATTCTCACTCGACCGCTGCGTCTGTGCCGCCCAGTATTTATTTGCCGGGACATTAATATAACCTATAGAGTCTTTTTCCTTTCTTGTTTTTGCCATATCTATTTTTTTGCAAAGATGAAAATAACATTCTATAGTTCCCACTTTTTATAGGAATTTAGGGCACTTTTCTTCCATCCTTCCACAGGGCCCACATGTCAGAAACCGGGCTCTCCACTACTACAGGCTCATCTACTAGCCTTCTGTCTCATGCTACACTGCTAGTCCCCACACTCAGTCTTGACTTGTATTCCTCCGTCACCTGCCTGCCTTAGTACTTAGTACGGCGGGCACGGGCCTTCCTATACCGTATCTATCCCTAGTGTGGCATCCCGCAATGGCCTTTGCTATATTGTATTCGCTGTACTCGCGGCTTCAACCGCGCCTGCGAAACATATATTCACGGTATAATATTCCACATTAGCTTACTGGTTTATTTTGCACAATACTCGGCCCGCGCTTACGAGGCTAAAGCCTCGATTATATTAGGCTCTCGCATAAAACTCAAATGAGTTTAGTCGATTATTACGACTAAATAATGACGAAAAAACAGTCTATCTATTTGTAAAATACCTACCTTGGCAGACTGTTATAATTTTTAAAATTGGATAATGTGAGCATGTCACCACAAGATGAACGCTGTTACGATAGAGCGGTATTGCATATGGACTTGGATGCATTTTTTGTATCTGTAGAATGCCTTAGGAATACAGATTTCTTAGGAAAGCCTCTGATTATTGGAGGCTTAAGCAATAGAGGTGTGGTCTCTACCTGCAGTTATGAAGCTAGACGCTTCGGTGTACATTCCGCTATGCCCATGAAGATGGCTTTACGTCTATGTCCGCAAGCTATCGTCTTGAGGGGAGATATGGATAGTTATTCTAGATACTCTAAGTTGGTAACAGAAATTATTGCAGAAGATGCACCCCTGTTTGAGAAATCTTCTATCGATGAGTTCTATTTGGATCTTACGGGATTAGACAAGTATTTTGGATGTTATAAGTGGGCACTAGAGCTGAGAGAAAAGGTAATAGCAGAATCAGGCCTTCCTATTTCTTTTGGGCTATCGACTAACAAGCTGGTATCTAAGGTCGGAACAGGAGAGGCAAAACCTAACGGCAAGCATCAGGTAACGAAGGGCTGTGAAAAATCTTTTTTATCTCCGCTATCTGTCAAAAAAATTCCTGGTGTAGGAAAGGAGACTTATAAGAAACTCAGCTTTATGGGGGTACGTAAAATAAAAACACTAAGTGAGATACCCTCTAGGTTGTTAGAAAGAGAATTTGGAAAAACAGGAAATAAGTTATGGCAAAAAGCCAACGGTATAGATAATTCACCGGTAGTAGCCTACAGCGAACAGAAATCGATGTCTAAGGAACGTACCTTTACAGAAGACACACTTAACCTGAACTATATTCGGAATCTACTTATGAAGATGGTGGACGAACTCACCTTTGATCTGAGATCAGCAGAACGGCTCACCTCTTGTATTACCATAAAGATCCGATATGCAGATTTTAATACCTATACCAAGCAGAAGCGTATCCCTTACTCCGCTAATGAAAATTTACTAGGAACTTATGCCACGGAACTGTTTGACATATTATATGAACGTAGACAGTTGATAAGACTTATAGGTGTAAAGTTTAGTGGCTTAGTTTACGGAAGCTACCAGATAAGCCTTTTTGATGATAGCCTTACTTCTATAAAGCTTCTGCAAGAAAAAGATTGGATCAGAAAAAGATTCGGAAGTAATAAGATATTGAGAGCCTCCTTCCTGTAGAGAAATAAATAATACTATTATGACTCCTCTGTTCGCTTCACTTCGTTAGAATGACAAGAGCACACACTATAAAATATACTTACATTCTCTTCCCTCCAAGTTCACCATCGGCCTAAGCAATTTTAGCAGAAGATTATTTAAAAACCGTTAAGAACTAAAAACTGTTTGAGCTGCAGGACTTTCTGAAGCAGGGAACTAATTTCTGGAAATTGATAAAACTAAGAACAATGCTACTGAAGCTAACAGCGAGTTTTTTTTAGTTTAGATTTTTAGATGATCTTATGCGTAAAGAAACTGGTTCAGCCTTGATTTTTTGCTACTTTGTTTTCAAGAACAAAGTAGCGTAAACAACATGAGGATAACACTCCAAAAAAAATAAAAGGATAAAAAGTGAAGCTACACTTTTTATGGATAATACGGACTGTAGAAAGTACAAGACAAATCTAATGTCACCTAATAGCTGAATCTCAAATACTACATCTTTGGGTAGGTAGTTTCAGGAAATAAAATAATAATATTATGAATCTAAAAACTTATGAAGCCCACTTCAGAGTTTAATTCGGACAGATAAGTCGAATTAATTTTATAGGTCAAGGGGGTTACTTTATTAATATATGTACATTAAGGGTAGACTACAATATGAGCAATAGTAGAAACATGCCAAGGTATATTATAAAAGAAGGAGATAGTTACATCTTACTTTTGGATCACGAAATAAAATATATTTCCTCAGATGATAAGTATGTAGTTTTACATCTGACTACAGGAAAAAATATTCCTTCAGCATATAACTTAGAAGATCTAAAAGAAAAATTAGATAAGACTATATTTAGACAACTCACAGAAAAAATAATAGTAAATGTACATCAGGTTCAGAAAGTCAGTGATGATACTTTAAGTCTTTTAGATGGTTCGAAAATATATCTAGGAAAAGATTGTAAAAAGCAAATGTTGGATTTTATGATTCGCATTTAACCGAATATAAAACATATAGAACCAAATAAGTCCTGAAAGCTACCGTATAAAAATTTTAACAATTAAAATACAGACAATAGAAATTATCCCTATATTTACTATTAAATTAAACCCCAATTAAAAATGAAAAAAACCCTAATTACACTATCGGTCGAATAACTTCCAGAATTGGACTGATAAGGCTAGAATTTGTTATAAGTAGATAATGAGTGAATGAAACCGCTTAACCCTAAAAATGCTTTTAATGAACGTCGCAAAAAAACCACAGTCGATTCCCGGAATTGCTTTAACTATCAACAATGAGGTTCAGTTTCTTTTTCCTGAAGATATAAACTATCTGAATGCGGAAGGATCTTACACTCATGTCTTTCTCAAAACAGGAAAGAAAGTCACTGTCTGTAAAAAGATAGGCGATATACAAAAATCTTTGCCTGAGGAATACTTTGCAAGAGTACACCAGAGTTTTTTGGTGAACATCGCCAATGTTGCAAAATTCAATGACGGAAAAGAATCTTGTCTAGAGATGAGAAATGGTTCTACTATCCAAGTTTCTAGAAGAAAAAAATCTGAATTTTTAAGCAGATTTACGAAGTTATAAGATGTGCTTCTTTACAAGATTTGTAAAGTAAACAGCTTATAAGCTTGGTTTGTAATTAGACTATATAGCAAATACAAACCGAACATAGAGTAGCTAGTACCATATATGAAGTCCTTGTAATTTTAACATTTTGATTTTATAAATTGCATAGACTAAAAAAGAAAATAAAGCAATAACCCCAAAGAAGAAAAACTTCTTTCTAGATCGAATTCTTTCAGAATCTAATTTCATTTTCAACATTGCTTTATAGATAATAAGTTTGGAAAACCCGGATTGTCACGCTGTGCATAACAGGTGATTATAGTCTAGTTACTAGAAGTAGTGATTAGGAGGAATAATATTATCTAATTACAACCTTAAAAAAATGAACAAGCTTAACAACCTTTTCGCGAGGCCTAATAGTAACAGAGAGCATGCCGAAAACAAAATCAAATCATCTCTTGTCAGATTAATTTCTGCTTTTATATTTCTATTATGTTTCTCTTATAACACCATTGTAGCACAATGTGATTTTCATGATTGCGACCCTGCACTAACCTCAATTAGTATCGATCAAACATGTATATTTTTAAATGGAACAGCTACCATATCGCTAGACTGGGAAATGCAAGGGGACGATCCAGATTGTCTTGCCCCTGCAGGTAGTTGGAGAATACAGATTTCCTTACCTCTAGGAGGAGAATATGGTGTAGTAAACACTACAACAACTAGCGGAGCAGAATTTACATGGACTTATGATCCTAGTAACGCCACACTTAATGGAATCAGTAATACATCTATAGTAGATGACGCTTCAGGTACGGTTACTGTTGAAGTAACTGGATTTATAAATACTGATTGTACGAATACTTCAGTTAATGCTAATCTATTTATTGTCCCACAGTTTCAGAACGGCTGTCCTGCAGCATTTAGTAATACAACAGCAAATGATGCCATGGATGACCTCTTAGGTGTTACGGAAGGAGGAGTCGTACCGGTTATAATGCTGAGTTTTGATGCGTATAAAAAAGATAGATCGGCCATGCTAGAGTGGAGAACTGCCTCAGAAATCAACTCAGAGAATTTCGAAATCCTCAGAAGTCATGACGGCAGAAGCTACAAGAGCATAGGGGAAATAAAAGCAGCTGGTCATGCTATAAGCGTCACTAATTACAAGTTCGAAGATACAAATCCATATTCTGGAACTAATTTTTACAAGCTAAGCCAGAGAGATATAGACGGATCTCTAAGTATCTCTGAAGTAAAACTTGTTTCCTTTGATCAAGAAGAAATTAGTATACATCCTAATCCTGTTGTAGATCATGCTTGGTTAAATCTACCGAGCTCTTGGTCAGAAGATAATTGGACAATGGAAATCTTTAATAGCAATCTCCAATTGGTAAAAAGAGAAGTTATAGGTGCAGGTGAAAGCACAAGAAAATATTTAGATATGACCTCCTATGAAACTGGCTTGTATGTTATAAGATTTACTAATGGAAATATCGTGATAAACAAAGATGTAATTAACGTGGAATAATTTAGTAAGCAAGGAAATAAAACGGTTTTAACCTTAATTAGATGTTTATTCTTCCTTGTTAACACTCTTAAATTTAGGATGGCCATCTACACTATAGATGGCTATCTTTTTTTTAGCTGAGTTTGATTATTTAAAAACAGTTACCCAACAAACCTAATTTAGTTTTTCCTTACGCTTGTACCTCTCTCTGAAGCGATAGAATATGCATAGTATTATTCTTACTATTTCTTTACGTAGAATCCTCTTTGTTTTTATTTCCCTAGTAATATACTTACTGATATATTCTGTCTTCTTTGTTTTTATAGACAAGTTATTATTCTGTCATGAGTCCTGATTTGTATTTTTTTAATTCAGATATATTTTTTTCGCACCGTAAATAAAGAATTTATTACCACTTATGAATTAGTGCTTTGTAACCATTTTATTTTATTTAGTTTTACAATAAGGTCTAAAAAACCTTTAAGCAATAACACCCAAAAGAGGAAAATAAAATACCCCCAAACAGGATAATAAATTTCCACTTCCTAATAATCTTATCGTAGATTATTTCCCCATTGCTTTAAAAGTTACATAACGAATTTTAAATGTTCTTTCTCGCAAAGAAGGGCCTGAGCTGATTGCTTTTTTGAGTCCTATTGCCTATGAGAAGGGATAGGATTGTATTGCCTAGATGTAGGCTATGCGAGGAATAATATTTTTTAATCAAGCTTTTAATAAATGAAAAAACTTAACCCCCTTTTCTCTGACTCTTCTTTGAGTACAGGTATTTGTGATGCTATAGATGTAGGATCACCTCCGTATTGGAATAATAAAAATCAATTATC
>CAYYWZ010000042.1:27123-35507 GCA_964475415.1 uncultured Saprospiraceae bacterium | reverse complement strand
AGATCCTCAGGTAATTTGAGAAATTATGTTGGAAGAACCAATGTGGCAATGAATGAGGATGTAGATTCTACCATAAAAACAATATTCGAATATACAGAAAAGAACTATACCTCCTCTATTAATACTTATATGAACAGAGGTGTTCATCATGAGGAAAAGACAGGATGGTATCATGCTACGTCAAAGTATAGTCACAATAAATTTCTTAAATTATTAGGCTCCATTCCATTTTTGGGAAATAGATTAGTTTATGATCACTTCAGGCACGAGTCCTTGGTCTTAGAAAAATCTATAGCTCAGCTAAACTATAATCCTAAGGTGCAGTGGCTAACCTTTGCGGCCCCAGATGCATCTGTACATATAGAAGGAGTAAATGAAACTTATAAAGATCTTATAAAACATATAGATTCCCTTATAGGCAAACTTATCCTAGCCTCTCAGAAGCTTAAACAAGAAAGATATTTTGTCATTATTTCAGATCATGGTGTAGAAACGGTCAACAGGAATGCTGATATTCCAGATTACTTAAAACAAAACTTGGGACTAATTATTGAAAGAGGGAAATCTACTAATCTAAGAACAGACAAGCTATCTGAACCTTTAGAATCTTTATTACATCTAGATGGATTTTTTGTTATCAATGGTAATTTAAGTGCATATCTATATCTTAGAAAAAATGGAAATTCTGACTGGGGGGAGCGGTTGTTGGAATCAGATTTAAGAAATTTTGAAAAGAACGAAGAAACCTTTGACATAATAAAAAAGACCATAGAAAGTGAAGCGATAAGTCTAGTAGCATATAAGATATCTAATGTCAAGGTAGGTGTCGAAACAGATAGTGGTGTATTAGAGATTGAGAATAAAGCAAAAGAGTACTGCATAAAATACATATCTGGTAATCCTCTTTCCTATCCAGACAGTATTTTAGAGAATACTTTTATGTCAAAAGCAGATTGGTTAGCTAAGACTATCGATACGCCGTATCCTTATGCAATACCTCGCATATATGATCTTGTAAGTAAGGAAGATGTTGGAGATCTTATACTTTGTAGTTCCATAGGGTATGACCTAGCAAATGATTTTGAATTTATAGTAGGTAATTACCTAGGAGGTCATGGTGGAATTAGAAAAGATATGCTTTCTGTACCCTATATTATTTCAGGTCCAGATATAGGTAAGGAGGTAGTCCCTTATGCTCTTGCTGAGGATATCGGTGCTACAATTTTCAATCTGTTAGAAATAGAGCCAGATTATGAGTTAGATGGAAGAAGCCTTATAGATTAGATGTCTTTATTTAGATACTTTCTAAATAGTGTTCGTCTTTATTTTGTCTGATAGCCTTTATAAAAGATCATCAAAGCTTAGTATCTTTGCACAGAATTTCAGGAAAAATAGAGTTTTCTGATTAGTGAATGATCATTTTACACAATACGACGCACGAATATGTTGGTTAATGCCTTATTCGTAATTGCTGGAATATTAATAATTTCTGCGATTATATCAATTACAGACAATTTGCTTCAGTTCGAAGCAAAAAAGTCAGGAGTGGATACTCAAAAAGAGAATTTCAGTCTATTCCCACGTTTTAGAGAGCTTTTCGGTGCTCAAGCACCTGCCTTTACAGATGGATCTCCATTTTACAAACTAAAGAAGGGACATGATATCAAACTTGTAGGAGCAGCATCAGGAGATGTAATCCAAAAGAATGTAACAAGATATTCTGTTAAGCCTACAAACTATAGAGGAATAGCTCCTATTCCCAAATTACTAGTTCAGCAAGGTGATGAGGTGAAAGCTGGTCAGGCAATCTTTTTTGACAAAGGAAATGAAAAGATAAAATATGTAACTCCAGTGAGCGGAGAGATACTAGAAGTTAGGCGTGGGGAAAAAAGAGCCATTTCTGATATTATCATATTAGCAGATAAAACTCAAGTTTTTGTTCAGAACGATGTACCTAATCTATCCAGCGCCTCAAGAAAGGAAATTATTGAATTTATGATGAGTTCAGGATTGTGGCCATTGATAAACAGAAGACCTTTCGATACCATTGCAAATCCTGAAGAAACGCCAAGAGATATATTTATTTCGACTTTTGACACGGCACCATTAGCTATGGACAATAAGATCATTATAGATGGTGATGAAGAAGCATTCCAGAAAGGTATAGACTTGTTGAACAAGCTTACGGATGGTGTTGTTTATTTAGGAATGAATGGGAAAGCTGGTCATACTACTGCTGCTGGTTTCCAAAATGCTAAGCATGTAGAGAAACATTATTTTGATGGTGCACATCCTGCAGGAAATGTAGGCGTACAAATACATCATATTAAACCCATCAAATCTGGCGATAATGTATGGACGCTAAAAGTTCTAGATGTTATAACCATAGGTAAAATGTTTCTTACTGGTAAATACAGCGGAGAAACTTATGTTGCCCTTACAGGAAGTGAATTTATTACACCTTCTTACATTAAGACAATGAGAGGTGCTAACATACAAGAACTAGTAGAAGGCAACCTGAAAGAGAGTAAGGTGAGAATGATATCGGGAGACGTACTTACAGGAAAAACTATTCCAGTGGATGGATTTTTAAATTCTCAAGATAATCAATTGACAACCTTAAAAGAGGGAGATCACAATGAATTGTTTGGATGGTTGTTGCCTATAAAACCTAGGCCTTCTATATCTAAGACCTTCCCTAATTTCCTTATGCCAAGTCACGAATTCGAAACAGACACAAATACACATGGAGAGAAGAGAGCATTTGTAATGAGTGGTCAGTATGAATCTGTATTGCCTATGGATATATATCCGCAATCTCTTATGAAAGCTATTATGGCAGGAGATTTTGAAAGAATGGAGGGATTAGGAATAAATGAATTAAGCGAGGAAGATATAGCAATTTGTGAATTTGCTTGTACATCTAAGATGCCGCTACAGGAGATTCTTAGAGATGGACTGGATATGATCCAAGAACAATCTTAGTAATAAAGAACTATCACTTATATAAATAGAAAGTAAGTAAATGGGTTTGTTAGATTTTTTCAAAAAGATAGAACCGGACAAGAAAAAGAGTCCTTTTCTACATACAGCATACGATGCATTCTTCACTTTTGCATATGCGCCAGATTCTACTACAAGTAGTGGTACTCATATCAAAGATGGTATGGATCTAAAGCGTACCATGGTTATGGTCGTGTTAGCTATGCAGCTTTGTTACCTATTTGGAACCTATAATATGGGTCATCAGCACTTTGTTGCTATGGGTCAGTACGGAGGTTTCTTAGAAGGTTTTCATCTTAAGCTGGCTCATGGTCTTATCAAACTGCTTCCTATATTTATATGGACACACATTGTAGGTCTAGGTATAGAATTTTATTTTGCTTACAAAAAAGGTCATGCAGTAGAAGAAGGTTTTCTTGTTTCAGGAGCCTTGATCCCACTAATTATGCCACCAGATATTCCTATCTGGATTCTTTGTGTTGCTGTAGCTTTTGCAGTAATTTTAGGCAAAGAAGCTTTTGGAGGTACAGGTATGAACATATGGAATGTAGCATTACTTTCCAGAGTATTTGTATTCTTTGCTTATCCTACTTCTATATCGGGAGATGAAGTATGGGTTTCTGGTTTTGAAAATTTAGCAGCGGGAAGCGCTCCAGTATACGGATGGGCTCATAATTTGTTCAACGGACTATTTGATTGGATAGGTATAGCCCAATTTGGGGGAGGAGCCGTCGTGGACGGCTATACCGGTGCAACGCCATTAGCTTTGGCCTATCAAGGCGGCTGGGAAAGAGTAACAGAAGTTTATTCTCCTGTACAGATGTGGTGGGGAACTATCCCTGGATCTATAGGAGAAACAAACAAAATTTTTATTCTTATAGGAGCGGCTATATTACTACTTACTAAAATTGCGAGTTGGAGAATAATGCTCAGTATGTTCATAGGGGCAGCTGTTACTGCCATGATGTTCAATGCTTGGGGAAGTACGCCATTTATGCAAGTTCCTTGGTTGTATCAGTTCTATATGGGTAGCTTCTTTTTTGCTATGGCCTTTATGGCGACTGACCCAGTTACAGCATCAGGGACGAATACAGGTAAGTGGATCTATGGATTTCTTATCGGTATGATAGGAATGATTATTAGGACAATAAATCCAGCCTATCCAGAAGGGTGGATGCTATCAATACTTTTCTTAAATACTTTTGCACCTCTGATAGATCATTACGTATTAGAGGCTAACATGAAAAAAAGATTACAACGTGGATAGTACAAATAAAGTAATAATGTTCGTGGTCACGATGACCTCTATAGTTGCATTGATTCTTGCAGGTATGTCAACATTTTTGAAACCTGTACATGATAAGAATGAAGCTATTTACAATAAAAAAGCGATTCTAGGAGCTCTAGGAGATCAGATAGAAGGTTATAAATCTATTACAGATGAGCAGGTGCTTGACATATTTAATAATCAAGTAAAGCAACTCGTTGTAGATGATCAAGGTGATGTACTGACTAAAGAGGAAGTGGAAGCAAGAGGTGTTAAAGGTGGAATGGCAGAATTTCTAGATCTCAAAAAAGAGAAAAAGAAAGCTGATGCAGATAGAATGTATCCAGTATATATTTACACAAATGATGCAGGGGAAAAATTCTACATTGTTTACGCTAGAGGGAAAGGTCTATGGGATGAAATCTGGGGGAATATAGCGCTAGAAGATGATTTAAACACAATAGCTGGAGTTTCATTTGATCATGTAGCTGAGACGCCTGGACTAGGAGCAGAGATTAAGGATAATGTGGCTTGGTTTACTCAGTTCGAAGGAAAAAAGATTTTTGATGAGGCTGGTAACTTTAAATCTGTCTATGTTAGAAAAGGTGGAGCTAAAGATGATACTTATGAAGTAGACGGAATTTCAGGAGCAACTATTACAGCTAATGGTGTATCAGCTATGTTAGAAAATGACTTAGGAGATTACCAATCTTATTTCAATACAATTAAAAAAGGTTAATACTTATAAATTATGGCAGAAACGAAAGTATTAGAAAAAAAAGACACCGGAGGAATCAGCTTTGGTAAGAAAGAGCGGAAGTTATTGACCGATCCATTAGATGATAACAATCCGATTACAGTACAAGTCTTAGGTATATGTTCTGCACTAGCGGTAACAACGGGAATGAAGAATGCAATGGTTATGGCCGTAGCTGTAGTTGTTGTTTGTACGCTTGCTAATGTGTTTACTTCGATGCTTAGAAATTCTATCCCTAAGCAGGTAAGGATGATTGTACAATTAGTAATTATTGCAACCTTAGTAACTATAGTTGAGCTTACGCTTAAGGCTGTGGCTTTTGAAAGTTACAAGCAGCTGTCAGTATTTATCGGACTGATCATTACGAATTGTATCATCATGGGTAGGCTAGAAGCATTTGCGATGGCTAACAAACCATACGAATCTGCTCTTGATGGACTAGGTAACGGAATAGGTTATGGATTGATACTACTTATAGTGGCATTCTTCAGAGAGTTCCTAGGAAAAGGAGAAATATTCGGTGCAAAAATTATCGGAGCTACAAGTGATTACTGGGTTAATACAACAACAAGCAGTTGGTTAGGATGGTACGAAAATAATAACCTTATGGTATTGTTTCCATCCGCGATGTTTGTTATAGCGATTCTTATCTGGGCTCACAGAGCTTGGAACCCTAAATTAGTTGACATATCATAAATTAAGATATAATGGAATTAGTAAATATATTTATCAAATCTGCTTTTATAGAGAACTTAGCACTGGCTTATTTCTTAGGCATGTGTTCTTATCTTGCCGTTTCTAAGACTGTCAAAACAGCTTTTGGACTAGGACTAGCAGTTATATTCGTATTAGGAATTACTATGCCGATCAACTGGGTTATCAATACTTGGTTATTGGGAGAAAATGGAATATTTCAGACTGATTTGACTTTTCTGAGATTCATTCTTTTCATTGCGGTAATTGCATCTATGGTGCAATTAGTAGAGATGGTTATAGAAAAGTATTCGCCGTCATTATACAACTCATTAGGTATATTCTTGCCTTTGATCACCGTAAACTGTGCTATTCTTGGTGGATCGTTATTTATGGTATCAAAAGAATACAACTTTGCTGAGTCTGTAGCGTTTGGTTTAGGAGGGGGATTTGGATGGTTCCTTGCAATTATAGGAATAGCAGCAATTAGAGAAAAAATAAAATATTCAGATGTTCCTGCACCGATGCGAGGATTAGGAATGGCTTTCTTATTGACAGGTTTGATGGGAATGGCTTTCATGGGATTGATGGGTATAGACCCTGCAACATTATAATAATTAACCATAAGAAATAAAATAGATGAATTTAGTTGTCCTATTTTTCGTGTTAATGAACTTTATGCCTATTGTATGGGCATTGGTAGTATTTACAGGTGTAATTCTTGCACTTTCTATGATGTTAATCTATGCTAGAAAGCAGTTAATGCCACAGGGAGATGTTAAGATAATTGTCAATGGAGACGAAGCTAACCCTATGGTTGTACAGCCGGGATCTACCTTATTGACTGCATTGTCGGAAAAGAGTATATTCTTACCTTCTGCATGTGGAGGTGGAGGAACTTGTGCGATGTGCGAGTGCCACGTAGATGCTGGAGGTGGAGATGTATTACCGACAGAAATGAATCACCTTACAAGAAAGGAAGCTGCAGAGAATAAGCGTCTGGCTTGCCAAGTAAAGGTAAGAGAGGATATGGAAATCAGAGTGCCAGAGGAAATTTTTGGTATCAAGAAGTGGGAATGTGAGGTAGTTTCTAATTACAATGTTGCTTCTTTTATAAAGGAGTTTGTAGTGAAATTACCAGAAGGAGAATCATTGGACTTTGAGTCGGGCGGATATGTTCAGATAGATGTTCCTGTAATAACAACTGATTACAAAGGTTTTGATATTACGGCGCATCCGGAGCACCATGATGAGCCACAAAAGTTTCAGTCGGAGTGGGACAAGTTCAATCTATGGAATCTTAAGATGGTGAATGAGGAGCCGCAATTTAGAGCATACTCTATGGCGAATCACCCAGCAGAAGGAAATATTGTAAAGTTAAATATCAGAATAGCTACGCCACCATGGGATAGAGCGAAGAATGATTGGATGGCAGTTAATCCTGGAGTATGTTCTTCATACGTATTTGGATTGAAGCCTGGCGACAAGTGTACTATATCTGGTCCTTATGGAGAGTTCTTCATTAAGCCTACTAAGAAAGAAATGGTATACATAGGAGGTGGTGCAGGAATGGCGCCATTAAGATCTCATCTGTTCCACCTTTTTCATACCTTGAAAACAACGGATAGAAAAGTTTCTTTCTGGTATGGAGGTAGAACGAAGAGAGAGTTATTTTATGTGGAAGAATTTAGAAAGATAGAAGAAGAGTTTCCAAACTTTAAGTTTTACGTTTCTCTAGATAATCCTTTACCAGAAGATAATTGGCAAGAGAAGGCAGATATAGATGCTCCTGGAGATGGATTCAAAGGATACATTATGCCAGTATGTGTAAATGAATATCTATCTAAACATCCTGAGCCTGAAGAAGTAGAATATTATTTCTGTGGACCCCCAGCGATGAATGCTTCAGTTATCAAAGCATTAGATGAACTAGGAGTACCAGAAGAGAATATTGCCTTTGATGATTTCGGAGGATAAAAAAGAATAATTATAATTTCAATTATAAAAGGGATAGCAATTTATTGCGATCCCTTTTTTCTTTATGTCGAAGTGGCATGATCACTTGAAAATATCCCTTATTTAAAACTCAGTGTTTTTAGAACATATAATTTTGGTAGTATTCTTTACACCAGTAATCTTGCAGACCACTAATCTAATAAGCCCCTTGAAATATTCTGGAATAATCTTATCTTGAAAGCATGTCAGATTACTTCACATCCAAGGATGGGCTCAAGCTTTTCCAAAGATCATGGCCTATAGAAAATGCCAAAGCAAATATTTATATCATACATGGATATTTCGAACACTCTGGTAGATATGATTTTCTTGCAAAGAGATTTAACGATCAAGGTTATGGTGTTCAAGCATTTGATCTAAGGAGTCATGGGAAATCAGAAGGGGAGCGCGTATACTTAGATGATTTTAGTAAGATAACTTCTGATGTAGAGCAGTGGATAGAGATGGTGATGGATCATGAAAAGCCAGCTTTTATATTTGCCCATAGTTTTGGTGGACTTATAGCAAGTGCCTACTTAATAGATCACAAGCCTACCTTGCATAACCTTAAAGGGATGTTGATGACGGGCCCAGCTTTAATGGTATCAAAAGATCTAGCGCCTATGCTACAAAAAGTTGCAGGAATTATAGGAAGATTTTTACCTAGGT
>CAYYWZ010000042.1:0-27023 GCA_964475415.1 uncultured Saprospiraceae bacterium | reverse complement strand
AAGAACTAAATTGCA
Organism: uncultured Saprospiraceae bacterium; assembly: GCA_964475415.1. Taxonomy (GTDB): domain Bacteria; phylum Bacteroidota; class Bacteroidia; order Chitinophagales; family Saprospiraceae; genus CALCMJ01. Next base: position 27,008 of record CAYYWZ010000042.1, on the reverse strand, counting down.
ATACTTATGATTCAAATATTGAGATGCCAGTAATTAATTTATTAAAGCCACTTATACATAGTTATAATAATGATGTATATGCTGGAACTAGAACTCTATTAACCATTGAAGGGACGGATCTAATTTCAGACGGTAATAATACAGAAATTTGGTTTACAGATGCCAATAATCCAACATCAGGTCAATGGATTAAACCTAGAATAGGTGATTATATTTCCCCCATTAATTCACAAAAAATAGAAGTTTATATTCCCACAGAAGTGCTTGATGCAGTAACTAGTACATCAGAGCCTACATCTTTGGCTGGTACTGGATCATTTAAAGTTGTTAATGCTAATCCGAATACAGGTTTACCGGTAAGAGAATCTGAAATCAATCAAATTAATATCTTATATGCAATCAAGAATTTTATTTCTACAACACCTACTTCACCTCAATCTAGTGGATATCCATATTTGCTGAATGAGCAATTTGGAAATAGAGGTTATATAGTTACTTTTTCAGATGAATTTATAGCACTTGAAAATAATGATGGAGTTAAGTTTACAGAGGCTGTAGAGCGGGCACTAAGCTCTTGGTGTGAAACTACAAACCTAAATTTTACGATTGATTATGATGCTTATGATACAGGAATTTATGATGTATTGTTTGACTATGGAGAACCAAATAATGTTTCAGCCAACGCATCCACTAAAATAACGCAAATAGAAAACCAAAATAATTGTTTTGTTAATGTTAATAATGGTAGTCCCAATCACCCTGAAGAGAATGTAAAAGTCGATTTTATTAAATCAATCAAAATAACTTTTAATGATGATTTTGGTCTTGGCTCATGGGATGTTACTAACTTTCAACCAACAACAGCTCCAATATCAGTAGAATATACTGCACTTCACGAATTAGGACATGCGCATGGTTTAAGGCATGTAAATAATGAAAATGAGTTAATGTACTTTACTCCTTCTACAGCTGTAGAAGAAATAACAATTCAGGCTGAAGCTGCAAGTAATTTTATCCAAGATCATAGTAATTCACAAAACTGTACAGGAAATAGATTTTATGAAAAGAAGGATGAATGTATTCTTAACGCTGTAACAGAAGGTAGCCAGCATAAAAGTGATGTAAAGGTTGTGCAGTTTAATGATTTAATTGAAATTACAAGTAATTCATTAAATTTCAATAGTAAAATTTCCATATATGATCTGAATGGAAGAATAATCTATTCTGAACTATCTAATTCAAGCTTGTCAAAAAGGATCAATATATTATTTAATACGGGAATATACATTGTCGAAATACGGAATCCAGAGTCCAGAATTGGCACTAAATTTTTCTATAATAACTAATCTGTGAGACTATTTTTTTTAATATTAATTTTCGTATCGTTTTCATGTGCTCCGAAAAAAGCATTAGAAAAGAAAATAGTATCAGAAGAAAATGCAAGTTCTGATTGTCAGTACGCTTATGATTTACTTAAGGATAATCTGATATTTGATTTTACGGATACTTTGTACAAGTATAATTTAGGTTATATGATGCAAATCCAGTTTGGTGATTACAGAGAGTGTTTTGAAAATCTTAGCTATGAGGATAAGGTAAGAATTATTGGACTTCATAATATGGAGATAGAGAATGGTGATAATATACATGTGTCAACTAAGAATTTGAGGTATAGTTATAATACTGATTATTATATTTTCGAAACTGTACTTAGAAGGGAATTAAGAACTGAAACTAATAAACTGAAGATTCCAGCTGATGCGGTCAGGAATCAAAAGTTTATTCAAAGTGTTCCTAATTTGGATAGTAACACCTATTGCTTAAAAAGTAAATTGCTGTGGAGTCAAGAAATATATATTAATGAACAAGAGGGTACAGTATTAGTGAATAAGATGAGATATCAGACAATTTTACATGGTCATGAAAGAAATAAAGAAACAGGAGAATCTATTTATTGTTCTTCATCATTTACTAAACATGATATTGTAGAACTCTTTGGTGAGAATTATAAGACTAGAAAGGATACCTTATACTATCCTATGCTTACTGTTCCCTATGAAGATAGACACGGTGGATATCCAGAGAACAAAGGTAAAACAATGTCGATGATATTTTATAAGCGGGAAGGTCATGAATTATATTCTACAGTCTTTAGGTATATGTAGTTCATCAGTTCCGCCGTTCGCTAGACTCTGTTGGAATGACAATTGCCGAGAGGATATGGAGAGTAAACGCAATTAAGGTATGGAGCAGATAAAAGACGCTGAAGGCGTCACCTTTCTATAGCCTCGTACAACGTGCGGAGTTATAGCATGCGATACCGCTAATTTGGCGGAATTTTTGGATAAAAATTGTGACAAATTAATATTGTAGCAAGAAAGACCAGGCCTTGTGCTGTGGAACGGGTGAGATACCTGAAAGGGGCGACCGTAGGGAGCAGTCTGTGTGGAGCTATGGAGAAAAGCTGGAGACCAAGCGATCAGCGCGCCTGTAAGACATCGACACTGAGGAACGAAGGGTCACCCCATAATCTAAATGATACAAACAAATCAAAATAATGCATTACTTACTTAGTAACTTCATCGATTTTGCTCTTCTATAAGTATAAGCTACAGAGCCATAGCCTTCCATAGAATCGAGTACGTACAATAATTCTTCCTTGAGTTCGGGATATGCCATAGCGATCTTTGTTGCTACAGTTATTCCGAATGCACTTACAGCAATGGGTATTTTGGTATCTATAATAAATCCTAAGCACTGATCATATAAGTAGCTCTCTATTTTCTTTGGTATGGGAAGATCTTCAAATATTCTAAGCACATCACGTTTTATACCTGGGTGGATATTTTTTTCTAGGAGCTTAACAATTCTAGGCAAATGCTTCTTACAAGAATCGCCATCTTTCTGTGCATAATGTCCTAAGGTCCAAGCGGCCATTTGATCCACTTTGTTTTCATGGATAAAACAACAATCTACAAGTTCTTTGAGCATCTTAGAATTTTCTGAGATCTCTTCGACTAATTCTAATACTTTTTGTTTGCTTGGCCTGACCAAAAATCGCTCTTTCAGCTCCACTTGTGATAATTTTTAGAAAAATATGACTCTTTTATATAAAGTCTTTAATTATATATGACTTTTCTTCATTTGATTAAACTATCTTCGCTTTTTCTTTTGAACAAATGAGGGAATTTAATCGATACTTAGTTACTTCTGCACTACCTTATGCTAATGGTCCATTACATATAGGTCATCTTACGGGTGCTTATATCTCAGCAGATATATATGTGCGTTTCCAGCGTCTCATGGGAAAGGATATTGTCTTCATAGGAGGTAGTGATGAGAATGGTGCAGCAATTACTATTCGTGCTATAAAGGAAGGTGTTTCACCCAAAGAAATAGTCGATAAGTATCACTCTATGTTTGTAGATACTTTCCAGAAAATAGGTATATCGTTCGACGAGTATCATAGAACTTCTGATCCACTGCACCATAGTACATCTCAAGATTTTTTTAGGGTACTGAATGATGCAGATGAATTTGACATCTCAGAGTCAGAACAATATTATGACAAGGAAGCCAATATGTTTCTTGCTGATAGATATATAAAAGGTACCTGTCCTAAGTGTAGCTATGAAGAAGCTTATGGAGATCAGTGCGAACAGTGCGGATCTGCTCTTAGTCCTACTGAACTCATCAATCCAGTATCCACAATTTCTGGAAATAATCCAGAACTTAAGAAAACAAAACATTGGTACCTACCTCTTGACAAATATGAAACTTGGTTAAGAGAATGGATAGAGCAAGGTACAGTAGATGGAAAGGAATTGCATTATCCAGAAGATTGGAAAAACCATGTTGTAGGTCAGTGCAAGTCATGGTTAGATGGCGGACTCCAAGCTCGTTCTATGACGAGAGATCTTAATTGGGGCGTGGATGTACCTCAAGAGTTAGAAGGAGCGGAAGGGAAAAAACTATATGTGTGGATGGATGCGCCGATCGGATATATTTCTGCCACTAAATCATGGGCGGAGAAAAATGGCAAAGATTGGGAGCCATATTGGAAATCTGATGATACAGCTCTAATACACTTTATAGGTAAGGATAATATTGTATTCCACTGTCTTATCTTTCCTGCCATTCTTAAGGCACACGGAGGATACCAGTTACCTGTCAATGTTCCAGCAAATCAATTTATGAATCTAGAAGGAAGAAAAATTTCAACTTCTAAAAATTGGGCAGTGTGGGTACATGAATATCTAGAAGACCTTCCAGGTAAGGAAGATGAACTCAGGTATACGATGATTAAGAATATGCCAGAGCTTAAGGATAGTGAGTTTACCTGGAAATCTTATCAAGACGCTAATAATAATGAGCTAGTAAATAATCTTGCAAATTTTATAAATAGAATCGTTGTCCTTATAAATAAATATTACGAAGGTGCTGTTCCTGAATTCGATGAAGAAGAGATGATCGCTGGAGCAGAGGGAGAAGATAGTATGAGTTTTCATGAGTCAGAAATGCTAGGACTTTTCGATGACCTTCATGATCTATCGCAAAGTATTAGATCATATGATTTTAGAGGAGGGCTAAGTAAGATGATGGAAATTTCTTCTAAAGGAAATCAAATTCTTCAGTTTAATGAACCTTGGAAAAAGATAAAAGAAGAACCAGAAATCGTAAAGGTTGTAATGAATCTTGCAGTCCAATACTGCACTGCGCTAAGTGTAGTATGTAGACCGTTTTTACCTTTTACATCTGATAAGCTAAGAACTTTATTGAATTTAGATGCTATAAAGGAAGAAGGGGAATTACTTCAGCTTTTAGATAAGTTAGCTGAAGGAGAAGCTTTAATACAAGCAGGGCATATAATAAATAAGCCATATCATTTATTTACTAGGATAGATGATACTATTATAGAGCAGCAGATGGAAAAATTAAAAGCTAGTGAGCAGGAAGTTGCTGTAGTTCCCAATGATGCTTTTACTCCAGTAAAGCAATCTGTATCTTTTGATGATTTTGTGAAGATTGACATGCGCACAGCTACAATTTTGTCTGCGGAAAAAGTAAAGAAAGCTGATAAACTATTAAAGATAGAATTGGATCTTGGTTTCGAAAAAAGAACAGTAGTTTCTGGTATTGCTGCACAATATAAGCCTGAAGAAGTCATAGGAAAACAAGTAGTATTATTGGCTAATCTTGAGCCTAGAAAAATAAGAGGTGTGCAATCTCAAGGTATGATCCTAATGGCTGAAGATGCTGAAGGCAAGTTATCTTTTGTGAGTCCACAAGATGGATGGTCTAATGGCCAAGGGATTTCTTAAAAAGAAATTGTGCAATAATAAGTAGGATAGAATTAGATGGACCTTCTAATTTAAAAATATAATGTACGTTTCTAAAATCAACCTACCACCGGATCATTTTTCTTTATCTTCGTTTATACAAGAGAATGGATTTGCCACATTAGTTAGGACTTCTAGAAATTATCCAGGAGCAAGCCATGTCCCGTTATATTATGCTCGATCTGAAGAATGTAATTATTTGTATGGTCATATCGCCAAAGGGAATGATTTACTCAATTCGATAGAAAAGGATAATTCCTTTATAGCTATTTTTATGAAGGCACATGCTTATATCTCATCATCTTGGTATGATCATGTCAATGTACCGACATGGAATTATATTGCTGCTCATAGCTTTGGAAGCATAGAAATTATTCAAGGAGATGAACTAGAAAATTCAATAAATCTGCTTGTAGAACAGTACGAAAGGGGCAAGTCAGAACGTTTTAGTACAGATCAGATGAGCCATAAAGATTTTCATCGGCAATTACGAGGTATAGTTGGATTTAAACTGAAGATAGAAAAGGTCGAAGTATCCTTTAAGTTAAGTCAAAATAGAAATGATAAAGATTACAGTAATATTATTGCCCAACTAGCACTAGGAACAGATATGGAAAAAATGATTGCTGAACAAATGAAACAAAATAGAATATCAAAGTGAGGAAGTTAGTTAGGAATATAAGTCTGTTGCTGGTTTTATTTAGTTCAGGCCTACATGGATTACAGGCTCAAAATATTCTATCACCTAATGCTGAAATATCTCTTATTACCTGTGACCCTGGAAGCGAACTATATTCTACTTTTGGGCATACAGCGGTAAGGATTAAAGATGAGCTAGAAAATATTGATTACGTTTTCAACTATGGTATTTTTGATTTCAATACACCTGGTTTCTATTTGAAGTTTTTGAGAGGTAAGCTAAATTACAGACTAGGTTTCACAACTTTTAAAAGGTTTGCTAGGGAATATGATTATCAGGAGAGAGGTTTGACAGAACAGGTACTAAATCTAAAACAAGATCAAAAAGAAGAAATTTATGCCTTCTTACTAAATAATGCTAAGCCAGAGAATAGAGATTATAAGTACGATTTTTTTTTTGATAATTGTTCTACTCGACCCAGAGATGTTTTTGTTGAATCCCTTGAGATGAGCTTTCCTACTGCACCTTCCGAAATAACGTATAGGAATATCTTAGATGAATTTCTTCCTGGTTTACCTTGGTCTGACTTTGGGATTGACATAGTAATAGGTGCAATAGCAGACAAAAAGGCTAGTTACAGAACACAGTGTTTTATTCCAGATTACTTAAAGATGAATTTAGAAAATCAGAACAAGAAATTTGTCAAAAGTTCTGAAGTGATACTAGATTTTTCTAAAGAGCGAGAAGAACGGTTCATAAGGCCTTGGTTTACACCGCTCTTAGTATTCGGTATCTTGTTTATTCTTGAACTGTGTATATTCTTTTTCCTGTCTGAAAAATTACCTAGATTATATAGGGCTTATGATATTCTATGGTTTATCCTTCTTGGCTTTGCGTCTCTTAATATTATCTTTCTTTGGTTTTTTACAGATCATATGGCGACTAAGCAAAATTGGAATTTGATATGGATGAATCCTTTTAACTTTTATCTTGCCTATATCCTTGTAAGAGATAGAGAAACATCAGTGGCTTTTCTTTTCTCAGCAGTTATTGTAGTATTTACCCTTGTTGGATTTATATGGTTTCCCCAACAGCTGCACATTGCCTTTATTCCTATTTTAGGGATTAGTCTCCTTAAGTCTCTTAAGTATATCTTTAAGAATACAACCAAATCTGTATAATTTGTCGTCTAATCTCTAGATAAGTTATTTATATTGTAAACGTCTTCTGTAATACCTTGTTTCTTTTTTAAGTTTTAAGGGTGTCGCAATTCTTTTTTATCTTAATTATGGTCCTTAGTATCAACTTATATTATTTATATTGATATTAATTCAGAATTATTTCAAACATTAAACTCTTTGAATGAAAAGCTATACGTTTATATCTACCCTTTTATTGATATTCTTATTTTCTGTCAGCAGTCATGCTCAATTATGGAAGCAAAAAGATATTTCTAAGATTAGAAGTGACTCTAAAGCTGAGCGTCTAATTATCCCAGAAAAGTTCGAGCTGATGGAAGTAGATTTCGAGCAAATGAAAGATCAGTTGGCAATTGCCCAGAAAGGGGGGCAAGACTTGATTATCGAGCTACCCATAGCTGATGGTACGATTCAGAAATTTAATGTTCAAGAAGCTAGTGTTTTTTCGGAAAAGTTGGCAGCTAGGTACCCAGATATAAAATCGTATAAAGGTAAAGGAGTAGATGATCCGTCTTCCTATATTAGATTTGGTTACTCTCATAAGGGTTTCCATGCTATTATGTTTTCTAGCAAGTATGGTACTATGTATATAGATACATATGCTAGAGGAAATACGCAAGACTATATAGTGTATCATAAAAAAGATTATTTGTCTGATCAGACTTTTGAATGCCTTGTAGAAGAAGATACTAGAGAACTGGTAGAAGATGGTATTTCTAGTCAAAAAGCAGGAGATTGTCAATTAAGAACTTATAGATTGGCTTTGGCATGTACTGGAGAGTATGCTACTTTTCATGGTGGGACCTTAGAAGATGTTATGGCGGAGTATAATATTGCGATGACGCGGGTCAATGGTATATATGAAAAAGATATATCAGTTACAATGGTACTTATAGACAACACAGATCAGCTAATATTTTTTGATGGTGGAACTGATCCGTATACTAATAATAGTGGAGGTATTATGTTAAACGAAAATCAGACTACAATAGATGATATTATCGGAACCGACAATTATGATATAGGTCACGTATTCAGTACTGGCGGTGGAGGGATTGCTCAACTAAGATCTCCATGTGGAGGTGGTAAAGCAAGAGGTGTAACTGGACTAGGATTTCCAGTTGGTGATCCTTTTTATGTAGATTATGTTGCACACGAAATGGGTCATCAATATGGTGGTAATCATACCCAGAATAATAGTTGTAACAGAAATGGCGCTACCGCAATGGAGCCTGGAAGTGCAAGTACTATAATGGGTTACGCTGGTATATGTACACCTAATGTTCAGAATAATAGTGATGATCATTTTCATGCAATTTCTATTCAGGAAATGTCTGAATTTATTGTAAATGGAAATGGTAATTCTTGTGCAGAAATCACAGCATTAGATAATACTCCACCGACTGTGTCCTTGTTATCTACTAGTTATACCGTGCCTATTTCTACGCCTCTTGCCCTTACGGCTATTGCCACAGATGCAGATGGTGATGCGCTTACTTATAATTGGGAACAGATGGATAATGAGGTAGGAGAGATGCCTCCGCAAGAAAGTAATGTAGTTGGACCGATGTTTAGATCTAATTCTTCGCTAGAAAGCCCTACTAGATATCTACCGAGTATCAATGCAATAATTAATAATGTTACACCAGAGTGGGAAGTATTACCTGCGGTAGAACGGTCAATGAGTTGGAGAGTAACGGTAAGAGATAATAATGTAGTGATAGGTTGTACAGCAGAGGAGGATATGAATATTAACTTTTCTGAGACGGCAGGACCTTTCTTAGTGAATGAGCCCAATACAGCCGTAGAGTGGAATGCCTCTAATATCGAAACGGTTACATGGGATGTTGCAGGTACTGATATGGCACCCGTTAGTTGTGCAGAGGTAGATATATATCTTTCTAAAGATGGAGGAAATACCTATCCTGTTCTTATAGCAGAAGGGGTTCCAAATTCTGGAAGTTTAGATATCGTTGTTCCTGATGAGCAAACGAGTCAAGCGAGAATTATGGTAAAGTGTCATGACAATATTTTCTTTGACATATCAGACCAAAATTTTACAATAACAACTCCTTTTTCTATAAATGTCAGTTCTAGTAATCTTGATATATGTGCAGGAGAGGATGTATCTCTAGAAATAACTTCCCAGGCTTTTGATGGGTTTTCTGAAGAGATTGAGTTATCACTTATGGGATTACCTGCAGGTGTGACGGCAAATTTTGGATCGACGTCTATTACTCCGCCCGAAGGAACGACCTTAGAACTTACAGGTTTTCCTAATGAGCAAGCAGAGTATAACATTAGTCTTATTGGTACTGCTATGGATAATGCGATTGCAGAACTGATAAATGTAAATGTAGGGGCTTCTACACTTGAACCTATGGTGCTTACTACTCCTGTGGATGGAGCTGTAGACCAGAATGAATCACTTGTTTTTGAATGGAATGCAGTTCCAGGAATTAGTAGTTATAATATAGAGTTATCTACTACACCTAGTTTTATGGATATAGTGGATACGCAAGATAATATATTGACAAACTCTTTTTCAACGGAAAATTTACAATCTAATACGGTTTACTATTGGAGGGTGATACCTAATGCATTATGTGCTACACCGGAGTTTTCTGATATTTTTGCATTTCAGACTGCAGGGGAAAATTGCGATAGATATACGAGTGAAGATATTCCTGTTATAATTTCTAGCTCAGAAGAAGATACAATAACAAGTATTTTGACACTACCAGATGTGGGCAATTTTGCTTATGTAAAACTTAATGTAGATATAGAACATAGTTGGATAGGGGATATGATTATAGATCTTATTGCGCCAGATAGTACAATTTTTTCTATCCTAGATAGACCAGGTGTGCCTGATAGTAATTTTGGATGTGGTGAGGAAAATATAAATGCAACCTTCAGAGATGATGCAGAAAGGACAGCAGTTTTTATTGAAGAAAACTGTGAGTCAATTCAAGGGGAGTATCAAGCTATAGCTGCTTTAAATGATATTGCTTCCTCTCCAGTAGCTGGTGATTGGACCTTAGGGATACAAGATTTGTTTAATGCTGATGGCGGATCATTAAATTCTTGGAGTGTAGAGTTCTGTAATGAAAATGTAGGAGGTTCACCTGATCTAACAACAAATACTTTATTTGTCAATAAATCTACCTCTGGTGATATCAATCAAATGTTGCTAAATACAGTAGATATGGAGTCAGATAAAGTGATTTACAGTTTGTTATCTACACCTATTTCTGGAGATATAGAAATAGATCGTATGAATGATGGTAACTATGAGGCCCTTGTGACTGGATCTTCATTTACACAAGATGAGGTTAATAATAATTTGCTGAGGTATACACACTTAGGAGATGATCAGGAAGAGGATAGTTTCTTATTCGATGTTATCGATGCAAATAATAGATGGATTCATAATGAAGTTTTTAGTGTATTTATTTTACAAGATGACTTCTCCTCTATAGCGGAAATTTCTCAGGAAATACAATGTACAGGAGATGATAATGGCATTATCAATATTTCTGTATTTGGAGGTTTAGAGCCCTATGAATATAGTATAGATAATGGCATTACATACCAGTTAGGTTCAGAGTTTTCAGGACTTAATGTAGGAAGCTATACAGTTCTTGTAAAAGACGCAACAGGATTAGAGATTTCAACGAATACTATAGAACTTGAAGACCCTACTCCGATTACAATTACTACTATTATGGATGGCTATAATATAATTGTCAATGCTGATGGTGGAACAGGATCATATGAGTATAGTGCTGATGGAGTAGCTTTCCAGATGAGTAATACTTTCGCAGATATAGGTAATGGAATGTTTACAATTACAGTTGTAGATGCTAATGGATGTATGCAATCAGAAAATATCGAAGTGATGATTGCAGCAATAAGTTATAATGTTACAACTCTCAATGCTTGTTTTGATACAAATTTAGGAAGTATAAGTATAGATGATGTTACTGGCGGAATTCCCCCTTATGAGTATAGTATCGACGGCGTGGATTATCAAGAAGGGCCATTTTTCCTAGGAGTAGAACCTGGAAATTATGAAACTTACGTAAGAGATAGCGGAGGTAAAATACTCAATATGGACAATGTGGAGATAGTAGCGAATACTGAAATTATTATCTCTGCTTTAGGAGAAGATGGAACAATAACTGTAGATGTTACTGGAGGCGCTGAGCCTTTTTTATACAGTATAGATAATGGAGAAACTTATCAGGAATCTAATGTTTTTGAGGATTTAGATTTTGGTGAATATACAGTGGTTGTATTGGATGCTTTTGCATGTTCTTCATCCATGGATGTTATTATTATTTTATCAGATATATTCGACCTAGAAGATAAGTTTAGCTTTAAAGTATTTCCGAATCCAGTAGCAAATGATCTGAGTATACAATTAGATGGAGCCTACTTAGTAGGAAAGCAGATTGGTTTAAAAATAGCCGATAATCTTGGGAGAATAATTTTGCAAGAGCAGCTTAGCTCTAGCAGTTCGATAAGGAGAAATATGGATCTTAGTGAATTATCATCAGGCACGTATTTTATTCTGATCGACACCGAAGAAAAAATTGCTAGAGCGAAATTTATTAAATTATAAATTAGCTTAGGCTTAAGGTATAAAAGGCAACTCTACTAATGGAGTTGCCTTTTTTGTTTGCTTCTAGAATTTTTTAATAACCTAACTCTTCTCTCTCCTTTATCTGGTAATAATTATAATCGCTTATCACCCTTCTGAGGAAATCCCTAGAATTAGTTTCTTTTCTTATATCTAGTATAGATTCTATTTTAGCTGCTGTTTCTGTTATCAGTTGGAATCCATTTTCACCCTTGGTTTGTAATACCTCCTTAATGACTAGAACTTCTTCAGATCTTAAGTCTCCTGCATTAGGATAGTGAGGGACATAGTTTTCTGGTATTTTTACATAGGAAGTATTGTGTAGTTTTTTCTTAGGTTTCAGATCTACCACCAGCGTATTAGCGATTAGATCACCCAATCTTTGGCTCTTATCTGTAGATCCTATTGCGATGATAGCAATTACACCTGAAACCAGATAAAAATCTACTAGTCCCATAAGCCATCTCATAATATACTGACTTATTTTTGTAGGTGCCCCGTCTGCAGATACTACCTTCAGGTTGTTGGCCTTTTTTCCTGGAGTTTGACCTTGATTAAATACTTCAAAAACGAGAGAAAAAAACATAACAGGGAGATAGAAAAGGCTTACTAGGAATGGAGAACCACTTAGACCTATACCACCTACAACGACAGAAATAAGAATAATGTAAGCTATTTTTATAATCCAGTCGAGCACATAAGAGCCTAATCTTGCACCTAAGCTAGCTGGGTTATACGTTAGGTTTACATTTTGGGCTGTAGTTAATATACTTGAATTCATAGTGCTAATTTAGTCCTTAGTTGTATTTCGTTGTATAAGATTCACAGAAAGATTTTTTATAGAGATGGTCTCCTTTCCGGTATTCCAAATATAGACTTTTAGAAGATTTCCTTTATTACGTTCTATATAATTTATTCCAAGAGTTGGTTCCCATTGGTTGCATTGATTAACAAATTTGTCCAGGGCATACGACTCCCAGTAAACTCTTTCCTTTCCCTCTAAAACCTCTATAACAACAAGTGCCTTAGAGAGGCAAGACATTCTTGCATCTGCCTGAATCCGAATTTCTAGAGGCTCGATGATACTGTCTTGCTGATAAGGAATAAGATCTATTTCCATAGGTGTTGAAAATTTTCCTTTGTTTACGGCTTCTTCTGCTAGCTTCTTTTTACTGATTATATTTGTGAAAGATTTTGTGGACTTAATTGCAGTAATGGTATTTAATTCTAATAGTTCATCTTGATCCAGGAATTCGCTTGAAGACCAATCCGCACTTATCGTGTTGCTGAACAAAGATGGATTATTACAGACTATAGAGAAAGCCTTTATGGATATTGCTTCTCCATCTTTGTTTAGGCTATTTAGCAAGGGAGAAACCCATAAGCCTTCCTTTGCATTTGCAGATGAAAATCTAAATTTGATAAATTCCCCTTCCTCACTTTCCAATAATAGATATAAGGCATCTGATTTATACAAAGTAGATTTTAATTTCCCCAGAATAGATTTTTTAATATCTAGATGTAATGATAAGTAGTCTTTATAAGGAGGGATTTCTTGCCATGTATTCCATTGAAATTCCTCTACAATGAATTTGTTAGATACGATAGTAATAGCGTTTTCTCTTTTCTTAAGGATTATGTAATTATCTTTTTTAGAAATGATCTTGTATCGACTAAGTATAGTTGCAATAGTTTGTGGCTCATCGTGGAGTAAGTATCTGCCATCTATACTCGTCATACTTAACTTCCATCTGTCTCGCTGTAGGATATCCATTTCCCAAATGATATATTCAGGAGATAGCTCGCTGGCAAAGTGATCTGCATTTTTTTTATCTAAGTAGGGCGTGTATGCGGCATAAGATTGTATAACTGATCTAGGCTGCCAGCTTAAATCATTACTAGCTACAAAACAATAGTTATAAGGATAACAATCTACGCTTGCATTGCCTATAAGCTGCAGGTCATTTGCCTCTAATGTACATTTGGCAAATTCTTTTTCCATACGCTTAATGGCGTTCTCTTTTTTGTCACTAGAGAAAAATGCCTCATGGAAATTATGAAAAGAAGGTTTCTGAAGTTGTAGTAAGGGGTAGGGGATTACTTGTCTCACATTAATGTAATAGGCAGCAAGACACAAAATGCTTATTATGGATATTTTTTTCCAATATTTTGACTCTGCAGAAATCATGAGAAAGCTTACAAATCCTACCCAGTAAAAAAACTTCATGATATGCCATGCATCTTGCCTGGACATACTGTGTTTCCAAATGGCTAAAAAACTAAGAATACAGAGCCAATATATTAGATTCGTTTTCTTCTCTAACTTTAAAAATGGGACAGCAAGTATACATATGATGCTTAGGCTTAGTGCAAACCAATTGTTATCAGGATAAAGTGAAGCACTTTCGGAATTGCCTAGCGTAAGTTCTTTGAGTCCTATCCAATAATCTACAAAACCTGTAGGAGTTTGGTATAATATAAGCCAAACAAGAAAAATTAGAAATGGGAAAAAACTAAGATATAATAATGAAGTTTTAAGAGTTCTATGTTGTGCTAGTATGTAGATAAAATAGCTAAATAGAAAAGTAGTGCTAATGATACCTATAGAAATTTTGATATAAATAGAAATAAGGGCTAAGCCCATAGCAGAAAGAAGGTAATACAACTTATTGTATCTATCAAAGAGAAGAACTAGTAGCAAAACATTAGCGGCTAATAAAGATTCAAAATCTAAGAACTGCCCGAAAAGAAACATAGCTATAAGCGTGATGAAGGACTTCTTATCCAAGGCTAGTCTACAGAATGATGCCAACGAATAGAAAAAAATAATTAGAAGTACTAATCGGAACACATTAGCTGATAATAGGTTGTTTCCTATGGCTAGTGGAAACTCGAGGAAACTAAGAGGTCCATGGGGGAATATAATTTTCTGAGTTGCAGCAAAATTGTCAATCCACAGGGAGTTGAAGACCCAATGAATCTGCGGATCTATCATAAGGTTATAACGAGAAAGTGTATCTGGAAAAAGTATTGCCCCCAGAACAACCGCAAGGATTATATATATTAGCTGTCTATGCCTTATATTTGGAAAATTATCAGTAGGCATATAAGGAAATATGATTTTTAAAAGTCATCATTATATGTTGCAGTATCTTTCTTATCTTGTTAAGATATATTTTATATTACAAGACGAAGATGTATAATATTTTTTATTATTGAAAGAAGTTGTTTTCATAAAAAATAATGAACCTTACTGGAAGCAGTTCGAGAGCTTTCTTAAAGGGGATAATGAGATAGACGCGGATTCATTAGCAGAGCTTTATATTCATATTACAGATGACCTCTCCTATGCCAGTACGTTCTATCCAGATAGTCCAGTTGTCGATTATCTGAATGGCATTGCTATACAAGCACATCAGAAAATTTACAAAAATAAAAAAGAGAAAAGAGCCAGATTTTTAGATTTCTGGAAATATGAAGTTCCACTTGCTGTACGTAGATCTCATAGGCCCTTATTCTATTCCTTGCTTATTTTTTGTGTAGCCATAGGTATAGGCTTGTTTTCTATTCAGACCAATCCAGATTTTGTAAGAGGTATATTAGGTGATGCTTATGTAAATATGACGGAGAATAATATAGAACAAGGAGATCCACTTGCTGTATACAAATCGAGTTCACAGGGAAGTATGTTCATCGGGATTTCTACCAATAATGTAAGGGTTTCTTTTTTAGTTTATGTTATGGGAATTTTAGGTAGTATTCCTGCGGCCTATATCTTGTTTTCTAATGGTGTTATGGTAGGTGCTTTCGTAGGATTTTTTATTCAGAAAGGAATGAGTTGGATAGCATTAAGCACCATATTTATACATGGAGCCTTGGAATTATCTGCTATTGTGATAGCTGGTGGTGCAGGGCTAGTTCTTGGAAATAGTTTCTTATTTCCCGGAACCTATTCTAGGAAAGACTCTTTGCTAGAAGGAGCGAGAAGAAGTCTCAAGATTATCATTGGCCTGGTTCCTGTTTTTATTGTTGCAGCCATATTAGAGAGTTATGTTACTAGATTATATATAGAACTAGGAGATATAGGTAGGAGTATCATTGTGATAGTTTCCTTCGCCTTTATTATCTGGTATTTTATTTTTTACCCTATAAAAGTAGAAAGAGATGGACGTACCACATCAGTTGCAGATATTTAGAAAAAGAGATTTTGGAGATATCATTGGAGATTCTTTTAAGATCCTCTTTAAAAATATAAAGCCGCTTACGCTTGGGTTTTTGATATATGTCATGCCTATTTTTTTGTTAGCGGCAGGAATTGTTGCGCTCCTAGGAGGTGATTCTATGAAGAAATTAATTTCTCAGGATGTTGGTTCTATGGATGATATTGGATCTATGCTAACAGGTTTTGGCTTTTTGTATCTAGGTCTTATTTTTTGTTATATGATGTTATGGACCTTGGTTTATTCTGCTATGAAAGCGTACAAGGATAAGGGAAGTCAGGTAATTACTTTTGAAGAGTTACAAACTTATTTTAAGCAGAATGTATGGAAAGTTTCTATGTCAATGATCATGTTTTTTCTGTGCTTGATCCTTCCTCTTTCTCTTGTGGTTGGTGTTCTTGCCATGATAAGTCCTATGTTGTTAGGGTTTTCTATGATATTTATAATGCCAGCAATGTTATATTTTACTATCAATTTTACTTTTTTCCCATACGCGGTTGTAGAAGAAAACTTGGATTTTGTTGACGGTATCAAAAGATCTTTTTATCTCATCAAAGAAAACTGGTGGGCGACATTTGCGATCATGTTAGTAGCAGGAATTGTTTCTAGTTTGATGTCTTATGTATTTGCCATACCTTATTACATTTACGTATTTGTATATGCTCTAAGTTCTACATCTGTAGAGAATGGAATAGAAAGTATGGGCTATATGATGGCGATATCTTATATGATCAGTTTATTAGGGGCGCTCTATGCATCGATGTATACTAGTACGGCTACGGTATTAAAATACTATGATCTTGTAGAACAAAAAGATGCAGTACAACTAAGTGAACGTATTAATGCCTTAGGAACTAAAGAAGAAAGCTTTTTTGAGAATGAAGGAGATTTCTAGAAAATTATTTATCCTATATATATTTCTGCTAGGAGTTATCTCTCTTTCAGCTCAACTAGATAGTATTGTCGAAGATCTGCCTCCTGATATGGAGGCAGAGTTAGATGATATAGCGGTAGAAGAAGTTACCTGGTCAGATTGTTTTATAGAACTAGATAGTTTTAGTCTAGTTGATTTAGATTTCGATGTAAAAACGAAAAAGTACAGAGATGATCCTACTTATAACTACGAGAAAGACCCTGAGAAAGAAAGTGGTCTCATTTCTAAACTATGGTATAAGTTTCGTCGATGGCTAGCCGATTTTTTTGGTTTTTCCTTGCCTCCGTATACTGGTAAAATCTTTCAATATCTTATTATAGGTCTAGGTGCATTCTTGCTTATTAGATTCTTATTGCAGGCGGAATTAGGAGGGTTTTTGCGGAAAAAAGAAGTAATGGTAGAAGAAATAGATAGCGAGCTAGTCGATGCAGATATGAGTGAAGACGACCTTTCTAAGCTTATAGAAAAAGCAGAACAACAAGGGGCTTATCGATTAGCCATACGATTTAGGTATCTAAGAATACTGAGAAAATTAGATGATGCAAAACATATTCTATGGAAACCAGGGAAAACGAATACAAGTTACTTGAACGAAATAAAAGAATCTTCTATTAAGAATTCCTTTATGGAATCAACTAAGGTATATGAATATATTTGGTATGGCGAATATGATATTTCGGATGTCAATGATTATAACGAGCAACTAAGAATTTTTCAACAAATAGAAGAGCAGTTGTAGAGATGAGTATAGCATTTTTTGAAAATAATAAAAAATCCATTCTCCTTATCGGGCTATATTTCCTTATGATAGTCCTTATTTCTTTTTTTTGGCCTAAGGAAATAGACTGGACCCATAGTTTTTCTAAAAATGATACCAAGCCTTATGGTGCTAATGTCTTGTACGAGAGTCTGCCAGCTTTATTTCCAGCCTTAGAAATAAGTGTTGCTGATCGACCCATATATAATACTATCAATGATACTATAGGGTCATTAGATGGCAAAGGGATTTATATGATTTTCAACAGAAACTTTTATCCTGACTCCTTAGATATGGATAGATTATTAAGGTTTGTTGAGAATGGAAATGATGTATTTATATCAGCAGAAACTATGGGTTTTGCTTGGTTAGATACACTGGGGATCAAAGAACTTTCAGATTACGAAGTAGTTTTTAGAAATAGTACGCCGCTTACTGTTGGATTTTATGACGAAGGATTGAATGGTCGTAATCCACGTTTTAAAGACTTGCAAACGATTAGGCATTTTGGATGTACAGATGAGACTCAGACAAGATACGCTACCAGCTGGCTTACAAGAGATTCTACTAACTACTTCAAACAGGGTGTTCAGTTTGGCTATGGGAATGGTGTCATACATATGAACAGTATTCCTACAGGCTATACAAACCTACATGTATTAGATACGATAAACTACCTGTATGCAGAAAGGACGCTGGCACTGCTGAGTAATTATGACTATTTGATCTGGGATGAATATTACAAAATAGGAAAACCGCAAGTACATGGTTCTCCTTTAAGAGAAATATTATTAGTGCCTGCATTTAAATGGGCTTACTGGATTACCTTAATCTCAACCTTATTGTATATTATTTTTCATGCAAAGCGTAAGCAGAGAATTATTCCTATAATAGAACCCTATAAGAATAATAATAAAGAATATGTGGAGACGGTAGGCTCGTTATACTATAATACTTCTTCTTATAAAAGTATAATAGATAAGAAGCTACTATACTTCAGAGAATATATTTACAAGAATTATAAAATTTCGGATCTAGAGTATAACGATATATTCTCTGAAATGCTTAGTGAAAAAACCTTGTTAGACAAGTTCGAAATAAAAGAACTATTCGATTATATTAATGATATACAAAGTCAAGAAAAAATAACAGCTCAAATGCTGAAAAATGTAACGCAGAAAATAAATAACTTTTACAATAAAGCATAAATAATATGTTCGAGGAAAGAATGAATCTAGAACCTGTAAGAGAAAGTATACAACAGGTAAAAAATGAGATAGGAAAAATAATCGTAGGTCAAGAAAACCTAGTAGAACTCATGTTGACCGCTTTGCTAGCCAATGGTCATGTGCTATTAGAAGGTTTTCCTGGATTAGCTAAAACACTATCAGCTAAGATCCTAGCAAAAACAATTTCTAGTGATTTTAAGAGAATCCAGTTTACACCCGACCTTATGCCTTCAGATGTTTTAGGGACAGCAGTCTTTAATCTACAGAACTCTGAGTTCGAATACAAGAAAGGTCCTATTTTTACAAATATAGTTCTGATAGATGAGATCAATAGAGCACCCGCAAAGACTCAAGCAGCTTTGTTTGAAGTTATGGAAGAACGACAGGTGAGTGCAGAGGGTATTACTTATTCTATGGCCAAGCCTTTCATCATTATTGCAACACAGAACCCGATAGATATGGAAGGGACCTATAGGCTTCCTGAGGCGCAGATGGATAGATTTATGTTTAAGATTGTGGTAGACTATCCTAACTTGGAACAAGAGGTCGAAATTCTAAATCGGTACCACAGTAAGAAAAATTCTATAGACCTTGAGAGTATAGCAGAAACCTTAACGGAAACTAAGATAGAAGAACATCAGAATCTTGTCAAAGGCGTTGTGGTAGAGCCTAAACTGATTCAGTATATTGCTGAGATCGTCAACAAAACAAGATCGTATAGAGATATACAGATCGGTGCATCTCCTAGAGCTTCTCTAGCCCTACTCTCAGGTGCTAAAGCCCTTGCAGTAATTCGAGGAAGGGACTTTATAACCCCAGACGATATCAATGATCTTACTGGGCCTGTTTTAAATCATAGGATAAGCCTTAGTCCTGAGAAAGAAATGGAAGGGGTAAGTCCTAACGCTATTGTCGAAGCTTTAGTTAAAAGTATAGAAATACCAAGGTAAGATGTTGAGATTTTTGAGAGATCTTTATTTTACTAATAACTTCTATCTAGGAGTTACCATTGTCGTAATTGTATTTATTATAGGTGGGGTTCTTCCTGTTCTTTTTCCAGTAGGACTAGCTTTATTCTTTCTGTTTTTCGGATGGTTGTGTATCGAGATTTATTTTCTATTTGTCCAAGGAGGGAAAATACTAGGCGAGCGTATCAGCCCGGATAAGTTATCTAATGGTGACGAAAATGAATTGTTTATTCAACTGCATAATTTATATAGAGTCCCTGCACACCTTGACATAATAGATGAAATTCCTCATCAGTTCCAGAGAAGAGATTTGCAGTGGCAAACTGATATTGATCCTGGAGAGGAACAGACCTTGTTATATAAGCTTAGACCTACAAAGAGAGGAGAGTATGATTTTGGAGCTGTAAATATTTTCTGTTCTATATTTCTGCGGCTTGTCCAGAGAAGATTTCGATATGATAACGGCAAAATATTACCTGTATATCCTTCCTTCCTACAAATGAAAAAATATGAGCTTGCAGCCTTCTCAAATTTTCTAGAAGAAAGAGGTATTAAAAAACAGCGACGGATAGGTAACACTTTCGAATTCGAACAAATAAAAGAATATGTACAAGGAGATGATCCTCGGACGATAAACTGGAAGGCCACAGCCCGAAGAAATACCCTTATGGTAAATCAGTATCAGGAAGAGAAATCTCAACCGGTATATGCAATAGTGGATAAAGGTCGATTAATGAAAATGCCATTTGATGGATTGAGTTTGCTAGATTATGCTATTAATGCCTCTTTAGTGATTCTTAATATAGCACTTAAGAAAGAAGATAAGGCAGGCCTAATTACCTTCTCTAACAAGATGAGTACTGCACTCATGGCTGAGAAAAAGGCAGGTCAGATGTTTAAAATCCAAGAAGCCTTATACAATCAACTTACCTTATACAAGGAGACTAATTTTGAACTACTTTCTCTTTTTGTGAATAGAAGAATCAAAAGAAGATCCTTATTGCTATTATTCACAAATTTTGAATCTATACATGCGCTTGATCGGCAGCTTCCTTACTTCAGGTCATTGGCTAAGAGGCATGTAATTGTTGTCATATTTTTTAAGAACACAGCTATAAAAGAATTGCTGAGTAAAGACCCGGAAACGATAGAAGAAATATACCAGCAAACCGTAGCCGAAAAATTCTCATTCGAGAAGGAATTGATGGCAAGAAAACTCAACAAGAATAAGGTATATACTATCTTGACAACACCTCAAGATCTAACCATAGATACCATTAATAAATATCTCGAACTGAAAGCTAGAGGAGTAGTGTGATTTAAACTATTTAGTCCCATAAAAAACAAGTTTTTTCACCCACAATCTATTTTAAATAATAATACATAGTTTTTTATAAAACAGAACATTTAATCTAAAATTAGACTAATATTGTCTCTCTTTTTGAATCTTATTATTAATAGAAAAAGTCAATAATTTAAAGTTGATGGAAGAACGAACAAAAGTTATCAAGCCTGGTAATTTTAATAACGAAAACCACTGGTATCCCAAGGCGCTAAACGCTACAATTCATCCAATGGTTAATTTTTTTCTCAATCTAGAAAATGAGAAAATAGTTTCTAGGTATTGTCATCTCAATCCTAAGGTAGATAAGGAAAGACTTAGAGAAATTCTCTCCTATAAGTGCAAGTATTTTCTGTGGAGTGGTGCAGACTTATTCAATGCAACCTCGGAAGATGGAAATCGTCAGATGGTAGTAATAGAAAATAATTCATGTCCTTCAGGACAGAAATCTATGCCCTTATTAGATGATAATAAGGAAGATGGCTCTTATAGGTTATTGATAGAAAGGACGTTCAAGCATCATATGAAATCTAAACAAGGTGTAGCCAAAATAAATGGAGCCTTAGCAGTTATATATGATAAAAATTATATGGAGACATCAGGTTATGCTGCTGTTATTGCAGATGTTTTTGATGAGGATGTCTATCTAGTACCTTTTTATGATAATCAGCCAAATGACCATATCAAAATAGATGACGGAATTATCTATATAAAAGAGGGGGAAGAGTGGAAAGCGATTAGAGGAGTCTTTAGATATGTCACTCAGAAGCCTTGGAACAGACTGCCGCTACACAGTAAAACAAAAATTCTAAATCCTATAATAGCCTGCCTAGCAGGAGGAAGAAATAAAATGGTAGCTGCTAAGGCTTATGATATCTATAATACTACATTAGAATCAGCTGGACTTAAAATCAATATGCCTGAAACTATATGGGATATAAGTAAAGAGGAGATTCCATTATGGGTTCAAAAAATGGGTGGGCATGCTGTAGTAAAGATTCCTTATAGTAATGCGGGACAGGGTGTATTTACAATTACAAATCAGGAAGAGTTAGATGCCTTCATGGAAATGGATATACACTATGAGCGATATATAGTCCAGAGTCTTATAGGTAATTACAATTGGAGTTCTAGATCAGGTGATGATAAGTACTATCATGTAGGTACTATCCCGACAAAAAACGGATCTACCTTTGTAGCTGACATCAGAATGATGGTCAGTAGTACAGAAAATGGAATAAGGCCGCTTTGTATATATTCTAGAAGAGCAGCAGAACCTCTAGCAGATAAACTAGAACAGGGAAGTAATTCTTGGGATATGTTAGGTACAAATCTCTCTATAAAGTTAGGAGAAAATCAGTGGGGCTCAGATACCAATAGACTTATCCTAATGGATAGAAGAGATTTCAACAAGCTAGGTATAGGTATAGATGATCTTATAGAAGGTTATATCCAAACTGTGCTTTCTACTATAGCTATAGATAAGATGTGTATCAACCTTTACAACTCTAAAGGTAAGTTCAGGAAAAAATTATTCAAATCTCTAAATAATGATATTTCCTTACTAGAAGAGATTTTACTATGAGAAAGTATAAAGTACTGACATTGACAGATCATGGAGGTCATAGTAAGGAGAATTCTATTTATGCTATCCTAAGTCAGATGAGCCAGCATGCTCAATGTGAATATGTAGATGTAGCCAGCAGGTCTAACCCACTTAATGCAAACTTTTTTAATAATAAAGATTTTTCTAGACTGGAGGTCAAGCATGTTGATGGTTCTTTTTCTTACGATATGTCTGGCAAGCAATTTATTGATAATACAAGTTCTTCAGAGCTATCAGATTATGATATAATTTTCATGCGATTGCCTAGACCAGTGAGCGATGGGTTTCTTTTAGGACTTAAGCGAGTGGCAGTAGATAGAGTTATTATCAACGATCCAGAAGGTATTATTACTTGTAGCAGCAAAGCCTTTTTGCTTAATTTTCCAGGCTGTTGTCCTCCTATGAGATTATGTAAAAGTATAGAAGAAGTAAATGAGTTTAGCCAACTATATGATATTGTACTTAAGCCTCTAAGAGAATATGGTGGAAAAGGATTAGTAAAAATAGTAGGAAATATTCTAAATGATGGAAAAGAAAATCATGACAAGAACGAATATTTACAAACTATAGAAAAGGAGATTATACAAGATGGTTATTTAGCGATGAAATATTTGCCTAATGTCAAAAATGGTGATAAACGACTCATTGTAGTTGGAGGACAAATTCTTGCTTGCTCCTTAAGATTGCCAGCGCAGGATTCTTGGCTATGTAATGTAGCACAGGGTGGAAAATCGGTTTCTTCTAGACCTACATCAGAGGAGTACAAAATAGTAAAGACAATATACCCCATGCTAGAAAAAAATGGTATACTCATAAGTGGAGTAGATACATTAGAAGATGATAACGGAAAGAGAATACTCTCAGAAATTAATGCCTTAAGTATAGGAGGATTCCCTCAGGCAGAAGCGCATTCGGGCGAACCTATAATTAAAATAATGTTAGATAGATTTTTTACATATGCAGCATCTTAATTTTGACAAAGAAATAGAAACTATTATAGATTTTAATCTTGATGATATTCCTAAAGGAACACAACAATTCAAGTGGTTGAAAATAGTATCGGATGGTTTTGGTAATCCTGTAAGTATTCCGCTTATCATAGCGAGAGGGTTTGAAGACGGACCTACCTTAGGACTTACAGCGGCGGTCCATGGAAATGAGCTCAACGGAATCCCTGTAATTCAACGACTTTTTAGGGAAGTGGATGTAAAAGAATTAAAAGGAACAATCATAGGAATTCCCGTAGTTAATGTTCCTTCTTATATGCGCAAAAAAAGAAGGTTTAATGACGGTGTAGATATTAACCATATTATGCCTGGAAAACCTGATGGTAACATCAGTCAGATATATGCATATAGATTTTTTAATAGAATAGTTAAGCATTTTGATTATCTGTTAGATCTACACACAGCTTCGCAGGGTAGGATCAATTCTTATTATGTCCGTGCAGATATGGATAATAAGCATACAGCAAAGTTAGCTTTATTGCAAGGAGCTGATATTATTGTGAATAATCCTCCTTTAGATGGTACACTTAGGGGAGCTGCAGCAGCACTTAATATTCCAGCAATAACTCTAGAAGTAGGAAATCCTAACACCTTCCAAAAGCGGCTTATAAGAAGTGGTATAGAAGGAATTCATAATGTACTGTGCCATCTAGAAATGATAGACGATGAGATAGAGATTGTAGAAAAAGAGACGGTGCTTTGTAAGCGATCTTACTGGTTGTATACCGATAGAGGTGGTCAACTGGCTATAGATGTTAACCTATTAGATATCTTAGAAAAGGATCAGGATATAGGAAATATAAGAGATATTTTCGGCAGAAAAATAAAGGACTATTTTGCTCCAGAAAAAGGAATTGTAATAGGAAAAAGTATAAGTCCAGTTAACCAATCAGGCGGTAGAATTTTACATCTTGGGATATTGAAATGACTAGTATTACAAACATGCTTTGGCAGCTTAATAGCTCAGCGCGTTAGTATTAAGTAAAGCTTCTGTTAAAAACTTTACTTTACCGCTTTTAGAAATTTAGAAGTATACTCTACGAAGGAAACGACGGCTAGGAATACTGCTGCATAAAAAACATAATTAGCATAAGGGATATTTGCAAGTAACATTACTATAGCAAGGAAGATCATTGCTGTTTTTAGCTTTCCTAGAGGACTAGCCGATATGGTTATAGACTGATGAGAAGCATAGAGCCTTATTCCCATTACTATAATTTCCCTGAAGAGAAAGATAAAAGTTATCCAAGCTGCTAGATCTCCCGCTATGCTCAGTACGAATAATACAGATAAGACAAACACCTTGTCAGCAGTATAATCTAAGATTGCTCCAAAAGGACTGGTCATACCTTGTTTTCTGGCTATAAGCCCATCTACATAATCCGTAAAACCACCTAGAATAACGACACCAAGCAATATCTCTGTTTTATACTCCATGCCTGACAGATATATCAGGGCGATAGGGGATAATAGTATCCTTAAAAAGGTAATATATTGAGCCAAATGCATTTTCACAACCGCAAGATATATTATTGTGACAAACCCTAAAAAATATGAGGCATAGATTTTTAAAGCTTTCTGGTTTATATCTTGTAGGATTACCCTATTTGCACCTTGGCTATTATAGTTTTATTTTGTTATTTTCGGTTGACAAACGAAAAATTAAGACAACAGTATCAAGCTCATAGACTATTGGATTGGATATCTTACATAAAAAGTGATGAGAATAAAGCACTTAAAGAAATCTATAAAAGCTATAGGGAAGAATCGATTGCCTGGCTTAGAAAGCAATATAAACTAGATGGCGAGCCCGCAAAAGAGATATTTCAGATCTCCGTTATCATTCTATATGATAATGTTATGTCAGGCAAATTGACTAAGCTATCGAGTTCTCTTAAATCGTACCTTTTTGCAATAAGTAAGAATAAGGCAGCAGAATATCATAGACAGCAGAACAAAACTACAGGATTAACTCATCTGCCAACCTTAGTTGATTACGTAGATCAGACTAGAGAAAAGAAGAACGAAAAAGAAAACAAGTTAGAAAATGTCAATAAAGCTATGCTTTCATTAGGTGATCCTTGTAGATCCATATTACAGTTGTTCTATTATAAGAGTATGAATATGGAATCTATAACAGGGCTTTTAGGGTATAAAAATGTTAATACAACAAAAAATTTAAAATACAAATGTATTAAGAGGTTACAAAAGTACCTTCTAGAACATTAAGGACAGAGAATAGAAATTTTGGAAAACGAAAAAGATATATCATTATTAGAATCCTATATCCTCAAAACTGCGGATAAGCAATCATCAGAGGAGATAAGGAATAGATTGGAACAGGATAAAGAATTCAAGGCGTTGTACCATGAACTAGTAGAAATCCGTCATGGAGTAAAACTATCTGCACTGAGCGATAAGAAGAAAATGCTAGAAGTTTATGATCAGCAACTTGCATATACAAGCATACCAAAAGCAGGACAAAATAATGTTATAGGGAAGAGAAAGTGGATGGCTCTAGCAGCTTCTATTCTTCTTTTAGCTATGGCAGGTCTATGGTTTGCTAATCAAAATAGTAGCCTCAAGGGTGAAGATATTTTTGTAGAAACATTCGAGCCAATAAGACAAAACGTAAAAGTGAATCATAGAGGAGTTAAGTTAGATCCTGAAAATCCTATCTTATCAGAAGAAGAAAAGACCATAGCATACAAGACTGAAAAAGCGTATCTATTCTATAATGCTGAAGCATATGATAAGGCCTTGCCTTATTTCGATGAACTTATACTACTAGATAATTCAGAGGTACATCTATTTTACAGAAGTATCAGTCAGCTTATGACAGGAGATCTGATAGAAGCTAGAAAAGGACTATATAGAAATTACGGAGATGAAATAGATAATAGCGATCTTATCTACATCAGAGGGATGTTAGAACTTCGCGAAAACAAAATCGAAGAGGCTAAAAAATTACTAGAAACGCTTCCAAAAAATTATAAGCCTAAAGCCCTAGAAGCTTTAGGAAACTAAAAAAAGACTGTCTTTATTCAAGACAGCCTCTTTTGTTTATTCTTTTCTATTCACAAGTTGTTGATGTTAAGCTCCGCTAGGATTCTTTTTCATTA
>CAYYWZ010000041.1:12438-35508 GCA_964475415.1 uncultured Saprospiraceae bacterium | reverse complement strand
ACATGGAAAATGGGAACGCTCTATGGATACACTTTTGAGAGAATGTCAGCTAATTCAGATAGTTTCCTTCCTGTAGAAAATGGAAACTTTTCGCCAATCACTAAAGATCAGTGGCCAGATCTTATGAATAATGATAATAAATATATGGCCATAGCAGCAGAATGTATTTATGGTACATCTGAGACAGTGGGTTTTGGTCAGGCCGCTCAGGACATGGAAAATCATTTTACTTTTAATTTATTGGCGGCAGATTTTAATAAAGAAGCGGCAGAGGCTTCCGGTCTTTATTTTACAGAGAAGGATACCTCAGAGGTGAGTTTTGGGGTGTATCGTATGTATACTTACGATCCAGTAACCTTCGAAAGCTCAGATACAGCATACTTGTATGCAAGTTATAAAGGAGAACAAAAGATATATCCTCCCGAGCTAAAGTCAGAAAATATGGATGGTGCGGTAAAACTTGCTTGGCAAGGTGGAGGTCAGGAAAGATCAGATAACAAGTTGACAGCATATTACATAGAGAGATCTACAGATGGTAAAAGTTTTGAAAGACTCAATGTAGATCCTTATGTTATGGTGTCTACTAACGTAAGCCGTAACACTAATCTGACCACCTATATAGATTCTGTAGAAAATGGACTTAGCTATTATTATAGAGTTATAGGGATCGATGCCTTTGCTGATCTTACAGAACCTAGCGAGCTTGTAGAAGGAATGGGAATAGATCTCACGCTGCCTCCTGTAGTGCAGAATATAAGAACGGGGGTTGTTGAAAATAACACGGTGACCTTAGAATGGGACAATAGCAGTCTTACTGATAACATCATAGGTTTTAACGTATATCGAAGTCTAACATCTAAGGATGGGTTTACTAAAATCAATGAAGAATTATTGTCAAAAGAAACAAGTTATTTTGAAACAGAAAGGATTATACAATCTGGATTTTTATTTTATTACATAGAGACTGTGGGTGTAAATGGTATGGTAGCTCAGTCCGGTGTAAATCATGTTCATTTTGACGATGAGATAGCACCACAAGCGCCTACTAACTTGATTGCGGAAATAGATAGCAATGGACTCGTTCTTATCCGATGGGATGCTCCGTCTGATACTGACATAAAGGGTTACGAACTTTTCTATGCTAATAAGAAAGAACATATTTTCACAAAAAAATCCATACCTATTATCAAGAATGAATACTTTATAGATTCTGTTACCATAAAAACATTAACGGAAGAAATATACTACAAAATAGTAGCGGTAGATCATAGTTATAATCGATCTGATGATTCTGAAGTTTTTGAGGCTATGAGACCAGATGTCATTCCTCCCTCAGCATCTATTTTTAAGGGTTATTATGCTGATGAAGGGGTAATACAGATAGAATGGATAGCTAGCACAAGTACTGACGTAGTTTCTATAGAACTTATGAGAAGATCTAAGGACGAAGACTGGATGCTTATAGAGGCATTCGATGCTACTAATCCACTGTTTAAGGACCTGTCTGTAGAAGAAGGGGTGACCTATGAGTACAATTTGATTACAACAGATGATAGTGGAAATAACTCCATTCCAGAGCGCACACTTGTATTAGATGGTATCAAATCATTCTATCTAGAAGAAGTGCAAGATTTACAATTAAAAAAAATAGAGGACAACATCAGCCTTAGCTGGAAATATGATGACCTAAACAAACATTCTTTTATGATCTATAAAGCTAACGATAATGGTGATCTAATAAGTTACAAAAAGATATCTGGAAAAAATGAGATTTCTCTGCCATTTAGAGATAATCAACGCTACAGCTTTGCCGTATTAGCAAAAGGACAGGATGGACGTAAATCAAAAATTAGCAAAACAGTCAGGTATCAATAATCGAAAAGTTAAGTAACTCTAATAAAAATCAACAGCAGGTTTCTTAGTCGATATTGTTTTTTTTAACTCTGCTCAATGTAAAAAATAAATAAAACCTAATTGAATTCCCAATTTAAAATAAATATTCCATGTTCTAAAAAAGGTGTTAAAGTTGTAAAATGTCATCAGGAATTAAATATAAATTTACTAACTTAAATGCAACCTAAAACAACTAACTGATGGAATTCCGAATCCCAATTCTGCAGTATCTATTACTTTTTGTAATTCTGTTTTTTAACTTCAATGTTTCGCAAGCCCAAGATAAGCCTGCAGTAAAAAGTGAGGTTCGTAAAATGGTAGATAGTATCTACAGGATACAATACAAAGGTCAAGATATGCAACGTGCTTTGCTGTTATGTAAAGAAGCTTTAGCTATGGCAGAAAAACAAGGCAATCCTGATGAAACACTAATGGTTTATAATAGACTTGGTGGTAGCATAAGCTACACGGATGATCAAAAACTGAAAGATAAGTTTCTCACGATAGGTTTGCAATTAGCTAAGCAGACAAAAGCAATGGGTAGGAAGGGTTCGTATTATCACTACCGCAGTCAGTACTACAAGGAGGTAGGCCCGCTGGACTCTGCCGCTTACTATGCTAAAAAATCACTAGAGGTCAAAAGAATAAGCAAGGATACAACAGGGGTAATAGCGGCTCTGACTAATTACGCTTTTTCAGTGGCGAGTGATCCTGATACTATGATTCATTATTTAGAAGAAAGCTTAGAACTTGCAATAGGTTACAGAGATAGTACACGTATGGCTATTGCGCATGGTAATATAGGAACTGTTTATTTAAACAAGAAAAACGATTTTGTGCGATCTATGGAGAGATTTGAATCTAGCAATGAAATTTTCACCAGGATGGGAAAACCGCTATATGTTGCCACTGGATATTATAATATTTCTAGGATTTATAAACTAAGAGCTGATTATGAAAATGCTATAAAGTATGGTCTACTTAACCTTGAAATAAGAAGAAATAATGGAGATGATAATGGGGCCGTGTCGGCGCTTAAGCAAATAGGAGATTACCATGTCAAAATGAATAGAGATACTGATGCGCTTAATTATTATCATCAAGCGAGAACCTTAGCGGAGTCTAGAAATATGAATACTAACCTAGTACATGTCTATACTTCTTTAGGAGAATATTATTTGGAAATTCAGCAAGACTCAGCAGAATACTACTTTTTGAAAAATCTAAAACTTGCTAAAGAAATCGACCACGATCAGACGGAAGGAACCGTCAAGATAAACCTAGGATCTCTCTACGCTAAACAGAACAAATATGAATTAGCGGAGAATTACATACTAGATGGACTAAGGCAACTGGAAGATAATTCTAATCTGCTAGATCTGAAGCCAGGTTTGTTAGTCCTGACAGAAATGTATCTAGAATGGTTCGATAAAAGTAAAGGAGATAATACAAAAGGACCTCTACTTCAGAATGTTGAAAACATATTAGAAAAATTCGAGTCCACAATTACAGGAGACGATCCTTATACTTCTAGAATGCAATTGTACCAGAATTACAGTAAACTATATGAGGCTAAGAAAGATTATGCTAATCAGGTAAAGTATCAATCAAAATTAGTGGCCTTACAAGATTCATTTATCGTAAATAGAAACATAGAAGTTGCCAATGAGTATGCAGAAAAGCTAAAAACAAGTGAAAAAGAAAAAGAGATCATTGCTCTCGAAGCGGAGAACAAAATTGCCTCTTTTAGAAATAGTGTTTTTAGTTATGCCCTAGGAGGCACTATATTATTTTTTGGATTATTGTTCTATCTCTTTAGACGATTTACTAAGGTACGTCAGAAAGAAAATCAACTCCAAGAAAATCAAAAATTTAGAACTAGATTATCTAGGAATCTGCACGACGATGTAAGCTCTATGTTGAATAGCTTAGCGATGCAGACAGAATTAGCAGCGATGGAAGTAAGCCCTGATAAGAAAAGTACCTTCGATGATATAGTCATTAAAAGTAGACAAGCTGTTCAGAATATGCGGGATACCGTATGGGCGATCGATTCTAGTAAGGATAAATATGAAAATTTGCTAGACCGTATTGTCGATTATGCAGAGGATAATTTGAATCTAAAAAATTTCAAAATAGATATAGAAAAATATAATTGGAAGAAAGATGTAAATATTTTGCCAGAGCATAGGCAGAATATCTATCTGGTATTTAAAGAGGCAATCACTAATATCTTAAAACACTCTAAAGGAGATCTCGTGAAAATAGGAATTGGATTTAAGCAAAATAATTTTGTCTTGGATGTAGAAAATAACGGTGAGGTAGATAGACTAAAAAAATCTGGTGTAGGAACAGAAAGTATGATAAAGCGAGCAAATGAAATAGGTGGAGAAATAAGTTTTGCTCATGATGATGGTTTTAAAGTTAGTTTGAAAATGCCATTGGTATAGATGCTGTATATCTTATAGCAATAATAAAAACAATATGACATGTAATTATCTACATAATTTTTATTCAATCCTTGACACCACAAAGGGTAAAAAGCCAGACCATGAAAACTCATTTAAAACTCGTCCTATTATTTCTTTTCACTTCTATACACCTTAGTTATGCACAGGTCGATGTAGACTCTACCAAAATAAAAGAATTTAATAAACTAATAGACAGCATATCTCAATTAAGAAAAAATAGAGCTGATCCAGAGACCGGCTTAGCTTTATGTCGAGCTGCTCTCAAAATGGCGGAGGAGGAATTCGATGATCCACTATATAAGTTGAAAATATATAATAAAATGCCTTATTTTATGCTCTTGGTGATGGACCAAGAAGCTATAAAGGAATATCTAATGAAGGGTGGAGCTATTGCTGATAAATTAGAAGATTCCGTATTTAAATCAGATTATTACAAAGGATGCTGCAGATATTACCAGGGAATAGGTAACAGAGATTCTTTAGTCTTTTATAACTTGAAAAATATTAAAATTTTAGAAGTCATAAATGATTCAGTGAGATTAGCAGGAGCCTATGATAGTTATGCCAGTGCTAGTTCATCAGATAGTATGCTGTATTATTTTCGTAAAGCTCTAGATATCCGGACGGTACTTAAAGACACGGCAGAATTGGCTAAAAGTTACGGAAATATAGGTACTTACTATCTTGCTGTTGAAGATGATTTAGAAAAAACGATAGAATATATTTCGGCCAGTAATGAATGCTTTCTATCTATCGGAAATGAAGGTAGTCTTTCCGTAGGTTATTATATACTAGCGTTGGTTTATTCCGATATGGCTAGTTATGATGAGGCCATTGAATATGGGCAAAAAAGCTTGGAGCTGAAAAATAAGACCGGAGATCTAAATGGGATCATTCAAGTTAATGATATCTTAGGAGATATACATTCAAATTTAGGCAGACATCAAGATGCTTTAAATTATTATTACCAAGGTAAGTCTCAAGCACTTGCTATTTCAAGTGATTTACCATTATTAGCTATTTATGAATCGTTAGCAATAGAACATTTTGATCATGACTTAGATTCTTCAGCATATTACTATAACCAAAGCTTAGATCTATCGAAGAGAATGAATCATTCTGTTGGAGAAGCGAATGCTAAGGTAGGTTTAGGAGAGGTGTTTTCTAAACAAGAAAAATTTGAATTAGCAGAATCTTATCTACTTGACGGTCTAGATTTATTGCAAGAATCAGGTTATGAATCTTCCATCAAACCAAGTTTGCTATCATTGACAGAATTATATTTAGTATGGTTTGAAAAGAGTGAAAATACCAGCATGACTGGACCTGACTTGAACAATGTAGAGAATATACTAGGTCAATATGAAGAAACATTAGAAACAGAGGAATCGTATATTTCAAAAAAAAGACTTTATAAAAATTATACTAATTTGTTTAAGGCTAGAAAAAATTACAAACAACAGTCGGTGTATCAGTCTAAGCTAGTTGCCCTACAAGATTCCTTTATCGTCAATAGAAATATAGAAGTTGCTAATGAGTATGCGGAGAAACTAAAAACAAGTGAGAAGGAAAAAGAAATTATTGCTCTAGAAGCGAAGAACAAAATTGCTTCTTTTAGAAATACTGTTTTTAGTTATGCTTTAGGAGGTACTATATTATTCTTTGGATTGTTGTTCTATCTCTTCAGACGATTTACAAAAATACGTCAAAGAGAAAATCAACTCGAAGAGAATCAAAAATTCAGAACAAGACTCTCGAGGAATCTGCACGATGATGTAAGTTCTATGTTGAATAGCTTAGCTATGCAGACAGAGTTAGCAGCAATGCAAGTAAGTCCTGATAAGAAAAGTACTTTCGATGATATTGTAATTAAAAGTAGGCAGGCAGTCCAAAATATGCGAGATACTGTATGGGCTATAGATTCAAGTAAAGACAAGTATGAAAATTTATTGGATCGTATAGTAGATTATGCAGAGGAAAACTTAAGCTTAAAGAATTTTGAATTAGATATTGAAAAATATAATTGGAAGAAGGATCAAAATATTTTGCCAGAGCATAGACAGAATATCTATCTGATATTTAAAGAGGCAATCACTAATATCTTAAAACATTCTAAAGGAGATCATGTAAAAATAGGAATTGGATTTAAGCAAAATAACTTTGTTCTCGATATACATAATAATGGTGCTGTCGAACGTATAAAGAAATCAGGCGTCGGTACGAAAAGTATGAAGAGACGAGCAATAGAAATTGGTGGAGTATTAAGTTTTAATCATGATGATGGATTTAAAGTTAATTTAAAAATGCCCTTAGTTTAAAACTCTAAATTCGAACTACACTTAACGACACTATACAACTGAACCAAAGCTATGGCAATATAGGTACTTACTATCTGGTTGTTGAACATGATTCAGAAAAAACGATCGAATATATTATTCTAGCTACACTATAAATTACCTTCTAGCCCCCTAAATAAATAACTGAAGACCTTTAGCAGTTTATAGCAAGCAGAGCTAAAAAAGCAGTTTGTCCCCAAATTTTTTGAGGATACCTGAGTAGTTATATTTATTCAATAATTATTTTACTGACCCTTAACAATAATCTAATACGAACTTTTTATCGGCTATCGGGATAAAATATTTAGAGCTTATCTGTAATGTTTTTTAGGAAGAAGTGTAACCGTTTTGTATTGCGTATTTAACGAGTCCTACACTGTTTTTGAGGTCTAATTTATTTAGAATATTTCGTCTATGTGTTTCTACTGTACGTGTGCTTATATATAACTTTTGAGAAATTTCCTGATTAGTGAGTTCATCAGCAACTAATTTTAGCACTTCGATTTCTCTTTTGGTAAGTATATTTAATTTTTTCGATTTTTCCTGTTCCTCTTTAGGTTTATTAATTCTGTGAATTAGAGAATTGAGGATTCCTTGTTTGAAAAAATATTCACCATTTTTTATTTTTTCAACAGCTTTTTTGAGTTCATTGATTCCTGCATCTTTTAGTAAATATCCTTTAGCGCCAAGTTCTAATAGATTAAGAATATACTCATCTTCATGATGCATAGAAAGACCGAGTACTTTTATAGAGGGGTATAGAGATAAAATTTCTCCTGTAAGAAGAATGCCGTTATCCTCTCCTAGAGAGATATCCATGAGTAGGATATCAGGTATAGCGTTTTTTAGTTTTTCTAGGGTTGTTGCTCTGCTATCTGCCAGCCATATTACCTTATATCCATAACTCGAATTTAGTACATGAGATATACCATCTCTGAACATTTGATGATCGTCAACTATAGCAATTTTAATCATTTGTAGGGGATATTTATAAGTACTTTAAATCCTAAATCTTGTCCGGTACTTATTGCCAGTTCGCCATTGATAGAAGATAACCTATTTTTTATATTGAATAGACCTATTCCATTATTAATGTTAGCATCAGAAGAACCTATCCCATTATCTTCGACAATGAGTTTTATATTATCATTTTCTAGAAGTAAAGAAATGCTAATCTCATCACAATCAGAATGTTTTATGGCATTGTTGATAAGTTCTTGTACTATTCTGTAAATATTGAGTTCGTAATTTTGATTTACTTTAGAGTCATCGATATTATGTTTAAAAAATATATAGACTGCGTTAGTTTGGTTTACTCTTTTTATAAGATTATGTATCGCAGTTGTAATTCCGAAATCGATCAGGCTACTCGGCATGAGATCGTGTGATAATGTTCTGAGATCGGAAGCAATTTCTGAGATCATTCCACTTATTCTAGAAAGATCCCTTTTGTTTGATATTTCTTTGGTTTTGCTTTCTGCAAAATCTAAATGTAACTTTACAGTTGATAATGCCTGACCGATACTATCATGTATTTCTCTTGCGATTCTTCTTTTTTCATTTTCTTGTCCGGTAAGGAGAGATTGAGTAGCACTGTCAAGGGCGATACTAGTCTGAGTATTATCCTGGATCATAAGGTAATAATATTCTCCATGGACTTGACCTGTTATTTTCAGATTTTTGTTATCGATTTTGATGTTTTCTATTTCGGTATTGGTCCAGCTTTCTTGTGTAAATGACCATAATTTATTCAGTAACTGTACATTGTCGACTAGATCTGTAAGTCTATTACCTAGAAGATCTGATGGCTTTTGGTTTATTGCTAATTGTTCTGATGCTTCATTATTGATGTGTATTATCTCACATCTTAGGTTCGTTTTTACTATCCCTATAGGAAGTAGATTCATAAGAAACTGTTCATCTGAAGTGTTGTCAGCTAAATCAAGCACGAATTAAATTTTGAGGTTAGGATTAGTATATTCTAAAAGTAAATATTTAACACGCTTAAAAATATAAATATGTGCTAATTATTTAAAAGAAATACGAATTTTTCCTTTGTTCATTACACTTTAAATGCTAATTTGATATGTTAGTACCATATACTTGACCCCAATTCTCAAAAGCTTATGAAAAAAGATAAAGTAGCAATTGTCTCAAAACCCCAAAACTATTTTTACATAATAGGAATAGGCACCTCTGCTGGAGGACTTAAAGCATTAAAATCGTTTTTTGAGTATTGTCCTGATAATACTGGATTAGCCTATGTGGTTGTGCAACATCTTGCTCCAGACTATAAAAGTCTGATGCCTGAATTGTTGTCAAAAACAACTAAGATGAAGGTTGCTGAAGCAAATGATCAAGACGTAGTAAAACCGAATAACATTTATCTAATCCCGAGAGGTAAAAACATTACAATTGTAAAAGGCAAACTTATACTGATCGATCGACCTTCTAGTAATCAAATGAATTTCTCGATTGACATATTTTTTGAGTCCCTTGCAAAAGATAGGGCTCATCTTGCTATAGGTGTCATATTATCTGGAACAGGTTCTGATGGTACAAAAGGAGCTAAGGCAATAAAAGAGGTAGGAGGTTCTGTAATAGCACAGAGCCCTGAGACCTCAAGTTTCGACGGAATGCCGAGATCTGTAATAACTCATAATCTTGCAGATTATATTCTCGCACCTAAGGATATGGCAAGTGAGATTGTTCAATATGTAAAAAATCCTCAGTTTAACTTTTTAGTTTCTGGCACAGACCTAAGCCACGAAATGGACTCCATAAATCAGATACTTAATGTAGTCAACCAAAATACCACTATAGACTTTTCAGGTTATAAAATGCCAACTATCCTTAGAAGAACAGCTAAGAGATTAAATATTCAAAAATGTGAGTCCATAGAAGAATACCTTGATCTAATATATAATGATTCTGTCGAAGCTAAAGCCCTCGCAAGGGAATATCTTATCAGCGTGACAAATTTTTTCCGAAATCCCAAAGTATTCGATTTTTTACACAACATTATTTTTCCAGAAATGATAAAAAATGCGCTGGAAAAAAAACAAGATCTTAAACTATGGGTTGTAGCCTGCGCTACAGGGGAGGAAGTCTTTTCTCTTGCTATAATTATCGAAGAATGCATACGAAATCTACAAGCAAATCTACATTATAAAATTTATGCAACAGATGTAGATGAAGTAGCGCTTTCTGTAGCATCCAAAGGAATATACAGCAAAATCGAGGTTAAAGGAATAAAGGAACAATATTTGGAGAGGTATTTCCAAAAGCACAATGATTCTTATAAAGTAAACCAAGACATAAGAGGGAAAATTATTTTCTCTAAACATAACATAGTTGTTAACCCTCCTTTCAACAATATGGATTTTGT
Organism: uncultured Saprospiraceae bacterium; assembly: GCA_964475415.1. Lineage (GTDB taxonomy): Bacteria > Bacteroidota > Bacteroidia > Chitinophagales > Saprospiraceae > CALCMJ01. Next base: position 25,420 of record CAYYWZ010000041.1, on the reverse strand, counting down.
AAGTTGTCGTAATATGCTGATATATCTAGATGTAGGATATAAGTCTAAAGCGATGAACGCTATGAAGTACGCATTAAAAACTGATGGTTATCTGCTATTAGGAAAATCTGAAACACCAGGTGTTTATGATAAGTCTTTCAGAAAAATAAATAATACGTACAGAATATATCAGAATATAAATAATTATTCTTTTAGCGGTAAAGACCTGAGCAACTGGATAATAGACAACGGTACTACTATCCGTACCACTAGCAAGAAAAAAATTCTCTCTATAGAAGAGATGGTGACAAATAAGTTCCAGAGTACAATTCTAGACCATTATAAAAGTGCATCTGTATGTGTAGATGAGAACCTGACCATTATCCATGCCCTAGGAAAATTTAAAAGATATCTGACGATACCAGAGGATGGATTCAGTAATAATCTGAGCCGAATAATTAGTGATGATATCCTCATTCCTATACAATCTAGTGTTCGAATAATAAATAAAAATAAAGAAAATAAGCACGAAAAGGAGATAAGAGTTAAATTGGATAAGCGGAATATATTATTAAAAATCCAAGTAGAAAAACTCAGTGATTCGGAAGAGGTAGAAGGTATATATCTAATCACATTTTTAGAATTATCAGAACTTCAGATCATAGAAGGCAGCCACGTAGAAAATAAAAGTGGGGCAGAAGAGATCGGTCTATTAAAAGATACCCTTAAGGAAACTAAGGAAAATCTACAACTCACAATCGAAGAGATAGAAACATCTAACGAAGAAATGCAGGCAACAAATGAAGAATTGCTTGCCGCTAACGAAGAATTGCAAAGTACAAATGAGGAGTTACAATCTGTAAACGAGGAATTACATACGGTAAATGCCGAATTACAGAGTAAGAATCTACTATTACTAGAACTCAATACAGATATAGAAAATCTATTCCAAAATATACAAGTTGGAACTTTATTTCTGGATAAAGAAAATAGAATACGAAAATATACTAATCAAATACAAAAGCATTATGGTTTCAGAGAAGAAGATATAGGTAGATCTATAGGACTATACTCTGGAACTATTATGGGTAGCGAGCTTATAGAAATTGCCGAGAAGGTTAAAGAGACTGGTAAAAAGTCTCAATCAGAAATTCAGCATTCTGATGGAACATGGTTCTGGGTAGAGGTATTTCCCTACATAGGTATCTATAAGGATACTAGTGGAGTTACGGTCAATTTTATTAACATAGATCAATTAAAAAGATCCACGACCGAGCTGAATCGAACGTACACATTTCTCAATGAATTTACTAACGCCACCCCAACCTTAGCTTCTATACTCAATTTAGAAACAAAAAAAATAGAATATGTTACTGGAGATATGCAAACTTTTTATGGAGTTTCCAGAGACGAAATTTTAGACAATGATTTTGATATAGCTGAGCTGATACTAGAAGAAGATCGGAAATTATTAGTTAAGCATATAGAGCAGCTTAAAAACCAAAAAACTAAGAATAATGTCATCACTAAACTAAGATTTAGAAACCAAAAAACTCAGGTTGTCCAGTGGATGATGCTCAATTCTACGGTCTATCAGAAAAATTCTAAAGGCAAAGCTATTAAGAGTATAAATGTATTACAGAATATAACACCTCTGGTCCAAATAGAAAATGAATTAAGTGCTAGTGAAGAGAGATATAGATTAGCGCTCAGTACTCAGAAAGTAGGGCTCTGGGAATGTAAAGATATTGGTGATGGAAACACATGGTGGTCAGAAGAATACAAAAACTTATTAGCTTATCCAGAATCAGAATATGCTAAAGGATACGATCACTTCTTATCTATTATAGATGCTAAAGGATACGATACGTTTATAAAAGAACTTAAAATCTCTTTTGAAAGTGGTAAAGCATTTTCAACATTATTACAACTCAAGGTATACGAGGGAAGTTATAGATGGTATGAGGTTAACTGTATAGCAGAGCGAAATATAGAAACTAAAAAAGATAGAGTAATCTGCAGCGTGGCAGATGTTCATGAGAAAGTACTCTACCAAAAAATAATAGAATCTAAACAGAAATTACTAGATAATATTTATGAAAACACGCCTGCAGGATTCGTCATATTAGATGAAAAGGCAATTATAAAAGACTGTTCTAGTGGCTTTGTAAAGATGGGTAAATGGAATAAATCTACTGATCTGATCAATAAATCTTTTGTAAAATTATGGCATGAGAAAAATAGAGAAATATTAGAAAGGGAGTACAGAAGATTGGGAAATTTTGAGATTCCATTTATAGTAAGGGAAAAAGAACTACTCACCTCTGATAATTCTTCTAAGATCTGCTCTATCCATATTGCGAGGATAGAATCTATTTCTAAAACTGGTAAACTAGAAAACATATTCTGTGCTATTATATCTGATCTATCTAAAGACGTAAATTCGGATAAAACAATACAAAAGTTTAAAAATCAACTAGCGTTACTGTATAATAACTTTTCTAAAAATATATCTTCTGATCTAGAGGATATAAATTCTAATATTAAAGCAATAGAAGAAAATATAAATGATACTAAACTGATCTCTGAACTTACTAGCGTTTCGAAAAGTCTAAAACATTTCTACTCGGAAATAGGAGGGTTCTATAATAATATAAACGAAATAGAGTCGACAGATGGACTTACCCAAATCAATCTCAATAAGCTTTTCAAGAAACTAAATAAAAGTTTTTCGAAAGATAACATAAGTATAGAATACGATTTTTTACCTGGAATTATAGCTGTAGAAAATCAGATAATACAACTGATAACAGAAATAATCGAAACCCTGTATCTAATAGTGGAACAAAAACCTGATATGATAGTTATGGTGAATTCGAAAAAAGTAGAAAATCAATGGCAGATTAATCTTGAGACTAGTTATGATAAACTATATATCGATCAAAAGAAGATTCATAATATCCTAAATGGCTTAGATATACAATCAGACTACCAAGATTTTAGATTGAAAATAAAGTCTATCCTTAGATTAGTGAAGAACCAACCCTCAACAATTATTGTATTAGATAAAGCATCTGAAAATAATATTGGGTTTGGCATCCATATAAAAGATCAGACTATTTTTAATTAATTATAAAAAGAAGAAGAAGCTAGTAATTTTGAACTAGCTCCTTCGTTCAACTTTTCAATGGATAATTTCATTATCCAAATTGAATTAGGGTGTATTGTAAAATAAACATAAGGGGTTTAAAATCTAAGGGTGTTTTCCTTACTAATAATTTTTCACAAAAATAGACGATAAGTTATATACGTTTGCAAGTATAATTACTTAATCTGAACTACGTATTATTACTTATATCTTCAATATGCTGATACAAGATGAAGACCTAAATATCAGTCTGTCTTTTTTTAATTGTGAATTAAATAGAGTTTATAGACTTGTTTTGACTAGGGGGTATTTGTAATTCTTTATCAGTAAAAACTAGGTATGAAAAATGTTACTTTGAACCCGCAATTTTTCTTCTTAGGTATAGTGGTGATGACTTTACTGTAAAACTTAATATATATTACTAATCACAATTAATGAAGGACTATATGGTTGATGCTATTGCACGATCTAATTTTGCTTAAAAAAAAAGAGTTGATTTAGAATCAACTCTTTAAAAAATTTGCTCAATTTTAAAGGGGTCATATATAAGGGGTTATTATGATGTAAATATAGTATTGCTGGGTTTAAAATATATCCGTAAAAACCCTTAAAGAGACTACGTAATAATACGTAGATTTATATTTTATTTAGCATTTGGGTTGGAGGTATATTATTAGATTGTATAATACCTTCTTTGGAATTTAAAGAGGTTGGCTTGATGCTATTGCACGATCTAATTTTGCTTAAAAAAAAAGAGTTGATTTAGAATCAACTCTTTAAAAAATTTGCTCAATTTTAAAGGGGTCATATATAAGGGGTTATTATGATGTAAATATAGTATTGCTGGGTTTAAAATATATCCGTAAAAACCCTTAAAGAGACTACGTAATAATACGTAGATTTATATTTTATTTAGCATTTGGGTTGGAGGTATATTATTAGATTGTATAATACCTTCTTTGGAATTCTTTTGTATTCTATTAAAAGATATAATTTCTAGATTGTCATTAATCAATCTCATCTTGGAAATGACATAACAGAGGCCCTGGTATTTATTATGTATTAATACTTAACCTTAGCTATCGATGTGGTTTTGCAATAATAAATTTTGCCTTAGTGTAAGGCCGTGTGAGTTACCTGGAAGGGATGGACGTATGTCCATAGTCCGTGCCTAGCTAGTGTAGTAAAGCAAAGGACCGAATGATCAATGAGCCTGTAAGACAACGACCCGAAGCATGAGGGGCACACCCTAAAATATAGTAATCTAATTTTCTAAATTATTGAGTTTCTTATTGTATATTTCATAAAAACACTAATATGGAAAAATTCATAACTTTTGCTATTGCACTCCTACTATGTCAAGTAGCGATAACTCAGAAACCGTCTCCAGAAATGGCTCAGCTAGAGCGAGAAGTGATAGAATGGAGACATCATTTCCATCAATACCCGGAGTTGTCTAATCGAGAATTTAATACTGCAAAGTACATATCCCAGCAACTTAAGAAGATGGATATCGAGCACGAATCTGGAATAGCGCATACTGGTGTAGTCGGGTATATAAAGGGTGATCATGATGGTCCAACAGTTGCACTCAGAGCAGATATAGATGCGCTGCCAGTGGTGGAGCGAGTAGATCTACCTTGGGCTTCTAAAGAGCGTACGGAGTATCTAGGAGAGGAGGTAGGTGTGATGCATGCTTGTGGTCATGATACGCATACGGCTATGTTGCTGGGAGCGGCCAAATTGCTCAAAGCTGATCAAGCAAATTTACATGGGAATATTGTACTTATATTCCAGCCAGCGGAAGAGGGTGCGCCTCCAGGAGAAGAGGGTGGTGCTAAGCTTATGGTAGATGAAGGTGTGTTAGAAAAATATAAGGTAGATGTTATTTTTGGTCAGCATATAAGCTCTGGTTTAGATGTAGGAAAGATAAATTATAAGGTAGGCGGAGCCATGGCGGCCTCTGATCGATTTGTAATCAAAGTTAAAGGAAAACAAGCTCACGGATCACGACCATGGAGTGGTATCGATCCTATAACCATATCAGCACAGATTATTATGGGATTACAGACGATTGTGAGTCGACAGACGGAACTGACCAAAGAAGCGGCAGTAATTACTGTAGGGAAAATAGCTGGTGGCGTAAGAAATAATATCATACCAGAAGAGGTAGAGATGGTAGGAACAATAAGGACCTTAGATGTAGAAATGCAAGAGATTATTCATGAAAAAATAAGAAAGACAGCTACTCTAATTGCAGAGGCAGGTGGAGCAACTGCAGAGGTAGATATCCAAATCGGTAATCCAGTTACTTATAATAATCCGGAGTTAACGCGTAAGATGATTCAGACCTTGTTCGATACAGCAGGAGAAGATAATGTTCGTGTTGTTGCGGCTAGGACTGGTGCGGAAGATTTTTCATTCTTTGCCCAGAAGGTGCCTGGTCTTTACTGGTTTCTCGGTGGAAAACCTGCAAGTGTTACTGCAGAAAATATGACAGGCCACCATACACCAGAATTTTATGTTGATGATGCTGCATTAATGCTTGGAGTTAAAACGATGAAGCAGGTCGCTATAGATTACATGCATCAGGAAAAGGAAAAATAAAAATCGATACAAAAAAAGAGGAGATAATAACTAGTAATATCTCCTCTTTTTTTCTTTGGTGGATAGATTAAGGTTCGTCGTAGAAGAACTGTTCTTTTACAATCTTCCCTTCTTCTACCTGATAGACGCAGATTTCTTTGAACTGTGTATCCTGATCAGCACCCTTGAACTTAATTGTCATACTCATCGGTACTGAAAAATAATTTCCACTTACAATAGGCTCACCGACACTAGATCCTTTGAACTCTTCGATTCCTTCATTCCACTCTTCACCTTTTTTCTGAATACCATCGAATCCTGTAACCTTCGTCCCATCATTTTCTATACTTATGATGTCAGGGCAGTAAAGTTCTTGGTAACATTCTTGGTAAGAGCCTTTACGGCAATGCGCTACGAGCTTGTTGGCAATTTCTTGTGTTGTCATAATTTCTTGTTTTTGATAAGCTAAATATATGTTATTTAGCTTCAAAATTCAAAAAATATAATTTTGTCACATAAAGTTGAAGTTGTTATTCTTACAGTCAATTTACAAAGTTGAAATGAACGCTTACAGAGTGATAGTTAAATTATTATTGAAAGCTTTTTTCTATGGTGTTTTATTTCAATGTATAAAGTAATAAAATATAGCAAGGTTAACTTTTTTTTAAATCTTCAAATATTATCGATTGGATTATCTATTTTGTTCAGCATAACGAAAGGTAATAAGTTTTTAAATATGGAAGAAAATACGAATGATAAATATCAAGCTGGAAAACTTAATTTTTATCAAGAAAAACATAGACCACAGTTTCATTTTTCTCCAGAAGAAAAGTGGATGAACGATCCTAATGGGATGGTCTATTATGATGGAGAATATCACCTTTTCTTTCAATATCATCCTGAGTCTACTATATGGGGGCCTATGCACTGGGGGCATGCTGTAAGCAGGGATTTAGTATACTGGGAACAACTACCGATAGCGCTTTATCCAGATAAGCTGGGACATATTTTTTCTGGGTCTGCTGTCATAGACAAAAATAATACAGCTGGTTTTGGAAAGAATGCCATGATAGCTATCTACACTTATCATAATATGGAAGAGGAGAAGTCAGGCAAGAGTATACGTTATCAATCTCAAGCGATAGCCTATTCTACTGATCGAGGGCGAACATTTACAAAGTATGAAGGAAATCCAGTAATACCCAATCCTGGCATAAAGGATTTTAGAGATCCTAAAGTATATTGGGATGAGGAGAGGAGTTGTTGGCTTATGGTATTAGCTACATATTATAATTCCTTGTTTTATAGTTCGCCGGATCTCAAGAACTGGACGTATCTAAGCGAATGGGGTAAAGCTTATGGTGAGCATGGTGGTGTCTGGGAATGTCCAGATATATTTCCGTTGGAAGTCGAAGGTGCGGGAGAGACAAAATGGGTATTGCTGCAATCGTTGAATCCTGGTGGTCCCTGTGGAGGTTCTGGAACTCAATATTTCATCGGTGACTTTGATGGTAAGAACTTTGTCTTGGACAGCGCTTTTGAAGAGTTTGTAAAGGATGGTAAAGCGATATGGCTAGATTATGGAGCAGATAATTATGCAGGTGTTACATGGTCTAATCATCCGCAAGTCGATGGTAGAAAATATTTTATTGGTTGGATGAGTAACTGGCAATATGCTCAGACTGTTCCTACTGCATCATGGCGAAGTGCGATGACCTTACCTAGGTCTATAGGATTATATAGGCAAGGGAAGAACTATCGACTTAGATGTCTGCCTATAGAAAACTTAAAAAAAATAGAGAAGCAACGAAAGGCTTTGACTGCAGGAGTATACGATACAGGAACGTATCTGCTTAGTACTGATATAGACAAGATGAAATTACATCTCTTCTTTGGCGAAGTAAAAGCTGAGAAGGTTCTACTGAGGTTTTCTAATGTAAGAGGTGAAGCGCTTATGATAGCTTACGATACTTTTACTTGTTCTTTTTACATAGATAGAAGAGAGGCAGGACCAAATGATTTCGAGGAAAATTTTTCTGCTATCCATACTGCGCCTAAGATTAATGAGCAGTCCTCCATAGAATTTCTTATTTATCTAGATGTAGCTTCCATAGAATTATTTGCTGATCATGGATCCATTTGTATGACAGAAATAATTTTTCCTAGCAAGCCATTCGATAGTGTAGAACTTATAGTAGATGGTGGAACAGCAGATCTTTCTGAGGGTAGCGTCACTTCCCTGAATAGTATTTGGCGCAAGTAGCTTGCTTCTGATTTCGAAAATAAAATGTAATCCAAATCAGACTGTAAGGTTGACATGTTACTACCCAGTATTGCACACTGGTTCTATACATCTCAGCGCTTCAGACTATTATTTATAATTTACTGAAAAACACTTACAGAAAAGTATTCTTTCTTATCCAAATAATGTTTGACCATAGAAAAACCTGCATCTTCTTTCATCTGGTTTATTTGTTGGATATAGTATTTTTGTGACACCTCTGTCTGTATGGTTTCTCCATCTTCAAGAGAGATGATTTCTCCTCCTATCATAACTTCTTGCTTTGCTAGACTTATGATAAAACTATAGGTAATACCGTTGAGAGGATTATACATTGGGTAATGACTATATTTTTCTATATCGAAGTTTGCACCGAGTTCCCTATTGATTCTTTTAAGGAGGTTTAAGTTGAATCTCTTAGTTACACCCTTACTGTCATTGTAGGCAGCAAGTATGGTTTTTGGGTTTTTTCTTAGATCTATGCCTACCATTAACATATCTCCTTCTTGCATATACTGTTTCACCTTCTTTAGAAATGATATGGCATGGGTATTTTCATAGTTACCTATATTGCTACCCATGAAAAGTAAAACTTTAGGAGTGTGTTTGTCTATTTCTGATAGTGTATGAAAATAATCTCCAGGGATAGGATTTATAGAAAGTTGTGGAAGTTTAGCCTTTACATTTTCTATATTGGTAACTAATACTTCTGGTGATATATCCAGTGGATAATAAGTAATATTTTTATTTAGCGCTATAAGTCTTTCTAAGAAAATAACCGTCTTGCTTCCATCACCTGCACCCAATTCTACAACATCAAAGGTGTCATATGAAAATTCACTTATGATTTTATCTGTTTGCTCTGATAGAATTTCTAACTCAGACTCTGGGAGGTAATATTCTTCCAGATGCATGATCTCTTGGAAGATTTTATCTCCCTCATCATCATAAAAATATTTTGAGGATAGCTTTTTTTGATCTTTTCTTAGGCCCGATATAATATCAGATTCAAATTGTTTCTTATGTCCTTCCATGCTTTCTTACTCTACTTAGCTAATCTTAGTCCCGAGAAAATCCATCTCGATTTAGGATCAAAAAAATTACGATATGTTTTTCTACTATGACCTGCTGGAGTTGCTACGGATCCACCTCTGAGGACATGTTGGTTCAGCATAAATTTGCCATTATATTCACCTAGTGCGCCCGGTGCCTTAGAGAAGCCTGGATAGGGTAGATAGGCTGATGCTGTCCATTCCCATAATTGTCCCCAGTGGAATAATTCTGAAGCAACCTCCCATTCGAATTCCGTGGGTAGCCTCATTCCCTTCCATTCTGCAAAAGCAAAAGCCTCATAATAGCTGATATGTATCACTGGCAAATCGAGATCTAAGGGCTCTAGTCCTTGGTAATGATAACTATGCCATGATCCTTTGTATTGATGCCAGTATAGCGGCGCTTGTATATTGTTATCTTGCACCCAGTTCCAACCTTCTGCATGCCATAGATTAAAATCTTCGTAGCCTCCTGCATCTATAAATGCTAGATACTCTCTATTTGTTATAAGTCTATTGGCGATGTGAAAATTATTTAAAAATACTTTATGAATGCCGAGCTCATTATCAAAGTGATAGCCTGCATCCTGATATCCTATGGTATACAATCCCTCAGGGACAGGGGTAAATTTAAGTTCTGATAATTGCTTATCTAAGCGGAATCTTTCTGCATATACTGGGAAGGTAGGTTGGTTGCCTAGAATATATTTTATATCATAGGCCAGCAATTCCTGATGCTGCTGCTCGTGATGTATCCCTATCTCTATCAGATCTAATATCTTGCTCGATGGATCTTTTTCTAGGAGTTCAGTTATAGAATCAGTTACATGTTTCCTATAGGCCATTATCTGCTCTACTGTAGGTCTAGTCATGAGACCTCTATTAGGTCTTAAGACTCTTTCTCCAGCGTTGTTATAATAACTATTAAATAAGTAGGCGAAATCCTCATCGTAGACTTCGTAATCTTTTGCATGATCTACTAAGACAAACTGTTCGAAGAACCAGGTGGAATGTGCTAGATGCCATTTAGGCGGCGATACATCATCTGTAGGTTGCACAGAAAAATCCTCTATTTCTAATGGCTCACAGATATACTCCGTATGAGATCTAGTAGCTATAAATTTTTTATCTAAGGATGTCAAATTATGAGATGTTAATAACAAGTTATTAGTTGGTATTTTTTTAAGTGCTTTTATTTTGACATCGATTAAATTAGGGCATCGGTTAATTTAAATATCAAAACAACTGTACTAATCTGTTACTTCTACTCCTCTCCAGAAGGCAATGTAACCAGCTATTTTTTCAAATCCTTTTTTAGTTGTTGGATAGTACCACGCGGCATCTTGGTTTTCTTTTCCATCCACTACTATCGTATGATAGCTTGCTTGTCCTTTGTAAGGACAGGTTGTGTGCAATGCAGAATCTTTAAAAAATTCTTTATGGATAGATTGAGGTGGGAAATAATGATTTCCCTCTACTTTTACAGTCTCTGTACTTTCCGCTATAACCTGATTATTCCATATCGCTTTAGCCATAATATTTTTATAGTTTGTTATTTGATAACTTTTCCTTTCGTAGAACAAAGAAAAAAAGTATTCGTTCATATTTGTTTAAGAAAAAAGCCGTTCATCTTTTCTCTTCTGCAAAAAATGAGTGGCCTTCTATTACTTTCCTTTTTGTAGACTATTTGCTGTGAAAGCTTACTTTGCATCCTATACAAACAATTTCTTCTGTATCACCTTTTCTTTGTAAAGCAATACCTTTAAGATGTGTATTGGCATAATCAGCTATCCATCCAAGGGCCTCGTCTTTATGGCTTATGTCTAGATTTGCTTGCTTTACACTTTCATAGAATTTACCACCATACTCTTGTCTTCCCCAGCAGTTAGGGCATATTTCCTCAGGTGTAGAATCTTCTTGTTCGCTATTTTTCTTTAATAGGAATTTGTATAGAGCATCGACTATATTCATTTTCTTTTAATTTTTAGTATGTTTTTATAATAACAACTTTGAAACAGTTTTTAGTTTCACAACAAAAGTAATTTATCTTTGATAACTTTCATGTAAGCAATAAAATAATTGTGGTATTTACCTTAGTTCTCCTATAGTAAGCTAGATCTTATACAATTGCCTAAATTGGTTTTTTTATTCTGATATTGATTTTAAATTTTCAAGCATGGTAGGAATAAGTTCACTTACTGTAGGATGCACCTGTATAGAATCTCTGATCATAGTATAGGGTTTGTCTGCATACATAACATTCAGGAAACTAGCTATAATCTCATCTCCTCCTACACCTAAGATTGTTGCACCTAAAATTTTATCTGTTTCAGCATCTATTAAAGCTGACATAAAACCATAAGTTTCACCCTTTTCTTTTGCTCTAGCAATTTTAGACATATGTCGGTGACCAGTTTTTATTTTATATCCTTTTTCTATTGCTTGTTTTTGTGTAAGTCCAGCTCTCCCTAAGGGTGGATCTACAAAAAGTCCATAGCAAATAATTCGGTCACTCGTTTTTCTTGTTTTATTTCCAAAAAGATAGTCAGAAACAATTTGGAAATCATTATATGCTGTATGTGTAAAAGCGCCTTCACCATTGCAATCACCCATAGCGAATATTCCTTCTACATTTGTTTGGCAGTGTTCGTCTACAATTATAAATCCTTTCTCATTTATTTTTATACCTGCAGCCTCTAAACAAAGGTTTTTTGTATTTGGTCTACGTCCTATAGCAAGTAGCAAGTGAGAACCTGTAACCTCTCTTTTTAAATCTCCCTTGCAATTCATCTGGACTGTAATTTTACCTTCCCCAGATTCTTCTGCGGAAATACATTTTGATCCCAATTCGAACTGTATTCCCTCAGCTTTCATGAATGATAATATTTCTTTGCTTACCTCTTCATCTTCTCTTCCTATGATTGTATTATTTTGTTCGACTATAGTTACCTTACTTCCGAACCGTCTAAACATCTGACCAAATTCTAGTCCGATATAACTACCTCCAACAATTACTAGATGTTCTGGTAACTCAGAGAGTTCAAGAATAGATACATTTGTTAAGTGAGGAACATCATGATAATCTTCTGGTACAAATGCGCTACCTCCTACGTTGATAAATATTTGTTCAGCTTCTAAGATTTCATCATTGACACGCACTTTTTTTGTATCTGTAAAAGAGGCTTCACCGTTATAAAAGGAAATTTTATTATTACTTTCTATACCACTTGTGATACCATCAACAGATTTTTTTATGAGAGCATCTTTTCTTTCCTTGACTTTTTTTAGATTTATTTTAGTGCCTGCAGGTATTTCTACACCTAAAGCTTCTCCATTTTGGGCATCCCACATTCTTCTTGCACTAGCAACATATGTTTTTGTAGGTGTACAACCTACATTGAGACAAGTTCCTCCAACCTTATTTTTTTCTATAAAAGCTACAGATTTTCCTTCAGAAGCAAGTTTGAAAACAAGAGGTGTTCCCGCCTGGCCAGAGCCTATAACTATAGCGTCATATTTTGTCATAAGGTTATTTTTTCATTTTAAAATATAAAGATTGTAAATTCTTGCAAAAATTATTGTCGGAAAGAAGTGGATTATCTCGATTATTCATTGACAGACAGTGGGTTTATAATACAATAGCACTCTATATCTAGGAAACTACTCGATTGAATTTGTCTTTTCTCTGTAAATGAATACACTGTATTACCTGTATTTACTGGTCTTTTGACATAAAGATGGACTTTATGAGATCCAAGCTTACACATGATTGGAATGAATAATGTGGAGTTTTGCACATAATTGGAACGAATGTGGATTAAATCATGAATTTCAGAAGACACATATATAGAAATCTGCTCAGATGGAAAGATAAATCAAAGCGTAAACCTTTGTTGAAAATGGGTGCTAGGCAGATAGGGAAGACAACAATTTTGA
>CAYYWZ010000041.1:0-12338 GCA_964475415.1 uncultured Saprospiraceae bacterium | reverse complement strand
AGCCTTGCAGTCTATAAAGGAAAATACAATCCCAAATTAAGAGTGTGTATCTCTAGTTTGAATTTAGATCAGACAGGTGACTTGATTAATATTCCTTTGTTTTATGTTGAGAAGGTGGATCAGTTTATAGAGAAAGCAATCAATTTATAGTCAAATAAAAGCTCAGCTTTTGCTTCGTAAAACAAAATACTATGTTATAACAATTCGATTAAAATTTAAAGGAAAAATTAAAAATCATCTTTTTCGATGATCATAAGCTTTCTTCTTAAGTTTAGAATTATTTTTTTGCAAAGAGCATTTCCAAAAATTGACATAGATTTATAAAGGTAACTGAACAAATGAATTCGCTAAACAAAAAATAATAATGTAGTATGTATTTTTGAGCTTGCAGAGCACTCTTTACCCAAAAGTTTCAGCTAACTCCGCATCACTCAATTTTCCAATCCAGCTTTCTCCAGAAGAGACAGTCATATTAGCTAATTTCATCTTAGACAGGATGAGTTCATTTATCTTTTCTTCGAAGGTGTTTTGGGTAATCATTCTATGGACAAAAACATTTTTCTTCTGACCGATCCGGAAGGCTCTATCTGTTGCTTGTGCTTCTACAGCAGGGTTCCACCACAGGTCATAATGAATTACATGATTTGCTGAAGTGAGGTTAAGGCCGGTGCCACCAGCTTTTAAAGATAGAATCATCACCTTCTGGTGGACTTCATTTTGAAATTCTTGAACCATGACTTTTCTTTTTGCCATAGTAACACCACCGTGTAACCACAGAGCTTTTATCTGATATGTATTGTAAATAGCCTCATATAGTATATCGCCCATCTCTTTAAACTGAGTAAAAATTATTACCTTATCTCCAGTACTGAATATCGTTTCTAGTCTTTCAATAAGTTGGATTAACTTACCAGATAGAGCAATATCTTTATTACCATCTTTAAGCCATTGAGCTGGATGATTACAGATCTGTTTCAGCGCAAGGATCATCTGGAGCACCAGTCCTTGTCTTTTAAATAGGCCTTTGGAGTCAGAGGTATCTACCTTTCCTATAAGTTCCATCGCCTCATCTATTACTTTCTGATATAGAGCACTTTGTTCTAAGGAAAGCGGTACGAGTATATCTTGGACAATCTTGTCAGGAAGATCTGAAATAATAGTTTTGTCCGTTTTCATTCTACGCAATAAAAAAGGAGCTGTAATCTTACCAAATCTCTCTAATACTTTCTGATCACTATATTTCACTATAGGCGTAACAAACTGTTTTTTGAATTGAGTTTTATTGTAGAGCAGCCCTTTATTGGTATAGTCCATAATGCTCCAGTAATCCATGAGGCCATTTTCTACAGGAGTACCACTCATAGCGATGTAGTGATCTGCTTTGATAGATTTTACAGCCTTTGTTTGTTTGGACGTAGGGTTTTTAATATTCTGGGCTTCGTCTATTATGGTTGCTGCCCATTTTAGTTTGTTAAGCTTGGTTACGTCAGATCTTACGACGCCGTAAGTTGTCAGAATTACATCTTCAGCGCCAATTTTGTTAATCTTTCTCTGTGGTCCATAATGGGTGTAGACAGAAATGTAAGGCGCGAATTTTTCAAATTCCGATTCCCAGTTAGGAACCAGACTGGTAGGTACGATAATCAGTATTTTTTTCTTTCCTAGTTTTTTCTGTTCCACAACATGGCTGATCCAACTGATGACTTGCAAGGTTTTCCCCAGCCCCATATCATCCGCTATGATAGACCCCACTCCTATCATACTATTTTTGACAAGCCAGCTATAGCCTCTATGCTGATAGGGTCTGAGTTTTGCTTTTATATCTACGGGTACAGAGAGAAGGTCAGTATCTGTCAATTGATGTATCAATGCCTTTACTTCTTTACTGATATGGATAGGTGTTCCTTCATATTCTTCACTGAGAATTATTCTTAGTTTGTCAATATTTCTGATGTCTACATGTTTCTGGATTTGTTTTTCTAATCTGTTTAGGTCTTCTTCGTCAGCATAAATGTAAGCGCTTTTAAATCGTATAAGCTTACCTGCAGACTTAATTAATTTGTTAAAATGTTTGTCATCCAAAAAATCTTTACCTACACTTATTTTCCAATCAAATTGCAGCATATCACCTAGCGACAGAAGACCTGTGCTTTCATTAGATGAGGATCTTTCTACCATAGCTGACACCTTTGGTTTTAGTATGTTTTTAAGCGATTTAGGTAAGGCAACTTTTATATTTAATAAAAATAAGATGGGTTTGACATCGAAGAGGAACTCTACAATCGTTTGGTCATTGTAGACTATTGCTTTTTCTCCTTTGGTATTGATATAATTATCTATATACCTTATGTAGCTACTGAGCAGATCCAGATCTTTATATACATCGAATAGGGCTGTATTGTTATCTGTGTTTTTGACAAAATTATTGAAAGCTACAGGTGTATCTAATGGTTTATTACTATCGCCGATCTCTATGTGTACTTCAAATTTTTTACTACTCTTTTCTTCTACTTTAAGGACTGGAAAGTAGTTCCCTAGATCAAGATTATAGAGTCTCAACCACTGATAGATAGCGCCAGGATAAGCAGCTTCGAAAGGGTTCTCAAAAACAATAGACTTATGTATAAAAAAGAGTTCTAAATATGGGTCATTTTGATCTCCAGTAACTTCGATCTTACTTATTAGGTGAGTAAGCAGGAAGCACGTCGCCATATAGGTGTTTAAGGTTTTTCTTTTATGTAAAACAGGAACCTCACCTTCTATCGTTTCCATCATAATAGCAGTAGTGTCATCTAGTAGACAGGGTGTCCATAGTATAGAATAACTTCCTTTATCTTCGAAAAGCTTAGGCGTTACTAATCCATTAGTAATTAGATGTAAAGAGATCTTTAGTAAGCTTGCTATTTTTTTTACACTTATATGGTGAAGGCTAAGGGATTTTGGATCTAATTCCCAAAGTTCAGATAGGCTAGCGCCCTCAATTTCCAGCTGATTATTTATTATAGAAAGCGAACAAGAGTTACCATAGGAGAGTTGATTTTTGTTTTCGTCTGATAGTATAGTTCGTAGCTCTTTTGTCCCATTAAGTACAGGCGATAATTTCCCCCCTTTTTTCTTAAGTATTGTTAGATATTTAAGCTTAAACTCCCCAGTAGGGTAGAAAGCAGGCTGATCCGAGAGCAATTTTCCTAGCTGTGATAATCTATTTTTTAAAAGTGTAAGATCGAGGGAAAAGATCGTCTCTTTTTTCGAACTTTTATATTTGTACTTTTTGTAAAATTCTTTTAATGTTGGAATTTTAGCATCACTTATTTTATGGATATGGAGATCATTTTTAGCGAGCTCTGCTTGTAGATCTATGCCTCTAAATTTAAATAGGGAAAAAGGATCATTGTCGATTTCTCGACAGATAACATAGAGAACGGCAGCTATGTGTTTGCAAGGTACTGCCCAGTCGGGACAAGAACAACTCATCAGCATATCCTTTGCCTCCTTTGGAAATAATTTAAGCCCTACTTCTTGCATGATTTCTATTAGCTTAGTATCCATTTTGCCATTCAGTAATTTGACAATAACAGTAGGATAGTTTTTAGCAGCAGCTAATATATCAGACATTTGACTATTTGATATTTCACCCATACTTAGCTTAACATTATAAGGCCTAGGTCGACTACCTGCTACTGTCGCATTTGCGGCTGCCTCAAAGAATTTTATCGACTGAACGCTGCCATTCCTAGCATAACGTTGTCCACGAGGGATCCTATTAGAATAATCTATTTTGGTAAGTGCTAGGAGCCATTGTTGTCCCCACCAAGTATTGCCAAATTTTTCTCTCGCCATAGTTCAAAGGTAGGGGCAAATATATTGTTATGATGTTAAATACTTATAATTTTTCAAAAGCATAACAAATAAATTCATCGTCACCCTTTTGATCATATCTAGTCATCGTACAAAGTATTGTTTGTCTGAAAACACTATCGGTAGGTTAACTATTTTGGTGTTTTTTATTTTACTTGTAATTTACTCAATTCCAAATTATTATACTACAATCTAAATTCCTAATGCATAATTCGGATTAAACACGGAAAGATATTAATGAAATTACCTACATCTTTTGTATGTTGATTCTTATATGGAAAGTACTCAAGAAATAGTTACTAAAATATTATCCAAAGAAGAAAGCGGGCTTACACTATTATATGATAATTATGCACCTATATTGTTTGGCATAATTCTCAGAATCGTAGCAGATAGCTGAAGAAGTCTTGCAAAAAACTTTTCTAAAAATTTGGGATAAAATTGAATCCTATGACAATAAAAAAGGGATGTTGTTTACTTGGAAGGCTGTAATTGATCGTAGGACAGCGATAAGTACCATTAGGTTGAAAAACCACCAAAGGAATAAAGAAACACTTTCATTACAATCTCTAAAAATTAATATAGAAGAATTACCTCATCAATCTAATAAAATAAAATAGATGTCAAAATATTTTAAAAGCATTAGATCTTAAATATTAGCTCGTTTTAAGAAACATATATTTGGAAAGATATTCTCATTCGGCATTATCAGAACAGTTGGATATTCCAATCGGAACAGTTAAAACTCGGTTAAGGATAGCTATAAAAATTATTCGACGATCTTTTCCTCAGGAAAGTTTGAATTAAATTAATGTGGATTACAAAAGACTTATTAATTATTACATAATACAATTAGCTGTCTTTTGAATCACACTTTTTTAAGACTAGATTTTAGTTAATGCAATAAATTCCTTTAAATCATTTTTGTTTTTAATATTATTTTTAGCTTCAGCTGTAAGTATAGCAATTTGTTGTTGAATATTAATTAAGTATTGCTCAGATCGACTATCTTGGTTCAACAGATGTGTAAGGATTTTCAATAATTTTTTCATTATCATGACATCGTGACTGGCATAAATTCGAAATGATGCATAACATTCGTTTAAGAGCTGGTTAAAGCTAGAGGATCTGTCTTTAAGATAGAATTTGTTATTATCGGTAATGAATATTTTCAGATCCTCTATTTTCATTCTTTGCATGAATAAAACCGATAAATAATCAAGAGTAATAAGAGCAGTGGTAGGATCATTTATGCCAGGAGACATTGATTTGATGCCTACTTCCGTTATTTGACGGATGCCGTATGCATAATGAGATTTTACGTCGTTTTTGTGATTATAAAACAGATGATTTAAGACACTTTTTTCTTCATTCTCATTGAGAAATCTTTGAACACGGATAATGGGGGAATTTGGCATTATAAATTGACCAATTTTAATATCTATGATAAGATTAATTTCGAGTTTTTCACAGGTACTTAGTAATGCTACCTTGTTATAACCATCGAAATATCCTGATCGGTCCGAGTGAATTACAAACCATTCTATATTGCTAAACTCACCATTTGTAGAGAGTTCATCTGAGGTTTCAGAATCTTCAATAAGAGACCTTGTATTTGTAAAAATTGAACGTAAAATATTATCGATCTGTATTCTTGAACTAATGTTATGAATGAAATAAATAAAAAGGGACAGACTCAAGATTCCAAGAATTATTCCTACTAATATGGAAAGAACGTTTAAAGTATATGATTTGCCTGAAGGCAAGACACTTATCAAGACTATGAGATTGAATATAATAGTGCCTAGATAAAACCCTAAAACAAACTGATTCTTTTTTTCTGAAATTAGTCCTGGTAGCAGTCGTGGGGAAAAATTAGCACTTGCTTGATTAAGCGTTATCATTACCATAGAAAAACTAAATACTGTCAATGATATCACTCCTCCGATTAAGGTTGATAGAATTGTGCGAGCTGTATCTGAATTATTAATAACCAAAAATGGAATAAGATCATTTAATATCTTCTTCATCTCTCCTCTACTGTCTAGATCTATCAGAAAAATTGCCAACAAAAACAATCCTAAGGCAACTGCCGTTGGGAGGAAGGCAATGCTGTTTACCATTTTAGATACGTACCGAATATTAATAGATTTAATTTTTGATATCATTTTTATTAAGCGGTAATGTTGTAGGAAATAGAGTAACTATTTTTTTTAAATCGAACAAAATGAATTTACATGTGTAAGGTAATTATTAAATCATACAATATATGCGGAATGGATAAATCTAAAAAATCAGTTAAACAAATAAATCCTGATATAGAATTAAAAGGTAAATATCTGGAAGCTCTCAAATCATCTCTCTACAATTTGAAAAGTAAACAAGAAGTAGAGGAAGATATTAGGGAAAGTCAATCAAAATCAGAAGAATAATAACGTTGTGTTGCTCCGAATAAAATTATTTAATTACTACTAAAAAGCAAACATGACAAAGAAAGAAAAACTAAATTTATTACGAAATAAGAATACCAAGAATTCAGTATCGATTTACATACCTACTCATATCACTGGAGATTATCAAGCAAACCGTATTCGGTGGAAAAATGCGTGTAGTAAGGCACTAAAACTCTTAGAAGATAAAGGAGTTGAAAAAACTTCATTTTTAAAGCCAGCAATGGATCTAATAGATAATATGGAATTTTGGGCTCACCAGTCCAAAGGCTTAGCTGGTTTTTATTCAGAGGACCACCATTCTATACATCATCTTCTTAATGTTAATGAACCATTGATAACTATAGATGAGACCTTTCATTTATCCCCTCTCCTAAAAGAAACATTAATAGAAGATCGATTATTCATCTTGGCGATCAGTCAGCAAGATGTAAGATTTTTTGAAGCTGTAAAATCAGGAATATTTCCTGTAAAAATAGATGATGTAGTTCCACCAAATATGGAGGCAGCATTAAATTTGGATATTGACGGTAACAGCATTCAATCTCATTCAGCCGGAGATGCTTCTCGATACCATGGAACGGACTCAGGTCAAGATAAGGAAAATATAAGATTGGAGCAATTTTTTAGAATGGTAGATAAAGGCTTGCTAGAGTTTATCCACGATGAAAAAGTACCTTTAATCCTGGCGTCTGTAGAAGAATATTATCCGATCTATAAAGAATGTACGAATTACAATCACTTTTCATCTCACATGATTATTGGTAATCCTGAATACCTGAGTCCCACGGATATCAGAAAGCAGCTAGATCCTGTGTTTAAAGAAATGCACGATAACAGAATTAATTCTTTTATCGAATATTACAATGATAATTCTAAGAAGCATTTAAAAATCGTTGGATTATCACAGTTGTCAGAACATGCAAAGAACAAGAATATTGATTGCTTACTTGTAAATCAGAATCATTGGGATGAAATGAGTAAAGAAAGAAAGAAGAATCTTGATGAAGTTTTGTTTTTAGTTCATGATCAAGGCGGTGATATTTTGGTAACCAATAGTTCTCAACAGCATGATTGTGACACAATACATGCAGTTAGAAGATATTAAAAATAATATTAATTCATATGAAAGCGTCTGATCTATTTGTAAAAGCATTGGAAAATGAAGGTGTAAAATACATTTTTGGAATACCAGGAGAAGAAAACTTAGATTTTTTAGAATCCCTAAGAAAGTCATCTATTGAATTGATAGTTACTAGACATGAACAAGCGGCAGGGTTTATGGCAGCCACTTATGGTAGGTTAACTGGAAAAGTAGGTGTCTGTATGTCGACTTTGGGTCCTGGTGCTACTAATCTAACAACAGCCGCCGCTTTCGCCCAGCTAGGAGGAATGCCATTATGCATTATTACTGGTCAAAAGCCGATTAAGAAACCAAAACAGGGATTGTTTCAAATAATAGACATTATTGATTTGATGAAACCTCTTTCCAAGACTACAGAAAGAGTGCTTATGGGTGATCATATACCCAGCATAGTTAGGAATACATTTAGGAATGCAACGGAGTCTCGTAAAGGAACCGTTCACATAGAGTTGCCAGAAGATGTAGCTCAAGAAGAATGTACAAGTCATCCAATTTTAATCCACGACCATTTGCCACTTATGGCTTCGTCGGAGTCCTTAGAAGCTGCATTTGAATTAATATCTAAATCCAAACGTCCTCTTGTTCTCTTGGGTGCAGCTACCCATCAGAAAAGGCTATCTAAAACTATTAAAGACTTTATAGACACTTCAGAAATATTTTTCTTCACTACCCAAATGGGCAAAGGAGTTGTTGATGAACGATCTAAGTACTGTCTGGGTACGGCAGCTTTATCATCCAATGATTTTCTACATTGTGCTTTAGATAGAGCAGATTTAATAATTAATATTGGCCATGATATTGTAGAAAAGCCACCATTTCTAATGAGTAATCCAGGACCCAAAGTTCTGCATATCAATACTCAACCTGCAGAAATCAATGAAGTTTATTTTCCACATAATGAGGTTGTAGGTGATATTGCAAATTCAATCAACCACTTTACTACGGCCTTCAAACATGAGTCCGTAGATTGGGACAACGAGTATTATATTAAGATAAAAAAGGAAATAAATAGTCATCTGACTAAATATTTTAGTGATGATAGATTTCCCATTTTACCACAACGGCTCGTACATATTATGCGAGAAACATTAGCAGCAAAGGATATTATTAGTCTAGACAATGGTATGTATAAAATATGGTTTGCAAGAAATTATAAATGTTACGAACCTCATACGTTACTTTTAGATAATGCATTGGCAACGATGGGTGCAGGTCTTCCTGCTGCAATGGCTGCAAAAATGGTCTATCCAGATCGACATGTCGTAGCTATCTGTGGTGATGGTGGTTTCATGATGAATTCTCAAGAAATAGAAACAGCCTTACGTTTAAACCTTAACTTAATAGTGATAATACTGAACGACAAGGGTTATGGTATGATTCAATGGAAGCAGGAAGAAATGGGTTTTGGGCAATATGGTCTAAGTTACCAAAATCCTGATTTTAAACTTTATGCTGAGTCATATGGGGCTAATGGCTATACTCCAAAAAGTGATCGCGATTTTCAAGATACCTTAGATTATTGTTTAAAAACGAACGGTGTGCATCTCATAGACTTAGCGATTGACTATTCTTTGAACCATGAAATCCTTAATGTTCTTTTAAAAGAGAAAACGTGTTTATTGTCAACCTGATTATTGTTATTAAATCAACTGTTACTTCTTAAGTAAATTATATGATTCTTTGCTGCTTGCTGGGCCCAGCTTATCGCTCTACTCCCAAAACATTCCAATATAGCATCTACTCCTATAGTGGTACCTTTGGACAAACTTCCCAACAGAGCAATCGGTAGAGTTTTATTCTTTTTGGAAAGAATATATCCCTTATCACATCTATTGTGGCAAGTCCAAAACCTCGAATTGCAATAGTACTTCTTGTTGTGAGTTTACTGTTATCTAATATTCTTCCTATGGGATATGGGGTGGTAATAGCTCTGCATTATAATGGTTGAAGTAGAAGTTATTCCACAGAGTCAACTGATTATCTAGACCTGTCGTTTGATGTCCGATCGATAGGAGAATTTCTTTAAAATTTAAGTAGATATTTTGAGAGGTTTAAATCTCCAATTTTTCGTTATCAGTCTGAACAATTAATAAAACTTTCTCTCGGATAAGTTTGATTATTTTCGCTTCTACGAGTAGGGATATCAATGATTTGCATCGTTGGTGTAAATAGTGTCCAACTTTTGATCGTGGAAGATAGTGATCTCTATTCTTTTGCAAGCTTAGCGCATCTAAATTGGCCCAATCATAATATGATGGAAAGGAAGGTATACTTACTATATTATTGTTTATATCAGGACGCTTGTCTAAGGTTAAAATGCTTTCTGTAATATTGATCCAATTAGTCTCTGCTTGAGTAGTGCAATACACTGGTCCGCTTCCGATTTCTTTATGTCTTTCAAATAAGAAGATTTGGAATTGTTTAAGACTATTATTGTTGCATAGTTCTGAGATTAGATTCTCTAATGCTCAATGTCCCCTCGGACTTATTCCAATAATTGCTATTTTACGTACATCCAATTTTGTATAATTATGAAATGATTGTAGTTATCTTCTTGAAAATAGTTAATTGTTTCTTACCTATTTATTTGATATAAATCGTTTTAATATTAGTAAATTCTCGAATACCATAGTAGCTTAACTCTCTACCGTATCCGCTAGTATTTATTCCACCAAAAGGTAAACGAGGGTCAGATTTTACGTATTGATTTACAAAACAAGAACCTGAATTTATTTCATCTCTGGCAATTTTCTCTCCGCGTTCAATGTCTTCTGTAAATACACAGGCACCAAGGCCAAACTTCGTATCATTGGCAATACGGATGGCATCTGTCTCATCTTTAGCCTTTATGACAGAAGCCACAGGTCCAAAAATTTCGTCATCATATGCAGGCATTCCTGGCCTTACATTAGTCAATATAGTCGGAGGGTAATATGCACCGACGTGATCTGGAATATGACCTCCTAAAATTAATTTTGCGCCAGATTTGATACTTTTTAAGACTTGACGATGCACTTCATCCCTAAGGTCATGTCGTGCCATCGGGCCTAAAGTCACAGCTTTCAATGGATTGCCCATTGTTGCATTCCCCATTTCAGTTACGAATAATTCTAAAAATTTGTCGTAGACAGAGTCGACCACAACGAATCGCTTAGCACCTATGCAACTTTGTCCAGCATTAAGGAGTCTAGATGTCATACATTGTTTAGCGGCATGTTGTAAGTTCGCATCATGGAGAACTATGTAAGGATCACTTCCACCTAATTCTAATACCGTTTTTTTTATGTGCTTTCCCGCTAAGGAAGCAACTGCTGATCCAGCTCCTTCACTTCCGGTAAGGGTGGCCGCTTTTACTTTTTTACTTTCCAAGATTGATGCTACTTGATCGCTCTTGACTAATAGTGTTTTGAATGTATTGGGTAAAAATCCAGCATCTAGAAAAACTTGCTCTATATTGAGAGCTGATTGTGGGACATTAGATGCATGTTTTAGAAGGGCAGTATTTCCAGCCATAAGTGCTGGTGCTGCAAACCTAAACACTTGCCAAAATGGATAATTCCATGGCATAACGGCTAGCACGACTCCTATCGACTGATAGCTGATATAACTTTTTGAGGCATCTGTATCGATTAATTCATCCGCCAAGAATTGCTCGGCATGCTCTGCATAATATCTGCAGACCCAAGCACATTTCTCTACTTCTGCTTTCGCAGAGCTTAGAGTCTTTCCCATTTCTTGGGTCATGGTATAAGCATAGTCATCCTTTCGTTGTTCTAGAATATTAGCTGCCTTTTCCATCTTCAATTTTCTATCAGAATATGTGGTTGATCGATAGTGGAGATATCTTTTATACCCTTCATCGATTATATCTATTACATCATTGGATTCAATTAAATCGAAGGAAGCAATTTCCTTATTGGTGGCTGGATTTATTGTTTTTATTTTTGTCATTGGATGGAAATATTAATTCGAAATGGTGCTTATATTATTTTTAAAAATTCCTAGAGTAATAAATTTGATAATTGATATCCTATCCATAATGGATTTTTCAAGTATTAGCTTTGAGTTTAATTGTGTTGTATTCTAATGAACAAAAAAAGTTAGATCTTTGACATTGTAAATAATAGAATAATACTTAATTTATTAAAAACTTCTATTTTTTTAACAATAATGAACGAAGGTATTGATCTTATATCTCCCCAAAATTAACTAAAGAGATTTTACTCAAAGAATTCCCTGTAGCTATATAGAATACAAGTTTAAAATGAAAACATTGCTATTGCAGACATATTTTTATTCTTAATATCGATATCTCCCGCGTCGTTATTGTCTGCAACATTACTCAGACCTGCGCCATAATTTAATCCTAATTTAAACATGGAAATATCGTGAGTAAGCCCTGCATTAAATCCATACTCTGTGGACTTAAATTGATCTTTAACATTTAAATCATCAGTTAATGTTATAGTGAATATTTTTTATTGTCTATTAGTTATACTTTTGAGAGTTAGTTTTGTTCGCTTAAGTAGATTTAAATTTTCGTTGATGTTTTTTTAATTTGGATATTTCGTACTTAATATATATGCTAAGTGGTTTTGTGATTCTGAAAGCTGCACTCATTTGAAAGCCTGGTGGCGTAATTAATTCCTCTTTTTCGAACCTTAACCTCGTATACTGGGTAAGTTATTTTGATCCCATTTCTGGGAATAATAGTAATGATTAAATAACGGTTAAAATTTTTAATGAGGGTGATCTTTTTCAGGAGCCTTCCAAAGCGATGGATATCAAGCTTATCATTCTATTGCTGAGGCTCGGACAGATTTAGTACACCTTTCTTTTATTCAATGAGTGATATTTTTACGGAAGGGACAATCATTTCCAATAAC
>CAYYWZ010000040.1:30167-35590 GCA_964475415.1 uncultured Saprospiraceae bacterium | reverse complement strand
TGATCCGTAATATCTGAACAGTTATCAGCATACTCACATATCGCTTCTATCTCATTTACTCTTATATTATATTCTCCACAATCGGCATCTGATGATCCGATCTTAATCCAGTATACAATATCAGGGTCTGGACAACCTAGTCTTATAGGTTCAAAACCTCCACATGAACTTCCTAGCGTCATAGCTAGATTTGGTCCTCCAGCATCACCCTCATATATTTCTATAGATACATTAGAACCTCCTCCTCCGGAGGCAACAAATTCTAATCCATCACTTAAACCTGTTGCTGTGTAGGTATGCCATACTGCATTTTGATCTGTAAGTGCACCACAATCTACATTTTGGAAATCTTCGTTATTATCATCTTCAAAACCTATTGCACAACAAGTAGTACCATCATAATCTCCAGTGCCAGTAATATCTACTGGTGGATTATCATTTCCTGGATCAGGACTATCATTCTCAGGTGGAACAATAGCATTTATTTCAAAAGTATGGTTATCAGACTGAACCATATTTCCTGCTGCTACAAGATAAGTTGCACCAGGGGTTAGTCCCAACAATACTGGAATAGCTGCTGGATCATCTATACAGTCTCCTCCAAGAGGTCCACCTACTGGACAATTATCATCAAAAATTGCTATATATGTACCATTAGAAAAGTTATCAAATTGTAATCCTATTGCGTCAGCTGGCAATACAAATTCAAACCATACTGTTGCATCCATATCGAAATCACATGAAGTAGCAAGAGGTGAAGGCACGCCATTTACACTTTCTGGACATGCGTCTATATTATCTAATACAAAAGTTACAAATTCACAATCTTCATTGAGCACAAATTCTGTACTTGGATCGTCACATAAGTCATTTTCTGGTGTAGGAAATGGTCCATCACCTGGGCCATATCCAGTTACTGTAAATTCAAACTGATCTCCAGGTCCTTCTGTTGCTACTTGGAAAGTATATACTTGACCTTCGATAACACAAGGCTCGAATAAATCTTCTTGAGAAGCACTCTGTGCATCACATAGCAATGTCATTGCTGCTTGTAAATCAGGCCCTGGATCATTACAATTGATATCAAGTGCCCATTGTATAGATATATCTCCTGCTCCTGCATAATTAGCTATAGAAACTTCAAAAGCTACAATTCCTGGAGGCACAGTATAACTGTACCATGCAGAAGCATCATCAGATGCCTGAGTACTACAATTGAAAGTAACATCTTCTGTACAATTAGAAGTGGTAGCAGTTGTAATAGTTACGCCATCAGGAACTGCAATTGCATCTTCACATAAATCATTTACACATCCCTGTGTTACCTCTACACAAATATCAAATTCTCCTCCTGGTAAAGTTGGATCAGCGTTTCCTACTGCTATATAATAAGTAGAGTTAGGATCGATATCTCCAAAAGTAAGATTAGAAATACCTCCTGTGGTTGTTGCATTTGCACACGGACCTATAGGAGATAGAGAACCACAAGATCCACTAAAAACCTGTATAACAGGATCTATTTCCGAGGGATCGAATCCATCTAAACTTGCTGTAACAAATGTCTCTATTGCATCATCAAAACCATCCGTATTAAAAGTAAACCAAACAACATTATTTACAACACCTCCGCAGGCTGCATCCATCTCTGGATCTGGACAAGCTAACTCATTACATCCTGGCTCACATACTGCTGGATCGTTGGTTACTATAGGATCACTAACTGTAAAAGCTATAGCGTCCATACACTCATCATTGGTATAAGTACAGATCGGATTTTCTTCCGTTATTGTTATCGTAAATTCTCCTTCATTCATGGAGTTAGATCCTACAAGGATCTGAATAATATCTCCTTCCTCAGGACAACTTAATATAATATCTTGACCAGAACATGTTTCACTTATAGGATCATTTTGGTAAAGGGTTAGATTAGTACAATCCGCTTCTAGAGCAGCGATATATATATCTCCCATGATTGGTTGGCCTCCACTAGGCGCCACTGATATAGTAACTTGTTTAACACCTACAGGTACTTCATACTCATACCAAACTGTATTTACATCGTCATCATCAGATGTCGGTGTACAAGTAGGCTGTACATCTACCGTTGCACATATATTTAACCCTGGTGTATCACCAGCTCCGATTAACTCAGCATCCTCACATAGATCATTTGCTGGTGGCACTATTGTTAATATGTCAAAACTAAACGCACCTTCCATGACAAAATCTAAACTTGCTGCTATATAATAAGTATCACCTCCTGTTAATCCAATAACTTCCTCATCACCAGTAAAACAGTTAGGAGGATCAAAAAATCCACCACCATTAGATGGACAATCATTCCATAATACTAACTGAAGCGATGCAGATAAGTTGGCAAATTCTAAACCTACTGCATCAGCAGGTAGTGTAACTTCATACCATACCACTAGGTCCTCATCTAATGGACAAGATATAGCTGCTCCCGCTAGATCAAATTCAGGACATGCTCCTGTGTTATCACCATTTACAGTTTCAAAAATACAATCATCTGGAATCACAATAGGTGTAGCCATATCACAAACATCATTGCCTGGTACATCTGAATTATCTTCTGTTACCGTAACTGTAAAGTCACCGTCCATATTCGCTGAGCTTCCTATTGCTATAACGAAAGTAGTTCCCGGAGGAACACATTCCATTTCTATGGGGCCTCCTAGTACATCACATAGGGGATTAGCACTTGTAATAAAGTTATCTACATCTGTAGTGGCTCCTGAGCAATCATCCCAAACTACCGAGGTAAGGTCCATTGCAGCTGTACCAGTTGTTCCAGTACTCGTAGCAAAGTTTATCTCTATATCGGTGTAAGTAGTAGCAACGACCGTATATTCATAATATACTGTATGTGTACTTTGCACACCACAGAATGGATTATTCATTTCTTCCGACGCACAAGCTGTTGTTCCTTCTTCCGCTACTCCATTTGCTAGTGGGAAAGATGCAACATCGGCACATAGATCATTATCTGGTGAAGCATTCACTTCGTTTATTGTTATTGAGAAATCTCCTTCATCTCCATCTGGACTGGCTACAACAAACCAAATTGTAGGTCCAGCAACACAGGTCAGTTCTACATCTGTCCCTAAGGTATTACACACTATTCCTTCTGTTAGATCTAGTGGATTAAGCGGTGTCAAAGCACAGTCATAATACACACCTATACTTACATCTGTAGCAGCATTTCCATTTCCAGCATCTCCATCTACATTTATCGTTATATCTGCTGTTGTATTTGTCAATGTATATTCATACCATACATCATGTGATGTCGTTCCGTCTAATCCACATATTGTAGATTCTGCCTCTGCACAACTGTTTGTTCCATCTGGATTTGCTATTGGACTTATGGCATCAGCACATAAATCATTAGGCGGTATAGCATCAGCTTCAGTTATCGCTATTTCGAATTCTCCCTCCTCACCATCTTCACTAGAAATAACGAACCATACTGTAGGACCAGGAACACAGCTCAATTCTATAGGGCCAGCAACATTACAAGTTATACCGATCGTAGGATCTGTAGGATCTATCGGGCCTTCTGCACAATCCGTATATACGCCAACACTAAAGTCTCCTATACCTAAGCCATTTCCTGCAAAAGAAGTAACATCAATTGTAAGATCAGCAACTGTATTGGTCAGGTCGTAAGAATACCATACATCATGTGATGTTGTTGGATCTGCTATACAACCTCCTACTGTAGATTCTCCATTGGCACAAATGTTAGTACAAGAAACGCAATTACCATTTGCAAATACTATTGCAGCTGCACAAAGATCATTTTGTGGAACAGCATCTGTTTCTATAACTTCTAGATCAAAAGATCCATCCCCCACTAGCGGAGTACCTATAGCAATTAGGTAAGTTCCAGCAGCAACACAACTAAGGTCTAATTCTGAACCACCACAGACGGTAGCATTATTTCCACTAAGATCGTACTCATCTGCTAGATCTCCAGAGCAATCTTCAAATACTACGATACTTGCAAGAGGTAACAATATAGGATCTGTCACGCCAGCTGTAAGATTAATTTCTAAATTTACTCCATCCGTTGCAACTGTATATTCGTACCATACGGTATGATAATCTTGATCAGTATTTCCTCCTCCACAAAGGTTATGATCTGGAGAAGCACAGTCCGTTGTTCCTGATACCGTACCTCCACCTGCCGGTATAGATGTATCTGCTGATGTACATTCATCATTTACTGGAACACCGGCTGCAGGTATATTTTCTGTTATTGTTATATCAAAATCTCCTGCATTTGCAGTCGATGAAGATACTTGGAAGAACAAGGTTGTATTCGGTTCCACACAAGCCAAGGTTATCGGTCCATCGTCTAAGATTTCACAACTTTCGTTATTGGGATCGTTATATATTGTTCCTGCACAGTCTTGTAATACAGCAAAAGTAATATCGGTTGCTATCGTTCCAGTTACTGCAGTACTAGAAGATATCTCTATATCTAGATCAGACTTATCTGCTCCAGTTGTATAGCTATACCATACAGCGTTATCATCTTCCGCAGGACAGGTTGTCAATCCAAAATCTGGATCCGCACATAAGTTTGTTCCAGGAGTAGGTGCGCCGTCAGACAGCATTATTGCATCAGCACATTCATCATTCGTAATAGGGAAAGAATTATCTGTTAGAGTAATCTCAAAATCACCAGCATTTATATTTTCTGAGGCAACCATGAAATAATAAGTTGTATTTGGTTCCAAGCATTCGCCTAGCAACGCATTGTTTTCAGCATCACATTGGCTATTTGGAAATAAAGCTGGACTTGTTCCCGTACAATCTCCAAATGTATACATTCCAACAAAATAAGGACCACCAGTCCCAGTATTGTTAAGTTGTACTTCTAAGTTTACGCCCACATCTGCCCCCGTTGTATATTCAAACCATACTTGATTTTGTATTTCATTAGGGCAAGGTGATGGACCAAATTCTTGATCCGCACAAACATTATTTCCAATCGCAGCAGATCCATCTAAAAGTACTATAGCATCACAAATTTCATCGTTTACAGGTAAAGCTGCTGTAGAAGTTGCAGTGAAACTTCCGTTATTATAAACTAATACATAGTAGGTTAACGTATTATCTGTTATACCCGATACAGGATCACAACCTATAGAAGACAAACTTCCACAAGCTCCTGTAAACACCTCAAACTCACTTCCCGTTATGTCAAATTCAGGTACCGCAGCATCTACATCGAATGTATACCATACTCCTGGATCACCATTTTGACAAGTTGCTTCTGGATCATCACAGGCATTAGAGTCACCGTTTCCTGTCGGTGACATCGTACAACTAAGGTCTGTAAGGACCGTTGCATTTGCGCACATATCGTTGGCAACACCATTTCCAGTCATATC
>CAYYWZ010000040.1:0-30067 GCA_964475415.1 uncultured Saprospiraceae bacterium | reverse complement strand
GCTGCTCCGCCGTTACAACCATCATCTTGAGCAATAGAATACGATGTAAAGCATACGAAAGCAATAAAAAAAGATAGAAATCTTTTCATCATTAAAGTGTTTATTTCCTTTAGTCAATACAAATTAGCTTTGTAGCGACCAATTCTAAAATAGTTAAATATTGATCAATAAAACATACCAAAAAAAGTATGGCACTTTTATTCGTGAATGGTAACCGTCTGTGTTGGAGCCACTAAAAAGCAAATTAAATTGCTGTTCAGCTATCGCAATATAAGTAAAAATATTGTTAAAATGGAACGCCTGATACAATGTTTGTTTGTATCAGGCGTTGGTTTTACTTGAATATGCTAAGAATCCTTATTTCATTAGGATTTTCTGTACTTTTCTTCCTTTTTCACTCTCTATAAGCAACATATATGCTCCTTGCTGAGGATTATCTATAGATATAGCTAATGAATTATCCCCTACAACTAATGATCTAAAGCTAGAAAACACCTTTTTTCCTACTATAGTATATAGTGAAATATTAACCTCTTGAGAGATTTCTGAGCTAAGATTTATGCTGAAATTACCATCATTAGGGTTAGGTAAAACCATAAGATTATTGACCAATGGCAAATCAGCTGTAGAAGTACTGATCACATTAAGGTCTTGGATAAATGTATCTGTTCCGCACGCGTTTGTTACAGTAAGTGTTATTGTGTAATCTCCTTCAATATCATAGGTATAAGCTGGATTTTCGTCATTTGACATACTACCGTCTCCAAAATCCCAACTGAAGGTATCTCCTCCTGTCGAATTATTAGTCAAAACTACACTATTATCTTGCTGATCTATTGTAAATGCTGCCACTGGAACGTCTAAAACATTGACATAATTAAGGTTTTCGTTTATATCCTCACCTAGATCGTTTGTAACTCTATGTATCACATCATACGAGCCTGGAGCATTATAGGTAACGGTTACCTCATTTACGTTCTCTGCAGAATTAGGGAAACCTCCCGGGAAAGTCCAGAAAATATCATCCACATTATTAGACATATCAGTATAGTTTACGGTAAATGGTGCACAACCTTCATTGGCATCACTCGTAAAACTAGCTTCTGGATATACATCTATTGTAATCTCTAAAGTCTCTGTCGAGCTACCACAATCATCTGTTACTACTAGTGTTACTAGATATGATCCATTCTCCGCATATATATGCGAAGGCATAGCTTCTGTCGAACTCATTCCATCACCAAAATCCCACGTATAACTTACCGCGTCACTAACACCTGAATCAAATCCAACCATATTTTGTACAGTAAGCGAACTTATATCTATCTCAGGTCCTCCTAATATATTAATAGCCTCACTTATAGTTAATTCATCAGTTCCTGAGTCTGAAGTTACAACCAATGTTGCATCGTAAGTACCTGATGTATTATAAGTAACCGTAGGAGATGGCTCACTAGATGTGGAAGGTGTTCCTCCAGGAAACTCCCATGCCCAAGCTGTTACATTATCAGAAGACATGTTCTCATACTGCACTTCTAAAGGTGCACAGCCTCCATTTACAGATATTGTAAAGCCTGCAGATGGTAATTCATTAGCATTAACTTCTAGTGCAAAAGTGTTGTCTCCACAATCATTTGTTGCTGTAAGAATAACTGTATAGCTTCCCTCAGCATCATACACATGGGTTGGATTTTCTTCTATAGAAGAATTACCATCACCAAAATCCCAGCTGAAGGAATCAGCATCTTCAGAAGTATTCGTAAATACAACCGATGTAAGATTATTAACAGCTGAGAAAGAAACTTCAGGTACATTAGATACAGTAATATAATTTTCTATTGTTTCTTGGTCCTCCCCTGCTGGATTGGAGACAATCAGGGTAGCACTATATGCTCCTTCCTCTTCATAGGTAACTGTGGGATTAGCTTCAGACGACATAGTAGGCACCCCTCCTGGGAACAACCACATATAATCTTCTACATTATCTGATGCTGTGCTCTGATAGATAACAGTAAACGGAAGGCAACCTCCTGTAACATCCGAAGTAAATGACGCCTCAGGTTCTGTAAATAAATTAACCTCAAGAGCTTGTTGATCTACTCCACATTCGTTTTCAACAGTAAGGATAATCATATATATATCTTCCTCACTGTAGGTATTATTAGCTGTAGTACCTGTTGCATTATTTCCATCACCAAAGTCCCAAGAATAAGTATTTCCAGTTGTTATACCTGTGTCAGCTATAACTTGAACTTCACTACCATTTATATCTGCAGAAAATGAGGCTACTGGAGCGTCATTTACTGCCACTGCATCAGTGACAACAACCATATCTGAACTCACAGCATTGCTTACTGATAGAGTAACATCGTAGACTCCTACATCATTGTAAGCTACTGTCACAGTTTCTTCCGTAGAACTTGAAGGAATTCCTCCTACAAAAGTCCACTCATAATTATCAGCAAGGTTACTATTACTTGCATCATAGGTTACTTCTAGTTCTGCACATCCTTCAGTTACATCTTGTGTAAATATAGCTTGTGCCATAGATGAGATGTTTACCTCATAAGCTACAGACGCAGATCCACAATCATTGTCTACATTTAGCGTGACGGTATATGTTCCATCTTGATCGTAGGTATGATTTGGATTTATTTGAGTAGCTGTTTCGCCATCACCAAAATCCCATAGCACACCATTAAAGTTTGTACTTTGATTAGTAAAGGAAACAACATTATTGTCAACATCAAAAATAAACTCTGCCACTGCCTGCGGAGACACTATAATAAAATCTTCCATTACCAATTCGCTTTCTCCTGCAGAATTTGTAACAAATAGTTCTACGTCGTATACACCGGGTTCTTCGTAAGTTATAAATGGATTCTCTACTGTAGAAGTAGCAGGGCTTCCTTCCTCAAATGCCCAAAAGAAATTTTCAACATTTTCTGAAGATTGGTTGGTAAATTGTACATTCAAAGGTGCGCATCCGCTTGTTATATCTGACGTAAACCCAACAATCGGAGGCGTTACTATTTCTACAAACTCTATATGTTCTGTAGATCCACAATCATTAAATCCAAGAAGCGTTACTGAATAAAAGCCATCTAGATCATACGTATGAAAAGGATTTTCTAGCGTAGAAGAATTTCCATCGCCAAAATCCCATAAGTAACTATCTACATCATTGCTGGATAAATTTTCAAAATCTACATTGAATCCATCTACTGTAAATGTGAAATCTACATCAGGACCTGCTTCTACATCTATTATGTCAAATAAAGTTTCTGTATCTGATCCATTATTGTTCGACACTGTTAAGGTAACATCAAATAATCCTGGATTATTATATATTACTGTAGGATTCTCATCAGTCGAAAAGCTAGGGGACCCTCCAGGAAATTCCCATTCCCAATCCGTAGGATTTTGTATAGATTGATCAAAAAAGTCAACAGTAAGCGGTGCACAACCTCCTCCGCCTATTATATTAAAGTTAAAATCAGCTACAGGAGCATTTCCTCCACCTGTAGGTGAACAACTAGTAAGACAGGTCCTACTTGCAATGTGACTGCTAATAGAGTTGACCGAATTAGAAGACCAAGAGTTTGTATTATTTACTGATGGAGCCATGATAAATCCACTTCCAGCTGCATCATGAAATGCATTAAAATTATGCCCTAGCTCGTGTGCTGTAAGTACTCTAAGGGAATTTGAGTTATTGGTATAATCCTGTAGGCAATTATATCTATTGTTTGTACATACTACTCCTAACCAAGCTATACCAACTGTTCCACCATTGAAGTCTCTATCCGTCCATAAAGAGGCAACATCATGAGGAAATATAAACCCTGTAGGTCCCCAATCTGTAAATGAATTCAACAATGTTCCTGCACCATTAGAGGATGTCCACGGATCAGCACCATCACTTGTTACTATAAAGAATTCTGATATAATGAATTGTACTTCATCTGCAAACTCGTCATCATAATTTGTCTGAACATCATTAAGCACAGCAGTATTATGGCTTTGCACAGCTCCTGTACTCCCATAAGAATCAAACATCAGAAAGTCATCTGCAAATGCAATCTCTACTTCGAAGCACTCTCCAACGACAAGAGATTCAGATTCTTTTTTTATACCTGGATCATTAATAATATGATCTTTAGTAGATCCACAATAGAATGGTTTTTCTTCTATTGCATCCTTTACATTGTAAATAATAATCTCATCATTTCTTTCAGGAAGATAACTTCCTAGATTTTTATAATAATAATGTTCTTTTCCTATTCTTATATAACCAGATATAAAATCTTCTGAAATAGTTAAACTAACTCTAGAATCGTTAATCCCCTCTATGGTTCCATTGTAAGGAAAAGCGCTTGGTGTATTAGATCGTGATTCACCTTCTGTGGATACACTTCTAGCAACAAAATTTTCTGAAAACAAATCAGTAGGAGTAAGTTCCAGATTCCAAAAACCTCCATCAGGGTTTTTTAATTTTATGGAATGAAACTTATTAGTATTTCGAAGCTTTTCTAGATTTTCATTTATAGAAAAATCTTGTACACTGTAGGTTTCGAATTTTTTGCTTAATTCACTTTTTTCCTGCTTTGTTAGTTGACTGCTACTTGTAAAGAAACTAAAAATGCAGATACTTAATATCAAAAGTTTTCTCATAGAGAGTTTGAGTTTTATTATAGATTTTGTAATAGGAGGATGACTATCTTTTGAATGGTCTGTAATTTATTAAATATTTACTATATAAATGACCGTTTAAAAGACAATGTTCTATAATATGTTGCTTTTTTTTAACTAGCATGCTATTAACATCTAACCATTATATATATTTACGGTACTAAAAGTAAAATAGGATTTATGAAAAGTATATTTAGCATAAGTTTAGTATTAATTTTCCTGTTTGTAGGTTTATCGGACATTAGTGCACAGAAAAAGAGAAGAAAATCTAGGGAAACAACAGAAACTAGATCTAGTAGAAACGTTGAAGATGATTCCGATTCATTTGGGAAGAGATTGTATTATGAGATTAAGTTAGGAGATTTAGGTTTTGGATCTCAGTTTCAGATTTCAGGTAGATTCACTACTGGTTTTCACATCAATAATTTCTTGTCAGTAAATGCATCTGCTTCTGCTAGATATATCTTTGTCAATTCTGTAGGAGGACAAGATTTCAGCCTTTTTGATTATAGTATTGGACCTGGAATAAGAGGTAAAATAACGGATGAGATCTACTTACAGGGAGAATATAGACTATATAGCGTAGATAACATATCTTTTAGATCTACTCAATATGCTCCTCTTCTAGGAGGTGGATATATGAGCGGATTCGGTAACTGGCGATTTGGCTTAGAAATTCTATTTATTTTAAATGATCAAACTAGGGATGCTCTAGGTGGTAATATACTAGAATACTGGTTTGGTGGCTCCTATAATTTCTAAATGAAAATTGGAATCTAAAAAAACTAAAGAAAAAAGGGAGCTTCCACAAGGAAGCTCCCTTTTTTTTGCTCATATGAATCTCAAGTTTATAGAAAAGGATTTAAAATTTTACACTCAGGCCTATGAGAAAATTCCTACCTGCTTGAGGATATAAGCCAGTAAGATTATAGTTCCCATCTCCTTCTGATCTAGAGTAAGCATCGTCCGGTGTAGGATCATATCCTTCAGATCTAAACCTATATACCCATGCGTTAGCTACATAAAGGCTGTTGAATACATTGTTAACTTGAAGAGTCAATCTCAAGTCTTGTGCCCACTTAGTATTCAAAGCATAAGATATCAGCATATCATTATATACATAAGCATTTAGCTTTGCATTTTCATTGCTTGTATTATCTATGTATTGTTCTCCGATATATTTTGTCAAAAAGTTAAAGGTAAAATCTGAATTAAGCTTAAATAATTTTGACAAATTAACTTCTAGGTCATTAGCAAAAATGGTGGATGGAGAAAAGGCTAAATCTGTTGTTCCTCTTTCTATCATTAACTGTTCCCCAGTATCCCAGCTATCTATAAACTCCACATAATCTCTTGCTTTATTAGAACTTAAGGTAAAGTTTACCTTATTAGAAAGATACGGTGTAAATTGATAACCTAACATTACTTCCACACCGGCTCTATATGAGCTTTCTATGTTTTCCCTTATAGCAGCTCCTACATCATTTATTTGTCCATTCAGGACTAATTGATCCTTGTAATTCATAAAATAAAAATTAGTAGAACTGGTAAGCTTACTATTTCCATATTCTGCACCTATTTCCAGATCATACAATCGTTCTGGGTCAGGTCTGCTACTAGGAGAACTTTCTGTATAATCATTCCTATTGGGTTCTCTATTAGCTACTGCTAATGAAGTATAAAATCTTGACTGCTTCGAAGGCAAATAACTTATCCCTACTTTCGGATTGAAGAAATTTAAGCTTACGGATTGCTCTACATTTTCTAACTCTGCATTAAATCCTAAAAAGGTATAATCTACTCTTCGGTATTGTAGATCTCCAAAGAGGTACAGCTTCTCATTAAGACCATAATTCAACTTTGTATACATATTAAAATCATGCTTTATCCCATCGTTATCATAATAGGTATGATCTCTAGGAATATCTACCTCAGCCTCGGTCCAGATGACTTCGCCAAAATGCCTTCCTGTATATATATTATATGCTCCTCCTAATGTAAAGTTAGAGAGATCAAAAGATTTTTCTAATGCATAAGTGAGACCAATAAAATCATTATCTAACCACCTTCTTCTAATAAGATCTGATGCTAAATCTGCATTTTCAGATAGACCGTAATCGATTAGATTTTCACTTGCTTTATACTGTTCAAAAAATCCTCTACCTTTTGTGTAGTGCCCTGCTAAATTTATTCTAGTAGATTCGTTGATAGACAAGTTATACAACAATTGCACGTGCGTTTGCTTATAATCATCTACCTCATTTTCATGAGGTTCTGATGCTTTTTCTGTACCCGAAGGATTAAAAGTTCTATCTGTTTCCAATAGCTGAAATGGCAATCCATTCCATGCTTGGTAGGTTACCTCAGCGCCATGAAAAATATTCAATCTAAGAGAAGATTTTTCGGATACCTTAGCGGCGGTAAACATGTAAGAAGAAAGATCCGAGCTAGCTCTATCGATATATCCATCTGAAGTGATCTTAGAATATCTAGCATCTATAGTAAACTTATCATTCATAAGTCCAGTGCCTAAGCCAACAGAATATTTATAGGTATTAAATGAACCTGCAGAAGTGTTCAATAAGGCGTATGGGTTTATGTGTACTTGACTTGTATTAAGATTTATACTTGCACCGAAAGCCCCAGCACCATTAGTAGAAGTTCCTACCCCTCTTTGGATCTGAACCTGACTCGTAGAGGCTAGAAAATCTGGGAGATCTACCCAGAAGACCCCTTGAGATTCTGAGTCATTAAGCGGAATACCATTTATAGTAACATTGATACGAGTAGGATCGGATCCTCTAATTCTGATACCGGTATACCCTACTCCAGCTCCTGCATCAGATGTAACAACTGCGGATGGTGTCCACTTAAGAATGAAGGGTACATCCTGTCCTAGGTTTGTTTTTTCTATGGTTTCCTTATCTACATTCGTATAGCTAAAAGGCTGCTTATCTTCTACCCAAGTCGCATTAATCTCTATCTCATCTAGACCGTACATAGAACCAGACAGCTCAATCCGTTTTTCTATATTTTTCTCTACAGTTATACTTTCTAGATAATCTTCATACCCTATATAGCTTACCTTAAGATCATAGGTTCCTGAAGGTATATTTTCTAGTAGGAAGTTACCTGATTCTTCCGCTATGACAGCATGCTTTGTGCCTTTAAGAAAGACAGATGCTCCTACGAGTTTTTCTTTATTACCATTTACAATCTTACCACTTATACTATGCTGAGACATCATATAAGTACTAAATAAAAATGAACCTAAAATAAAGAGTATAGATTTTTTCATCTTTTACAAATTAGTTACACTTACCTAGGGCTAAGTAAGTGTGATACAAGAAAAAGTATCACCTATGGAACGCTTTCATTTTCCTTACCAGAATTACCTGGCCAGGTTCCATGGGTATAATCTCAGCACTTATGTGCACCCCAAATGAGCATTGCAAAGGTAGTATAAAATAAAACCCTGTAAGAGCGCAGAACCTTTTTTATTTTAAATTAAAATTTTAAGCTTCCAAGAATTACTCATTTCCATGAATCAAGAAATGAGATATAACTAGATTAGATTAATAATACAAAGCATTAACTGATTATTGTCTCTCATCTCTTACTTTGTAGTAGGCATTCTGCCATTTGGTAGCGCTCTTCGCCAACGCCTTGTATCACATTGTAATCCCAGTTTAGTGTGTTAAAAATCTTTATATATTCCTCAAAGAGATGATCTCTGTCCTCCCTATTTTCTCTATAAGGATCTTGTATCCAGGGTAGATCTGGTTTCATCAGAAATACGTAGTCAAAACTAAATTGCTCTAGCTTATCATTGACATAAGAATGACACTTCCCATACTTGTAAAGTGACCATATTTTCATGTTAACCAAAAAAGTATCTTGGATATAATTATTATCCTCTTGCACCTCCAAATTATTGACATACAAAAAAGCTATTTTCAATAGATCTTTATACTTGTAATATTTTCCATGTCGCTCAAGATAGGTTCTAGAAAAATCCTCATATATAGGAAGGTTAAAAGAGTCACTAAGTCGATTACACAAGGTCGTCTTACCTGAAGACTCTGGTCCTGTAACAAGGATTTTCATTGATAATTAGTTTAGAATTAAAGTCTTATATTTCTTTCTCCAACTCAGATAGCCCATAATAGAAATCACAAAATAAACGCCCATAAGAACAGCATACAAATTTAAATTTCTATCCAGATATAAGAAAACAGAAAACAAATTTATAATAATCCAATAGACCCACCCATTGAGCACCTTATGAGCCTCGAGAAAACTAGCCGTAAAACTGAAAATAGTAGAGCCTGCATCTAGATAAGGCCGCTGGGCATCAGAATTATTGT
Organism: uncultured Saprospiraceae bacterium; assembly: GCA_964475415.1. GTDB lineage: Bacteria > Bacteroidota > Bacteroidia > Chitinophagales > Saprospiraceae > CALCMJ01. Next base: position 21,008 of record CAYYWZ010000040.1, on the reverse strand, counting down.
CAAAAAAATAGCCCAAGCCGAATGCTAAAAATACACTCATTAGGACAGCACTGATATGCTTATAAATCGGCCACTTTTGTATATCAGCTCCAGCATCTTGAATCCCTTTACCAGACCATACCCACCAAGCGTAGATACCATTAAATATGTAATAAAAATAAAGTATGGCTTCAGAATATAGCTGAGCACTATAAAACAGATATATGCTAAGAACAGCAGAAATAATAGCAAAAAACCAGCACCAAATATTCTCTTTGACAAGTAGAATAATATATACCAGACCTGTAATGACAGCCGTTATTTCTAGGTATTGGTCTATTGTTAGATTTATTTCCATCGGCACAAAACTAATAATAAGCTATTAAAATATAAATTCAATTATATATAGTTAATTTTGCAGCGATGCACGATATAGAACCACATTATGGATGGAGGCAACAATATGTTGCTTCTGATGATAAGGAATCTCCTTTCTATGGCAGAAGCTATAGTGAATTCTCCTTCTCTCAGAAGGTCTATAATTACTATATACACCCTCAGTGGGATGAGTTCGGGTCTAGTACGCTTTACATGAAAATTCTATTTGTAGAATATGATGAGCACTATGCAATTATAGAACTGATAGGAGAATGGAATGACTGTATACATAATGATGTAATGTTTCTAAAAAGGAATATAGTGGACTCGCTTATAGATAAGGGCATACATAAGTTTATAATCATCTGCGAGAATGTGCTCAATTTTCACGGCTCCGATGATAGTTATTATCAGGAATGGTGGGAAGAGATAAATGAAGAGGATGGATGGATTGTATTTCTTAATAGCTTAGACCATGTGTTATATGAGATGGAAGCTACGAAATTGCAATTCTATGTAAAACTAGGTATACATTATAACTTTATGGAATGGAGGAAAAGTAAACCCTTCAACCTATTTCTAAAAGTGTCAGAGCTTATCGCTACAGAATCAAAACAATTATACTATTAATGTCAGCAGAACATAAATCAGGATTTGTAAATATAGTCGGCAATCCTAATGTAGGAAAATCTACTTTGTCAAATGTCCTACTAGGCGAAAGGTTATCTATCATATCCCATAAACCTCAGACGACAAGACATAGAATATTAGGCATCTATAACGAACCTGATTATCAGATTGTATTTTCGGACACACCAGGTATCATAGACGATCCTAGATACAAAATGCAAAAGGCTATGAACCACTTTGCCATGACTGTACTAGAAGATGCAGATGTGGTTTTGTTTATGACGGATACCTTAGAAGATTCCTATACTGGTGATGAGCATATAGTTACAGCACTTAAAAAAGTTACGGTTCCAGTTTTTCTTATTATCAACAAGATAGATGTCAATGCAAAGAAAGCTGATGAGATAGAAAAAGAATGGGCAGAAATAATAGAATTTACCAAGGTGTTCAAAATTTCTGCTTTAGAAAAACTGGGAACTGACGAGTTGTTCGAAGAGATAAAAAATAACATTCCAGTTTTCCCTCCTTATTTCCCGAAAGATCAATTGACAGATAAGTCAGAAAGGTTTTTTATGTCAGAAATAATAAGGGAAAAAATACTTCTTCTCTACCAACAAGAAATTCCTTACAGCGTACAAATTGTTACAACAGAATTTAGGGAAGTGGAAAAGAATGGAGCACCATTTGTATATATCAAAGCTGATATATATGCTATGAGAAAAACGCAAAAAATAATTCTTATAGGTAAGGGAGGGAGCTCAATAAAACAATTAGGAATAGACTCTAGAAAATCTATCGAGGCGTTTTTAGGAAAAAGAGTACATCTAGAATTATATGTAAGAATAAAAGAAAAATGGCGTGATGACGAAAGACATCTCAAGTCGTTTGGTTATATACAATAATATATGGGATCACAGATAGTAGCAATAGTAGGGAGACCTAATGTAGGTAAGTCCACTTTATTTAATAGATTGATCGGAGAAAAGAAGTCTATTATAGATAATATAAGTGGTGTCACGCGAGATAGGATCTATGGGGATTCCGAATGGAACGGAAAGAAGTTTATCGCAATAGACACTGGAGGATATGTGCAGAACACCGATGACATATTCGAGAAAGCAATAAAAGATCAGGTTATTATTGCTATAGACGAAGCAGATATAATCATCTTTATGGTCGATGTAACGACAGGTATAACTGACCTAGATGAGTATGTTACTAGACTGCTAAGGACAACTAATAAACCGGTAATTCTTGCAGTCAACAAAGTAGATAATCACAGTAGACAGCTGATGGCCAATGAGTTCTGGAGTCTAGGAATAGAAAACACCTTGTTTCTCTCTTCCATTACAGGATCAGGAACAGGCGAATTGCTAGATCTTGTTTCTGAAATACTACCTGAAGTTACTGAAGAAGAGGAACCTAACGAGATTCCAAGATTTGCTATAGTAGGTCAACCTAATGTAGGTAAATCATCTTTTGTAAACGCTCTGATGGGAGAAGAAAGAAATATCGTAACAGACATCGCAGGGACGACTAGAGACAGCATCAACAGTACTTACAAAAAGTACGGTAAGGAGTTTACCCTCATCGATACAGCAGGTATCAGAAAGAAAGCCAAAGTTCATGAAAACCTAGAGTTCTATTCTGTTCTACGAGCTGTAAGATCTATAGATGATTCTGATGTATGTTTTCTACTACTAGACGCTTCTGCAGGTATAGAAGCACAAGACTTAAGCATATTCAGTCTTGTAATTAAGCGTAGAAAAGGTGTAGTTATACTTGTGAATAAGTGGGACCTCGTAGAAAAAGAAACCAACACAGCAAAGGAATTTGCTGAAAGGATAAAATCTAAGTTAGCACCGTTTAATGACGTACCTATTCTGTTTATATCTGTGCTAGAAAAGCAAAGAATTATGCAAGCGCTAGACCTAGGTATACAGGTGCACCAAAACAGAAAAAAGAAGATCACTACTTCAGAACTTAACGAGATCATGCAAGAAGCAATACAGAAAGTACCACCTCCGACTCAGAAAGGAAAAGTGGTAACGATAAAGTATGTTACGCAATTACCATTATTTTATCCAGCCTTTGCATTTTTCTGCAATCACCCTAAGTATATCAAAACGAGTTATAAGAACTATTTAGAAAATCAGTTACGTAAGCGATTTGATTTTACGGGTGTACCTATAAGTATATTTTTTAGAGACAAGTAAGACATGAAAATTATAGAAACCGGCATTAAAGATTTAGTGGTTTTAGAACCTACTGTATACGAAGACGAGAGAGGATATTTTTTTGAATCGTATAGTGATCAGAAATTTAGATCCGAAAGACTTAATTATGTATTCGTACAAGATAATGAGTCACTTTCTAAAAAATTTGTACTGCGAGGATTTCATTATCAGGTTCCACCCTATGCACAAACCAAACTAGTACGAGTTATAAAAGGAAGCGCACAGGACGTGGTGATAGATCTAAGACCAGATTCGTCAACTCATTTGCAATCATACTCTGTAATTTTATCAGAACAGAATAAAAAACAAATGCTTATCCCTAGAGGATTTGCGCATGCTTTTCTGGTTCTAGAAGATGATACCATCTTCTCTTACAAGTGTGACAACTTCTATTCACAAAAACATGAGGGCGGGCTACAGGTTAAAGATCCTAATATAAAAGTGGACTGGGAATTACCTATGGATAAGATCATCTTGTCAGAAAAAGACCAGGCATTGCCTATGTTAGAAAACATTCTAAAATTTTAAAGAATGGCTCGTATATTGATTACTGGAAGTAACGGTCAGGTAGGTTCTGAGATTAGATCGCTAAAAAACAAGGGAGACCATGACTATTTTTTCTTTAACAAACTAGAGCTGGACATAACGGACCTGATAGCTGTGGAAAAGAAAGTAAATGAGGTTAATCCAGATATAATTATCAATGCTGCAGCTTATACAAATGTCGATGGAGCTGAAGATAACGAAGATACCTGTTATCAAGTAAATGTAGAGGGTGTAAAAAATCTTGCCGCTGTTTGTCAAAAGAAAAATATATTTCTTTTACATTATTCTAGTGATTATGTCTATAATCATAATCCTGACAGAGCTCTTATCGAAACTGATGAAAATCACCCTGAAGGTATCTATGCTAAAAGCAAGTTGGCATCAGAAAAAATGGTGAGCGAATATTTGACAGATTATGTAATTCTAAGAACCTCTTGGGTTTACTCTAGATATGGGAAAAACTTTGTAGATACGATGCTCTATTATGGTAAAGAAAGAGACGAACTTCAGGTTGTATATGATCAGATAGGAGCTCCGACCTACGCTGAAGATATCGCAAAAATTAGTCTATCCATCATAGAAAATAGACTTACAAATACAGAAAAAAAGATCCAAGGCATATACAATTACAGTAATGAAGGCATTACAAATTGGGCCGACTATGCTCGGAAAATATTCGAAATTGCTGAGGTAGATTGTAAGGTAAATAATGTAACCACAGAATCCTACAATGCTAAAGCACACAGGCCTAAGTGGAGTGTAATGGATAAGCAAAAACTAAAATCCACCTTAAAAATAGACATTCCTAACTGGGAAGACAGTTTAAGTAAATATATTTCTAGCGTCTCAAGCTAAGAATCCTTATATTAAGGGTCTATAACATCATTAGATCAAAAATGATATGCTATAATAGAAAACAACCGTAGGACAATATGGATATCAGTCATATAACTAAAAGTAACTTAGCTCCTAGACTATGGATTGCCTTAGTGCTATTTCTACTCCCTGTAATTGTCAGTGCAACACATAATAGATCTGGTGAAATTACCTATGAGCAGGTTGGTCCACTCACTATTATTGCTACGATGACAACCTATACTAAGGCTACCAGTACTTCGGCAGATAGAGACAGTTTAGAGATATTCTGGGGTGATGGTACCAGCGAGTTCGTGTTAAGAGAAAATGGAGCAGGTGATATTATACCAGGAAAAGATATAAAAGTAAATTTCTATAGATCAGAACATACCTATCCAGGAAGAGCTACCTATACGATATCTTTTGAGGATCCAAATAGAGTAAGTGGTATTCTTAATGTAAATTATCCTAACTCTGTAGATATACCTTTCTACTTAGAAACGACTTTTTCTTTCCTTAATAGTCAATTTCAAGGAGAGAATAATTCAGCCATACTTTTACAAGCACCAATAGATTTTGCCTGTGTAGGGGAAAGGTTTATTCATAATCCCAATGCTTTTGATCCAGACGGTGATAGTCTAGCTTATGAACTTGTAGCACCTTTGCAAGAAGCTGGTGTAGAAGTACCTGCTTATGTGTTTCCAGATCAGATAGCTTCAGGTGTACTTAATCAAATTTCTCTAAATGAAGAGACTGGAGATTTCGTGTGGGAATCCCCCCAGTCTGCAGGAGAATATAATATTGCAATCAAGATCAAAGAATATAGAGAGGGAGTGTTAATAACCTCTATTATCAGGGATATGCAGATCTTTGTAGATTTATGTGAATATAAACCACCTGTAATAGAAGTCCAACAAGAACTATGTGTCGTCGCAGGTGAACTTATAGAATTAGATATTTTTGTTACGGATCCGGATCCAGATGATCTCGTAGAACTTACCGCTACAGGTGGCCCTTTCCAACTAGAGAGAGATTCAGCCTATCTAGAAGCGCCTATGGGTTTTCAAGAAGCGCCATTTCAAGGGAAGTTTGTATGGCAAACAACCTGTGAGCACATAAATAATTTTGCTTACCAAGTCGTTTTTAGGGCTCAGGATAATGCCGCTGGTGGGAATGAAGGTCTAGCAGACCTCAAAACCGTTCTGATCAAAGTAGTAGGTCCTGCGCCACAAGATGTTACTGCAGATAGGAATCTAGAAAGTGTACTTGTAAGTTGGGAACAACCCTATGCTTGCGAAGATGCAGAAAACGAATATTTCATTGGCTTCTCTGTCTGGAGAAGAGAAGGTAGTAATCCCTTTCCTCCTGATACCTGTGTAAATGGATTAGACGGAAAAGGCTATCAGCGAATAGAGTTTGTAACCAATGACAGCGATGGATCTAGATACTTCTATGAAGATGATAATATCGAAAACGGAAAATTATATTGTTATAGAGTATTAGGAGAGTTTGCACTTAGGTCTCCTGATGGAAATCCATACAACATTGTATCTAGTATGCCGTCAGAAGAGATATGTATAGAGATTTCTAGGGATTTCCCGCTATTACTAAATGTCTCTGTAGAGGAAACTGATCCTACTGATGGTTCAATATTTGTTCGGTGGACCAAGCCTATTGCTATGGATCTAGACACAGTAACTAATATCGGCCCTTATACCTATCAACTCTATAGAAGAGAAGCTGATGAGGCACTATTTAATCCAGTTGCAGGTGCTAAGTTTAGTTCTACATTTTTTGCCACTGATCTTGATACTTCTTTTGTCGATACAGGATTAAACACACAAGAGAAGCAATACTATTACGAAGTGAGATTAGCTGTGAATGGAACCGAAGATTATGAGTTTTTCTCTCCAGAAGCTTCAAGTATATTCTTGAGTATTTCACCTAGTGATGAGCGTAATCTATTGACCTGGCAAGAAGAGGTTACTTGGCAAAATATATCTTATGATATCTTTAGGTTTAATGAAGTTACAATGACTTTTGATTCGCTTATAAGAACAGAAAATAATGAATACCTAGATAGAAATCTAATTAACGGTCAAAACTATTGTTATAAAATAAAATCTAATGGAGCGTATGGCCTATTGACCTTAGATGAGTTACTTGTAAATTATTCACAAGAAAACTGTGCTATACCGAGAGATATATTACCACCTTGTACTCCAGACTTAACAGTAGAAAATCCCTGTGATGAAAGAGAGGATGATGATATATCTTCCAATACCTTAAACTGGAATAACCCAGCAATCGCTTGCGAAGATAGTCAGGATGCTAGTTTTTATAGAATATTCTATGTAGATGATCCAGCTGGAGATCTAGAAGAAATTGCCATCATAGAAGATATCAATACGGTAACTTATGAACATACTCCGGAAGGAGGCTCTATAGCTTGTTATGGTGTATCAGTAGTAGATTCTATAGGGAATGAAAGTCTTATAAGCGAAAGAGTATGCATAGAGAATTGTCCCCTCTATGAATTACCAAACGCGTTCACACCTAATAGTGACGGAACGAACGACGTATTTATCCCTAGAAAGAACAGGTTTATAGAAAGGGTGAATTTTAAATTATATAATAGATGGGGCAACTTAATCTTCGAGACCAGTAATCCTCAAATCAACTGGGATGGAAATACCTCATCAGGACAACAAGTAGATGAAGGTGTATATCATTATGTATGTGAAGTCTTCGAGAGGTCTATATCTGGATTAGAACAGAGATCAGATCTGCTAGAAGGTTTTGTCCAACTTATCAGATCAGAATAAAAAAATAATATGTTTTCAGGAATTGTAGAAGCAATAGGAAAAGTAGAGAAAATAGCAGAACTTGGAAGTAATATAGAACTTACCATAAGTTCTCCCATATCTAAGGAAGCTTATATAGATCAGAGTATTACTCATAATGGTGTCTGTCTAACAGTAACATCCTTTGATGACAATGCACATACTGTAGTGGCTATCCAAGAAACATTAATTAAGTCTCAGTTAGGCAAACTCAAGAAAGGAGACCTTGTAAATCTCGAGCGATCTATAACAGCAGATACTAGAATGGATGGTCATTTTGTACAAGGTCATGTAGACACTATCGGGAAGGTATCGCATATAAAAGATGAAAATGGTAGCTGGCTCTATACCTTAAATTATCCTGAAGAATTCTACGACCTTATCGTTCCTAAGGGATCTGTAACTATAAATGGTATAAGCCTTACGGTAATCGATCCAACTAATAACCAATTCCAGGTAGCTATAATACCCTATACTTATGAGCATACTAATATGCATAAGTTACAGATAGGCGATCCTGTAAATTTAGAATTTGATATTTTCGGGAAGTATGTAAAAAGGTATATGGACAGAATTAAAAAAGGGTAATCCATTTCTGGACTACCCTTCAGTAAATATATTATCAAGGATTATTTCTAATCCATTACAACTTCTTCTTCCGTCTCTTCTTCTTGTGTTTCCACTTCCTCTTTTACATCTACAAATAGATCTCTGAATTTCTTGATACCTGTACCTGCAGGGATATTCTTTCCTACAATTACATTTTCTTTTAATCCAGCTAATGTATCTACTTTAGCGGCAATAGCGGCAGAACTTAACACCTTAGTTGTCTCTTGGAATGAAGCGGCAGAAATCCAACTCTGCGTCCCTAGTGATGACTTCGTGATACCCTGTAGTACAGGCTTAGAAGTCGCAGGAATCGCATCTTTAAATTTGATCACCTTCTTATCATTCCTTTTCAGCTGAGAATTTTCTTCTCTAAGCTGTCTTACTGAAACTAACTGTCCTGGTCTAAAAGTAGTAGAACCTCCTGGGTCTAATACAACTTTCTTGTCATAGACAAAATCGTTGCCTTCTAAGAAGTTCACTTTTTCTACTGGCTCTCCTTCTAAGAAACTGGTATCTCCAGCATCTACTATCTCTACCCTTCTCATCATCTGCCTCACGATAACTTCTATATGCTTATCGTTAATCCCGATACCTTGAGATCTATATACTTCTTGTACACCATTTACAAGATACTGCTGTACAGCAAATGGCCCTCTAATGTTCAGTATATCTATCGGTGCAGTAGCTCCATCAGATAACTGTGAACCAGCTCTTACAAAATCTCCTTCTTGTACAAGAATATGCTTAGATAGTCCTATGAGATATTTTCTTTTCTGTTCAGTCTTTTCATCTTCTATAAATACCTCTCTGTTTCCTCTTTTTATCTTACCGAAAGAAACGATACCATCTATCTCTGCTATAACAGCTGGGTTAGAAGGGTTTCTCGCTTCGAACAATTCGGTAACTCTAGGAAGACCACCGGTAATATCCTGTATCTTACCTAACTTTCTAGGAATCTTAGCAATTCTTTGTCCTGAGCTTACCTCATCTCCATCATTTACAGAAAGATATGCTCCCACTGGTAAGTTATAGTTTTTCAACTCCTTACCTGCTGCAGAAACGATCTTCATGATCGGGATAAGTTTCTTCTTCTTAGATTCTACGATAACCTTATCAGTATACCCAGTCTGCTCATCTCTTTCAGATCTGAAGGTTACACCCTCTTCGATATCTTCAAACTGTACAATACCTGAATACTCAGAAACAATAACAGCGTTAAACGGATCCCACTCACAAATAGGGTCTCCCTTCTTCACTTTCTTTTTGTTCTTAGCAAATATATTAGCACCATAAGGAATATGCATCGTAGTCAATACCTTTTTAGTTTCTGGATCTATAACTCTTATTTCCCCAGATCTAGAAAGTACAACTTCTTCTACTTTATCACCTTCCTCATATTTAGTAGTTTTTATATTATCAAATTCTAATACACCATCAAATTTAGAAACTAACTCCGATTCTGTTTTTGTTACTGATGCGATACCACCAACGTGGAACGTTCTCAATGTCAACTGTGTACCAGGCTCTCCAATACTTTGCGCAGCAATAATACCTACAGCATCCCCTATTTCTGAAATTCTTCCAGTTGCAAGATTTTTACCGTAACATTTTTTACATACACCTCTCTTCGTCTCACAGGTAAGGACAGATCTAATCAACATGGTCTCCACTCCAGCTTTTTCTATCTCTTCAGATATCTTAGGACTGATGTATTCTCCAGCTTCTAATAATACTTCCTCCTCTTCAGGAGATAATACATCTTCTAATGCATATCTACCTACAATTCTAGAAGCTAAAGATTCTACTATCTTATCATTATCCTTGAGAGCAGAAACCTCGATACCTCTTAGCGTATCACAGTCATGCTCATTGATAATTACATCTTGAGAAACGTCCACAAGTCTTCTAGTAAGATAACCTGCATCGGCTGTTTTCAAGGCTGTATCGGCAAGACCTTTTCTCGCACCGTGTGTAGATATAAAGTACTCAAGTACTGATAATCCTTCTAAGAAATTGGCAAGAATAGGATTCTCAATAATCGCTCCTCCTGTATCACCAGATTTTCTAGGCTTGGCCATCAGCCCCCTTAGTCCACACAGCTGCTTAATCTGCTGCTTAGAACCCCTTGCTCCAGAATGTAGCATCATATAAACAGAATTAAATCCATCTTTATGTTCAGCTAATTCCTTCATTAGGTTTTCCGTAATCTTATTATCGGCATAAGTCCACTTATCGATAACCTGATTGTACCTCTCGTTAGGTGTAATCAGTCCCATGTTATAATTTTCCCATACCTCGTCTACTTCTTGCTGAGCTTCTATGAGTGTTTGCTCTTTGATAGTAGGCGTGATTAAGTCTCCTAGGTTAAACGAAAGTCCAGCTCTGAAAGACCAGTGGAAACCCATCTCTTTGATCTCATCTAAGAACTTTGCAGTTGTTGTAAACTCTGTTCTCGTAATGATATCTGAGATAATTCTCTTTAGATTTTTCTTAGTCAGTAGATCGTTTATGTAAGGTACTTTCTCTGGAACTGCTTTATTAAACATTACTCGACCAACGGTAGTTTCTACCATCTTCATCTCAATCTCTCCATCTTCATTTTCTACTTTAGCTTTAAGCTTTACCGCATCATGAAGTTTTGCTTTACCTTCAGCATGAGCTATGAGCACTTCTTCGGGACCATAGAAAGTCTTAATCTTGTAGTCCTTATCGTGCGTTCTACCTTTAGAGAGATAATATAGACCTAGAACCATATCCTGTGAAGGAAGCGTAATAGGACTACCGTTCTGCGGGTTAAGCATGTTGTGTGCTGCAAGCATCAAGATCTGAGCTTCTAATATAGCCCCTTGACTTAGTGGCACGTGCACGGCCATCTGATCACCATCGAAATCGGCGTTGAATGCTCCACATACAAGTGGGTGCAGTTGTATCGCCTTTCCTTCTACCAACTTAGGTTGGAATGATTGTATAGACAATCTGTGCAACGTTGGTGCTCTGTTAAGCATGATAGGATGACCTTTCAATATATTCTCTAGGATTTCCCATATTACTGGATCCTTTCTATCTACTAATTTTTTTGCTGACTTTACAGTTTTTACGATTCCTCTCTCTATAAGTTTTCTTATAATGAAAGGCTTAAACAACTCTGATGCCATTCCCTTAGGCAATCCACACTCGTGTAACTTGAGTGTAGGTCCTACAACGATTACAGATCTACCTGAATAATCTACCCTTTTTCCAAGTAGGTTCTGACGGAATCTTCCTTGCTTACCTTTGAGAATATCAGATAGAGACTTTAATGATCTACCTCCTTCTGCTTTTACAGCATTAGATTTTCTAGAGTTGTCAAATAAAGAATCTACAGCCTCCTGTAACATTCTCTTTTCATTTCTCAAGATCACCTCTGGAGCTTTTATTTCTAAAAGTCTCTTCAGTCTGTTATTTCTAATGATTACCCTTCTGTAAAGATCATTCAAATCAGAACTTGCGAACCTTCCTCCATCAAGTGGAACTAGAGGTCTAAGCTCTGGCGGAATAACTGGAAGGTATTGTATAATAGCCCATTCAGGTCTATTTTCTATTCTTGTTTGTCCATCTCTGAAAGACTCTACAACTCTTAATCTCTTAAGTGCTTCAGATTTTCTTTGCTGAGAAGTCTCGTTAGCTGCTTGGTGTCTTAGGTCTGCAGAAAGCTGATCGAGTTCTAATCTTATCAACAATTCCTTAACACCTTCCGCACCCATGATAGCAATAAACTTTTCCGGATCGCTATCCTCTAACATTTGATTTTCCTTAGGTAGAGAATCTAAAACTTCAAAGTATTCTTCTTCTGTCAGAAGATCCATCTTCTCTATCTCATCCTCCTTAGCTCCTGGCTGTATTACGATATATCTTTCGTAATAGATAACAGATTCTAACTTCTTAGATGATAGCCCTAGAAGGTAACCTATCTTGTTAGGTAGAGATTTGAAAAACCAAATGTGCACAACAGGAACGACTAACTTAATGTGTCCCATTCTTTCTCTTCTAACTTTCTTCTCTGTAACTTCTACACCACATCTATCACATACAATACCCTTGTATCTGATTCTTTTATATTTTCCGCAGTAACACTCATAATCTTTTACTGGCCCGAAAATTCTCTCACAAAACAAACCATCTCTTTCTGGTTTGTAAGTCCGATAATTTATTGTCTCAGGCTTAAGTACTTCTCCGAATGATCTCTCTAGGATATCATCTGGAGAACATAGACTAATTGTAATTGTGTCGAACGGCTTAGTCTGCTTTAAATTGTTTTTTCTAAACATATTGATGATTTAAAAAAACTGAATAATTAGTCAAATTTCACATCCAGAGCTAATCCTCTTAACTCATGAATCAAAACGTTAAATGATTCTGGAATATTCGGTTCTGGCAATGCCTCCCCTTTTACAATAGCTTCGTATGCCTTAGCTCTACCGTGAATATCATCAGATTTTATTGTCAATAACTCTCTCAAGATATTAGATGCTCCGAATGCTTCTAGAGCCCATACTTCCATCTCTCCAAAACGCTGACCACCAAACTGAGCTTTACCACCCAATGGTTGTTGCGTAATCAATGAGTAAGGTCCTATAGATCTTGCGTGCATCTTATCATCTACCATGTGAGAAAGCTTCAGCATGTAGATTACTCCTACTGTTGCTTCCTGGTGGAATCTATCTCCTGTCCCTCCATCATATAAGAAGGTCTGTCCTAGTGATGGAAGATCAGCTTTCTTCACTACCTCATCTATCTCATCTAATCTAGCTCCATCGAATATAGGCGTAGAAAATTTAAGACCTAATTTCTCTCCAGCCCACCCAAGAACCGTTTCGAATATTTGTCCTAAATTCATCCTAGAAGGTACTCCTAGTGGATTCAGTACGATATCTACCGGAGTTCCATCTGGTAAGAAAGGCATATCTTCTTGTCTTACAATTCTAGATACAATTCCTTTGTTACCGTGTCTTCCTGCAAGCTTATCTCCTACCTTAAGTTTACGCTTTTTCGCTAAATAAACTTTTGCTAACTTCAACACTCCCGCAGGCAATTCATCTCCAATACTGATATTAAATTTCTCTCTCTTATACTTTCCTATTTCTTCGTTTACTTTGATGGTGTAATTATGAAGTAGTCTAGAAATCAAGGTATTTATCTCCTCGTCTTTAGTCCATTTAGAATAATCTACTTGGGTGTAGTCTACTTTTCCAAGAACCTTCTGAGCAAACTTAGTACCCTTGGGAATAAACTCCTCGTTATATACAGATCTTACACCTTCTGATACTTTACCTTTAAGCAATACCATCAGCTTATCTATCAATATAGTCTTCAGTTCGTTTAGTGCAACTGCGTGCTTATCATCTAGCTTAGATAACAATTCTTTTTCCTGAATTTTTTGGAATTTATCCTTCTTAGCTCTAGCAAATAATTGCTTATCGATGATGATACCTTTAGTCGACGGTGGTGCTTTAAGTGATGCATCTTTTACATCACCAGCCTTATCACCAAATATCGCTCTCAGAAGTTTCTCTTCTGGAGTTGGATCTGATTCACCCTTAGGTGTAATCTTACCTATGATGATTGTACCTTCTTTTATCCAAGCACCTACTCTGATAATACCATTCTCATCTAGATCTTTTGTTGCTTCCTCACTTACGTTAGGGATATCATTTGTCAATTCTTCATCTCCCAGTTTTGTATCTCTAACTTCTAGTTCGAAGTTTTCGATATGCAGAGAAGTAAAGATATCTTCTCTTACTACTCTTTCTGAAAGTACAATCGCATCCTCAAAGTTGTATCCCTGCCAAGGCATGAAGGCAACCAATAAGTTTTGACCTAATGCTAACTCTCCTTTTTCTGTAGCGTATCCATCACATAACAAAGATCCTTTCGTTACTCTATCCCCTTTCTTTACGATAGGTTTTAGATTGATACAAGTACCTTGATTCGTTCTTCTGAACTTAGTCAATGGATATTTCTTGCTATCGTCCTCGAAAGAAACTAACTGATCTATCTCTGTTCTATCATATCTAATAATGATCTCATTTGCATCTACGTATTCTACTACACCTTCCCCTTCCGCATTGATCAACATCCTAGAATCCTTAGCAACTTTTTCTTCTAGACCAGTACCCACGATAGGTGACTTAGGTCTTACAAGAGGCACTGCCTGACGTTGCATGTTAGATCCCATCAGGGCTCTATTGGCATCATCGTTTTCTAAGAATGGAATCATTGACGCTGATACACCTACAATCTGGTTAGGTGCAACATCCATATATTCTATTTCATTCGGCGTAAGAACAGGGAAATCACCATGCTCTCTGCACTTTACTCTATCTCCTATAAACGCACCTTTTTCGTTAAGCGGAGCATTCGCTTGAGCTATCTTTTTGAAATCTTCTCCCTCTGCTGAAAGATAGACTGCATCTTCTATTATATTTACTTTACCCTTAGTCACCTCTCTGTAAGGAGTTTCTAAGAATCCCATCTTATTCACTTTAGCGTGAACACATAGTGTAGATATCAATCCAATATTCGGTCCTTCTGGAGTCTCAATTGTACATAGTCTACCATAGTGAGAGTAGTGAACATCCCTAACCTCAAAACCTGCACGCTCTCTAGAAAGTCCTCCTGGCCCTAAGGCAGAAATTCTTCTTTTGTGCGTAATCTCCGATAGTGGGTTGGTCTGATCTAAGAATTGAGATAACTGAGAAGTACCAAAAAAAGAATTAATTACAGATGATAATGTCCTTGCGTTAATCAAGTCGATAGGTGTAAATACCTCATTATCTCTTACATTCATACGCTCTCTGATTGTTCTTGCCATTCTTGCAAGACCAACTCCAAACTGAGCATATAATTGCTCACCTACAGTTCTTACTCTTCTGTTACTTAGGTGATCTATATCATCAAGTTCCGCTTTCTGGTTAATAAGTTGAACAAGATATTTTACAATCTTAATGATATCTTCTTTAGTAAGAACTAGTGTTTCTAAATCAATATCTAACTCCAGTTTTTTATTGATTTTGTATCTACCTACTTCTCCTAAGTTATATCTCTTATCAGAGAAAAATAATTTATTGATTATTCCTCTTGCTGTATCCTCATCCGGTGGGTCTGAACCTCTAAGTTGTCTATAGATTTGTGTTACGGCTTCTAGTTCAGAACTGGATACATCTTTCTGTAAAGTATTGTAGATGATAGAATAATCTTGTTCTACATCACTCTTCTGTAAGATAATCGTATCTACATCTGCATCCGCTATAAGTTGGATATTCTCTTCATCTAACTCTACATCTCTCTCTAGAATTATCTCGTTACGTTCTATTGTTACAACCTCTCCTGTATCCTCATCCACGAAATCTTCTGACCATTTTCTAAGAACCCTAGCGGCAAGTTTTCTTCCTACTGCTTTCTTGAGTCCTTTTTTGTCAGCTTTTATTTCCTCTGCTAGATCGAATATTTCTAATATATCCTTATCACTATCAAAGCCTATAGCTCTAAGTAAGGTCGTTACAGGAAATTTTTTCTTTCTGTCAATGTACGCATACATTACAGTATTAATATCAGTAGAGAATTCCATCCAAGCACCTTTAAAAGGAATCACTCTTGCTGAGTAAAGCTTAGAACCGTTAGGGTGGAAACTCTGAGAGAAAAATACTCCTGGTGATCTATGCAGCTGAGAAACAACTACTCTTTCTGCACCATTTATTACGAATGTCCCCTTAGGGGTCATGTAAGGAATATTACCTAAAAATACATCTTGCACTATGGTCTGGAAATCCACGTGTTCCTCATCATTACAAGAAAGCCTAAGCTTTGCTTTCAATGGAACACTATAGGTTAGACCTCTTTGCATACATTCTCTGATATCATATCTTGGAGGATCTACAAAGTAATCTAAGAATTCTAATACAAAGATATTCCTAGCATCTGTTATAGGGAAATTCTCTTGGAATACTCTAAATAATCCTTCCCCTACTCTGTTATCAGGAGTGGTCTCTAGTTGGAAAAATTCCTTAAAAGACTTCAGCTGAATTTCTAGTAAATCCGGATACTGCGATGGTAGTTTTATTTTCCCAAATTTTACTCTGGGATTAGTTGAAGCTTTTCCATTTGAAGCCATTGGCAAGTGTTTTAGCTATGTAAGTTTTCTCAAAATCGAGAAAATAAAAATTCAATTGTTATTTAGAGACACAGAAAGGCCTGGTCGTTCCTAGGGAACAACCAAGCCATTTGTTATGTCTTAAGGCATAATTCTGCTATCATCAATTATATGTGACGTAAAAATTATTATTTTAACTCAACGTCAGCACCTGCAGCTTCTAGAGCTGCTTTAATTGATTCAGCCTCATCTTTTGCAACGCCTTGCTTGATAGCAGCCGGAGCTGAATCAACCAATTCTTTTGCATCTTTGAGACCTACACCTAATAGATTCTTAACTTCTTTTACGACTGCAAGTTTTGCAGATCCAGCAGAATTTAACATAATGTCAAACTCTGTTTTCTCAGCTCCACCAGCATCACCTCCTCCAGCAGGTCCCGCAGCAACAGCTACAGCTGCAGCAGCTGGCTCTATACCGTGTTCTTCTTTGAGGATGTCAGCTAATTCATTTACTTCTTTTACCGTAAGGTTTACTAACTGATCTGCGATTGCCTTTAAATCCGCCATGTTTGAAAAAATTTTTAATGTTTGATAAAATTAATTTATATCAATGCGTTAAGCTTGAAAGCCAAATTTATGCTGGTCTTTCCGAAAGAGCTTTCACTAATCCAGCTATGGTAGCACCTCCTGATTTCAGGCCACTGATAACATTTTTTGCTGGGGACTGAAGAAGTAAAATAACTTCTCCTATTAACTCTTCTTTAGACTTGAGTGCTGATAGTGCTTCCACTTGATCATCACCCATATATACTGCTGTATCTATGTAAGCCGCTTTTAATATTGGCTTCTCATTACTCTTTCTAAACTCTTTGATAACTTTTGCAGGACTGTTTGCTACATCAGCAAACATTAAAGCAGTAGGTCCTTTAAGTGCTTCCATTAATGGAGCAAAACCTCTTTCTTCTCCTGCTGCCTCCAGAGCTTTTTGAGCCACAGTATTTTTTACAACTTTCATTTCTATACCCTTCTCGAAGCACATGCCTCTGAGTTCGTTAACTTTTTCAACAGACAAAGCTGAAGAATCTGTTATGTAAAAGAAATTAGCTGCTTCGAATTTATCTTTTAATTCCGCTATTGCGGCTTTTTTATCTTCTCTAGTCATTTTGAATAACTTTAATAAAGTTCTTAAGAAATAGTTTTAGGATCTATCTTAATGCCAGGACTCATTGTACTAGCTACAGAAAGTGTTTTCATGTAAGCACCTTTCGCTGAAGATGGTTTCATTCTCTCTATAGTTACCAATAATTCTCTTGCGTTATCAGTTAACTTATCTGCTGTAAAAGATACTCTTCCTACAGGAGAATGTATGATACCATACTTATCAACTCTAAAAGCAATTTTTCCACCTTTAACCTCCGTTACAGCAGCAGCAACATCCTGTGTTACTGTTCCTGTCTTAGGGTTAGGCATTAAACCTCTAGGTCCTAATATTCTACCTATTTTACCAACTTGCGCCATAACATTAGGTGTTGCAATAACAACATCTATGTCAGTCCATCCTTGTTGTATCTTTGTTACATACTCATCTAACCCTACAAAATCAGCGCCTGCAGCCGTAGCTTCAGCCTCTTTGTCAGGTGTACATAAAACAAGAACTTTTTTAGTTTTACCAGTACCGTGCGGTAATGTTACAGTACCTCTTATCGCCTGATCAGCTTTTCTAGGATCCACACCTAATCTTATGTGTAGATCTACTGATGCATCGAACTTAGTTGTATTCACTTCTTTAACAAGAGCCATTGCATCTGAAAGCGCATATTGCTTATTAGCATCCACTTTCTCTTCTGCAACTTTTCTCTTCTTAGATAATTTAGCCATTTGTCAAATTTTTGAGGTTAAGCGTCTAATATTAATAGACTCCCTCTATCTATAAAAAATATTTATTCTTAGTTGTCTTGAGCTTCTTGCCAAGGTGGTGTTCCTTTGACAATTAAACCCATACTTCTAGCTGTTCCAGCAACCATCTTCATTCCTGACTCTACTTTAAAAGCGTTCAAATCCGCCATCTTGTCTTCAGCAATTGCTCTAACTTGATCCCAAGTTACTGATCCCACTTTCTGTCTATTAGACTCAGGTGAACCACTTTTTAGTTTAGCTGCTTCTAACAACTGAACCGCTGCAGGTGTAGTCTTTACGATAAAATCAAATGATTTATCTTTGTAAACTGTTATTACAACAGGAACTACTTTACCTTGAGATTCTTGAGTTTTGGCGTTGAATCTTTTACAAAATTCCATTATGTTAACACCCTTTGCTCCTAATGCAGGACCTACTGGTGGTGATGGATTTGCCTGTCCTCCTTTTACTTGTAATTTGATATAAGCATCGACCTCTTTTGCCATTGTGCGCTCTTTTTATTTTCGATTGACTGTGGAAGCGTTAACAGTCTTTCGAACTAATTGTTATTAATTAAATTATGAATTCTTTTCTACTTGCATGAAGTTCAATTCCACTTCTGTTCCTCTTCCGAATATCTTTACGATAACCTTCAGTTTCTTCTTCTCTTCGTTTACTTCTTTTATATCTCCAACAAAGTCATTGAATGGCCCGTCTATAATCTTTACAGTTTCTCCAACTATAAAAGGTTCTAGCATAGATTCTCCAACTTCTTGCGACTCATCTACTTTTCCAAGCATCCTGTTAGCTTCACTAGGTTGCATAGGAATAGGATTAGTCTTTCCAAGAAAGTGAATAACATTAGGCATACCTGAAATCGTCTGAATCATTTCTCCAGAAAAACTACTAGGCACCGCTTCTATAAGGATGTAACCTGGAAGTATATTTCTTTCTAGTATAACTTTCTTCCCATTTCTTATTTTATATACCTTCTCTGAAGGCACTAAAATCTGAGTTACATATTCTTCCCACTTTCTTCTTGATATCTCTAGCTCTATTCTTTCCTTTATTTTCTTTTCCTTACCGCTAATAACTCTGAGAGAATACCATCTTTTATCAGTTTCTGACATAGATATTATTGACCTAGTTGATAAAGAAAATCAGATAATATTGTTTTAGAAATACCATCTAGTATGAATATAACCAAAGAAATAACTGCTGTAGCAACTAAAACAAGTTTAGCACTTTCTAACAACATAGGCCATGTAGGCCAAGTCACCTTATGCACAAGTTCATTATAGCTTTCCTTAATATATAATACTATCTCATTCATTTCTTACAGTTAAAAATGCAGGAGAGACAGGGCTCGAACCTGCGACCTGCGGTTTTGGAGACCGCTGCTCTACCAATTGAGCTACTCTCCTAAATATAAGTTATTCAAACTCTATAAAGATTGAAAAACATTTTTTGTCTATCACATTATAAGCTTTCTTATAATGCGAAAATTAAGCACCTATAATAAGTGCTTAATTTTCATATTTATAAAACCTAATAAAAGGTCTAAATTATGCGTCTAATATCTCAGTTACCTGACCTGCACCTACTGTTCTTCCTCCTTCTCTAATTGCAAATCTAAGTCCTTTTTCCATCGCAATTTTGTTAAGAAGCTTCACTTCCATAGTTACATTATCTCCAGGCATAACCATCTCAACACCATCTGGTAAAGTAACATCACCGGTTACATCTGTTGTTCTAAAGTAAAACTGAGGTCTATATCCGTTGAAGAAAGGTGTATGTCTTCCTCCTTCATCTTTACTTAATACATATACTTCACATTTGAAGTGAGCGTGAGGCTTAACAGATCCTGGCTTACAAATAACCATTCCTCTTTTAATAGCTTCTTTATCTATTCCTCTAAGAAGGATACCAGCGTTATCACCAGCTTCTCCTCTTGTAAGGATTTTTCTAAACATCTCAACTCCTGTTACTACTGAGTTCAGAGGCTTCTCTTCATCCTTCATCATACCTACAATCTCTACAGGATCAGAAGTATTAATAACACCTCTTTCTATTCTACCTGTAGCAACTGTTCCTCTACCTGTTATTGAGAATACATCCTCTATAGGCATTAGGAAAGGCTTATCTACATCTCTTACTGGCTCTGGAATTTCAGCATCCACAGCTGCCATAAGTTCTTTTATTTTTGCAACACCATCAGCATCATCTTCTAATGCCTTGATTGCAGAACCTTGAATTACTGATGAACCATCGCCGTCGAATTCATACTGATCAAGAAGTTCTCTAACCTCCATCTCAACTAATTCTAACATCTCTGCATCATCAACAAGGTCAACTTTATTCATAAATACAACTATTTTTGGAACTCCTACCTGTCTACAAAGCAAGATATGCTCTCTAGTTTGTGGCATAGGACCATCTGTTGCAGCAACAACTAGTATCGCACCATCCATCTGTGCAGCTCCCGTTACCATGTTTTTCACATAATCGGCGTGACCTGGGCAATCTACGTGTGCGTAGTGCCTATTTTCTGTTTCGTACTCAACGTGAGCAGTGTTAATAGTGATACCCCTTTCTTTTTCTTCAGGAGCACCATCAATTTGATCGTAATCAGCTTTCTCAGCTAATCCGTCTTTTGATAATACATACGTGATGGCCGCTGTCAACGTTGTCTTTCCGTGGTCAACGTGTCCAATAGTACCAATATTTACGTGTGGTTTTGATCGATTGAATGTTTCTTTAGCCATCCGATAAAAAATTTTACTCTATTAAGAATTTATTTACAAAAAAATATTACAATTTATTCCGAGCCAATGAAGGGAATTGAACCCCCGCCCCCTTCCTTACCATGGAAGTGCTCTACCCCTGAGCTACATTGGCAGAAAAGGAT
>CAYYWZ010000039.1:0-35960 GCA_964475415.1 uncultured Saprospiraceae bacterium | reverse complement strand
GAAGGATCAGCAATTGCTATAGCCCCTCTCCCACCTTCTAATCCACGTATAAAAAAAGAAATTAATATTTATTTATCATTTGTAGGAACTGAATCTATTTCATAGTGTTTTGTAACGGTAGATTTATCTATTTTGCAGCCAAATTAAAAAAATATCACAAAGCGTGGCATAAATATAAGTTCTGAAGAGCAAGTGCTAAATTCTATTAAGATGTCTAGGGTCCTCATCCCCATCTTATTAGGTCTAGGTGTTGTGGCATATATGATCTGGAGACAGCTAGATATGGACTCTCTCAGAACTATTCCCTGGACTTACTCCACTATATACTGGTTAGTGTTTGCCATTCTTGCCTATGTTATAAGGCACTTGCTGTATGCTTGGAGATTAAGGATCATGACAGATAATTTATTTTCATGGTCTAAGTCTATAGAACTTATATTTATCTGGGAATTTTCTTCTGCTGTTTCTCCATCTAGTATAGGCGGTGCAGCAGTAGCTTTATTTTTTCTAGCGCAAGAAAAAATATCAGCTGCAAAAACAGTAACGGTAGTTATCTATTCGATGCTATTAGATACATTGTTTTTTCTAGTTACCATAGTATTATTAGTCGTTACATTAGGACCAATCGGAGTACGACCAGACTTGACAAGCTTCTCTTTTAATGGATATATGTATAGCTTGCTTCTTGTTTGGATATTTATGTTTGGTTATGGTATCTTGTTTTTTTATGGGATGTTTATCAGTCCAGATAAAATTAGAGGTTTTCTATTCTGGTTGTCAAAATTCAAACTGCTAAAAAGATTTCAAAAAAGCCTTCTACAGATAGGTCAGGATATGCTTGCAACTTCTAAGGAGTTAAAAACAAAACCTCTTAGCTTCCATCTTAACGCTATACTATCTACTGCAGGAGCATGGATATTCCGATTTTTAGCAATCAACTTTATTATCTTAGCACTAGTACCTAATGTATCTACAGATCTGTACACACAATACCTATTATATAGCAGAGGAGAAATCATGCATTCTCTAGCACAGTTTAGTCCTACTCCGGGAGGAGCAGGAATGGTAGAATATATATTCGGTGGATTCTACAGCGACTTTATTCCTAAGGGGATAACCTTTATCGTTGCGCTCGTATGGAGAATTATTACCTACTATCCATATCTTATAATCGGAGCAATAATTATCCCTAACTGGGTAAGAAAAATCGTAAATAGAAAAAGATTAGAAAAAGCAGCTAGCTAATAACCTAGAAATTTGCAGGCCTATTTCTATTGCCCTTAGCTTTCTTTTTCTTAGTAGGCCTATCCATTGTTACAATATATATTGCTTCGTTATTCTCTAGTAAGTTTATACTTTTTATTGACCTATTAAGTGCACCTAGCTCTTCTCGACTTGCGGGCTTTTTATCTATTACGATATCTCCGTCAAAACTATCTAGAAACTTATTAGTCTTAAAAAAGGAGTAAGATTCTTCATTGCCTTCTAATTTAAATCTTAGAGGTAAGGTATACTGTACAGCTACTTTTTTTCCTCCTTGTTCACCTGGTTCCCACGTAATTTCTTTTTGCATCTTATCTATAAGATTATAAGCTGCTTCTGCTGTACCATATCCTAGATTTCTTTTGATTTCAGGATTCTCTACTATTCCATCTTTATTTATTACAAAAGAAACAACAGACATTCCTTGTACCCTTAATGCTCTTGCTTCTGCAGGATATTTAAGGTTTTTATACACGTATTGTAATAAGTTTTGTTGCCCGCAATTACGTTTAGTATTTGCATCTTCTATATCCTCACAGCCTTGGAAAACAGGCATCTTATCCACTTTTTTAAAAATCTCTTTTACCTCTTCTGGGCTATCAAACAAACCTGGAGCAGGGGGCTTGGGGCTCGCTTTGATTTCTTTTTGTGCATGGCAGAATCCGCTAAGTAAGCATCCCACTACTAACATTATTATTGTTCTCATAAATATATCTTTTTTATAAAAATAATAGAATTTTATTAGTTGATCAGTATTGGACTGTTTTTAACATTTAGTTAAAATCACTCTACACCTTAGGCCATATCTAACTTCTCTAAATCGGCAAATAGTTTATAATCAGGGAAACTTTCTTTTGCAACAGAAATTGTTTCGTAAAACTTCTTGTCTTGCCTAAGCTGATAATAGCTAAGTGCAACGTTATAATAAGTATCTGGTTTGTTTTTATGTAAAAGGATAGATTGCTCAAAATAATGTAAAGCCTCCGCATAAAAACCTAAATCATAGAAAACACTTCCTAATTCATAAGGTAAATCAAATGCCTCTGAAATGCTAAAATACATTTCCCAGACCTTATCCAATGTTTCTGCAATTCTCTTTCTTTCATTAAAAGTTATTGCGACAGACAGCTCTTTTATTCTAGGTAATAACTTTATAAAAAACGTAGAGTCATAAGCACTTAGCCGAATCACTGCAAGCAGGTCTTGGATATTAAGTCTTGCGATATTATTGTAGGTAAGTTTCTTTATACTATTAAAGTCGTCAGGACCAAAATCATTTACATGTTTATCATATGTCGATATCGTTTTTTCATAAACTTCACTATTTTCTAAGAACAACATAGAAGCGATCTCTAAGTGGAAACTAGAATAAGCTGGAAGCAAAGCTTTTCCGCCACCCTTCTCACAATACGTTGCCAAGGCATGAAAATTTACCCAGATAGAAAAACTTCCATGATTGACAACGTCAGGTGCTTTTCTACTTTCTAGATCATGTACTTCATGGAAACCCTTATCTAACGACAAAAGCAAAAGTCCTTCAGAAGATAGATTTCTAATATTGTCAATACAGTTCATAGAAGTCTCTGGAAAGAAAACATAACTATCAGAAAGTAAAGATCTGTACTCCTCCAAAATTTGATTCATAATATCGTTCTGGAAGAAAGGCATTTCTATGGCAGCGTCTTCATAACTAAGCTGTAAGTTTTCTATTAGAGAAATACTATCTACTTTTTCTGGATCTACCTTAGCATCTAAGTTTATAGTAGACTCAGTTATATGTTTCTCTTTGACATGAAATAATTCGCAAGGAAGGGAGTCGAAGAAGTAATTAGCCAAGGCGATAATCGGCTGACTAAGTTGGTTCGTTACTACCGTTTTTTTAGCATATTGTAAAACTAGTTCTTTGCTTTCTATAGCATCGAAATAAGCGACATCTAGAATACCTTCTTTGAAAAAATCTGCAAACTGCGAGTGCTCTAGGAAAAAAGAAAGGTTGTCTTTTCCGATGTCACTGATAACATAACAAAAAGAAGGTAACTCCATTTTTACATCTTGTATAAGCTTCTTAAGATGTGTTATAATGTGGTAGGCAAGTCGTCCGTGACCGGCACCAAGTTCTAATATATACACCTGCTCATCAGTCTTACCTTGATCTGATAAATCCTTAAGCATAGCAAGAATAAGCTCTGCATACGTTCTACCCACAAACGAATTACTGGTAAGATTATGCGGTACAACATCCTGACTGAATGCACTAATTCCTCTTAACTGATAAAAATCTCTGTTGAGCTGCCATATTTTACTTTTAGAAAAACTTTGATTTGATTCTATCCTGAATAGATTTTCTTCCATAGTATAAGCACCTTTAGTTGATGAAAAAATTTCATTTCAACTCAGCAAGCTTGTACTAGGAGTCAATTAGTAGAAACCGACGAAATTCAAATTTGATATTCAAAGTTAGTTTAATTTTATAACTATATTGATGTTCAATTATGGAAAAGGTAATCTGCCCACATTGTAAAAGAAAACTAAAAAACATTAATGCTTGGCATTATTGTAAGCAAGTAAATATTGATGATCTATTTATTAATAAATCCGATGAGATACTTTTAGCCTTTGACACTATACTAAATGAAGTAGCGCAATGGAAGGATGTAGATGTAAGCGCGACGAAAAATTGTGTCGTATTTGTAAAAAATAAAACCTTCTTAGTTGCTAAACCTATGAGCAAATGGCTAGAAGTAAAATTCTATAGTAAGAGCCCAAAAGAAGATGAAAGACTATATAAATGCAGTGAATGGAACAGCAAATATGCTTGTATCTTTAGATTCCAAAACGAACAACAAATAATTCCTGCTTTTTTCGATTATTTTAAAGACTCTTACCTCATCTCGTGATAGTAGAGAACCCACATTATTGACTTCACTTTAATTAAAATCGAATTAATATATTTAGACAAAAAATTTATTAATATTTTACTTGAATAGCAATGTTTTCTTAGATGGTCTAACTATAAATATTGGACTTTAGATAAACTCTTTTTAGTATCATAGCGTTATAAAATTATGTCGACAAAAAATGCAAACTTTTTATCCTTTCTATTCGTACCATTTTTTCTACTGATTGCAACTATAAGTGCAACAGGTCAAGTGCATCATAAAGCTCCATTATGTCTAGACGAAAAGTATGAAAATAAAGTAGATAGCTACCTGAGTTATTCTGTTCCTGTTCTAGGCGTCGAACAACTAAAAGAAAATCAAGCGTCATTTCTAATACTAGATGCTAGACCTGAAGAAGAATATAATGTATCTCACATTGCAAATGCGGAACGTATAGGATTTAAGAATCTCAACATGGATGTTCTAGATACCGTACCCAAGGATACAAAAATTGTAGTCTATTGTTCTATAGGTTATCGCAGTGAGAAAGTAGGTGAAAAACTAAAGAAAAAAGGCTTTACGCAGGTCTACAATCTATATGGATCCGTATTTGAATGGGCTAATCGCGATTACCCATTAGTAGATAATGCTGGATATCCTACAAGTCGCGTTCATACTTATAATAAAAAGTGGAGTAAATGGCTAAAAAATGAGCGTTATACTAAGGTGTATTAGTCTTATTTCCATACCTATATTATATTAGTCCCTTGGCTACATACCTATATCTCCGAATGATCAATCCGATTTATCTATGTTAGTGCATAAATAAGAATGGGTCATACTTTCTTATAATTCAAGCTTACTATAACAATTAGATGTCGCTTCTCTGAAGCTAAATGATTATTAGATTAATTTCTATGCATATTTCACTTCTCTGGAGCTTAGAATTATCTCATAGCATTAACACTTTAGTCTAATAAATTTATATTGACACTGCGTGGCAAAATATTCATAGAAAAACACAAGGAAAGGTACTAGAGCTCTAGAGGAACAAAATGATTATTCTATTAGTCCCACCACTATTGATAGAATTGGTCTTGGCTTTTGCACATAAGAAAAACTAATGATACTTACTTAGAGGTTTTTGCTTCTAGGAGTTTTAGTTCGAATGCTTTTAATCCAGATAAATTATTTTCTCTAGAATATTGATCGAAATTAATGCTATACTTACCAAGCTGCTTAAATCTAAAATCATTTCTCAGTAAAATAGGCGCAACACATTCTGTAGAAGAACATTTTCCATTCCACACACCTCGATCATCTGCAAGTTCTAAGGAAAGTACATCCGTGACCTCACTCTTATCTGGAAAGGTGGTTGTAATATTGACATACAAATTCTCATAATCAAAATCAGTACTATACTTTACATCCAACAGCAACTGGTATAAAGTAGTCGTATCGCTAACGGGTATATCAAAACTTATAGGCTGTGCATAAGACCAATTATCCTCTAATATCACTCGTTCTTCAGAAAATACTAAGCCCCGTTCTGTGCAAGACAAGACAAATAGACAACAGATAGCACAGAGGATATATCTCATTTCACTAGTTAAAATAATCTTTCATTCGCTCGAAAAAACCTTTCTCAGATTTCCCCGGATTAGGTGCAAAATTTTCGCTCTCTCTAAGTTCCTCCATCATCTTCTTTTCCTTAGCATTCAGTTTTTTTGGCGTCCATATATTGACATTTATCAGCTGATCGCCTTTGCCATAACTCTGAACAGAAGGAAGTCCTTTACCCCTGAGACGGAATATTTTTCCAGCTTGCGTTCCTTCAGGTACTTTGATCTTTACCGTGCCGCCTATAGTAGGAACTTCTACCGAAGTTCCTAGTGCCGCATCCGCAAAATTTAGAAATAGATCATAGATTAGCGTCTGACCATCTCTAGCAAAATATTCATGCGGTTTCTCTTCTATGTTTATCAATAGATCTCCTGCAGGTCCTCCAGATTTTCCAGCATTACCTTTTCCTCTCATAGAGAGCTGCATTCCCTCTTCTACTCCTTCGGGAATATCTATTTCTATAGTTTCATCTTTGTATACTCTACCTTCTGACTTACAGCTAGAACAACTTGCTGTTATCTGATTACCCGATCCGTTACAGGTAGGACATACGGCCGTAGTCTGCATCTGACCTAAGAAGGTAGATCTCACCTGACGCACATAACCACCACCGCCACAAGTGCCACAACTTTTTACAGAGCTTGCATCTTTAGCCCCCGAACCATCGCAAGTTTCGCATTTCGTCTGCTTCTTTACTTTAATCTTTTTCTTGACACCAGCTTCTATTTCCTCTAAGGTCAAAGAAACTTTTATTCTGAGATTACTTCCTTTCTGTCCACGCTTAGCACTTCCTCCAGCTCTACGTCCTCCTCCACCAAAGAAACTATCAAAGGGACTTCCTGAGTCTCCAAAGATATCCCCAAACTGTGAGAAGATATCTTCCATATTATGGAATCCTCCACCGCCGCCACCTTGATTGACACCAGCATGTCCATATCTATCATATCGAGCTTTCTTATCAGCATCACTTAGTATCTCGTAAGCCTCTGCAGCTTCTTTAAACTTCTCTTCCGCTTCCTTATTATCTGGATTCTTATCTGGATGAAATTTCATTGCCACCTTACGATAAGCAGATTTGATTTCTTTAGCAGTGGCTGTTTTCGCTACACCTAGTATTTCGTAATAATCTCTTTTTGCCATTATTTCTTTTTATGC
The DNA here is from genome assembly GCA_964475415.1 of uncultured Saprospiraceae bacterium. Taxonomy (GTDB): domain Bacteria; phylum Bacteroidota; class Bacteroidia; order Chitinophagales; family Saprospiraceae; genus CALCMJ01. The sequence goes on along the minus strand of CAYYWZ010000039.1, from coordinate 29,040 downwards.
TTGTAGTTACTATTTGCCCACTACAACTTTGGCATGACGTATAATTTTATCATTAAGATAATATCCGCTCTCTATGGTGTCTATGATTTTACCTTTCATATCATCTGAAGGTGCAGGAATTTCTGTAATAGCCTCATGTAATTCAGGGTCAAAAACTTCTCCCGTAGACTCCATTTCTATCAGACCTTTCGCCTTGAGCGAATTATGCAGTTTGTCATATACGAGTTGAACACCCTCACTAAATTGCTCCACAGAATTATCGTCATCTGCGCTTTTCTTTGCTCTATTGAAATCATCTAATACAGGCAAGATGGTTTGCATAGTATCTTGGGCAGCATTTTTCATCAGCTCTAGCTTTTCCTTGAGTGTTCGTTTCTTATAATTCTCGAACTCAGCAAATAATCGCAGATACTTATCCTTGGCCTCAGCATTTTGAATTTCTAGCTCCTGTATTCTTGCCTTTTTTGAGGATTTCTTCTCTTTTTTTACTTCTTCTTCGGCTGTATTGACAGCTTCGTCAGATTTCTTTTTCTTAGCCATTCTGTTTTTTAGTTTTTCTATCACTATTTCTATAAAGCAATTCTTAAGCCATATAGGAATTTGCGCCAAAATGGCAGTTTTAGTCAATTATATATATTCTGGATGGTCTGGATGTCAAATATATTGTAATGCCATTATTCTGGAACAACTCTTCTAGAAGAAGAAATTTATAGCTGGCGAATTTTTTGACCAGTTATTATTTGATGAAATAACAACTGGAGAACTTCATAATAATAATAGTGGAGATATCTTTTTTCTCAATAATACAGAAGACAAAATATATATAGCGAACGACTTACAATTATCTTATGTAAGTGATCTAGACAGTGATGCTATGGAAGTCAAAACCATACAGAATGAAAATTGGGTCTTACACAATGATGGAAAAATCAGTATCTACAATCAAGATTTTTCTATGATCATAAAACAACTGGACTTATAAATAAATATAGAAAGCCTAAATCAAATTAGCGAATATGGTTCTGCGGTATACTTTCTAGAAACAACGGACGACGGTTATAGAATATATAATCTAGTACAGGATGAATTAATTCTAGTGATAGAACAGTCAGAAGATTATGCCTCTTCTAGTAGTTTATTATTTACAAGTGAAGATACTTATATAACATCTGGCCAGTACCAAGTTGAAGATATTAGCGATCATGCATTTTTTAGAAAGTACGAAATAGGCAAAGCATTCTCACCCGTCAGAACAGATATAAAACTAAATTATTTCGACGTAGAATATCTTCATGATACGCTGATCGTAGATGCTCCATGGGATCACTATTTTTACAAAATAAATTATGCTTTCCAAAACAACTCTACTGACCTAACTAATAATGTAAATTTGTATGCTAGAGAAATATATAATGGTGTTCCTGTAGATTTTCTATATCAGAATCTATATAGTGATGATATAATACCGAATGAACTTGTCAATGTAGAAGATACTAAAATTGTAAGTTTTCGGAATTCTGAGAATATCAAGGTAGCAATCCCCGGTGGAGCTTATAAATTTAATTCAGACATCTCTTTCCTAGTGGCTACACTTATAAGTAGCCTTAGTGAGCTAGAGAATGAGTCCTTACTGAAATTAGGACCTAACCCATTTTCTACTAAATTATCCGTTATTAGCGATGAGTCTATAAAACGAGTAGAAATTTATTCTAGGAGTGGACAACTTGTGCACAGTGTAAAAGGCACTTCGTTTACTAACATTAATCTTGAGCATCTTGCAACAGGTAATTATTATCTACGTGCAACAACAGAAGATTACATTTACAATCAACTTATAGTGAAAGTAGAATAAGCTGGAATGAAGGACATGAAGATAATGAAATCTTTGGGGTTATGAATGGAAGCTATTAAAAGACATTTGAGGTAGCAAATATTCTTACTTGTCCTTTAGCTTAAGGGAAATGAGTAAAATCATTCTAATTTAACTATTTTAGTATTCTTAGTTTCCAAATAATCTCAAACACTTCTGACATGTCAATAAAACAATTTCTTTTCATTCTAGTTACAGCAAGTTTTTTACATTCTTGTGCAGAAAAAAATCCTGCTGAAATTGCTGGACCAAGTCTTATACCCGCGGAATGGATGTATCAACAAAGAGCTTATCCACACAATGAAATAAATCATGCATCTGTAAAAAGGGCTTATAAAGATTACCAAAAAAAGAAGGAGTCGTCAGCTAGTAAACAACTCAATACATGGGAGCTGGAAGGGCCTACAAATATAAGCGGTAGAATAACCGATATAGTCAGACATCCTTCTGATCCTAATACATTCTATATAGGATCAGCAGTTGGCGGAGTATTCAAAACTACAGATAATGCAAATTCATGGACTCCTATAACAGAGGATATTCCCACACTTTCTGTAGGAAGTCTAGGACTGAGCAAAAGTGATCCAGAAACCATCTATCTAGGAACAGGTGAAGCTAATGGTTCTGTCAATTCTGGAGCTTTTTTTGGTTCCGGGATCTATAAGTCTACTGATGGAGGTAACAACTGGGAACAGAAAGGACTAGAAAATTCTAATCAGATAGGACGACTTGTTGTAGACGAAGAAAATCCAGATCTAGTTTATGCTGCAGTCACTGGGGTACAATATGGATATAATGATGAGAGAGGCTTATACAAAACGGTAGATGGTGGTGATAGCTGGGAGCAGATATTATTTGTCAATGATTCTGTAGGATGTATAGATGTTGTTGTCAGTCCTTTTGACAAAAATATTATCTATGCTGCGATGTGGGAGCGCACAAGAAGACCTTGGATCAGAGATTATGCTGGACCAGCCTCAGGAGTATATCGTTCTCAGGATGGTGGTGAGAGCTGGACACATCTGGAAGGTAGCCAGTACGGTCTACCAGTAAGTGATGATGACAGAGGAAGAACAGGACTTGCTATTTCTAAGACAACGCCAGGAGTTGTCTATGCAGTATTCACAGATAATCCTATAACAAATAGATTTCATGGCGTCTATAAGACAAGTGACGGCGGTGAAAACTGGATAAATATAGATGGTGATATAAATCAAGGTACATTCTCATCCTTTGGTTGGTACTTTGCACAACTTAGGGTAGATCCTGAGGACGATGATATAATATACGTACTAGGGCAGCGAAGTTATAGAACCACAAATGGAGGAACGTCTTGGGAGCAGATCTCGACTACACATGTAGACGCACATGCTATGGCATTCTTTGATGGTAATAGCAAGGATGTTTTATTAGGAGATGATAGTGGAATACATTCTTCAGAAAACCTAGATCCTTTTTTTACAGAATTTTCTAATCTACCCATAACGCAGTTCTATGAAATAGAAGTAGATTTTCTAAATCCTGAAAAACTACTAGGAGGCACACAGGATAATAATACCTTGATGAACCGTGATGGCGCAATAGACAATTACGAAAGTATTTTCGGGGGTGATGGTTTCCATGTCAAAGTAGATCCTACTGATAGCGATATCGTTTATGCGGAATCACAGTTTGGTAACCTGGGCGTATCTTTTGATGGAGGTGAAAGTTTTCAGTTTGGGCTCAATGGAGTTGAACAAAGCGAAAGAACCAACTGGAATACACCAGTGTTTCTTTCTCCCTTAGATCCTAGTTTTGTCTTCTATGGCGCAGAAAGATTATACAGATCCATACAGGCCCAAGAATGGGAGGCTATAAGTCCTGATCTTACAGATGGATTACATTCTAGTGGTTCCGCATCTTGGGGCACACTTACTGCCATAGGGTTATCGGCACAAAATCTGGATGTTATCTATGTAGGTACGGACGATGCTAATGTATGGACCACTAGAGATGGCGGAGAAAACTGGCAAAAAATAGATGCTGATCTTCCAGAAAGATATGTCAATCATATTACCGTAAACCCTGACAACGATCTGGAAGCTGTCGTATGTTTTTCTGGGTATCGATACCTAGACTATCAGGCGCATGTACTGAGAACACAGGATGGAGGCGTTACTTGGGAAGATATCTCTGGTGATCTTCCTGAAGTCCCTGCTAATGATTTTGTCTATGATCCAGATATGGACAATAGATATTATCTAGCAACAGATCTAGGCGTTTGGTATTCTGATAACCTAGGAGAAAACTGGGAAATTATGGATGATGGCATTCCGCTTACCATAGCTAGTGATCTTGTTTTTCACGGTCCTACCCGTACTTTATATGCAGGAACTTTTGGCCGCTCTATGTATAGCGTAGAATTACAATTAGATCCTAGCTCTACAAGTAACTTATCAGAACATATCGATGTCAATATTTTCCCAAATCCAACAGAGCACTTACTTACTGTAGATATAAGTAATAATGAGATAGAAGTACATTACTTAACCGTCATAGATTATACGGGAAAAAATGTATTACAGAAAAATATAGAAAAGAATACAGATCAGGTACAATTAGAAGTAGGAGATCTTACCACGGGAAACTATATGTTGGTACTGCGTGATAAAGCTGGAAAAATTATAGGCGTAGAAAAATTTGTCAAAAATTAATATGCTTTAATCAAAATTTGTTACATATCAATTCCAAAAAAATACTGGAAACTGTATTAGCTGTCATAGCAGCAGGTATATTATTACAAACACTCTATTTCAAGTTTTCGGCACATCCAGATAGTGTGGCTTTATTCTCGAAATTAGGGATGGAACCTTATGGAAGAATAGGAATAGGTGTTATGGAACTTATAGCCTCTCTACTAATCTTAGTTCCTAAGACAAGAGGCATAGGAGCGCTATTAGGATTAGGTATTATTTCTGGAGCTATCTTTTCAAGCTAGGTATTTGAATATGGAGTGATATTATATATTTTATAATCCAATAAGGCTTCACAATCTTGACAAGGTCCTCCTACTATTCTTTCAATTTCATAATTCGACTGCCCTTTGCACGAAATTATTAACAAACTCATAAGTAGTATTCCCAAATATTTATTCATTGTCTCTTGTTTTCAATGATGTACAACCCATTTACATAAACAACTAAATCCTACATCTTAATCCACTTCTGATCGGCCTTACCAGACTCTATAACCTTATAGATAAAATTCATACCTCTTACACCATCTTCTACAGATGGAAAATCTGTGTACATAGGATCTACTTCTGTACCTGCTATTCTAGCCTGTATACACTTGGCTACATTTCTATAAATATTGGCAAAAGCTTCCAGGTATCCTTCAGGATGCCCTGCGGGAATTCTTGTATGAGCCTGCGCTTCGGGACTAAGATCTCCTACGCCTGTCCTTAGTATTTGTGTAGCCTTGTCTGCCCATCTTACGATAAGACTGTTAGGCTCCATTTGTGCCCATTCTACTCCACCCTTTTCACCATATACTCGGATACGTAAGTTGTTTTCTTCACCTGCAGAGATCTGGCTAGCATAGAGTATTCCCTTTGCTCCATTATCGAATCTAAGCAAGACATTTCCATCATCATCTAACAATCGACCATCTACTAGTATACTTATGTCAGCACAAATTTCCGAAATATGTAAGCCTGTCATATACTCTGCCAAGTTCTCCGCATGAGTTCCTATGTCTCCCATGGCACCAGCTATTCCTGACTTACTAGGATCTGTTCTCCATGCCGCTTGTTTCTGATCGCTAGCTTCTAGCAGAGTTGACAACCATCCTTGGGGATACTCTACAACAACCTTTCTTATTTTACCGAACTCTCCCTTGGAAAACATAGCCTTAGCCTGCTTTACCATAGGGTATCCTGTGTAGTTATGTGTAAGCGCAAATATCAGCCCAGAGTCTTTTACAATGTGCTCTAACTTATGAGCCTCCTCCATATCAAAACAAAGTGGCTTATCAGCAACCACATGAAAACCATTTTCTAATGCCATAGCGGCAGGAGCAAAGTGCATATGATTAGGCGTAACAATAGATACAAAATCCATTCTTATATCCTCGGATAATTTCTTCTCTTCTTCTATCATTTCCGTATAAGAACCATATACACGTGATGGGTCTAGATAGAAATCTTCTCCTGATAATTTAGATTTTTCGGCATTAGAGCTAAAGGCTCCACATACTAATTCTATTTGTCCATCTAAGGCAGCAGCCATTCTATGTACTCCTCCTATAAAGGCGCCTCTTCCGCCTCCTATCATTCCCATTCTTATCTTTCTCATATCTTCTTATTTATTATCAACAATATATTTATCTATTATTCTTTCTAATGTTCTGAGCGGTATAGATCCATTTCTCAATACAGCATCGTGGAAGGTTCTTATGTCAAATTTTTCTCCAAGTTTTTCCTCAGCTTTTTTTCTCAGTTCTCTTATTTTCAACTCTCCTATCTTGTAGGATACCGCCTGACCGGGCCAGCCAATATAACGATCTATCTCCGTGTTGACCTCATGCATAGAAAGAGCAGTATTGCTTGCCATAAAGTCTACCGCCTCCTGTCGAGACCAGCCCATATAGTGGATGCCTGGATCCACAACTAATCGACATGCACGCCACATCTCATAGGTTAGTCTTCCAAAATCTTCATAAGGTGTCTTGTAGAATCCAGCTTCCTTACCTAGAAACTCGGAATACAAACCCCACCCTTCTCCATAAGCGCTAAGATAAGTCTCGTTTCTAATTGAAGGTACATCCTCTATCTCTGCTGCTAACGATCCTTGTAGGTGATGACCTGGCACTGCTTCATGTAAGGTCAATGCTGGCAGAGCATATAGCGGTCTACTTTCTAAATACAAAGTGTTTACCCAATACTGTCCTGCTCTGTGATCTTTATAAGACCCCGGAGAATATCTTCCTGCTGTATAATTAGGCGCTATGGCTTCTGGAACAGGAGATACTGTAAAAGGAAGTCTAGGTAATTTTCCAAAATACTTAGGCAAAAACTCTTCTGCTTTCTTAGACAACCAGGCTGCATGATGTAATATCTGTTCAGGAGTCTTAGCATAAAACTGAGGATCTGTTCTGAGGAAAGTTAAGAACTCTTCGAAACTTCCCTGGTATTCTAAATCAGAAATAATAGTTTCCATTTCTGACCTTATTCTTTTAACCTCGCTAACGCCCGTTTCGAAAACCTGCTCCGGTGTCATGTCTAAGGTGGTATAATATTTTACCCTTTGTTCATAATAGGCTTTGCCATTTTTGTTTTCGCTCACCCCTATAGACTTCCTGGTTTTAGGAATATATTCTTCTGTCAAAAATTTACTAAAATCCTGCATAGATGGAAGCACATCTTCTTCTATAATTTTTTCACAAGTCTCCTTAAAGTTTTCGTCATCATCTAAGCTTGCAAGAGGCTTTGATAAGAAGGATTCCTTGGGGTCTAATTCTAGGTTTCCTTGTAATAATTTATTGCATTGTTCTACAATTATTCTAGGTATAGTAATCTCACTTTCTATACCTGTTTGTAAAATTGCTTTTTGCTTTGCTAGGTATTCAGGAAGATTAGTTAACTTCTTCTTATAGGCGATTCTTTGCTCTTCACTATCTAGTTTTATTCTTTGCAAAGCGTACATTATACCTGTAATAAAACCACCTTCAGAACTCAGTGGCATGAGATATGACTTGTTATTTAAGTTAGCAAGTCGATCCTCTAATACTAAACTGATGAGATCATAATTGATCAATTCACTTTCGGATAAACTATTAACATCTATATTTTCTAGATCCGACAACTGCTGTTCTAGCTGATCTATATCAGCATCTAAACTATCCAGGTCGGTTGTCCAGTTTTCTTTTGTGGAATCCTTCCTATCCTTAGCATATTTTGCTTCTTCTTCTATAATATCCTCCAGCGATTTCACGCCTTCTCCCCCCGAGCTAGAGCAAGAAGAACCAATAAAAAGCAAAATGCAAAATATCAGAATTGAGAAAAAGCTTAACTTGGATGTATTCATATTATTATATATCGTAATTATCCTCAGATAGCTACAGGAATTTATTAAGATGCTTATTAAAACTAGAAAATAATCATAGGATTAGAAAATTATATCAAAGAAGTTTTCTAGCTGAAAAAATCATAACGCAACTAAGAGCATGAATAAAAAGGATAAAAAGGCTATTTCACATCTTCAAAAAGATAAAGTACTTGCTGCTGTTATTTCTGCTGTACCTCATCCTAAAATCAGTATTCCTAATAATGTGTTACACGACCTGATAAAGGCCATCGTCTACCAACAAATATCTACCAAGGCGGCAGATAAGATCTATCATAGATTGCAAGAACTTCTTGACTTTGACCTCAGCAATCCTGAAACGATCCTTGCAGTACAAGAGGAAGATCTAAAGGCCGTCGGTCTATCTAGACAGAAAACAAGTTATGTAATAAATATAGCAACTTTCTTCAAAGAAGAAAAAATAAAGGATGATCTATGGGAAGATCTATCTGATGATGAAATTATAAAATATCTAACCCAGATAAAAGGTGTTGGAAAATGGACGGTAGAAATGATACTGATTTTTACCCTTTATAGAGATGATATTTTTCCAGACGGAGATTATGCAATACAGGTGGTTATGAAGGAGCTCTACAAGATCAAAAAAGAAAAGAAGGATTTATTATTGGCGATGAATAAAAAGGCTAAAAAATGGATACCCTACCGATCTTTAGCTTCTAGGTATTTGTGGCAGCATCTACGAGAACAAAGAAAAGCTAAGAAAAAAGAAGAATAATAGCTTATAAAAAAAGAATGTCCACGCATGCGAGAACATTCTTCTTATCCAATTGGTATTTTGATTTTCTACTTTGTAATTACAACTCTATCTGTTGTAATTAAAGTTCCATTTTCTTTTACATGTATAAAGTATATCCCAGATGTAAGTTTCAAATTTTCAGTATCTATCTTATACTTACTTATGTTGTTATCTATAGAAAAACTATGATAAGCTCTACCATCTAATCCTAGAATATCTACTGTCCAAAGCGCATTTTCTGGTGTTTCAACTTCGATTGTAAAATCATTATCTGTAGGATTAGGATATACAGCAAACGCATGATCCGTCTCCGAGCTAAATCTCACAAATCGAATATCTGAATAAGTAAAACTACCATCATTATTGACCAGCTTAAGTCTATAATACAACTTATTAGGTTTATTCTCTTCGAATCCAGAAACATCTGCGTGTACTAAGAAATATTCTCTGGTCTGCGACGGAAGACCTTCGGCCTTTACTCTATCCACATAATTAAAGTTTGTCATATCTGTACTCGCCTCTATTTCGAATCGCTCCAGATCTTGCTCGTTTTCTGTTGTCCAGTCTAGTCTCGCTTTGTTGTCTCTCTTCTGTACCGTAAAACTTAGCAAGTCTGTAGTTCTAAAGTTAAGCTCACTACAATTTATCTTAGCCCCTCCTTTTTTTACCTTCATATAATTGCCCTTGGTAGGTGCAGAACTGGTATTACCATCTCTATCTATACTACCTGTTAATACTGCTCCTGCATCAAGTAAGCATTTTTCTACAGCGTCATCACTATTAGCATCAATTAATCTAATATCCGCTTCTGATGTACATGCTGTCCCTAAGCTGAAGCTAAGCATTTTTTGATCTGCTGTTCCAGAGATAGACATACCTGATGTCAGGTGAAACTGTACTAGATCATGGTCTCCCGAAAGATTACAAATACTTTTTATTTCACTTTGATTTACTTTTTGCATAATCCATGAAGAAACCTTACTCTGATTAGAAAGCAACTGTACAGTTTGTCCAGTTCCTGCTGGAACAAGAACACTAATCAGTGCATTGCTAAAATCGCTTTCCGCAGTTACATCTTCTAAATTTGCAAAGATTGTTATAGCTGATTCCTGTCCGTCTACAACTTTTAAGCTATAAGTGTTATCTGACTGCGCCTGTAAGTTGATCAACGTAGCGAGAAAAAATAAACTAAATATATATTTCATTATAAATGATTTTTTTTAATTAGGAACTGTTCCATTGATAGTAAAGCCGAGCAAGTTGAGAATATTTGATTGATTATTTAATATGGTATTTCTCACCATGTCAAAATCATTATCTGATCCCGAATATTTTAATTCTCCATCCATGTTATAATCTTCTAGATAATATCCTTCTAGTGAAAATCCAAGTAGATTTAATAAATTATTAGGATCTCCTAAAATTTCATTTCTAATGATATCAGCATCATTGTCCGTTCCTGTATATTTGACAGAATTATTATCATTACCATTACCTGGAATCATAGTAGCTATACCGCCAGAATTCTGTTGTGCACCAATTCCAAAAGTAGCAACGTCTCCATTTGTAAAATCTAATACGATTCCTTCTGTAGGATTTACTGGCACAGCACTCATTATTGCTAAGTGGTTTCTATGCTTTATCGAGAGATAATAATTTTCTGGGGATAATCCATCTGCTGTAACAGTAGAGCTACCATCTATATCTACTATGTCACCATCTCTTTGTAATAGGGCTACTCTAGAAAAAACAATTTCTGTATTATCCGTTTCTGATCTTAATTCTACAATTACCCAGTCTACTATTGCATCTGGTCCTGTAACAGCAAACACTGATGGAGCAGTCTGCTCTCCCCCGCCTCCACCAACAAAAGTGTAACCCATTGCTGTATAAGGTTCTTCTAAAGGTACGTGTCCATCTCTTTTCATCATATCACTCATAAGACCTGTACTTACATCATACGGTCCAGTAAGAAAAGCCTTAGGCTTAAAGCAAATAACACATTCATCTATAATACCATCACAGTTATTATCTAGACCATCACATGCTTCTATAGCATTAGGATTAATGTCTGCATCTGTATCGTCACAATCTAAATCTACACAATAACCATCACCATCACTATCTGTTGCATCACAGTCCTCTTCTAATCTAAGTACGAACAAACCATTATCTATATCTGAAGCTAATATATTTCCCGAAGGCAAGAAAGGATAGGTTCCCCAGTTTCCCTCATATCCTGAATAATTTCCATTATTAGCAGTATAGGTATCATAATAACCATATAGTTCTGGCGTAGAAGGATCTGTAAGATCATATACTTTTATGCCATCTTCATAATGGCTAATGATAAGCTTATCATCGACAACAAAAGGATTGTGCGGAGTAGGATTACCATTAGATTCTAAAGCATCCTGGAAAGTATAGGTATTCCCTAATCCTGTTATATTCCCATCAGTACCTATAAGTTCTACAGCTTGCATTGGCAAACCTGTTGGAACTTCATTAGCAACATACATTACATCTTCTGTAGGATGCATCCACGAACTATGATTATATTGACTTGGATTAGCATTGGTATAATTTGTCAATTGAATTGGGTTAGAAGGATCTGTAAGATCCCAGATAAACATACCCGTATAACCATGAGAACAATAGGCTATATTGTTTCTTACAAATAAATCATGAACATAAAATCCTGAACCAAAATCGATCTCTTCGATAAGTGTAGGATTTTCTTCATCAGAAATATCTAGCACGACAAGATCATCTACATTGGTTCCTGCTGCATAAAGTCTTGATGTCGATTCTTCTATAAATATATTATGTGATTTTGTAAAAAAATCAGTGATCGTCTTTACATGGACTACAGTTTTACCAGAAGCTTTAAAAATATGTAATCCCTCTGTACATGAATCACAAACACCATAAATATAGTCTCCGAAAGTTTTGTAATCTCTCCATGTTTCTTTCAGTCCTCCATCGTATTCAAATATCTTCTTAATATTACACGGATCCGTTACGTCGAAAAACAAAGTAAGTTCAACATTCCCAACAACAGCAAACTCTCCACTTTCATTAGCGTATCCCCAAATATCATTATAATATTGACCTGAGTTTTTCTTAGGTAAATCAGGATCATGCCAGCTGCCTAATAAGGTCATGTTCAGTTTTTCCTGAGTAGAACCCACCGTATAAGCCAATACAAACAAAAAGATTAATAAATGCTTAAACATTATCAGTTTCATTAATTAGTGAATAAAATGGTGATTGTTTTCTAAAGTTATAGTCGATAGGATGAAATGCTACAATCTAAATATAGTGAAAATGGAGGGAAGAATTAAACAAAAACTAGCTTAACTAATATTATGTCGTTGGCCGTATATTATACCACAAGTCCAGAAAAAGGTAAAAAATGCAATGCTGTAAGATCTTTCTAATGTATTTTCTACTGTAAATGAACCAAGTATAAGCAATGCAAGAAATAGATAAAGATATGCCTTAGAAGAAACAACAAGAGATAAAGGATAAAAAAATGCGATCAAAAACAACAATAATCCCAATAATCCCATCCCTGCAATAGTGAAAATAAACTGATTGTGTGGGTACTTATGAATTTCTTTCCCAAACATCGATTTATATTTTATTTTACAGCTGTCCATAAGGTCTCCTATTCCAGTACCAAGCAAAAGATTTTCTTTAAACAATTCATAGCCTACCTTATAAGAATAAATTCTCTCTGAGTCTGAATAATTTAACCCCTCTCCTTGCATATATTGATTGAGATCGTAGAACATATACCCAATCTTACTTTTGAAACTAGGGACCGTATTGTAAGCTATTATAGGTGTCAAAAATATAATAGAAACTAAAGGTAAAATCAACAGATATTTTTTAGACTCCCTAAGAAATAATACTCCTAATACTAACAACAAAATATAACACAAAATAATGCCACTTCGGCTTGCAAGAACATGCAAAAAAACTACTAAAAAAAAGCAAGCCAATAAAGCTATTGTTTTCTGGATTTTGTTTAAATGAAGTCGCTCTTTCCATATAATAATAAGAGACGATATAACAGAAAAAGTGATAAACAAACTGTATTTTATATGATCTACTGGTGTTATCATCGATTTCCCTTGGCTTATACCTTTGTTTATATTTTCTGCATCATAACAATAGTGAAAAAGCACAGCCAACGCACTAAAAAATACAACAGAAGAAAAAAGGAAATGATAGGCAGGATAAAACTTAATGATCATATGTCTGAATCGCCACAAAACAAAAGGCATAATCAGGTAGGGCAATTTCATCTTTATCTGATGTAACCACTCACCGACATTTTCTGAATTAACCCCTGATATAAAATAAATAAAAAAGAATAAAGTAATAGATAGAAGGTACTTATTACTGAATAATAAATTGACATCTTCCCTAATACTAATTTTCCCATCAGGTAGTAAGGAAAGTAGCACAAGTAGTATCATGCTAAGACTTAAAGCAAACTTAGAATAAACTATAGAGCTTAAAAAAATAAGAATAAGAACTAAAAACAGATTATCCCTCTTGCTCAATAAAAATTGCATCGCCTCCCCTTGGTTTTGTTTTGGATATAGGTAATGAGACCCTATCCCTTAATTAATGCAAATAAAGCAGTAATTATTTTATCAGAATAGAGAAATAGAAAATTATATTTTTCTTTAGTACAGGACATTCTATAAAAAAGAGAAATATATTTACATACTATAGAAATTCCAAAAGCTAATAGAAGCACTATTCATCAATACATAGAATAGGTGTTTCAGGATATTTGAATTAACTTTGCTTGAATTATCAAGAAGACGTATGGAAATATTTAAAAAAGTAGAAGCCATTATAGAAGAGATTAGCAACAGTTCTGCAACGACAGCGGAAGAGCTAGAGACTTTCAGAATAAGATATCTAGGTACAAAGAATATCATTAAGCCTTTGTTTGCCGAGATGAGAAATATTCCTAACGAAAGAAAAAAAGAATTTGGACAGATACTAAACAAAGCTAAAAGTACAGCGGAAGAAAAATTTGAAAGCCTAAGCTCTGATATAAATACTGGCTCAGATCGTCAATCGTTTGGAAATATAGATGCGACGCTTCCTATGAATACGGAATGGGAAGGCTCTAGACATCCTGTCTCTATAGTCATGAATAGAATCATTTCTATATTTGAAAAAATAGGATTCAAGGTAGAAGAAGAAAGAGAAATAGAAGATGACTGGCATAACTTTACAGCTATGAATACGCCAGAAGACCATCCTGCTAGAGATATGCAAGATACCTTCTATCTCAAAAATTCTGTAACCAATCTGCTGAGAACACATACCTCTTCTGTACAAGCTAGGGTGATGACTAGCCAGCAGCCTCCGATAAGAATAATAGCTCCAGGAAGAGTATATCGTAACGAAACCATTTCCGCACGATCACATTGTCAATTCCACCAAGTAGAAGGCTTATATATCGATAAGAAAGTATCTTTCGCTGATATGAAGCAGACCTTGCTTTATTTCGCTAGAGAGATGTACGGACCAGAAACAGATATAAGACTAAGACCTAGTTATTTTCCATTTACAGAACCTAGTGCCGAAATGGACGTGTACTGGGGACTGAAAGATGAAAATGATTATAGAATTACCAAGGGTACAGGTTGGTTAGAAATCTTAGGCTGTGGTATGGTAGATCCTAATGTACTTATCAACTGTGATATAGATCCAGAGGTCTACAGTGGATTTGCTTTTGGTATGGGTATAGAACGACAGGCTATGCTTAAGTATAAGATAAATGATATAAGACTATTGTTTGAGAATGATACTAGATTCCTCAAGCAGTTTTCCTCTGTTATATAATACAGCAAAGCATATAAAAGTATGAAACCATCTATTCCCAAGGGTACCAGAGACTTCTTGCCTTCTGAACTAGCAAAACGTAATTACATATTTGCGTGTATAGAAAAAGTCTTTAAGAAATATGGATTTGTAGGGATCCAAACCCCTACGATGGAAAACCTTTCTACCCTATCTGGCAAGTATGGAGAAGAAGGAGATAAGTTACTTTTCAAGGTGCTCAATAACGGTGATTTTCTATCCAAAGCTGATGCAAGTTTATTGGCTGCAAAAGAAAGCAACAAGGTCTTGCCATCGATAAGCAAACAAGGACTTAGGTACGATCTTACTGTACCCTTTGCAAGATATGTTGTGATGAATCAGAATGAGTTGTACTTTCCCTTCAAGCGATTCCAGATACAACCCGTATGGAGAGCAGATAGACCACAGAAAGGAAGATATAGAGAATTCTATCAGTGTGATGCTGACGTAGTAGGTTCCGATGCACTTATATACGAAGCTGAGTTGATTCAGATTTTCAATGAAGTGTATCGAGAGCTCGGTATAGCAAGTACAATAAAATTAAATAATCGAAAGATCTTATTTGGCCTAGCAGAAGTTGTAGGACAGGAAGATAAGTTTGTAGATATTACCACCTCTATAGACAAACTAGATAAGATAGGTAAAGAAAAAGTTACAGAAGAGCTTATCCGAAGAGGTGTAAAAGAAGAAAGTGCAGCAAAAATAATGGAGATCTTAGAGGTAAAAACAATAGATGAGTTGGAACCACTGATGCAAGAAAGTCCTTCAGGAAAAAAAGGAATAGAAGAGATAAGAGCTGTAGCAGCACTACTAGAAGGACATCCCCTAGGACAATACGAATTTGATATCTCACTTGCTAGAGGACTGAACTATTACACCGGCTGTATCATGGAAGCTAAAGCAAAAGATGTAGAAATAGGCAGTATAGGAGGTGGTGGAAGATATGATGACCTCACTAGTATGTTCGGGATGAAAGATATGTCTGGTGTTGGTATCTCTTTTGGCGCAGCAAGGATGTATATCGTTATGGAAGAACTGAATCTATTTCCAGACCATATAGATCAAGATGTACAGATCCAAATCAGTGTTATGGATACTGAAAATCTAAGCTTTGGTTTTCAGATACTTACCAAACTGAGAGCTGCAGGTATTTCCGTAGACATGTATCCTGAAGCTGCTAAAATGCAGAAGCAGATGAAGTTTGCCGATAAGAGAAAAATTCCCAATGTTATTATTATAGGAGAAGACGAAAAAGCCTCCGGCCTATTAAGTATCAAGAATCTAGTGGATGGATCTCAAGAAAATCTGAAAATAGAGGATATTATCTCAAAATTTACAAAGCAGTCCCATTCACATCTATAAACAAACCATAATAATATAGCTTGAATATCTAGAAATCAACTTGTTTTTGACATGTAAAAGCTAAATTTTACCGCTAGATCAAGCCATAACAGTCTCATTTATAGAGGAAAGTAGCTCTTGACATAATGCTTCTGATCCTCTCAATAGGCCTTTAAGACCAAATATAAATTTGTTAACAAGCTGTTATTAGTAGGGGTTTCAAAACATTATACTGCGTAATTCCGTTATTTTTGCACCTTAATAAGATCATAATTTCGTGAGAAAAGGTGATTTAGTTGGCATAATTATTGCTAATCAATAGATAACACATTATAATTTTTTTTAATGTGTAAATATTGAGAAAAAAACGAACACATTTATATATTTGCGCTCGTTTTTGACGACAATAATTGAGTGAAAGCTCGCGAACCGATTTTATTAATAAATTATTGACCCATGAACATATCCGTTTTCAATACAAAACAATTTGTATTGATACTTTTTTGCCTAATTGCAACACTGCCTAGTGTTTCTGCTAACATAATCGACGAAAATGAGATTAGTTACAAATCATCTAGTGCAGTGAGCAAATCCGTACTGAAGGAACGCCTTCAGAACATGTCCTCTGTTATAGATATAAGATATACTGATATTACAGAACGTAAGATCAATGAGTATGTAAATAGAGGAAGAAGAGGTAGTGAAGAACTACTAGGCAGAGTTAGCATGTATTTTCCTACTATAGAAAATGTACTCTGGCAAAAAAACCTTCCAGAAATTATCAAGTATATTCCAATAATTGAATCCAGTTTACGTCCTCAAGCAAGATCTAGAGCTAACGCTGTAGGTATGTGGCAGTTTATGAAACCTACAGGTAAAATGTATGATCTTACCATCAACAACACAATAGATGAAAGAAGAGATCCTGTAAAAGCGACAAAAGCTGCTGGGGAATATTTTCTAGATTTATATGAAATGTTTGATGATTGGACATTAGCTATTGCAGCTTACAATTGTGGACCAGGTAATGTGCGAAAAGCGATAAGAAGATCTGGTGGAAAAACAAATTACTGGGAAATAAGAAAATTTCTTCCTAAAGAAACTAGAGCTTATATTCCTAAACTTATTGCAGCAATGTATCTGATGAACTATTATCATATACACGATATCCAACCAGCTACTATTTCAGATGAACTTATGTTTACAGCTACAGTAACTGTTCATGAAAGTATTACGCTTAAAGATCTTTCAAAAAATGTAGGTGTAGATATCGTAACATTGCAGTTACTCAATCCAGAGTATCTTAAGAAGTATATTCCAGCAAAAGCTTCGGGAAATGATCTGCGCTTACCTACTTTTTCTTTAGTCGACTACTTCAGGCATTATGAACCTGCAACCTACAGGATGATGATCGAAGATCAAAAGAAAAAGGAGGCGGAACTATTAATTCCTGAAAGAGCTAAAATAGATCTACTAGAAGATATCGCAGGTATAGATCCGAAGATGGTAAAATACCCAAGAAGAAAAAGAATAGAAATGTAAAGAATAAATTTTACAAAATATTTAAAATGACAATTGGTTTAATTACCTAGTTGTCATTTTTTTTTGCTAAAAGTATTGTTGCTTTCCTTGATTTACGAAATAAGAGAAAATATTTTAGCTTTTACAACGAGATATATGATCGCCTATTCAATAGCCCTAGTAATTCTATTTTAATCAGAATATTTTATCTTCGGGCTAGAATCTTAAAAGTTTATAAAAATAGAGTTTTATGTTGCTTAACAGATATTTTTGTCTTGTCTTGATATTTATAATTGCATGCAAGAACCCCTCCCCTGTTCAGCAAGAACTTAAGTCCCATTTAAAAGAAACTGTCTCTAGTAATAAATCTACTGAAACCAATAAAGTACCTACAGAAAAGTATGATTACAACCTCAAAAAATGGAAAGAATTATCTAGTCTACAAGGTTTCACATTAGAACTTAGATATGCCACGGATAATAATTTTACCAAAGAACAAATCTATGACTGTGGAAGATGTTTTCTGCGGCCAGAGATAGCACATAGACTTATGCTTGCTCAAGAGTATATTAAGAAAGAAAGAAACTGGACCTTTAGGCTATATGATTGTTATAGACCACAAACTGCTCAGAAAAAACTATGGGATATTGTACCAGATCCTAAGTATGTAACGGATCCGGCTAAGGGTTCTATGCATAATCGTGGAGCAGCAGTAGATCTTACTATTGTAGATCAAGATGGACGAAACCTAGACATGGGAACTGCATATGATCATTTTGGTCAAGAAGCCCACTGGAGTTATAAAGACCTTCCAGTTGAGGTTCTCAATAACAGAAACTACCTCAAGGATCTTATGGAACGTTTTGGTTTCAAATCCATAAGTACAGAATGGTGGCACTACTCTCTTAGTGGTACGGGAAGTCCTCTATCCGATTGGGAATGGAAGTGTGAAGATTAGAGTATTGAACTTCCTATAAAAACAATTATTAAGGCGTAACAGTCGAGTTTATCCGATCTTCTAAATTGATAAAACTGTAATTCTACAGTCCATTTACTTTAAAGACTTACTTGCATTGATTTTATGCACTTATTTAACTCTAAACCTGTCTATCTTATCAGTGTGATATCGCCGGCTTGCTTAACGCTCTTCCGTTCATTACAGAAGGAAGTATCAAAAAGTAAGAGCCAAGTATACACACCTGTTTCTGCTTCCTCGTTCTGGAATCTGCCTTGCCAACAATTGTCTGGATTAGAACTCTCGAAAACCTTATTGCCCCATCTGTCAAAAATATATAATTCGTAACTCAGAATTTCTAAAGCAGGATCTGGGAACAATTCGAAGCAGTCGTTTTGTCCATCATTGTTAGGAGAAAAAATATTAGGTCTATATACCCTTACCGTTTCATCTACCGCTACAAAGTCCACTTCCCACTGGTACGTCTGAGTGGTGCATTGATCTGATATTTCTACAACGTATGTATCTGAATCGTTTATAATAATTTCTTCACTATTACTTCCGTTACTCCAGCTATAATTTATGATTCCATTATGCTCTATTACTATCGGACTAAGTGTAACTGCATCTATAGAACAATCTATAATGGGATCGTTTATTTCTACTTCTAGACTAGGTCCTTCCTCTATCTCTGTATCAAAAGTAAACACACATCCATCCGGCGTAAGAACAGAAATTGTATAGTTTCCAGCAGCTAAATTATCAAATACAATTTCAGATTGATAATTGAGTCCATCTAAGGAGTAGGTCAGTATTTCAGAAGAATTATTATCAATCATTATACTCCCTGTTGGGCTATCAGGACAAGAAGAATCAGTACCTAAGGTAATAGAAGGCATAGGATCTTCCGGCACAGCAATCGAACTAACAAAAACGCAATTGTCCGCTGATAAATAAAACACATCATAAACACCAACTGATAATCCGGTGAAGACATTATCCACAACAAAATTAGATCCATCCATAGAATATGCAAGATTTTCTGTAGAAAGATTTTGTATCGATATCGTACCTCCAGATCCACTATCACAGGTGCCTGAAGCGCTAAGCAATATATCTGGCTCTACAGCTTCTATAATACTAGTATTATAAACAGAAATACAACCGTCTATATCCATAATCTGGATGTCATAATCTCCTGTAGGCAAATCTGTAAAAATATTATTACTAGAAAAATTGACTCCATCTATGGAGTAACTCAACACAGCTGCGCCAGAAGTTATCACTTCTACGGATCCGGAATCACTTCCTGCACAACTTGCTGAGGTATTCAATATAGCTGGTATACTCACGTTCTCATCGATCATAAAATTATAGTCAGTATAACATCCATTATCATCTAGTACAGTAAGTACGTGAGGACCAGAAGACAGCGAATTGTATTGCAGATCAGCCGTATATATCGTTGCTCCATCTATAGCAAAGGAGAGGTTTGTTCCTGAATTAATAGTTATATCTAAGCCTCCATTATCGACTCCTATACAAGTAGATGAAGTATTCAATACTAATAGCGGAGGTAAAAAACTTGTTGTAATAACTTGTAATGTAGAGTCACATCCCTCAGCATTGAGAAAAGGAATATCCACTGTTTCACCTACTGTTATCATCGTACCTTCATAATCTATCATCTGGCCTGCGCAACCTGCTACTGTCACTGAACCGAAGGTTGGGACGCAGTCTCTATATAGAGGAAAATCTAGCTCTTTATCTTCTATACATGAACTGAAATCAAGCGGTAATACGAGGTTGCTCCCCACTAACATAAGACCTAGTCCCGCTGTATCTATCTGTACGGACAAGTCCGTATCTATTATTGGATCAAAAATATAAGTTCCATTTACATCTGAAGAAGTATTTGCAACAATTGTTGTTGCCGAATAAAGGTATACAGGAATGCCACTTAATAACTCATCTCCTATATCGTATATACCATCTCCGTTATTGTCTATAAATATCTTTCCCTCGACTGACTGATCAGCAGGTTCTGGCTCTAGATTGAGCACATCACTTGTATCAACACAACCTAACCAATTCGTAAGTATCACCTGGTAATCTCCTGGTTCAGTTACAATATAATCTCTTATTGTTCCTTCCGGAGCAGGGACATCTATTCCATCCTTTATCCACTGATATGTAATTCCACCTAGGTTAGGCAGACATAGGGTATCTGGAAAGCAAGCTTGTCTACAACCTAAAACAAGGACATCCCCATTAGGCTTAGATGATATAGAAGAATAAAAAGATTCTGCAGAACATCCAAAAGGAGAAATAACAGATACAAAATAAGCACCTGCCGCAGATTCTGTTATACTCAGTCCTGTCTTTCCATTGTTCCATGTATAGTATGCTCCAGGCTGTGGATTCGTAACAGTAAATGTTACTGGTGTACCCTCGCAAGGGTCAGTTTCACTCACCTGAATTTGTGGAACATCTGGAAGTGGTCTTATAATTACCTTGAAAGGATCACTAAGAAAAGTACAACCAGTAAGATTGTCTGTTAGCTCTACCGTATACTCATATTCACCAACTGGAAGAGTAGAAAAGTTTTCTTGATTAAGGAAACTACCTGTTTCACTATTAGACCATAGATAGGAGGTGTTAGAAATAAAATTAGCTTGTAGTACTATATTTTCTCCTAGACAGATTTCTATTTCATCATAATAAGTTTCTTGAGACGCACTGAAATTATTTACAATAAATCCTCTAATAGTGGTCTCCGGTATAGGGGTGAAATTTATAAGAAATTCATCTGGCACATAATCACACACATCTGCACCTGTTACGGTTACACCATAAGAACCTGGCTCTGTAACTTCTATTGTTGGCGTATTCTCACCAGTAGACCAGAGAAAACTAACTCCCCCTGGAGGAGCAGATAGCGTAACTGTTTCTCCTAGACAAACAGGGAGCAACACATCCGGTGTAATCTGACCTGATAAATTTGTATCACTTATTTGTAAAATTTTACTTACGATATTTATACATCCATAAATATTTTCAACAGTGAGTGTAACAAAGTAGGCTCCCGCTATATCATATTCATGTATAGCTATTGCACTGTTAGAATTATTTGCTGCACCACTCCCTGGATCACCAAAGTCCCATTCTAGTTTTACTATATTTCCTGTATCTAAGGTTACAAATTGTAGTCCTTTAGAAATACACTGTATACTCGGTAAATCGAAATCTATAACTGGGGTAGGATTTACCGTAATCTCTTTTGCTATTCTTGCCTGACATCCTGTGTTAGAAGTTACAGTAAGGGTAACAATATATTTTCCTGAAGTATTATACGAGTGCTCGGGGTTCTGATCAGAAGACATATTATCTAGTCCACTTCCCGGATCTCCAAAATCCCACTCGTAAGAACTTATAGAAAATGTAGGTAGGAAAGTTGCTAACTCTCTAAAGCTTGTCAGGGCATTGGTACATGAAGGGGTGAAATCAAAATCTGCAGCAACAGGTACCGTAACCAATTTGCCGACACCTCCAAGACAAACTCCAGGTGGAGGATCTGCAGGTAGTCCACCAGATAATATAACAAAATAAAAACCTGCCTTTGCATATACATGCTTAGGGTTTTCATTAGAAGAAGTATTATTAACACCACTATCTGGATCTCCAAAATTATAAGCTAACGAACCAGGCACATACCCTACTGAATTATTAGCAAAATCATAAGTGTTACAAAAAGTACCCTGACTGGGAATAAAATCTATCGTTCCTGTAGCGACACAATCAGCCGGAAAACCTATACAAACTCCAGTCTCTAATACTATCTCATTAGAGATAGCTGTACAACCATTCTTGTCTGTAACTTCTACCGTATATGTGCCTACTTGGTTTGTTGTAAATAATTCCGAGTCTGTTCCTACAGGTATGTTATTTCTAAACCACTGATAGGTATACCCTTCATTAGTGTTAATTGCATATAGATCTAAACTCGGCAGCTGGTCACAATAAGCAGTAGGACCCGGTGTAGATATTAATATCTCTGGAGCAGGATAACTATCTATAAATATATTTTCTCTTATTAAACAGCCATCTAAGTTTGTAAACTCAATCGTATAATATCCTGACATAATATTTAAACTAGAACCTGTACCTATTATGTCATCATCATCATTCCTAACCACTAAGGTTTCTCCTGGTAACAATCCTGCTATAAGTGTAGCAATAGACCCCTCACATATACCTGACGGATAGACAAGACTAGGAATAGATGGTTCTTCTACTTCCACACTAAAATTTAGGATATTTCCACAATACAAAGTTTCTATCTGGTGTATCCCTCCAATATTCCACAAAATTTCCGCTTTACCATCTGGCAATTCGATGATACTCCCTGCATTTGCTGGTGTGATGCTCCAGTCTAAAGTATTTCCCTCAGCACCTATGACTTCGTAATAACCTATATTGTCTATACATACCATATTATCTCCGACTAGCGCAGATGGAGTTATTTGATTTATTAGAAGTGTTACAAGGTCAGATCTACAGCCTGTAAGATCATCTACAAATAATACTTCTAATGTATAGGGCCCGCTAGTTGTCCACTGATAAGAAATCGTATTTCCTGTTAATACTTGGAAGATATTTCCATCTCTTATATTCCATCTAGCAGAATAATTAGTTCGATCATTGTCTACACTGTAATTATAGTATTCATTTATACAAATAGCTGAAGGTCCGTCTATACTGCTTGGTGCATCTGGTGTACTGATAACTCTTATAAATGCTGTAGCTTCATTATTACAATAAGTTCCTGAATTTTCATAAGCAATTATCTGGTATGTGCCCGGTCCATTTACAAAAGTATAATTTAAGAAGTCTTCATCTGGAATAGAGGCGATAAGCACACCTTGAGGGTCATATACTTCCCAATCAGCTTTTGCAAAATCATAGCCCGCAGCAGCAGAGAAAAAACTATTATTATTTTCACAAATTTCAGAATCTCCAGAAATTAAAAATCTTCTTTTTAAATCTATTTCCTTATTTCCATAAGCGGTACATTCTAGATAACAATTATCAATATATAATTCTATAAAGGAACTGTCTGGTTGCCAATTTTGCGTCTGCCATTCGACAGTTATTTCATTTGTATTATAACCAGATATAATAGTACCATTTCCTGAAATACTCCAGATATAATCAGCACCCTGATAATACGGAGCTGTAAACTTACTAACCTCATCCCAGCAAACTACATCTGGTCCACTGATATATGCGTTTCCATCCATGACAGGAATAGAAACTTCTGTCGCTTCTTGGCAAGTAGGTGTGTCGCATCCTGATGTAGAAAGTGATACTACTCCAGACGGTCCATTATTCCATATAACTGTAATATAGTCATCCCCTGCGCCACCACCTTCTACAATAGTACCTTCTGAACTAATAGACCAGGAGTAAGTAGAACATGTTTCTCCTGCGTAATAAGTATGTTCTTCTCCCACACAACTGATTCCCGTGCACAATATCTCTGGACCAGGAACAGAGCCTACTATTACATCGTAATAAATTGTATCCGCACAGTAACAATCTGTAATTCCTGTTAACGCAACCTGATGGTTTCCTGCAGTAGGAAAAGTTATAGCTACCTCAGACCCAGAAAAAGTTTGACCCCCAGTTGTTGTCCAATCATATTCTATGGCATTAGTTGATAAGGCTTCTAGATACAAGGTCTGACCTACACATAACGTTGCACTTGTAGCACCACCATTTGATGATAAGATATCTAAATCGACAGATTCTAACATCTCTATACAGTACTTAATAGAATCGCTACATAATGAACCTTGTTCCTGATACAAGGCTATAAAGCCATAGTCCAAAGCATCATCCCACGCTATTGTTGCAGAATTAGAACTGGTACTTAATATCGACCCTCCTTCCACAAGCCAACTATTTGTTACACCACTTATATCTTCTGTAAAATAAGTAGCCACAGAACCTGGACAGGCTGTCTTGCAAGTTATTGGTGGCAACTCTATTTGCCCAGTAGAATTAAGTGTATCTGTACTTACACAGGTAGGATATAACGGAAAGAATATTTCTGGATCTAAAGGTTCTATTATATCTACTGTAAGGAGATACTGATTACTTCCTGGATTTGCTGAATTATCAATAACACTTATCATTCCTGGTCCTTCATCATCCCAGCAAATATTTATTGATGTGCCCATTCCATTAGACGCTACACCGTCTGACACCGTCCATATGTAGGGTCCACCAGCACCACTACTTACTTCATAAGTATAACAATCTAGTCCACAAGTGATAATAGGACCATCTATGGACTGAGCCACAACTAGATGCAGTTGCAAAAGCAGAATGATGAAAATGGAGAAAGTTGATCGCATTCGTATTGATTTTGTAACTATAAGACTCCATAATACGATAAGGTGCTGCTTGAAATTACATTTAATTATTAGGTCTTACAGAATTATAGAATATTTCTATAACGCACAGACTAAAAAATAATCAAGTAAAAGTTTAGACGAGCTACTTTATTACAACTATATTCCATAATTATAGAATTCTAACATTTGACCATTTTTAAACCCCCTAAAAATGAAAAGTACTTTTACACTTTTATTCTTATCATTAACAATTGCTCTTTTTTCTCAACTAGATACCTTTGTTGTATATGACTAGCAACAAAAACTTATGAAATTATTCCTCCTATAGAATACGATGCTAGTATTACCGCTGATAAGACCAACTCTTTTACGGGAACAATGGAAGGCATTACAAGCTTGAGTAATGAGGTACCTACAGAAAATGTATTTACCAATACTGATTTTACACGTCTTGTAAAAACTGCTGATCTATTCGATCTTACAACCTATCCAATACGTACTTCTTTTAAGTACAATATCAACTTATAGATCTATGAGGTCAAGTCGTCTAAAAAGGTAGTTTCTTTGATGAATCATTTTTGTTACAAGTCGATAATATAATTAGCGGCATGTATATATTACACCTTAATATTGACAATAAAAAAACAGCTGTACAACGATTTGTTATAAAGTAGATAATCTTAGTTGTTTACTTATTGAAGTAAATTCTTCTCTGTAATTTTATATACTACAATACAGCTGATAATATTTACAAAAAAAGCCTACAAGCAAAACTTGTAGGCTTCCAAAATATATTTTCTATAGTTACTAGAACTTAGGTCCAGCAGAAACAATATCTGCACTAGCCTGTGCCTTATAACTTTCAAAATTTTTCTCAAAACGTTTTGCAAGATCTAAGGCCATAGCATCATACTCTTTTTCATTAGGCCAAGTATCTCTCGGATTTAATAACGCGTTAGGTACATCTGGACAGCTACTAGGAATAGACAGGTTAAATGTATCTAGGTTATTATACGCTACCTTATCTAATTTGCCGGTAAGCGCTGCTTTGATCATTGCTCTAGTATAGGATAACTCCATCCTAGAACCTGTACCGTATGGACCTCCTGTCCATCCAGTATTGATTAACCATACATTGATCTTACCATCTCCAAAATCACATCCGTTATCTATTTTTTTTCCTAACAGATCCGCATACTGCGTCGGATGCAGTGGCAAGAAAGGTGCTCCGAAACAAGCAGAAAATGTTGCTTGCGGCTCAGTAATTCCCTCTTCGGTACCTGCAATTTTTGCTGTATATCCACTTATGAAATGATACATGGCCTGCTCTTTTGTTAGTTTACTTATCGGAGGTAATACACCAAAAGCATCACAGGTCAAAAAGAATATATTCTTAGGTAGATCGCCTCTAGACTTATACATGATATTATCGATATGATAGATAGGATAACTCACTCTAGTATTCTGAGTAATAGAAACATCTTCATAGTCTACAGTACAATCGTCTTCTAGAAAGCCTACATTTTCTAGCAATGCACCAAACTTTATGGCAGCAAAAATCTGTGGCTCTTTAGACTCTGACAAGTCGATAGTTTTTGCATAACATCCTCCCTCAAAATTGAAGACACTGCTCGTTGCCCAGCCATGCTCATCATCCCCGATAAGTCTTCTGTCAGGATCGTTAGATAAAGTTGTTTTTCCTGTTCCTGATAATCCAAAAAACAAAGAAGTATCCCCTTTTACACCTACATTAGCAGAACAGTGCATAGGCAAAACGTTGAAATTGGTAGGCAACAAATAATTCAAGGCAGAAAAAATACCTTTCTTTATCTCTCCCGTATAGGCAGTACCTCCTATAATAATTGTCTTCTCCGTAAAGTTGATGATAGAGAAATTTTCCTGTCTTGTTTTGTGTATAGCTGGATCTGCTTCTACCGTAGGAAAAGCGTATACTTTCCAATCAGCATCACCAAATGATTCTCCCTCCGTAGGTCTTAAGAACATATTGTAGGCAAACATATTTTGCCACGGATGTTCTGTATATACTTTTATTTTTATATCGTACTTCTTACTCGCTCCACCTACTGCATCTCTGACATAATACTCGTCTAGACCTTCCATGTAATCCATCATACGCTTATACAACGCCTGATAAGAATCTGCCTCTATAGGAATATTTATATCACCCCAGTCTACTGTACTCGCTGTTATATCATCTTTGACAATATATCTGTCTTTAGGAGATCTTCCAGTAAATTTTCCAGTATTGACCACGAGGGCACCAGAACTACTTAGTTTTCCCAAGCCTTTAGAGATGGTATGTTCTACTAGTTTGGCAGGACGTAGGTTATTGTGTACCTTTTGATCTATTGCTACACTCATTATAATTATTTTTAATTTTCTAATATTAACTTATTGACTTTAAGCTATAATTGTATATTATTATGTTTGTAAGAAATTTTTGCAAATATATGAAGCTAAACTAACACTTAGCACTTATCAAGTGTAAGTTCTGTCTCCTAGAGTTGTTTAGTATGGAACATGCTCCATTATTTCTAATTCATATCCGATAAGACCTACCCTTTTTCTTTCGCTGTTACTTAGTAATTTAAGCTTTCGGATACCTAGGTCATTTATAATTTGAGCACCTATTCCTAGTTCTCTTTGTTTCATCTCATCATTACTTGGTAACAGATCGATATCTTGATTATTATTTACCTGATCAGAAATCATATTATACGTTTCTTCTATAGCATTTTCTGGATCTTGGTGTCTTAGTAGGACAATAACACCCTTACCCGCTTCACCTATCTTTTCCATACATTTTATAATAGCATTATCTTTGCCCTCGATAAACATAGAAAAAACATCTCTAGCGTTGTTGGATGCGTGGACCTTAGTAAGTACAGATTCAGACTCTGTCCACTCACCTTTTTTGATCACTAGATGCATCATATTGGAATTCCGCTCTTTGTAACTGATACATTCCATTTCGCCAAATTGTGTATTCATCCTAAAAGAACTATCCTTTACAATCAGGCGCTCTCTTTGCATTCTCCACGATACCAGATCTTTTATACTTATTATACTCAGATCTAGTTGTTCCGCTATTACCTTAAGCTCAGGAAGTCTTGCCATTGTGCCATCCTCATTAAGAATCTCGACTAGTACTCCAGCTGGGTTAAGTCCTGCTAATTTAGCAAGATCGATCGTCGCTTCAGTATGACCTGTTCTTCGTAACACGCCGCCAGGTTTAGCAACAAGTGGAAAAATATGTCCGGGCCTGGCATAATCCTGAGGTTGTGTATTAGGATCTACCAGGGCTTTAATCCCTGTCGATCGATCATAAGCAGAAATCCCCGTTGTGCAACCCTGCTTTCTATAATCTATAGAAACGGTAAAGGCGGTTCCGTGCAGATCTGTATTTTCAGTTACCATTCTGTTTAGCTCTAGAGCGGTAGCACGTTCTTCTGTGATAGGCGAACAGATAAGTCCCCTTCCATATTTTGACATAAAATTGATAATCTCCGGCGTTACCTTATCCGCTGCACATACAAAATCACCCTCATTTTCCCTATCCTCATCATCGACAACTATGATAACTTTACCAGCTTTTATATCAGCTATAGCCTCCTCTATACTGTTTAATTTTATTTCTACCGTAGAATCGTATGCCATTTTATTCCTAATTATTTTACCACAAAGATCATATAGTTTTCTGTAATAGTAAAGCAAATCATGATATAAGTCCTATTCTATATAGTTATTTGGGCGTCCGGGCGTGCTATGCAGGACTTCGTTATCACTTCGGTCCCACCCGATGGACTATAACCACATTCGCTACATCAATAATAACCCTTAATTAACAGTAGAAATAAATATATTGTTGTGCCCCCGATACGTCCATCAGCTGTGACGCCTATCGGCTCCTTACTATCACTGACGCGAGGCCTTGCTCGTAGGCTACACAATTTTCTTTACATGGTTTCTTTTTCGAAGAATTCAATAGGTTAAGGACTAGCCTTTTGAGGAAGATTACACTTGCTATGAGGGGCAAGATTTCTCCACAAGATCGAAATATAGTATAGCGGATGAATTATGTTTCTTCGGCTAACCTTGTTCCCTTAGGATGACAAGAGAAATAATAAAACTGAAACGATTCCAACTATGAATCTTCA
>CAYYWZ010000038.1:0-36032 GCA_964475415.1 uncultured Saprospiraceae bacterium | reverse complement strand
CCGTTGTGTGCAATAAATCGATTCTTACATGATAAACGAAAACATTTAGAAAACCTAATGAATTTAATTGAACCTATATCTGCACGAAAGTTTGTTTTGCTTCAGTCTTTCTAATACTAATAAAATCAATTCAAGCTCAAAAAATGATAGCTTAAGGGTTGCACCGAATAAATCAGTTTTATATTTTGATTCAACTTATTGGACAGTCCTGTACCTAAATATTGGAGTACTACTATTATAATTATATATCATAGTTCCAGAAATAGGGAGAGACATTGACTACTCATTTTTTAAGGATTATCATATTGACTATGGGGAAGTCCAGGAAGTGAATATTTATTAATTATGGTCTTACATTTTGATCATTACTGCAGAGGTTTCTCTTAGCTTTAGCACTGCTACCAAATTTAAGTTTTGTAAATGTCTACAGAATGTCTTCTTGGCTGTCATGGATTTTGAGTATATTGATAGCAATCTACTTATTGAATCGAGTGGTAAAAAATGAAAAAATTATTGGTACTAAAAATTGAATTCTACCAAAAACTTGTTTTATAACAACTCATTGTAAAGATTTACCACATGATATTCCTTACAAAAAAAAGACCTGACATCTAAGATACCAGGCCATTTTAATAGGTGTGTTTAAGTGTATTTACATCTTTAGCTTCCGCACATGAGACATCCATCGTCCATGTTACAAACATCTCCTTCTTGTACGTCTGCTATTTCTAAATCAACTATTTCTTGCTCTGAGCCTTCGCCCTCGAGGAATCTTTTCTGGTGCTTATCTCCTAATGTAAACTTGATAGGATCTACTGCAGCTTTGGATCTCAAGTAATACATACCTGTCTTAAGACCTTTCTTCCATCCATAAAAGTGCATAGAAGATAATTTCCCAAAGTTTGGATTCTCAACAAATAAGTTAAGACTCTGACTTTGACATATATAAGCTCCCCTATCCGCTGACATATCTATGATTACCTTCTGACTCAGTTCCCATACTGTTTTGTATAGAGCCTTGATTTCTTCTGGTATACCTGGAATATCTTTGACAGATCCGTTAGAAGCCATCAATCTTTGTTTCATATCGTCATCCCATAGGCCAAGTCTGATAAGATCTTTCAGAAGATGCTTGTTAACTATAATATACTCTCCTGACAAAGTTCTTCTTGTATAGATGTTAGCCGTATATGGTTCGAAACATTCGTTGTTACCTAATATTTGAGAGGTAGATGCTGTAGGCATAGGAGCAACTAATAAGCTATTTCTTATACCATCCTTCTTGATATTCTTCTTGAGTTCAGCCCAGTCCCATCTATCAGAAGGTGTTACATCCCACATATCATATTGCAATATTCCCTTACTTGCTGGTGACCCTTCATAGGTTTCATAAGCTCCATCTTTTGCCGCTAAAGCATTTGATTCTGTCATAGCCGCAAAGTATATCGTTTCGAAAATATCCTTGTTAAGTTGCTTTGCTTCAGGACTATCGAACGGATGACGCATCAAAATAAATGCATCCGCTAATCCCTGAACACCTATTCCTATAGGACGGTGTCTCATATTAGAATTCTTAGCCTCTATTACAGGGTAATAATTTACGTCTATTACCTTGTTTAGATTCTTCGTAATCACTCTAGTAATCTGGTAAAGTTTTTCGAAGTCAAACTCTTTTGTTTCTTCATTGACAAACTTTCCTAGAGAAATAGAAGCTAGATTACATACAGCTACTTCGTCTGGAGAAGTATACTCCATGATCTCTGTACATAGGTTACTAGATTTAATAGTCCCTAGGTTTTTCTGATTCGACTTATTGTTAGCAGCATCCTTATATAAAATATAAGGTGTTCCAGTTTCTATTTGCGATTCTAGAACACTAAACCATAGATCTCTAGCTTTTACTGTTTTTCTAGCTTTACCTTCTTGCTCATACTTGTGGTATAAAGCTTCGAACTCTCCTCCATAAGTATCTGCTAATCCTGGAGCTTCGTTAGGACAGAATAATGACCAATCTGCATCTTGCTCTACTCTCAACATAAATAAATCAGAAATCCACATCGCGTAGAATAAATCTCTAGCACGCATTTCCTCTTTACCGTGGTTTTTCTTTAATTCTAAAAAGTCATGAATATCTGCATGCCATGGTTCTAGGTATACCGCAAAAGCACCTTTCCTTTTTCCTCCTCCTTGATCTACATATCTAGCAGTATCATTAAACACTTTAAGCATCGGGATAATACCGTTAGATGTACCCCCTGTTCCTTTGATGTAAGATCCTTTAGCTCTTACATTGTGTATGCTTAATCCTATACCTCCTGCTGACTGAGATATTTTAGCACATCTTGTTAGGGTCTCGAATATACCTGTTATACTGTCTTCTTTCATAGACAATAAGAAACAAGAGGATAGCTGCGGCTTGGGAGTAGCAGCATTAAACAAAGTAGGAGTTGCATGGATAAACCACTTTTCTGACATCAGATTGTAAGTCTCTATTACAGAATCTAAGTCATTTGCATGAATACCTAGAGCTGCTCTCATCAGCAAGTGTTGTGGTCTCTCAACTATCTTCCCATTAGCTCTTAGTAGATAAGACCTTTCTAATGTCTTGAACCCAAAATAATCGAATGCATAATCTCTATCATAGATAATTGCAGAGTCTAACTTTTCGCTATTAGCTCTTACAATCTCCATTATTTTCTCAGATATCAGACCCGCTTTTTTCTCGGTTTTTGGGTCAATATAATTGTAGAGAATCTCCATCGTCTTGGTAAAAGACTTTTCGGTATTCTTATGTAGATTACTTACAGATATCCTCGAAGCGAGTAAGGCATATTCCGGATGATTAGTAGCCATCGTTGCTGCGGTTTCTGCAGCTAGATTATCTAGATCTGTAGTACTTACGCCATCGTATAATCCTTGAATTACTTTTTTGGCTATTTCTAAATGATTGATATAATTAGAATCTAAACCGTAACACAGTTTTTTTACTCTTGCTGTAATTTTATCAAAGGATACAGCTTCCTTTCTACCATTTCTTTTAATTACTTCCATTTTTTCTCTTTTAAAATGACTTCTACCTTTTGGGCTAGGGAGACTACAAGTTTCTTGTTCAGTACTAGAGACAGGAAAAGAAACCTATGGATATCCATAACTTAAGTTAGAATGTTAGAAAATGTAGTTTTCTCTAAAAAACTTAATATGTGTGTAGGTTCTAGAAGTCCTCGTCAAGGGTAAATACCTGGCTATCTCTGCCAGTCATTACACCTGCTTTTTGATAATCTCCCACTCTTTTCTCGAAGAAATTAGTTTTTCCCTGTAATGAGATCATTTCCATCCACGGAAAAGGATTCTCTGTATTATAGATCTTTTCATTTCCAAGTGATATCAGTAGTCTGTCTGCCACAAACTCTATATACTGACACATCATCTCAGCATTCATGCCTATAAGTTTTACAGGTATAGCATCCGTAACAAATTCTTTCTCAATTTTTACGGCATCCGCTATTATTTCTTCAATGGTCGATTTTGGGAGTTTATTTTGTATATGTTGGTTATATAGTAAACATGCAAAATCACAATGCATACCCTCATCTCTAGATATCAACTCGTTAGAGAATGATAATCCAGGCATAAGTCCTCTCTTCTTTAACCAGAAGATGGAGCAAAATGATCCAGAAAAGAAAATTCCTTCTACTGCTGCAAACGCAATTAGCCTTTCAGCAAAACTTGCATCGTCTATCCATCTAAGTGCCCAATCAGCTTTCTTTTTGACACACTCAAGATTTTCTACTGCATTAAATAAATAGTCCTTTTCTGTATTATCGTTGATATATGTATCTATAAGTAGTGAATATGTTTCACTATGTATATTCTCCATCATGATCTGAAAGCCATAGAAAAATTTGGCTTCTGTATACTGCACCTCTGTTACCATGTTCTCTGCCAAATTCTCATTTACTATCCCATCACTTGCTGCAAAAAACGCTAGTACATGTTTTATGAAATGTTTTTCATCATCACTAAGCTTAGTTTCCCAATCAGTTATATCCTGGTGCAAGTCTATCTCTTCTGCCGTCCAAAAACTTGCTTCTGACTTTTTATAAAATTTCCAAATATCATCATGCTCTATCGGAAAAAGAACAAATCTATTTGCATTCTCTTTTAAAATGGGTTCTATTGCTTTAGTCATACATCACTGTTTATGTTGGTTTGGTTCAAATATGTGGGAAAACATATTAAAAAAATAATTATATCAAATTTAGACTTATAAATGGAAAGACAAAAGAAGTATTATGATTTTTTATATATATTTATTATTTTTATATGTAAAGTCTTCACAAATAATTTAATATATAATTCTAGTTATACTGTATTTTTTTAGCATCCCCTCTAAGAGTCGTTTCCCTTTCCGGCACAAATAAATGAAATTTATCTCGATTTTGACCTCTAAGTTATCCACATATGTTGGTAATGAAACTAACATATTATAAATCAATATAATATATAAAGTTAATATATATATCGACCGTTTGTAACATACTGAAGCTTAACAACTCAACTTATAAAAAGGAACTTAAAATCAGGATTTGCTCACTTTTCTGAAGAACCAAATAATCAATACACCTAGCATTAAAGAAACAAAGATGAGTATAAAAAAAGCATATGGTGAATCATCAAAAGGTAGATGCTTAAGATTCATTCCATAAAAACTAGCGACCAAGGTTGGTACCATGAGTATAATCGTAATGATAGTGAGTCGCTGGATAAATGCATTCATATTATTAGAGACAATAGATGCATAGGCCTCCATCGTACCACTTAATATATTGGTATAGACATTTGACATCTCTAAGGCCTGATTGTTATCTATTATAACATCTTCAAATAAATCAAAATGGTCTTCCTTCTCTCTTATCTTCAGAAGATCAGTTCTCTTCATCTTCATCATCAAAAGATCGTTCGTACTTAGTGACGTTACAAAATAGACTAAACTCTTTTCTATCCTCAGTAATTCTTGAAGCTCTCTATTACGACTTGAGTTATATAACTCTTGTTCGATAAGATTACGTTTGAGATTCAACTTCTTCAGACATTCTAGAAATCTAACAACATTTTGCTCGAACAACTGCAAGGTAAACAGTTCCTTATCTGCGGGATTAAAGCCCTTAACTCTGCCCTCTTCAAACTTGTCAATGATAGGATTATGAATACCTGAAACCGTAATAATCTTATCCTCCGTCAGAATGATACCTATAGGCGAGGTCTTATACAAGGCCTCATTGTCTTTACTTGCTTCATTAAGGATAGGCGTATTGATCAGAATCAGATTTGCATTATCTTCTCTCTCGTATCTACTACGCTCATCTATATCTAATGAGTCAACAAGAAAATCTAGTGGAATATCTAAAGTTCGAGCAAGCGGCTCTAGTTCCCCTTCTACAAAAGGGGGATTAATACTAATCCAATGACAATTTTCCATGCCATCGAGTTCCGTTAAAACTCTGTCTTGATAGGTAAGGTAACGGATCATAGCTCGGACTTTCCATGAAGTAAATGTTATATTCTATGCAAACATAGGCTTAATACGGTTAATCACAAACTTCAATCCATAAAATTAAAGCTTTATCCAAAAGTACGCATAGATAGAATATCTTCCATAAAGTATTCATATACCTCCGATTCCAAAACAGTCTGGTTATCAGCTACTTGTTTCATATTAAAATAATCCATAACAATGTCTCCTTGCTGTTCAAAATTAAAATTATACAATCTGCCGTTTCTGAGTTTCATATTCATTAACCCCGCTGTTCGATAGTAGTTATAACCTTCTTTAGATCTTTGTGCTAGGATAGCTTTAGGAATATAGTAAGATCCGAACTGTAGAAATTGCCATACATGCACTAACTCATGGATTAAGATTCTATCAGACATATGTCCATAACAGTTTATCGTCTGAAAGCTTACATAAGCAAACCGCCCTTGCTTAGGGCCAGAAATAGATCGATTATCTATACGCACTAGGTCTGGCATAATACTATTACCAAAAACAGAAATAGCTAACTCTTTTTCTCTATGAGTAAGAAATCTAGTATTCCACTTAAACAGTTCCATAGTGATCTCATAGATTTCTGGCAAGAAGATGATGTCCATTATATAAAAAGGAAAACCAAAAACCCACTCAGCAAAGGATCCAACTATGTCATGCTGCACAAAATCAAAATCATACGGTAGTATCCAGATGAGATGTATGATTAGACGTTTAATTCTAGTAGGTAATTCCTTAAGGGCAAAAATCAGCCTATAGTAAACAAACTTTATCTTATTTGACAATCTAGACATCTACTCAAATCGTAATACCTTTACAGGCTTAATTCTAGAGATAATATAAGTAGGCAATATCAGGCATATAACTACTAAGAGTAATACCGAAATATTTATAATACTGACCATAGCCCAATTAATTTCTATGGGTGCTTCTGTCAAATAATAGTTCTTTTCGTCAAGCTTAATAAATCCAGTATACTTCTGAAGCAATGATATACCTAAGCCTAAAAGATTACCCCAGAATAGACCATACATAACTATGATTCCCCCTTGATACAGAAAGATCTTTCTAATATTCCAGTTTTTATGACCTAGAGATTTCAGAATACCGATCATCTTAGTCCTTTCTAGTATCAATATTATAAGCGCTGTAATCATATTGATAATACTCACCCCTATCATAAGGGCCATGATTACCCACTCATTAATTTTTTGCAATTCTAACCATTCAAATATCCCAGGGAATTTCTCTTGTATCGTTTGTGAATATAGATTACCTGGCAATACCCTCTCATATAGATGATCAGAAATAATACCCATATCTTCAAAATCCTCAGTGATAACCTCATAACCAGCTATCTCTCCCTCTTCCCAATTAAGAACTTCACGAATTTTCCTAATATCTACTAGCGCTATTCTCCTATCATATTCTTCTAGTCCAGTCTTATAGATTCCTACAACCTTAAAGGCCTTCTTAACTGTGTTACCGCCCTTTATGAAATATACAATCAACTTATTATTTAAACCAATATCTAACCTTTGGCTTGTAACTTGAGATAGAATAATCTCCTTAGCAGAGTTTTCTGAAGTTGTATTTATTTTTCTTCCTTTAGAAATATACTGTTCCATTTTAGACCAGTTGTAATCATCCCCTATGCCCTTCAGAACGATGCCCTCTAGATACTTCTTAGTCTTAATAATTCCGTTGGCCATGGCATAAGACTGGATAGACTCAACACCAGCTGCTGTTCTCGACTGCACATATCCTGCCTCTCTTCCCATTATGGTTCTAGGCTCTTGATATTCTATATAGTCTATATCGGCAATCTCATCCATCAGAATCTGATCTTTTTTTATAGCGATAGGCTCATTAGAATTTGTGATATAGAGATCTGTAATATGTATGTTTCCCCAAAACCCAAAAATCTTATCTGTGATTTGATTTTTGAAGCCCCTTATGATAGAAGAACTTATGATCATTACTGCTATTCCGATAGCGATGCCAGCTATAGCCAGCTTGATTATAGACTTAGTAAAAGAACGACCAGTTCCGAATGATAATTTTCTTGCAATAAAATATTCTAAGTTCATATATAGATTAGGTGGCTGTAAAATAAGTATTTATTATACTTTTGCATTAAAAGTATCTAAATGAATTTTATCGAAGAACTAAAATGGAGAGGAATGCTCCATGATATGACACCTGGGGCTGAAGAACAACTTGCTAGTGGTATGCAGACTGCATATATAGGTTTCGATCCTACTGCACCTTCTCTAACTATAGGTAACTATGTTCAGATCATGATGCTAAGCTTATGGCAGAGATCTGGAAATAAGCCTATCATACTCATGGGTGGTGCAACCGGTCGTATCGGTGATCCTAGTGGGAAAGATAAAGAAAGAGAACTCAAGTCCTATGATGAGCTCGATAATAATCTAGAACACCAGAAAAACCAGTTCTACAAGTTTTTAGATTTTTCTGAGATACCTAATGCCGCAGAGTTTAAGAATAATTTAGATTTCTATAGAGATATGCCAGTACTAGAATTTCTTAGAACTGTAGGAAAAACACTAACTGTCAATTATATGATGTCAAAAGATTCTGTGAAAAACAGATTAGAGACAGGCATATCCTTTACAGAGTTTAGCTATCAATTACTTCAAGCATATGATTTTCAATGCCTCTTCGAACAAAATAATTGCTCTTTCCAGATAGGTGGATCTGATCAGTGGGGCAATATTACTTCTGGTTCTGAATTTATCCGAAGGAACATTGGAGGAAAAGCATTTGCCGTCACTACTCCCCTTCTTACTAAGTCGGATGGTTCGAAATTTGGCAAGTCTGCTGAAGGAAATATCTGGTTAGATCCAGAAATGACTAGTCCCTATAATTTCTACCAGTTCTGGATCAATGCTGATGATGCTGACATTCCTAAATATCTGCGTTACTTCAGCTACAAAACTAAAACAGAAATAGAAGCACTAGAAGAAACCTACAAGGAAGATCCTAGATCCTTAAAGAAAATATTGGCAGAAGAAATTACAGGACGTGTCCATTCACCAGAAGCAGTAAAGTCAATACAGAAGGTTAGTAACATTTTATTTAACAAAAAATTAGATAAGACTAGTCTAAATGATCTTTCGCCTGAGGATTACAAACTAATTTCTAAAGAAATCCCATGCTACACTATTACTCAAGCTGCTACTAGTGGTGAAGTGAATATTATAGATTTAATGACAGAAACTACGGATATACTTAAGTCCAAAGGTGAGGCGAGAAGAGCTATTTCTGGTAATGCCATATCGGTAAATCTAGAAAAAATATCAGATATAGAATATACCGTAAATGCTGATGACTTCTTCCATAATAAATATATGATGCTACAGAACGGAAAGAAAAACAAATACTTAATTGAGATAGATGGATAAAAAAAAGCGACACTGGTAATGTCGCCTTGTAATTTTATTCATTCCTGTATGTCGCAGTTTGAAACTACATTAATCGGTAATCATAAGTTAATTACGACTCTATAACGGCAGCCAAACCTAAAGGACACAATAAATTCGAAAAAATTCTCAAGAAAAAAGCTAAAGAGGCTTTTTTTTTAGCTCTTTGGTTCTGTCTTTAACATATAGATATTGCCGTTTTTAAGATAATAGTGAACTATTTCTCGTAAATTAGGTGTTTGCAGGTTAGATGAGGTTAAACCATTTTCAATTGACCCCTAAAAATCACTTGGATTTTAATGACCCATCTAACGTATAGGTACTTCGTACCAAATGCATTATTTTATTATGAGGGCAAATGCAAAGGTGTCCTTATTCAGTATATGTAATAATTCTTATAGAATTTACATTAATCGATAAGAGAGGCTCTGGTAAGGTCTCTCTTTTTAGTTATGCACCTATCCGTATTTTTACAAATCCATATCCATGAATATTATATTGGTTACTTAATTGTATATTTCTTTTAAAATTAATATTAAATGGATAAGGATAAATTATATGATGCTCTAATTCACAATGGGGAAAATAGAGATCTATATTACAAAGCAATTGCCCCACCCATTATTCAGACCAGCAATTTTGCCTTCGAT
This sequence comes from uncultured Saprospiraceae bacterium, assembly GCA_964475415.1. Taxonomy (GTDB): domain Bacteria; phylum Bacteroidota; class Bacteroidia; order Chitinophagales; family Saprospiraceae; genus CALCMJ01. The sequence continues at coordinate 26,391 of CAYYWZ010000038.1, read as the reverse complement.
AGTATAGATCATTTACAAGCATCTATTCAAGACGAACTGCATAGCCATATTTACACAAGAGGAAATAACCCCACTACAGAAATCTTAAGAAAAAAACTAGCTGCTCTAGAACATACTCAAGATGCACTAGTTACAGGAAGTGGAGTTGCGGCTATAAGCATTGCTGTTATTGCTAATGTAAATCAGGGCGATCATATTATATCTATTGCACATCCATATAGCTGGACTCACAAACTATTAACAAGCTTTTTGCCGAGATTTGGGGTGGATTGTACCTTTGTGGATGGCAGAGATATTAACAACATAGAAAAAGCGATCACAGATAGAACAAAACTTCTTTATCTAGAAAGTCCTAATTCAGCAACCTTCGAGTTACAAGATTTAGCTGCGTGTGCAAGTCTTGCTAAAAAACATAATATCGTTACCGTCATAGACAATAGTTATGCCTCTCCTATCTATCAGAATCCAGCAGATTATGGTATCGATCTCATCGTCCACTCAGGAACAAAGTATCTTAATGGGCATTCCGATGTAGTTTTCGGAGCTATTTGTGGATCAGCAGAAATGATAGAAAAGATATTTAAAAATGAGTTTATGACCCTAGGTACCATTCTTTCTCCTCATGACGCTTTCCTTGTAATCAGGGGACTTAGAACTTTGGAAATCAGAATGAAATCTATAAAAGAAGTAACCATTAAACTTGTCAATTATCTAACAGATCATCCTAAGATAAAAGAGGTCATCTATCCAGGACATGAATCTTTTCCTCAGCATGAATTAGCTATGAAACAGATGAAAGGAGGCACAGGACTGTTTTCTATAATCCTAAACGTAGATAGTAAAGAGAAGGTAAGAACCTTCGTTCATGCATTGAAAAAATTTATAATTGCAGTAAGTTGGGGAGGTCACGAGTCATTATGTATGCCTTTTATTGCATTCCATGATATGGAAGGAAAAGAAGACCACCATGTAGATTGGAGACTTGTAAGACTTTCTGTTGGCTTTGAACCATATAGCTATTTACAACAAGATCTTGAGCAAGCTCTAGCCCTAATTTAGCGAGCAAATTTAACTATATGAATTAAGGTGTTCCTTCAGCAGGAAGAAAATCCAGTGATACTGAATTGATGCAATACCTTAAACCTGTAGGCTTAGGTCCATCTTCGAACACGTGACCAAGATGTCCATCGCACCTTGCACAAAGAACCTCTACCCGCTTGTAACCTATATTATAGTCTACATCTTCAGCTATATGGTCATCTTTATATGGTTCATAAAAACTCGGCCACCCAGTTCCTGACTTGAACTTTGTGTCACTAGAAAAAAGTTCTAAATCACATCCTTTACAAGTATATATTCCATCTTGTTTTACACCTAGTAAATCACCTGTAAAAGCTCTTTCCGTACCTTTCTCTCTCAATACATAAAACTCTTTATCACTCAACTGAGCTTTCCATTCTTCAGGAGATTTTTCGACTTTTACTATGCCGGACGATTTAGATCCTAATCTTTTTACATTACTATCTGTATTTACAGTTTCTGACTTTTCTAAAGCGTCCTCCATCTTATCTACGGCTGACGAAACTTCTGTTTCCACCTCGTTAGACAATTCACTTTTATTAGACTTACACGCAGTCATAGCCATAAAAAGTCCTAGTACTAAAAACATTATATTCTTCATAGATCTGAGTATTTGTATCATTTAATTTTTAGACTCTCCTCTAAGCGCCGCATCCTGTTCTTGTACAAATCCGACAATTTTTCTCATTGCTCTTACAATTGACAATAATAATATATAAGAAAATGTAAATACGAGGAACATCCATCTAAACGCACCAGCCTCATCAATTGTTATCCCAGAGAACCAATAGGCTAATCCAAAAACACATGCAGCCAATACAAGATAGCTTCCTATGGACATCAACCAGTATTTGTTTTGATTAAGGTAACTAAAGCTCAGCATACAATTGATCATAGCAAAAAACAAGGCTCCTGAGAAAGCAATTTCCCATGGAAAGATTGGATTTGTCGATTCTCCAGATATTCCTTTGTGAACAATAAGGATAAAGATAACTATAACCAACACAGCACCTGCTTGATGAAAAGGACTTACCTTACGCGCAAAAATAGAGCTATCATTCATAAAGGTGTAAACAACTATTTGTGCTTATTGTTTTACAGTTCCTATTAAATCATATTCTGTAGCTTCTTCAATATTTACATAAGCAAAATCACCTATCCTTACATAGTTGTTCTCTGCTTTTACTATAATTTCATTATCAACTTCAGGAGAATCATACTCGCTTCTACCGATAAAACTATCCCCTTCCTTTCTATCAAATAACACTTTTAAGGTCTTACCTACCTTAGCTTCATTTTTTTCTAGTGATATTTCTTGCTGGATATTCATAATTGTACTGGCACGTTCTTGCTTAGTCTCCGTAGGAACATCATCTTCTAGATCATGTGCAATTGTTCCTTCTTCATGTGAATATTGGAAAACGCCTAATCTGTCAAATTTCATATCCTTGATATAATTACAGAGGTCCTGAAACTCTTCCTCTGTCTCTCCAGGAAATCCTACTAACATGGTTGTACGTATAGCTATGTTAGGTACTTTCTCTTTTGCAATGTTTATAAGTTCTCTTTGTTCTTCCTGAGTTATCTGTCGACGCATTCTTTCTAGTACGGCATCATTAGCGTGTTGCAATGGAATATCTAGATAGTTACATATTTTCTTCCGACGTGCCATAACATCAAAAATCTCTACAGGAAACTTACTCGGATAAGCGTAATGCAAGCGTATCCATTCTATACCCTCTACTTCACATAAGGCATCTAATAATTCAGGAAGTGCTCTTTTCTTATAGATATCTAATCCATAATAAGTTAATTCTTGAGCGATTAACATAATTTCTTTTACGCCCTTTCTGGCTAGACCTTCTGTTTCTTTTATGAGATCTTCTATAGATTTAGATATGTGCTTACCACGCATAAGAGGTATGGCACAAAAAGAACAGGTTCTGTTACAACCTTCGGATATCTTGAGAAAGGCATAGTGCGTATCAGTTGTAATCAGTCGCTCTCCTATCAATTCATGCTTATAATCTGCATTAAGTTTTGATAAAAGAGATGGAAGTTCTAAGGTTCCAAAATAAGCATCTACCTCAGGAATCTGTTCTTCTAAGTTTGCCTTATATCGCTCAGATAAACATCCTGTAACATATAGCTTTTCTATATTTCCAGATTTTTTCTCTTCAGCATACTCTAGAATAGTATTTACAGATTCTTCTTTCGCTAGATCTATGAAGCCACAGGTATTTACAATTACTATATCTGAATCGTCCGAAGACTCATGCGTTACCTTATAATCATTAGCATCTAATTGGGTGATAAGATTCTCAGAATCTACCAGATTTTTAGAACACCCTAAGGTAATGACATTCACTTTTTCCTTCCTGTATGTTTTTGTCTTCATATCAATATATATGCTGAATCGTATTTTTTATCCGGAAAAGGCAAATATAGCTTATAAAAATATTTAAATTGAGTCAGCGTTACTTAAGTAATATAAAATATAAACAATATGCCTAACAATTTCTCCTCTTGTAAACGATTTGCTATACTTATAGCTATTTTTTTTGGCATTTCGCTATCTAGCCAAGCCCAAGTAGGCGTCAGTCTCAAATGGAATAACAACAGCTATGACGAACTAGAGGAAGGATTAATCCTATCAGATGATGTTTTGGGAAGTTCTTATGAGATCGGTGTAAATTATTGGTTTAGACTTAAGAATAAAAGAATTGAATTTCTCCCAGAGGTAGCTTTTGCAAAGGCTTCTACATCTCGAGTATTGACAAGTCAAATACAATCTTCAGTTCTCGAACTCAATTTTACTGGAATTTTTCTAAATATGCACACCAATATATACTTGTTAGATTTTGCAGGCGATTGTGATTGTCCAACCTTTTCTAAAGATGGCAATAAGCTTGGTAAAGGTTTTCATGTTATTCTCAGCCCAGGGTATGGTATAAGTAGTTACTCTATGGAGCAGACTAATGACCCGATAGTCGTGAATGAGATGAACTTCAAATATAGTACTTTCAAACTAGGTGCAGGGATTGGTTTTGACATCGGAATAAACAATCTGATCACCCTTACGCCACATATATTATATAATAAGTACTTTGTCGCTGGAGATACTAGTTGTTTGAATTGTGATGAAGCGCTAGAATATAGTAACAGTTCTCAATTACAATTTGGACTAAGGCTTATCTTAAGACCTGATTATGTCAAAAACTTTGGTTACAGATAACTAGGCAATTATCTTAGTTGCAAAGAATACCATCATTTTTTCTAACTCTAGGTTGATTTTCTTTCTCTTCTTTATATCTGTCAAGTTAGGGAGATGTTCAGCAAAAAATATTTGATTATTTGCCATCTCTAATAGATTACTACTTAGACTTTTACTATAACAGAATTTAGGTTTTCTCTCTAAGATAATATCTGACAACTGCTTAACTAGATTTTTGTAACTAAGATATAGACCGATCTTATTTTCAGAATCTATATTATGTACATGGTAAGATTTAGAACCTTCACTCACTACTATCTTATGGAGAATATTCTCATTAATATAAGAAGTTAGTGGCGACTCTTTAGAAGCATTTACAATATTATGTATCGCTATTTCTAGCTTCTTTTGGGGATCTTCTATGTTATTAGTATTGAAATCTATCAGATAGTGTACCCACTCATAATACCATGAGGTAAGATAAAGTAAAAGCATATGCTTGTTATCAAAATATCTGTAAATAGATTTTTCCGCTGACCCTATTTCCGTAGCTAATTTTCTAAATGTAAAATTCTCAAAACCTAACTGATCTATAAGTAATATACTATACTGTAAGATGTTCTTGCCCAAGTCTGTCAACTGAGGATCTCTCAAGTAGAGGCGGTCATTCATTTGAAATTTAATGTCAAGAATCATGTCTGATGTATTATTATATATAACCGCAATATAAACAATAGTATGATTTTTTAAAACATTAATGACAGTATTACTGACTTTTAAATTTTAATCGTATATTTAGATTTAGTTAAGACTATGAGGTTAATATATTCTGTAATATTTGTTTGTTCAATTTTTGCCAGCGACGTTTCTAACAGTATATTTTTATGGAATATATCAGAAACATATTTTCTTGACCTAACCGCAGAATCAGGCAACGATAGCGAGACCTCTGACAGTAACGAATCAGAAAAGAAAGTGGAATTTTTCCTAGACGATATGGCTTCCCATTTTGATTGTGTAGAACAGTCTACTATCATAGTCGTGTTTGACCACAGGTTATTTTTCAATAACTATCAAGAAATAGTAAATCCTCCACCAGATTTAGGCTAGTTCCTAGCTGATACTCCTCAACTGACAAGCTTAGTTGAAACCTTTTTATTTCTAAAAATTTAAACGTTCAAAAAATGAGTGATGTGAATTCTCCGAATCTATTCGGTAATTTAAAAAGTGATATACCTTCAAGTATAGTTGTATTTTTCGTAGCATTACCCTTATGTCTAGGGATTGCGCTTGCTAGTGGAGCTCCCCTATTTTCTGGTCTTATAGCGGGTATAGTAGGTGGAATTGTTGTTGGGTCTATAAGTGGATCCCAGATAGGAGTTAGTGGACCTGCAGCAGGATTAGCAGCTATAGTCCTTACAGCTATAGGAACTTTAGGTGGCTTTGAGAACTTCCTATTAGCAGTTGTTTTGGGTGGTCTTATCCAAATAGGTTTTGGGATTCTAAAAGCTGGAATAATAGGATACTATTTTCCTTCCTCTGTAATAAAAGGAATGCTGACTGGAATAGGAATAATAATTATACTAAAGCAAATTCCTCACTTCTTTGGATATGATTCTGACCCAGAAGGTGATTTTGCATTTTTTCAAGTAGATGGTCAAAACACCTTTTCTGAGATCTTAGTGATGCTCAATAATATAAGCATAGGACCTACATTAGTAGCTATAATTGGACTAGCCATCATATTACTTTGGGATAAAGTATTATCTAAAAAAGCTAAAATTTTTAAAATCATCCAAGGGCCATTTGTTGCAGTATTAATAGGAATAGCTTATTATGTTCTTACAAAAGATAATCCTAATCTAGCTATAGATAAGACGCACCTAGTTAGTGTACCTATCCCTTCGGATTTTGATTCTTTTCTGGGACAATTTAGTTTACCAAATTTCAACGGTATAACAAATCCTGCGATATGGGTAACAGCTTTTACTATTGCCTTAGTTGCTAGTTTAGAGACTTTACTTTGTGTAGAAGCAACAGACAAGCTAGATCCAGAGAAAAGAGTTACGCCCACTAATAGAGAATTACTAGCTCAGGGTACTGGAAATGTTATTTCAGGTATGATAGGAGGACTGCCTATAACTCAAGTAATTGTAAGAAGTTCTGCTAATATCCAATCAGGGGGTAAGTCTAAGATGTCAGCTATCATTCATGGATTTTTTCTACTTTTCTCAGTAGTTCTAATTCCTAATTTACTTAACATGATTCCTCTATCTGTTCTTGCAGCAATATTGCTTATTGTAGGATTCAAACTTGCTAAACCTAGATTATTCAAGACAATATATCAGCAAGGCTGGAAGCAATTCTTACCGTTCATAGTAACAGTTCTAGGTATAATATTTACCGACTTACTAGTAGGAATAGGCCTAGGTCTTTTGGTAGGAGTCGTAGTAATTCTATATAAAAGTTATCAAAATTCACACTTCCTTAATATAGAAGACAAGAGTAATGGTAAACAAAAAATGAAGATGACACTTGCAGAAGAAGTAACCTTTTTCAACAAGGGAGCTATCCTTAAAGAATTAGAAAATCTTCCTAGAAATTCTTACTTAGAATTAGATGTAAGAAAAACTAGATATCTCGATTATGATATTGTGGAAATCTTAGAGAATTTTTCTGCACAAGCAGCGAATAAAAACATTGACATAAAACTGATTTCAGAAAGAGGTATTGTAGAAAACCCACCAAGTTTTCTAGAATTCTTTGATCTTAAACCAACTGCAGGACATTAGTAATTTATGTTTTTCTAAAACTAGTAATAATAGAAAAACCCGAGATTATAACCGTTAGTTTTAAACAACAATTGAAATATTTATGAAGGGTTTATTTGATTTCAGTCACTTTAAGGGTGATATATTCGGAGGAATTACTGCAGGTATTGTAGCCCTTCCCTTAGCCTTAGCGTTTGGGGTAAGTTCTGGTTTAGGACCTAGCGCTGGTCTATATGGAGCAATATTCGTAAGTTTTTTCGCTGCCTTATTTGGAGGTACAAATACGCAGATTTCTGGACCAACAGCTCCGATGACGGCTGTAAGCATGGTTGTTATAGCCACAATTATTGCCTCATTTGGCGGAGATATAGACAAAGCATTACCAGCAATTCTTACAGTCTTCTTACTTGCAGGACTTTTTCAGATTTGTTTAGGATTATTAGGTTTAGGAAAATACATAAAGTATATCCCATATCCAGTAGTTTCTGGATTCATGACGGCCATAGGTGTCATCATACTATTAACACAAATACTACCCTCACTAGGTTACTATCCTAAAGAAGACGTAGAATTTGTAGAACAGTTTAAGCCCTTTGCTGAAGAAATTATTTTGGAAAACATTCTCAAAGATGAAGCCGGAAAAGATATATTGGTATTGGAAAATTTTAAAGAAACGATAAACAAGGCTAAGGACATTTCTCCTGCTCAGATCCTCAAAGAATCTCAGACGCTTGCCGGCAAGGAGGCCTCTGGTGTTCTAGGAGCTATAAAAGTATTTCCTAGAGCCTTTAGAAATATAGATTGGTTAGAATTTATACTTGCCCTAGGGACAATATTTATTATTTATGGATTTAAGAAAATCACAAAAGTAATTCCCTCGACACTTGTCGCTCTACTTGTGATGTCAGGAATAGCCTATGGTTTTGGTTTAGATTATAGACCTATAGAGCAGATCCCAAGTGGCTTGCCTAAGATTAATCTTGGTATTTTTAATTCTTTTGATTTAGCATCTATTTCTCCTTACGTCTTCACTGCATTGACGCTTTCTTTACTAGGAGCTATAGATTCTTTACTGACTTCTGTAGTTGCTGATAACATGACAAAAACTAAACACAAGCCTAACAAGGAACTAGTAGGTCAAGGAATCGGTAATACTATTGCCTCCTTGTTCGGCGGCATCCCTGGCGCTGGAGCTACTATTCGGACAGTTGTAAATATAAATGCAGGAGGAAAAACAAGATTATCAGGGATGATAGCAGGTATTCTTTTATTTATAATTTTGATCTCACTAGGTCCTGTCGCTTCACAGATTCCTTCTGCAGTTCTTGCTGGAATTCTGATAACTGTAGGTATAGGAGTCATGGATTATAAAGGACTGCGTGCAATTCCTAACATGCCTAAGCCGGAAGTATTTGTTATGCTCTTAGTACTTGTGTTATCCTCGGTGTGGAACCTTGTATATGCGGTAGGGATAGGACTTGTAATCGCATCACTTATGTTTATGAAAAAAATGGGTGATCTTACAGCAGAAAATTCTGATGTTAAATCCCTAGAAAATGAAAAAGCATGGGATGACGAACTAACTTTCCCCAAAGAGCTCAAACAGGAAGTATTTATAAAACATATAAAAGGGCCATTATTTTTTGGTTCGACTGATGATTTCCAGCAACTAGCTACACAGATACCTTCTACAGCATCTGTTGTCGTTGTACGATTAGGCAGAATGCAATACATAGATCAGTCTGGTTTGTACGCGATGGAAGACGTTCTATTTGATCTGTGCGGTATAAAAAAGATAAAAGTACTTTTTGTCAATCTGCAAAAACAACCTAAGTATATGATGGAGAGAATAGATATCATTCCTGATTTGATACCTGAAAAGTATCTATTCGATAATTTCAATACCTGCATAAAGTGGGTAAAAGAAAATGTAAAAAATACACACCAACCTAAAACTGTATAATTAACTTATAAAATTTTGAATTTTTAAAACACATAAAATATATGAAAGCACTTACAAAAATTACACAAGGAGAAATAAGTCCAGATAAAGCGATAAACTTACTCAAAGAAGGAAACGCAAGATTTATACAAACCAAACAAGCAAGTAGAGATCTTCTAGACCAAGTTAATGACACAAGTAATGGTCAGTTTCCTTATGCTGTATTACTTAGCTGTATAGATTCTAGAGTTCCAGCTGAATTAGTTTTCGATCAAGGGATTGGAGATATATTCAATGTAAGAGTAGCAGGTAATATTGTAAATGAGGATATACTAGGTTCTATAGAATATTCTTGCAAAGTTGCTGGATCAAAATTAGTATTAGTCTTAGGTCATTCTAGTTGTGGTGCAGTTACTGCTGCATGTAAAAAAGTAGAGTTAGGAAACATCACACATCTACTAGCTAAGATCACACCAGCAGTAGATAAGATATCGGCAACAAATTCTGATATGTCAGCAGCAACTATTGAGCTAGTTATCGAAGAAAATGTAAAAATGTCAATAGAGAATATCAGAGCTCAGAGTCCTATATTAGCTGAGATGGAAAAAGCAGGTGAGATAAAAATCATAGGTGGTATCTACAGTGTAGCTACTGGGAAAGTTGAGTTCCTTTAAAAATAAATTGTGGAAAGAGGAGCCAACAAGTTCCTCCTTCCTATCTTGTTTTTTGGAAAACTTCCCATAAAACTATTCCGCCGCATACTGCAACATTAAAAGAATGCTTAGTTCCATACTGAGGAATTTCTACGGCAACATCTAGACTAGACAATATCTCTTCAGATAGGCCATTAACCTCATTACCAAAAACTAAGGCTATCGGAATCGTAGGTTCGAATTTTTCCAAACTCACAGAATTATCAGTTTGCTCTATTCCCGCAATCTGATAACCTAGCTTTTTAAGATTTGTAACTGCATCGAGAACACTTTCATTATATTTCCAACTTACAGATTCCGTAGCACCTATAGCTGTTTTAGTAATTTCCTTGTTAGGTGGCACTGATGTTATACCGCATAAGATTATTTTCTTGACAGCAAGCGCATCACTCGTCCTAAAAAAAGATCCTACATTACCGGCTGAGCGCAAGTTATCTAGAACTACAACGATATCAGATTTTGTCATCTTCTGATAATCCTCTAGAGTAGCTCGGTTAAGCTCTGTCAATTTTAGTTTTCTCATCGTCGTTTATATAATTTTAGAAATACTCCTGAAGATTGCTTAGTATATACTTCATCCCATTCTGAATGAAGAATTTCTATTTCTTCATCCGAGAAGTCATTCATAATATTTGAATATAAGATAAACTCATCCTCACTAAGATTATAAGGCTTATATTTTTGTAGTGAGGTAGATAGACTTAGATGTCGTAGTGTATTCTTCATAGGAAAGGCTGTTCCAATATCGTTCACCTCTACACCCTGCTTTGCTATGAATACTGAATAATCTTCTTCTAATCCATAAAATGGATAATGGGCCATTGTTGCATCCCACCCTTGCGCTATCTTTTCTGGATATACCCAGAAGTTTCCAGAACTTACAATTAAAGTAATAAGTATTACAAGTTGTATACTTTTTTTCTGAATACATATCAAAGCTAGTAATATCCCTACAATCTGTATAGGCAAGAAATACCTATGATTCATAAGTCCTTGAAAAGGTAGTATAAGTACAGCTAATGAGCAGATCAGCAAAAACAATAACAAAACATATTTCTTATGAGAAGCCATAAGCAGCCTGTGGTGCTTTATCACTATGATCCAAATAATAAACATACTGTAATCGCACATCCTCCAGATATACAGAACTATATTCTTAGCAATTACAGGCAAAGTAGCTATAGAGAAACTAGGAGACCAAGGAGAGTCCTGGTGAAACCCGATCCATTGTGTACTATAATAATGATATATCTGATATCCTAAAAAAAGACTTAAGCCTGGCAAGAAAACAGCGGCTTTCCAAAAGGCTAAGCTCCAAGACTCCTTATCCATTTTACAAAAAACAAAATACCATATCATCATAGTCGCTGCTAAAGCAAAACCTCTCATACTAATGATACATAGTAGAATACTTCCTAGAATCAAGAACAATTTATTCTCCTTAATTGCGCCTAATAAACATAATAAAAACCCAGTTACTAAAACTAAATCAGGACTGACCAAAACGGAATGACCTAGATAGAATGGACATGCAAACATCAAAACGGAAAACCATATCCCTTTATTTCTTGCTAGTATATTTCCTACAGCATAAGACAAGAATATATTACTGATCAGAAAAGGAAGCATACTTACATGACTAGCTTTCAAGCTAAGGCCAAAAACCTTCCAGACGGCAGCCTGATACATTCCAAAAAAAGGAGGATGACCGCTATCCATCTCTGGAGGCAATAACAAATTACTGAAACCATGATCATAAAAATGTAAACCATGCTTTGCAGCAAACTGTATACTATCCCAAAAGAAAATATTATTCCTACTTATAAAAATCAGAAATACCTGAGCTACAAAGAGTAAGCCCAACCCGACCAAGTCTATATTACGATTATGGGTTCTGAGATTTTCTATAATTTATAGCTGCTTTTACAAAACTTACGAATAAAGGATGAGGTTTCTCTACAGTACTTTTCAATTCAGGATGATACTGCACACCCACAAAATAAGGATGATCTTCAATCTCCATTACTTCTACTAGATTTCGCTTAGGGTTCATTCCAGTCGCGACAAATCCTGCAGCTTCCATATCTGCTAAGTACTTATTATTAAACTCATACCTATGTCTATGTCTCTCGGAAATATCACTTTTCCCATAAGCCTTGTAAGCTTTAGAACCACGTTTCAATTTACATTCATAAGCCCCTAATCTCATGGTACCTCCCTTCTCTGTTACATCTTTCTGATCTTCCATAAGATGGATGACTGGATTCTTAGCTTTTGGATTTACCTCTGCTGATTTGGCATCTTTAAGCTTTAGAACATTTTTTGCAAATTCCACTACTGCACATTGTAAGCCTAGACATATCCCGAAGAAAGGAATTTTGTTTTCTCTTACATACTTGATACCTATGATTTTTCCTTCGACACCTCTTTCTCCGAATCCTGGAGCAACTAACACCCCATCTAGACTACCCAAAACAGATTCCACAGATTCTTTCGTTATCGCTTCAGAATGTATAGGTATAATCTTCACCTCACACTCATTGATGGCGCCAGAATGGACAAATGCTTCATATATAGATTTATAAGCATCTTGTAACTCATTATACTTACCTACTAGACCTATCTTTACTTCTTGAGTTGGATTTTTTAGCTTGCCTAGGAATTCTTTCCAATATTTCAGATCAGGATCACTCCCCTTCTTCATATCCAGTTTCTTGAGGACTATCCTATCTAATTTTTCCTTGAGCATAAGCAAAGGAACATCATATATAGTTTCAGCATCTAGGGCTTCTATGACACAGTTCTTATCGACATTACAGAACAAGGCTAGCTTGCTTCTCATATCCTTCGTAAGAGATTGCTCCGTTCTACATACAAGTATCTCAGGCTGAATCCCTATAGATAGAAGTTCTTTCACAGAATGCTGAGTAGGTTTAGTCTTTAATTCTTTTGCAGCCTTAAGATAAGGTATAAGCGTAAGATGAATAACCATTACATTTTTCTTCCCTAGCTCCTGTCTAAGCTGTCTTAGTGCCTCTAGATAAGGCAGTGATTCTATATCACCTACCGTTCCTCCTATTTCCGTAATGATGATGTCATAATCGCCCTCATCCTCGAGTAGTCTTATCCTTCTCTTAATCTCATCTGTGATATGAGGAATTACTTGCACCGTCTTTCCAAGGTATACACCAGCACGCTCTTGATTGATAACTGTCTGATATATTCTACCTGTCGTTACATTATTAGCTTGTGAGGTCGGAATATTGAGAAAACGCTCATAATGACCTAAGTCTAAGTCCGTTTCAGCACCATCGTCCGTAACATAACACTCGCCATGCTCATAAGGATTCAGTGTTCCTGGATCTACATTGATATAGGGATCTAATTTTTGTATGGTAATTTTAAATCCCCTAGCCTGTAAGACCTTAGCTAATGAAGCGGATATTATCCCTTTTCCTAATGATGAAGTAACACCTCCCGTAACAAATACATGTTTAGACATTTTCAGATATTTTTTGATGAGAATCGCTTGATTCATTACGGGATACAAAGGTATCTAAATATATATTTAATCCTATTTAAACACTTGATAATTATTTAGAGCTCAGTTTAAGATTTAATATACAATTAATAACAGAGTAATATTTTTGCGATTGTTAGGAGTGATTTTATCATACTATTTTAATTCTCACTAAATTTTTATTTAAGCTCAATGTAAAAATCTATTTTAGCACCATAATAGACTTCAATAGCCTTATAACACAAAACTATTGTAAATAATACGTCATGAACTTTGGATTTTTTAGTGTAATTCAGATAATAGGTTCTCTAGCCTTCTTCATTTATGGAATGAAGATGATGAGTGATGGGATTCAAAGAGCAGCTGGAGCACAGCTAAGGAATATCCTTAGACAAATGACTAAAAATAGGTATTTAGGGGTATTAACAGGTTTTTTGATTACCGCACTTGTACAATCATCTTCTGCAACAACGGTCATGACAGTTAGTTTTGTCAACGCTGGTTTACTTTCTTTAGTAGAATCAGCAGGAGTCATGATGGGAGCTAACATAGGAACTACTATTACCGCTTGGATTATCTCTATTCTTGGATTCAAAGTAAAATTAAGTGCTTATTCTTATCCCTTATTTGCAATTGGTATTCCTTTAATATTAGCAAAATCCGGAAAACTTAAGTATTGGGGAGAATTTATAGTTGGATTTGCTATTTTATTTTTGGGCCTTTCTGCACTAAAAGGCTCTATGCCTGATCTAGAAGGTAATAGTCAGATACTAAGCTGGATCAAGGATGTAAACAACTATGGAATCTTTTCTAGAATATTATTTGTCTTTATAGGTGCTATGGTAACAGTATTAGTGCAATCTTCCAGTGCCGCTATGGCCATAACCCTAACATTAGTCTATACTGGATGGTTACCCTTAGATGTAGCAGCGGCAATGGTGCTAGGTGAGAATATCGGTACAACAATTACCGCTGAACTTGCTTCATTGGTAGGTAATGCTAATGCTAAAAGATCAGCAAGGATACATTCCATGTTTAATATAATAGGCGTTATATGGATGGTAATATCATTACCATGGATCATAGAATATATTAGTATTTTTGTTGACAACTACACCAATATATTTGAAGGCCATGTAGAAGTGGATGCAAGCATAGATACTGTCAATAGACTAAAAACGTATAAACTTGCTGCTTTCCATACCGTTTTTAACTTACTGAATGTAGTATTCCTCCTACCATTTGTCCCATGGTTAGTCAAGGTAGCGACCTGGAGTGTTAAAGATAAAGATAGTGATGATGATCACAGCTTGAAATTTATAAGCACTTCTTCTCTAACGCCTGAACTTGCCACTGTAGAATTGCAAAAAGAGGCGGGACATTTTGGAGAAATTGCTAGCTCTATGTCAGGTTTTTTCAAAGAACTTATCAACACTACTAATGATAAGAAGATCAAGAAAATGCTCAAGAAAATCAAGAAGTATGAAAAGATCACAGATAGAATGGAAATAGAAATCACAGAATATGTGACCAAGCTTTCCAACAAAGAAATAACGCCAGACACCTCTGCAAACTTAAGAGGAATACTGCATATCACAAATGATCTTGAACGCATTGGAGACCTATATTTTCAGATGTCTAAAATCATAGAAAATAAGATCGAGTCTAAAATATACTTCTTACCTGAGCAAAGGTCTAGTATCAACGAGATGATAGAGGCAGTAGAGGAAGCATTCGTTATTATGACAAATAACCTTAATACATCTAACTACGGAAATATCGATAAAACTAATGCCCTAGATGCAGAAAAGAAAATCAATAAGATTAGGCATAAACTAAGAAAAGAAAATATAGCAAAACTAGGATCTAAAGAATATAATGTTAATGCCGCTATGGTATATAATAACCTTTTTTCTTTACTAGAAAGAGTTGGTGATCATATTGTCAATATTACGGAAGCTGCAGTAGGTGAGATCTAAATCGCAATAACTTATACCATTTATATACCTTATGAAGATGTATCTAACTTTTATTAGGGGTAAAATCAAGTTATCTTTATTCAATTTAAAACTATCAAATGAGTAGCACTATACTAAATCTAGAACCTAAATCTCTGTGGAAAAATTTCACCAATCTAAATGCCGTTCCGAGAGCTTCTAAAAAAGAAGAAGAGGTAATCCAGTTTATGATGGATTATGGCAAGCAGTTAGGTCTAGAAACTATAAAAGATCATATAGGAAATGTAATCATCAAAAAGCCAGCTACGCCTGGCATGGAAGACAGAGTTACGGTTGTTCTACAGAGTCATCTTGACATGGTACATCAGAAGAACGCCTCTGTGACTTTCGACTTTTCCACCGAAGGAATCAAAATGAAATATGCTGATGATTGGATCTCCGCAGAAGGCACAACCTTAGGCGCAGATAACGGAATTGGTGTGGCAACAATTATGGCGTTACTAGAATCCACCGATATAGCTCATCCTGCTGTAGAAGCCTTGTTCACCATAGATGAGGAAACAGGTATGACAGGTGCCCTAGAGCTGAAGGGAGGCTTACTTACAGGCGGCATCATGCTCAACTTAGATACAGAAGATGATAACGAACTGACCATAGGTTGTG
Source organism: uncultured Saprospiraceae bacterium (assembly GCA_964475415.1). Lineage (GTDB taxonomy): Bacteria > Bacteroidota > Bacteroidia > Chitinophagales > Saprospiraceae > CALCMJ01. Next base: position 10,530 of record CAYYWZ010000038.1, on the reverse strand, counting down.
CAGGAGGTATAGATATCACAGCTACAGGAAAATATACTGAGATCACTAATCACAGTAGCAATACTTTTAAGCTATCTGTCACAGGTCTTTCTGGTGGCCACTCAGGTATGGACATTCACAAGGGACTAGGCAATGCTAACAAGATTATGAATCGTATACTCTATATACTCGATGAGAAATACCATATTACCATTAGCGAAATAGATGGTGGCGGACTCAGAAATGCTATACCTAGAGAATCATTTTCTATATGCTCTCACAACGATACAAAAACTATAGAAGAAGCTATAGAAGAAATAAGTCCTGAGATTATAGCTGAATATAATACTACCGATGAGGATCTTGTTATTTCACTAGAGCCTGTAGCCGTGAAAGAAAAATGTCTCGACAGTATGTTCCAAAAAAATCTTCTGCGTTCTATCTATGCTTGTCAGAATGGTATCTTCAGAATGAGCCCAGAAGTAGAAGGTCTCGTACAAACTTCTAATAACCTAGCTAGAGTATTAGTACGAGATGGTAGCTATCAGATACTATGTCTTACAAGGAGTTCTGTAGAGTCTGAAAAAGATGAATTAGTAAGAACCATTACTTCTACTTTCAGTATGTTAGGATCCGAAATAAAAACAAGTGGAGCTTATCCTGGATGGACACCTAAACCAAAATCAGCTATCGTACAACTGATGGCTGATATTTACAAAAACAGATTTGATGAAGCCCCTCATGTCAATGCCTGCCACGCAGGATTAGAATGTGGAATTCTAGGGCAAAATTATCCTGATATGGATATGATTTCTTTTGGACCGAATATAAGAGGCGCCCACTCTCCTGACGAAAGAGTTCAGGTAAGTTCAGTTCAAAAATTCTGGGGATACTTCCTAGAAGTATTGAAAGAATTTCCAAAGAAGTAATAACGGAATACTAATAAAAAAGGGCTATCAAAACGATAGCCCTTTTTTTATACGATTTCTATTTTGAAATTATTTCATTACGATAGGTAGTGCCGCTCTGGTCTTATCCCACCCTACTATCATATGCACCGTCTTAGCATCTATTTCTTTGAACCTTATCGATAGTGCTTCTAGCACTTCCGACTCCTGACTTACAGGCACAGTTATACTTGCTACGTCTTTTTCTTCATCTCTGTTTGCACTGCCCCATGCTGGCATATCCGTATTGAATATAAAGGTCCATTCTGTTTGATTTACCACAGCATATAGATTGTATCTTCCAGCTCTTAGTTCTTTATCTCCTATCATCACATTCTGAAAGAAAGTTACCTCTGTTGATTCGTTAGCACCTACTCTCCATACCTCACCATACTTCAGTAATTCACCGAATACTTTTCTACCCTTCATCTGTGGACGTCCATAAGCTATTTGTACCTTAGGTGTTGCTGATTCTAATTCTTCAGGCTTCAGATAATTACTGAATCTAGAATTATCAGGATAATGAGCGATGTCTCCAGGACTTACATCTGTACCAGGGAAACTTGCTACGTTAAACGCAATAGGAATAGCAACATTTGTATTCTCCCACTCCATCAACATGTGTACCGTATTCTCATCTATTTCCTTAAATCCTATAGCAAAATTCTCTCTCATTTCTTTTGACTTATTCGTCATAACTTTCACACTTGCTACCGTTGCTTCTTGATCTCTATTTTCATTTCCCCAGATATGTCTCTGAGTAGAAAAGTTTACAATCCAGTGATCTCTCTCTACCAAAGCAGACAAAGTATAGAAACCAGGACCAAGTGTTACTCCTCCTACTTCTACTGCCTGATAAAACAATACCTCCGTTGCTTCATTAGCTCCTAACCTCCATTCTTGACCATAAGGAACAAGTGTTCCGAAAACTACTCTTTCTTTCTTAGCTGGCGAAGCGTAACTAACTCTTACCTGAGGACTCATATTTCTATCATCTCCTTTTAGATAGTTTCTCCATGCAGCCTTAGCTGGGTAATAAGCAAATTGTTGTGGACTCTTATCAAGTTCTGGCCACTCAGATTTCTGAGAAAAACTATCATTCGTATTAAGTAAACATGCTACAAAAAAAAGTAAAATTAAACTGTACTTCATTAGTTAGATTTTAAATTAAAAATTTAATAAACATTACTGATTAGTGTTTGTAATTGCTTGCACGAATTTATAGTTTATATCCTACTAAAGATCAAACTATTTCCAAAAAAAAGGATAATTATAAGAATAATCCGTTTAGCTGTCCTTTTCACGATAATTTCCGCATTAACTATGTATCATAATAGTTCTATTTGGGTGTATCCCTACCATACGTGCGCATAGCTCACCACCTGTCGCGTATAATAGGGTCGTTTCCCTTACAAGCTCGTTTACACTCGGCCCCCAGCTTGACGCTTTAGCTCGTCACGGTCTGCTCCCTTTGGTCCCACTCTCCAGGCAACTTACACGGGTGCTACTCTAATTATATGAGAAACCCTGATAAATTTACTGCACTAATTTCAGGGTATACACTAATGATTCTGATATACATAATTTTTATCTTTGACAAATAGTTTTTCAACCTACAATAGCATACTTCCCTAATTTCAGAAATGTATTTTGTCTCGAAAATAAGAAAGCATTTACTGAATATTCGTTAACATTCTAAACTATGAAAAAGATAATACAACTTTCATTTGTAAGCATGCTATGCCTGTTATTTCAGTATAGTTCATATGCTATGAGCAACCTACAAAGCCATTATAAACATATCAGCTTAGCTCTTGAGAAAGATAGCAGCCAGCATTCTCTTGCTCCAGTGACAGCATGCATTTCTAACGGCACTATAGAACTTATGTGGGAATCCATTCCGTCTAGAGAAGTAAAACAATTTGACATATGGAAAAGCAAAAATGGCATAGAATGGATATTTAACAAAACAGTATATGCAAGCGACGACTCCATACATCGCATCTATCGATCCTATGATCTAGAGCCAACTATAGGTAATCACTTCTATAAAGTAACCCAAGACATTACCAACTACCAAAGAGAAACAATCGGCATAGTGTATATAGCTTATGAAGAAAAATATGACCTTAAGATATATCCTAATCCATTATACAATCACATATATCTACTCTACAATAACCAATATTACAATTTCAACAAAATAGAAATTGTAGATATTCAAGGAAACAAAATAGAAAGCTATACATCAGAAACTGTAAAAATTCCAGTTGAAGAGTTTGATCCAGGTTTTTACTTTGTACATTTTCTCTCCGAAGAAGATAATATATTGAAGAAAAAAATCTGGGTAAAGCATTAACCGACATTCATACGTTGTAGTGTATAAAATTTATACTTTTGTAAAAAAAAATGCGCTATATATATTCATCTATCATAACATTTACAATCATATCTCTATTTACCTCTTGCTCAAAAAAAATTATACCTAGTACAAATAACTGGGAAGATACCATCATAAATACTTACCCCGAGCAACAAGTATCTGCTGATGAACAAAGCTATGCTACTGGCAAATACATTCTAGATAACACTTACAGAAAAATCCGTGATAACGATAATACCTTTGACTGGGGAGACTATTTTAACCTCGCGCTAGGCCTGTCATTTACGGATGGGAAAAAAGAAGATGTTACTTACAGTTTTAATAAAGCAATAGAACTTAATGAACAAAATAGTTGCAGAATGATCAACAGTTTCGATGATCAAAACCAGTATCATATCACGCTCAAAAAAACACTAGAAAACATCTATTTAGATCAAGTAGAAAAGTGTAAGAACTAAAAAAATATACAACTAAATAGTTGTACGCTCAAAAAGATTAGACAAGAACCAGATATAAACCTGCAGCAAGCATAGCACCTAGTATAGGACCGACTACTGGAACCCAAGAGTAGCCCCAATCTGTAGAGCCCTTAGTACCCAAAGGCAATATAGCATGCATTATTCTAGGGCCTAGATCCCTGGCAGGGTTAATAGCATATCCTGTAGGTCCTCCAAGAGAAGCTCCTATCCCTACAACAAGTAGCGCAACAGGAAGTGCCCCTAGGGTTCCTAGACCGATCTTAGCATCTTCTACACCATTTTTTTCTATTATAGGGCCCGCTATATATAACACAGCATAAACTAATACAAAGGTTGCAATCATCTCCGTCACCATATTCATAATAGGCGTTCTTAATGCTGGCTTATTACAAAAGGTAAAAAGCTTGATATCGCCATCTTCTGTAGTATGGTAGTGATGATAATAACTGAGCCAAACTAATGTTGCTCCTAAGCAAGCACCGATCATCTGCGCTAAGATATATATACCTACCAGATCCCAAGAGAACTCCCCTGCTATAGCTAGTCCTATACTTACTGCTGGATTAAGGTGTGCTCCACTAAAAGGTGCTGCAATAAGTACACCTGTAAAAACGGCTATCCCCCATCCAATATTTATAAATAAAAAACCTGTATCCTTTCCCTTAGTCTCATCCAGTAAGGCATTAGCAACAACTCCATTACCTAAAAGTATAAGGATCATTGTTCCGATTATCTCTGCTATAAATGGACTCATATTATTTTATTCTTTTGACCAAGACTTAGACCTATCTACTGCTCTAGACCAAGAGGATAACATATCTGCTTTTACTGCTTTTTTGATCTTAGGTGCAAACTTTTCGTCTATCTTCCATTGTGCTTGTATCTCCTTTATGCCCGACCAAAAACCTGTTGCTAATCCTGCAAGGTAAGCTGCACCTAAAGCAGTCGTTTCTAGCACCGTTGGTCGGATAACCTTTCTTCCTAATAGATTAGACTGTATCTGTAATAATAGATTATTCTCAACAGCACCTCCATCTACTCTAAGCTCTTTCAATGGAGTTTTCATATCTGCCTCCATTGCCCTTACTACATCGGCTACTTGGAAAGCAATACTTTCTAGCGCAGCTCTCGTTATATGCGCTTTAGTAGTTCCTCTTGTGATACCGACTATGGTACCTCTAGCATATTGATCCCAGTATGGCGCTCCTAGACCTGTAAGTGCCGGAACAAAATAAACACCTCCATTATCTTCCACCATAGAAGCCAGCGCTTCACTTGCTCTAGCAGTCTTAATAAGTTCTAACCCATCTCTCAGCCATTGTATAGCTGCTCCTGCAACAAACACGGAACCTTCTAATGCATAACTCGTTTTCCCATCTATCTGCCAAGCTATGGTAGACAAAAGGTTATTCTTAGATCGTATAATTTTATCCCCTGTATTCATCATGAGGAAACATCCAGTTCCATAAGTATTTTTTGCCATCCCCTTCTTAGTACACATCTGTCCGAACAGTGCCGCTTGCTGATCTCCTGCGATACCCGCAATAGGAATACTACTACCCAGCAAAGAAGCTTCTGTCTCTCCATAAACCTCACTAGAAGATCTTACCTCAGCTAACATTTTCTTTGGGATATCTAACATCTTCAACAGACCATTATCCCACTTCAATGTTTTGATATTGTAGAGCATCGTCCTACTTGCATTACTCACATCCGTGACATGGACTTGCCTCTGCGTCAGATTCCAAATCAACCAAGAATCTATCGTCCCAAATAGCAAGTCACCTTTCTCAGCCTTCTTCCTTGCGCCTCTAACATTATCCAATATCCAGTTAACTTTAGTACCGGAAAAATAAGCATCAAGGACCAAACCCGTCTTTGTTTTTACAGAGGATGCATTTCCCTCTTTTTTTAGACTATCACAGAAAGCTGCAGTTCTTCTATCTTGCCATACGATTGCATTATATACAGGTTTTCCTGTATGCTTATCCCAGACTACTGTTGTCTCTCTTTGATTCGTTATACCTATAGAGGAAACTTGCTTTGGATTAATTTTACATTTCCTTATTACCGCCCTAAGAACAGATAGCTGCGATTTCCAGATATCCATAGGATTGTGTTCTACCCAACCCGGCTTAGGATATATTTGCTTGAATTCTTTTTGAGCAGTTCCCAGTATAGATCCTTTGTGATCGAACACTATAGCTCTTGATGACGTGGTCCCCTGATCTAGAGCAATTACATACTTTTTTTTCATACTAAATAATAATGAGACATTTCTAATATTAGAATCTTAAGATAAGTAACTATTTAAAATTCTTCACTTTCTGCTTACACTTATATTTGTAATAGCAAAGTGTTACAAAAAATAATTTGCGATTAAATAATCTAAAGGCAAAATAGCTGATCTTGAGTTCACCTTTACTAAAATTCAAATATGGATTAGTTTTATTATTTTTTTTCTACCTCTTCTTCAAGCTCTTCTTCAAGCTCTTTTTCTACTCTCGGCCATACATTATTATCTAGATCTATATCAGCCATTCTGTAAGAAGGATCTATTTCTACAGACTCTATTTCATCCTTAGGATAAGGCAACTCAAAACTGTAGTCAGCATGAGTCCAAGGCCAGTCTGGAAGTACTAATAAATTAATATCCTGCTCCTTAGATTTTTCGGATCGCATTATTCTCAAGGGTATAGTGAACATAGTAACTTTACCATCCGTTCTTTTGATAGTTAGATCTATAGGCATAGGCATTCTACCTACTTTTTTTAACATTACATTGGTACCTCTTTTAGTGGATTGCAGATCTGCAACCTCGTAATCTATCGTAGCTGTAGAATTCACCCAGTATTGTAAATACCAGTCTAGCTCCATACCAGCAGTCTTCTCTATCACTCTTATAAAATCATTAGGGTTAGGATGTTTAAATTTCCAAGTTTCGAAGTAGTTCATAAGACCTTGATCGAAAGATTCTTTGCCTATAATATATTCTAACTGCTTTAAAAATACACTTCCTTTAGTATAAGAACCTACTCCATATGCTGTATTAGTTGTATAGTGATCTGAATGCGTCGATAAAGGTTCTTCTAGTCCAGAAGCAGTAAACCCTGCAAAACTTCTAGTTACATTATAATGAGGATTATCTTGTATCTCTCCTTCTATAAGACTCTTACTTTTAAGATAGTTCATAATTTCTGAACTAGAAAAACTTGTAAAGCCTTCATCCATCCATGGATATAAACTCTCATTGGTTCCTAGTATCATCTGATACCATGAGTGCATTAATTCATGTATACTCACACCTACCAAACTATTCATTGGTCTTTCTCCAGTTATCAGCGTTGCCATAGGATATTCCATTCCTCCATCACCACCCTGAAGGAAAGAATATACAGGATATGGGTACTTGCCATATCTATCATTGATATACCTTAGTGCCTCATCTATTATAGGTAGAAGCTCAGGAAAATTCTGAGAAGCTAGTGGACCATCTTGATACAATGCATATAACTGCGTACCGTCATGAGCTGTATGACTTAGTTGCTTATAATCTGGATCTGCTGCCCAGGCAAAGTCATGAACATTATCAGCTCTAAAATTCCATGTTGTATATTTCTTTTTTGACTTTCTAAGTAGATCACCATCGAAGATTTCATCTCTATTTTGTAAGACACCAGTTGCCCCAATCATGTAATCTGGATCGATAGATATTTTGACATCAAAATCTCCCCATACACCATGAAACTCTCTACCCACATACGGATTAGCATGCCATCCCTGGTAATCATACTCGCATAACTTAGGATACCACTGGGTCATAGAAAATTCTATTCCCTCTGCATTGTCTCTTCCTGATCTTCTAACTTGTAATGGTACCTGTCCATCGAATTCCATGTACAACAATACTGAAGCACCTGGCAAAACAGCTTCTGGCAGATTAACCTCTAGTATGGTACCTTCCATTTTGTACTCAGTATCTTTTCCACCTGCAGTAAGTTTAGTAACATTTTGATATCCTATCTCATCATCAGTAAGTTGAGAGATTCTATCACCTACCCTCTTGTCAGGATCTGCTATCGTTCTAGATCTTACATCCATCATACTTTCTGGTTGGAAAGCATTAAAGAATAAGTGATAATATATGCTTTCTAGTGCATCGGGAGAATTATTAGTATAAACTAACCATTGCTTACCTTGAAACTGGTGTTTCGGTGCATCAACAGTTATTTCCATTTTATACTGGGCATGTTGCTGCCATCTCTCTGCAGTCTGAGCATTTGATGTTACTGAAGCTATCAGTAATATTAGAAAAACATTATACAATTTCATTTTCTCTTTGTGTTGATTCGATTAATTTACTAAAAGATGACCAGTTATATTTCTTCGAAGCTAGAAAAAGAAAAACTGCTGCCATCACTAAAAATATTATAAGCATAATCGCAGGATCCATATTTTCTGACTTGAATAAAGTTGCCGTCTGTATAGCGGCACCTTCATAAGAAAGAAAGATAGCTCCATAGATATTTGTTGCTGCGTGTACGCCTAGTGCTAATTCTATGCTATCATCCATTACCGTCATAATTGCAAGTATCAGCCCAGCAGATATATAATAGGGAAACATGATTCCTAAACCATATTCAGCAACTTCAGGATTCATAAGATGTATAGCGGCAAACAATAGGGATGTGAAAAATATAGGTATTAACTTACTCATTTTTCCAAAAGCAAACATCTGCATAAGATATCCTCTAAACATAAATTCCTCGCACGAAGTCTGAATTGGAAGCAACAAAAAAGCAATGAGTAATAGTGGTATAAACTGAATCAAGTTAAAACTGTATGTATAATTCTCTGGAGCCATAGCGTAGCTTATGGCTTCGAAGAATATACCTAATGTCATCCATACACCAAATCCCCAAAAGATCTTATTCCAATCGATGTTTTCATTGGGTGTAATAATATCCTTAAAATTTTTCTTGTGTAAATATTTCACGCCTATCCATAAACCTAAGGTCGCAAAAACAAACATCATGATCAGTAGAATAAATCCTACATTCGAGTTGATGCCGAAAAGTGTAAAATCTGGATTTTCTTGAAACTTAACCAAGGTTTCTTGAGTGACATTTGGATCAGTAGCAACTTTATAATATAAAGCTCCTAATAAAGGAATTTGGCCGATTATATAGCCAAGGGCAAATAGGAATATCGTTATGAGATACATCCAAAATTCGTTTCTGCCTCTGTAAGCTGCCTTAAAAAACATATTTTATCTTATGATACTTAGCAATATAATACAAACTTTAACCTAGGACAAGTTCATACTGCTAAGATAGCTTTTCCTTAACATACATGAAATAATGCTCTTTCTTTCTATTCTATTATTATACAAAATTTAGCCATAACTGGAAAAAGTACTTTTAACTCTAGAAGATGTATCTACTCAGCTGATAATAAGTAGCTTAGTAATGACATTTCTAATGGAAATATCAACTTTACACAAGATAATTATCTGCTTATATCCAGTTCTATGGTTATTAAGCAATAATATTGTAATTTTACACTAGAAACTAATTAAAATGAAGTCTAAGATTACGATTATATCAATTGTCCTAATATTTGTAGCAGCACTAGCTAGACTTGTCCCTCATCCCTCTAATGTCACACCTATGGCAGCTATGGCAATGGTAGGAGGGGCTTATTTGTCGAGAAAGTATATCGCGTTCCTTATACCTATACTAGCACTATATTTTAGTGATCTATTGCTCAACAATACTATCCTTAGATCTTATTTCCCTAATAATGAAGGTGTAGTATGGTTTGCTAACTATATGCTCTGGGTTTATATAGGATTTGCAGCTATTATAGTTGTTGCTATGTTATTACTGAAAAAAGTAAAATTCAGTAATCTAGTATTGACAACCTTATTAGGCTCTATAGCCTTTTTTATAATTTCTAATTTTGGTGTATGGTTGACTGGAACTATGTATACGAAAGACCTAGCTGGACTTATAAGTTGCTACACAATGGCTATTCCTTTTTTCAAATATTCTCTCCTAGGTAATATAGCATATGTATTTGTCCTATTTGGAGCTATAGAATTTACTAGCCTATATATACTCAAGCTAAAGACTGTAGAAGCCTAATTTTATATTGCTTTAGGACCACAACAAGTGATTAAGTTTCTCTAATTTGTAAATTTTCAATTTCTATTGATTTGCAGTTAAGGTAGAATTTGCAGTTACACCTTTGTTTAGTAATTGTATTTACTCTTGAAGTTTGATAATCTGCATCTGTTGTTCCTGCATTCCTTTTATCAAAACTGGAATAAGTTTGTCATAATCCATACCCCATATCAAACTTTAATCGAGCATAATCATTTCCAAATTCATGTAATTTTAAAGTCGGATTTGATGAAAAACTATTTGTGTAAATCTCAAGTTTAACATCCTGCTCTTTATTTCCTATAACAACATTTTGCCCAAAAGTAATAGTGGTTATCAAAAAGATCAAAATACTCTTTATCATAACTATCTATTTAAAAAGATTGTGAAAAATAAGATACTAAGCAATGAAAGTAGGACATTCAAAGTTGACAATATTCCTTAAATAAAATTTATATGGATATATAGATCATCAAAAATCTATGTAACCAGTAGGAAATTTTGGTTCTTAATTATTATTACATAGGGAGATTCAGAAGTAAGGACAAAATTACGCAGAAAGGTATGAAATGAAGTAT
>CAYYWZ010000037.1:0-37466 GCA_964475415.1 uncultured Saprospiraceae bacterium | reverse complement strand
CCACATTATTATTAACCACCATAAAATTGTCCGATTAATAGGGGGTTAGACCACTGGTTCTACAGTCTTAAGTAAACTTATTAAAATATAAAGTATGTTAAACAGAATTGGAATTGTTTCTATTGCCTTTTTATCACTTATTTCTATAGTAATAGTTGCGTGTTCCACTGAAAGCGATTCTAATTTGTCTTCAGATTTGATGAAAAAAAATGACTGTATCAACTATAACTTCTCATATGATACTTTACAATTGACTTCATTTTCATATACTATTGGAGGAGTAGAGAAAAATATTTCTATTGCAAACTCTGGAGTTAATCTTCTAGGCTCAATATTTTTTCAATCTGATAGATTTAAATTGTGGATTAGAGCTAGAGAAGTTAATGAAGTTGATACAGTTATTTATGAGTTCCTAAAAGAAGGTACTTTTACTTTTGAGCTTGATACAATGCTTGAGTGGTTTGTTAATGAAAAGCCAAAATATAGTAGGTATAATAGTTTAAATTTATATCCAGATAATCCTTCTGAAACTAACATATTAAACATTAGACAAAATATTTCTTGTAATTTGCCAAACCAGCGGTGGGATCAATTTTTCTTAGATAGTCTAGAATGTAAATTACGATTTAGACCATTTGAATAATTTTTCTACATTGAAAATAGAGCGAAAATTATTTGCAGACTTTGAATTTTATAAGAAGCACAAAGTTGAATATTTTAGTTATCAAATAAACGACTTACAACTATACTTACCCTACTGCTCAGCAGCTCCACTTATCAGATCAGCAAAAAATATGGCATTAGCAAACAGCTTGCTTGTTCCCCACCAGTAGCCTCTGAACACTAGGTCATCCGTAAAACAAATAATCTTTCCACCTCCTTTTTTGAAGACCATTATAGCTGCTGAATTTTCTAGCGCCTGGATATTAGGCTTAGATACATAACCGCTTAGTAGTGGGGTAGCCGTATAACTCGCTGGTGTAGCCAATTTGTTTTTTGTGGGCTCGAAGAAATTTGTACCTTTCTTGAACATCGGTATATAAGGATCATTATAACCATAGGCTAGCGGATTTGTAAGGTCTATCTTGGTCTCGAAAATAGCTCCTCCTATAACCTGCGCACCCCTGTTTTTTGTGTATTTATTATAGGCTGTATTTTTTAAATTTCCAGCATCCGTTTTTTTATTGGTTACTGTGATGAGTTTTTTGCCATTAAGGTAATTGATGGCATTTTCGAAAGCAATAACTGTTCCTCCGTCTGTTATCCATTCTTCTAGTTTTTCGGCTTTGAAATCCGTGTCATTATATCTTCCGTCAGGAAGAATGATAACGTCATATTTGCTTAGATCAGCACGCCAAAACTGCGCTTTGTCTAACATGGTGAATGGAATATTCATAACCTTATCTAGGTGATGCCACAATTCTCCGACATCATAACTTACAGTTCCCGTTCCAGAGATAAGCGCTATCTTAGGTTGCACTATAGATCTTATCTGTGGGCTACCTAGGTTGATTTCACCAGTGATACCGGATTCTATTCCCACAACATTTACATGATGTTCTGTAGATAGAGATTTTACGATTGCTCTTATTTCTTCTGCTGATGTTTTCTGATTATTAAGTGGAAGGATAACAGTACCCGCTTCCATCTTCATTTTTTTGCCTTTAGGATTTAGTGTGAAGGGTTCTGAAGCTATTTTGACAGTCAGTCCTTTTCCTAGTAGATCATAGACCATCTTTGGAGCCATATATTGATACCAAGGGATAGCGAAACCATAGCTTGCATTCTCATCAGATACTTTTCCTGCAGGTATAGGATGATCTGTGATTCGCTCACCTTTAACACCTTTCTTGAAATCTCCACTACTGAGCGCAGCATAATCTAGATCATAGGCTAGCGGCAAGGTCCATGCAGATACATCATAGAATAGACTATCCTTAAAACTATTGACACTTTCAAAAATTGTCTTAGCAAGGGTATGTTGTTTCTGGTTTAGATCAACTATATAGCTATTGTCTGAAGTGTAGCTCTTGCCATCTTTATTTACAGTGTTACTTACCTGGTGCACTTCTACCTTATGTGCTAGTAAGGTGTTGATAAATCTGTTCAACTTGTAACTGTCTCTATCTTTGAATATATAAGCTTTAGTTTTTTCTGCCCTTGCTCTAGAAGAAGCATCTTTAAAAAAATCTTGCTTGTAAGCTAGTAACTTGTCTTTCATATTTACAGCAGCTCGCTGCGTAGATAGAGAGGTAACAACTTGGTTTCTTATAGTAAATGGAAAGCTCAGTAATCCGTTAGCGCTCTCTTGTAGATGACCTCTAGAACTCGCTTGCTCGAACAGGATGCCGACACAGCCGTTAGCATCAGGATAGGTTGATCCTTTTCCGTAATAGAAATCATCAAAAGATTCCTTACTATAATATAAGGAACCTATCTGATCTAGTGCAGAAGCGTGAAAGGTGCCTATTTCTTCAGTCAGATCTTGATTGATCTGTGGCGTATTAGGATTAGTTCTAGATGGAATACCAGGCTGAAAAAAGAAAGTAGAATTGGTGCCCATTTCATGGTGATCGGTTAGAATATTGGGATTCCATTTGTGGAAATTCTTGATTCTACCTTTAGATTCTGGATGAGTCAGCAGTAACCAATCTCTGTTAAGGTCGAACCAGTAGTGGTTAGTTCTTCCCCTCGGCCAGGGCTCATTATATTCTCTACTTTGCGGATCGGAAATTAGATTGGCATATCTATTACCATTAGCCCAGGTTGCAAACCTTGTGAGTCCGTCAGGATTATAACAAGGGTCTAGTAAGATGACGAGCTCATCGAGGGTTTTCATAACTTCTTCTCCTTGTCCAGCTGCTAGATAATAGGCAACTAATACTGCGGCATTACTGCCACTGGATTCATTTCCATGGATACTATATCCCTGATAGACGATAGCTGGATGATTAGCCTTATTTATATCTTCACCATTAGAAAGTTTTTCTTGATTTGCCTGTATGGTATTTATATTTTTTTGATTTTCTGGTGAGCTAATGGTTAGCAATTGGAGCGGTCTATGTTCATGAGTATACGCATAACTTTCTATAGTCACTCTATCAGATACCTTAGCTAGATATTCCATGTAAAATTTAAGCTGATCATGACTTACATGCCATTCGCCTACTTGATATCCTAGAAAGGCTTCCGGGGTAAGGATGTCAGGATTATAATTCTGCTCAGGTAGATAATAGGATAATTCTTTCTTCTGAGCGGAACATGGATATACTATTATATTAAAAATTATTAGTATGCTTAATAATCTGTAAATAGGTAACTTAAGATCTATCATATACTCGTGTTTTCGATTGATGTTTTTCGACAGAATGTCCTTATTTATAGTTTAAGGTGAATGAACTTTAAATAATTATTTTTACACTACCTTTGGACATCCAATTGACAAATTAATGTACACAAATTTATTGAGCTTTCTTGCCATCGCATTTATAATTTTGCTTTCGTTTAATCTATATCTAAGAATAAGCGTATTTAAGTATTATCGAATATTGTCAAAGCAAAATGTAGATTTTTCGATGAGTCAGTTATTGAGTAAAATAAGAATAGAAAAAGAGGTACTGCCGAAGTATCCCAATAATCAGGAGGAGATAAGGAAGTTGTCCCGTAATGTAAGAATATCCATCAGGTTAGCTTCTGTAATATTAGTAGGAATTATTGTTTTGGGAATGGTCATAATGAGAAATAGCTAGGAAAGTATGTGTAGGATAGGAATAGTAGGTACGGGTCATCTAGGAAAGATACATATCAAGTGTATGCAACATACACCTTTTACGATAGCAGGAATATATGATAGTGATCCTACTGTGCTAGCCTCCGTATCTGAGGAACTAGGTGTCCGAGCTTTCGATAGTTACGAAGCATTGCTTAAGAAGGTAGATGCAGTAGATGTAGTTTGCTCTACTCAAGATCATTTTGCCGTTGCCGAGCAAGCTCTAAAAATGGATAAGCATGTCTTTATAGAGAAACCTATAACAGCAACACTTGAGCAAGCTTATGGACTAGAACAATTGTCTCAGAAGCATCCACAAGCTAAGATACAGATAGGACATGTTGAGCGATATAATCCTGCATTCAGAGATCTTGATAAGAAAAACCTGAAGCCTCAGTTTATAGAAATACATAGATTAGCGGGTTACAACGATAGAGGAACGGATGTGTCGGTAGTATTAGATCTCATGATACATGATCTAGATGTCTTACTGAGTATTGTAGATGCGGATGTCAAAGATATATCAGCAAAAGGTGTAAGTATCTTGAGCGATACTTTTGACATTTGTAATGCTAGAGTACAGTTCAGTAATGCCTGTGTTGCTAACATCACGGCAAGTAGAATCAGTTTAAAGGAAATGCGGAAGATGCGTATTTTTCAGGACGATGCTTATATAAATATAGATTTTCTCAATAAGTCAAATCAGATTATAAGATTAGAAGATGAAGCTAGACTAGATCAGCAATCTATTAAGTTGAATTCTAAGAAAGGAGATAAATATTTGTCCATTTCGACAACTGAAGGCAAAGAAATCAATGCAATCGTACAAGAACTAGACGATTTCTACAATGCGATCGTTAATAATAAACCAGTAAGTATAGGTTTACAGGATGGTATAAGTGTACTAGACCTGGCCACAAGAATTGAAAAAATAGCTAACGAAACTTCATGAAGTATCTCATTTATATTTTTATTATATTTTTATCTGCCTGCTCATTGACGGATAATTTTGATAATGTGCCAGCGAGAATTACGATTCCTTCAGTGAGTGTGACTCCAGAAGATGGCCAAGGAAGTGGCAGTCATAAGATTAAGGATCTTTGGGTATTTGTCAATGAATTTTCTCTAGGTGTATATGAACTGCCACAGGTAATTCCAATATTCAGAGAAACAGATCCATCTCAGATAACTTTTTTTGCTGGTGTAAGAAATAATGGTGCGGTCGGAAGTCCTATCCAGTATCCTTTTTATCAACCTATCCAGATCGATAGGTCATTAGAACCTGGTAGTGAGGAGACATTGAATTTAGAATTTGGATATAGGCCAGAAACAGTATTTGAATTTGTAGAAGATTTTGAGAACAGTAATATATTTACCTTCGATGAGGATGGTGATGAGGATACCTTTTTAGAAGCCTTTTCTGTCGATCCTCTAGAAGGACAAAATTCTGGTTTCGCAACCTTTGGAGAAAATGATACTTTAGAAATAGCTACTGCCTTTGTGTATAAAGATTTGCCACTTAATGGAACATCCATATTTTTAGAAATGGATTATAAATGCAACGTAAGTCTCAATGTAGGTTTGATAGGAATCCTAGACAATGCAGCTTTCAAAAATTATAAAATTGTATTGAGACCACAAGAAGACTGGAACAAAATTTATATTGATTTTACAGAAGATGTTTTAGCCTCTCAGCTAGATGGTTATAGGGTGGTTATAGGAGCAGTATATGATGAGGCAGAAACAGAAGGAGAACCTGCTGAAATAGGGTTGGATAATTTGAAATTTGTCCATTTCTAAGATTTATTTTTCTAGATGAAAAGCCAACGACAATTAGAATTATTTATCTATAGGATAGCAGATTTTATTTCTGCTATGCTCGCTTGGTTATTGTTCTTTATCTATAGAAAAAAGATAGAAGTCCCTGGTATTTCCTTACAAGAAATATTCACAGATACTAAGCTTTGCCTAGGTCTTATTTTTATACCCGTAGGCTGGTTGATATTGTATACAGTATTTGACAAGTATAAAGACATCTACAGGTTCTCTAGATTCGCTACATTACAAAGGACTTTTTGGTTAAGTCTATTAGGTGTTTCTATATTGTTTTTTACCGTAATGCTAGATGACTTAGTACTCAATTATACTAAATACCTCTACCCATTTCTTAGACTTTTCTTATTGCATTTTCTTATCACGGCTTCTATAAGAATGATCTTACTTACCATTGCGAAAAGGAGATTAAAGCGTGGTAAGGTCAGGTATAATACAATTATGATTGGAGGGGATGCTAATGCTTTGGAATTGTATAATGAAATCACCGACAAGCCTTATAGTTTAGGTCATAACTTCATTGGATTCATTGACTCTAATGGGCAATCAAAAAACTTACTCGAAAAAAGTATTCCTAAGTTAGGGAAGCTTGACAAACTACATAAAATAATACAGGATAATAATGTAGAAGAAGTTATCATAGCAATAGAAACTTCAGATCATAACAAGCTTAAGGTTATCTTGGATACCTTATATGATTTTAATGATACGGTACTCGTAAAGATCATTCCGGATATGTATGATATCATGCTAGGGAGTGTAAAACTTAATCATGTCTATGGTGAAATCCTACTGGAGATAGAACATAAGTTTATGCCTAGGTGGGAACGGATGCTTAAGCGAGCACTAGATATTTTGGTAGCACTGTTAATTCCTATATTGTTATTTCCACTATTCTTAGTAGCTATTCTTAGAACTAAGTTCAGTTCGGAAGGCCCGATCTTTTTCTACCAAGAAAGAATAGGAAGGAACGGTAAGCCCTTTGACATTATAAAATTCAGATCCATGTTCACTAATGCAGAAGAGATGGGTCCGCAATTATCGTCAGATGATGACCCTCGAACGACGCCCTGGGGGAAGACTATGCGTAAGTGGAGGATAGATGAATTACCACAATTTGTCAATGTATTGAAAGGTGATATGTCCCTAGTAGGGCCACGTCCAGAACGTGCTTATTACATAGAGAAAATTAGCGAGGTTGCACCACATTATCGACATCTTCTTAAAGTCAGACCCGGCATCACAAGCTGGGGACAAGTAAAGTACGGCTACGCTTCCAACGTCGAACAGATGTTACAAAGACTTAAGTACGACATGATCTACATAGAAAACATGTCATTTAGCCTCGATATAAAAATTCTCTTTTACACCGTCCTAGTACTCATACAAGGAAAAGGGAAGTAAGTAATAACATAGCATTGTATTAGGTATCGTTTCTGGGAAAATTTGAACGTATTCCCCTTGAGGGTTTAGGGTGGAAGAACAGCTAGGGTAAAGCAGATTCGTACATACTAGTTCCTTGATCTCACTAAGACGATGGGCTAGGCTTCTATAATTTATTCCTTAAGATTGAAAAAAGCACCTTCTATTATAGTGATTGTCATTTCGAAGGAGCAAAACGAGTAGAGGAATCTCACATATTTATTTGATATTCATGTACTCCATTAGCCTGTAAGGCTAAAAATATCACAACCAAGCGTATCGCGCTTGGAATCATAAAAAAGACTTAGTAGCCTGTAGGGCTACCATAAAACTTAATCATTGTCAAAACTAAATCAGAGAAGAAAGAACTATTAAAATATCTCTTCAATTCTGAATACTTTATGTAACTTCATTTTACATTGATAATAACTGTATGAATCAGCAACATTTTGGCATTATCGGCTACCCCTTAGGACATACTTTTTCTCCACAGTTTTTCAGAAAAAAATTCCAAGAAGAAGGTAGTATAGGATGCACTTATAAAGTATTTCCTATCTCTGATGTAGAAGGATACCACCATATAGATAAGTCAGATATATCGGGTTTTAACGTAACCATTCCTTATAAAGAAACGATCATGCCGTTTCTAGATGAGATAGACTCAGAAGCACAGGAGATAGGAGCTGTAAATACTATATGGATTCATCAGGGGAAATCTATTGGTTATAATACGGATGTATATGGTTTTGAAAATTCTCTAAAACCATTGCTTAGAGAACATCATAAGAAGGCACTTATATTAGGAAACGGAGGAGCGGCTAAGGCATTAAAATATGTTCTAAAAAAACTAGACATAGATTTCTCTATTGTGTCTAGAAAAAATAAAGACTTCAACTACAATAAAATTAATGCTGGAATTATAGAAGAACATAAAATTATTATCAATACGACACCATTAGGTATGGCTCCTTACAATAAGAAACAACCTAATTTGCCTTATCAGCTTATATCATCTGATCATTTGTTATATGATCTCATATATAATCCTGAAAAAACACTATTTTTGAAACATGGCGAACGACAGGGGGCCACGATAAAAAATGGACATGAAATGCTAATATTACAAGCCGAGAAATCATGGGAGATATGGAACCAAATCAATTCAGTAACAAATGATTGATCCTGAACCGAAGCCCTTGGAATTAGATTTTTCTAATACGGCAATCGCTTTTTCTAAAAAAACGGATAAGCAACTAAAGCAAACAGCTATGTTGTTCCGTATGATGAACAATCCTTTTCTTACAGGTATAGGAACAAGACTAGCACTTATAGCGATAAAGCTTAGATTACCTTTTACAAATACGCTGATCAAAAAAACAATATTTAAGCAATTCTGTGGAGGAGAAAGTTTGCTCGATTGTCAAGATGCTATAGACGATTTGTACGAGCATAGCGCATTAACAATATTAGATTATGGTGCTGAGTCAAAATCCTCAGAAGAAGAACTGGATTATGTTATGGAGGAAACCATACGCGCTGTAGAGCTCGCCGCCTCTAATAATTCTGTACCCGTGGTGTCTACCAAAATAACAGGACTAGCAGATAATAATCTACTAATCAAATTAGACTCAGGAGAAACCTTGTCGGAAAAAGAAACGGAGGATTATGATAAGCTTATGACTAGGGTAGATAAGGTGTGTTCGAGTGCTCACGAATTAGGGGTAGGTGTGTTTATAGATGCTGAAGAAAGCTGGATGCAAGAAGGTATAGATGCTATTGTTTTTGAGATGATGGAAAAATACAATAGAAAAAAAGTAATTGTATTTAATACCTACCAGTTATACCGTCACGATAAGCTTGCTCAGCTTAAGTCGGATTACCAAGTTGCGCAGTCTAAAGGATATATGCTCGGTGCCAAGATAGTGAGAGGTGCTTATATGGAAAAAGAAAGGAATAGAGCCGAAGAAAAAAATTATCCTAGTCCTATACATAAAGATAAGGCTTCTGTAGATAAAGACTTTGATGAGGCAGTACGTTTTTGTGTAGAGCATTACGAAGATCTAGGATCCTGTTGTGCTACTCATAATGTCAAAAGCAATATGCTCCAAGCTCAACTTATAGATGAAAAAAATATACAGAAAGATCATCCTCATTTAAATTTTTGTCAACTGTATGGAATGAGTGATAACATTACTTTTAACATTGCTCATGCTGGCTATAATGTAGCTAAGTATGTTCCCTACGGTCCCATCAGAGATGTCATCCCATATCTTATCAGAAGAGCCAAAGAAAATACTTCTGTAACTGGAGAAATGAGTAGGGAGTTACAGCTGATATCTAAAGAGCTTAAGCGTAGAGAATTGGATTAGTTTTTTTTCTACTCTCAATACTGAAGGATATTAATCCTTCCGACAAAGTAAGCATAAGAACATATTTGCTTTATCTTAACAATTTGTCTTCTTCTTAAGATTTCGATAAGTAATATTATATAGAATGGGATCATATCAATGTTTTTCCATCAGAAGAAAATTACATCGGACAGTTCAGACAATTGCTGAATGGTGTAAATCAAGACACTGTTGTATTTTATGATGAGGAAGATGAGAAGCTAGTAGAACTTGTAAATGAAAAAGAATTATATAAGGCAAAGTCATATAAAGCAATTCCTCTTGTCAATAATGAAATAGAATCTGAAGGGAATAATTATCCCCTTCAGATATTTGGCCATCATAACATGAAAAATTTATCCGCAGCTGTAAATATCTGCTTGGAGTTAGATTCCCAAATGGAGCCTTAGACTCATTAGGGTTGGTAAATATTGATGTTATTTATAGATGATGTTTTTTAATAAAGAAAAATTAGAAATCAAAAAAAGAGGTAACCCATTCCTGAATCACCTCTTTTTATTATCATATCGTTAGGCCCTAAGCTGTACCTACGTCTCTTTTTCTTAATGAAAAATTTTCAACTAAGCGATCTCTTTTTTCACATCAAAACGATCTAAGTTCATAACCTTGTCCCAAGCGGCTACAAAGTCTTTTACAAATTTTTCTCCTGAGTCGCTGCAAGCATAAACCTCAGCGATAGCTCTCAGCTCTGTGTTAGATCCGAAGATAAGATCAGCTCTTGTGCCCGTAAGTTTTACAGCACCTGTAGAACGGTCTCTTCCTTCGAATAAGTCCTGCGCATCAGAGGTAGCTCTCCATGTCGTACTTAGGTTTAGTAAGTGCACAAAGAAATCATTGGTCAAGGTATCTTTCTTATCTGTAAATACACCATGTGATGATCCATCGTAATTTGTACCTAATACTCTCATTCCTCCTACAAGTACTGTCATCTCTGGAGCTGTCAGCGTAAGTAGTTGCGCTTTGTCTACTAGCAGATCTTCGGTCTTAGCTACTTGATTAGGCGTTACGAAATTTCTAAATCCATCGGCTACAGGTTTTAGGGCAGCAAATGAATCTACATCTGTCATCTCTGCAGTAGCATCTCCTCTTCCCCCTGTAAAAGGAACAGTGATCTCATGTCCTCCATTTTTAGCAGCCTGCTCTATAGCAGCACATCCTCCTAAAACAATAAGGTCGGCAATAGAAACTGTTTTTCCTGTAGCATTAAAATCTTGTTGTATATTTTCTAATCCAGCAATTACCTTAGCAAGCTGAGTAGGATTGTTTACTTCCCAGTCTTTTTGCGGCGCTAGACGTATTCTTCCGCCGTTAGCTCCTCCTCTTTTGTCAGATCCTCTGAAAGTAGAAGCTGAAGCCCAAGCTGTACTCACTAACTCAGAAATCGATAATCCTGAATCTAGAATTTTTCCTTTCAGGGTAGCTATATCTGCATCATTGATTAATTCATGTGATACAGCTGGAACTGGATCTTGCCAGATCAGATCCTCAGCTGGTACTTCTGATCCTAAGTATAATACCTTAGGTCCCATGTCTCTGTGTGTCAACTTAAACCAAGCTTTTGCAAATGCTTCTTCGAATTGTTCTGGATTAGCATGAAAACGCTTAGATATTTCTAAGTATGCTGGATCTGTCTTCAATGCCATATCAGCTGTAGACATCATAAGATCTTGTGTCTTAGTAGCATCACCTGCCATAGGCGCTTGCTTAGCATTAGAAGCAGCAGTAGGTTTCCACTGGTGAGCTCCTGCAGGACTCTTTGTTAGTTCCCAGTCGTAGTTAAGTAATACATCGAAATAATCGTGATCCCATTTTGTAGGATTAGGTGTCCATGCTCCTTCTAATCCACTTGTGATGGTGTCATCGAGTACACCTGTACCATAGGAGTTTTTCCATCCTGTACTTTGTTCTTCTATAGTTGCACCTGCTGGTTCTCTTCCTACATACTGTTCTGGGTCAGCAGCTCCGTGCGCTTTTCCAAAAGTGTGTCCACCCGCAACTAGTGCAACTGTCTCTTCATCATTCATCGCCATACGGCCAAATGTTTCTCTTATATCATGCGCTGATCCAACTGGGTCCGGATTAGCATTAGGTCCTTCAGGATTGACATAAATAAGACCCATATGAACTGCTCCTAGCGGATTCTCCAGTTCTTTCCCGTCAGCATACCTAGCCTCATTGCCCATCCATTCTGATTCTGCTCCCCAGTAGATATCTTCTTCTGGTTCCCATACATCTTCTCTACCTCCAGCAAATCCATAAGTTTGTAATCCCATAGATTCTATAGCACAATTACCAGCCAAGATCATAAGATCTGCCCAAGAAATCTTCTTGCCATACTTTTGCTTTACAGGCCATAGTAATAATCTTGCCTTATCTAAGTTTCCGTTATCTGGCCAACTGTTCAATGGCGCAAAACGCTGAGATCCAGAACCAGCTCCACCTCTTCCATCTTGGATTCTATAAGTACCTGCACTATGCCACGCCATCCTTATGAAGAATGGTCCATAGTGTCCATAATCTGCCGGCCACCAATCCTGAGAATCCGTCATCAAGTCAAACAAGTCTTTTTTTACAGCAGCAAGATCTAGCGTTTTGAACGCTGCTCTGTAATCAAAACCTTCATCCATAGGATTGGATGCTTTGGTATGTTGTCTAAGTATATTTAACTTTAGCTGGTTAGGCCACCAATCTTGGTTGGTCTGTCCACCTCCAGCACTTCTCTTTATTTTTCCACTTGTAAATGGGCACTTAGCAGCTCCATTCATATCGTATACTTTTCCATTATTCTCTTCCATAGTTATATTTTTTATAGTTGATAAATGAGGATTTTATCTGATTTAATAATGGCTGCAAGATATTACAATTTATTCTAAATTATAAATACAATACTATAGATAAAAACGAATTAATCTATATATTTATCGAAAAAAGCGATGACAAAAAGCCAGATAGAATATATACTTTCGCTAGGAAAGTTGCAAAACTTTGGTCTAGCTGCTCAGGCTTGTTTTATTTCTCAATCCACACTGAGTGCTATGGTGGCGAAATTCGAAGAACAATCTGGTGTAGAAATATTTAATAGGAAAACTAGACCGATCACCATAACCCCGCAAGGAGAAAAAGTACTGAAATCTCTGAAAAGTATCTACAGGGAATTTCAGCTACTAGACGAAAAAATAAATGAGATCAATGGCTTCGAGCTTGGGGAGCTAAGCATTGCATGTATACCTACAGTAGCGCCTTACCTATATCCTCTGATCCTCAATACTATTTCGACTACCTTTCCCAAAGTGAATTTTGCTATTCACGAACTAACAACAGAGAATGCAGTAGACGAGATTATCCATGGAAATATAGATATAGGTATAGTTTCTATTCCTCTAGAGCATAAAGAGCTAACAGAATATCCTTTGTATGACGAAGACTTCTTAATCTATGACTGCGGTAGTAAATCCAAATCCAAAAAATATACCGTATCTGATATCGATACTGATAGGTTATGGTTGCTAGAAGAAGGGCATTGTCTCAGAAACCAAGTAGGGAAGATATGTGACCTCAGGCAAAAGAAAAAATTTAATTCTAATCTAACCTATAGTTGTGGAAGTATTTTTACACTCATAGAAATGGTTAAGATGAACCAGGGAGTAACCCTATTACCTAGACTCTCCCTTGTCAATAATAATCAGCTAGATAAGCAACAGATTTATAAGATATCGAAACCTGTTCCTTCTAGAAAGATAGGTCTAATAACGCATCGGAACTTTGTAAAAAAGAGAATACTTTCCAGTCTAACAGCGATTATAAATGAGGCTGTGAAAATCCATCTAAAATCATCTGTAAAAGATTCTATATCCTATAAGCCTTTTTAAAAATAGATTAGATGGCTCCTTGAAAAGCTAGGATTATTATGTAAGTTACAATGCAGAAATTAAAATATAGTATATAGGTAAAAATTGATCTTAGGAAGATCGCAAATTTATTTTTTGAATCAAAAAATTGAATAAATACCAAGATAGTATATGCTATAGCTACAAAAATTGGTGCATCTACAAACACTTCCCATTTACTTAAATATATCAACAGATTAAAGAATGTATAAATAAATGCCTGATGACCTGTGATGTAGCAGTACAAACAATATATTCTAGATAACTAGTTCTATATTTATAGAATCCTAAAAATGAAGCCAAAGAAAAAATAGGAATAAGGAGTAAAGTTGTGTAAGCGTAATTATTGGCAAACCATAATATAGTTGCAGGAAGTTCTACTAGTTGTTCTTTACTAAGAGTACCTGTGTTACTGATATGATAGCACTGCTTAACCAAGTTTCTAGATTAGTCACTTTACTAAAAAGAAAATAAATTGTTGAAAATAATAGCACATAAGCTATAGGCTTGAAATGATTTTTCCTGTTGCCGTTAAGATAATCTTTGATACTTTTCCCAGGTCTAGTAGTAAGCTCTTTAAATGTGAAGGATAGTCCTCCATTAAATTGCAGAATACTTTCGCTTAATTCAAATATTAATTTCTGTAAAGTAATTTTTCCTACTTTAGAATTTTGTCCGCATTGACTACAAAAATTACCAGATAATACTTCTCCGCAGTTTTTACAATTCATGTTTATTTTACTAGAGTATGATATGGAACTAATAAGACTACTTAGTCTAAGATAGAATAATTGTTAGAATCTTAACTTCCGTCCCCGAGAATAGCGATTTAGTTGTTTAACTAACTTACTTTGCACTTCCAAAACGGAAATGTTTAAAAGAAATAAGATGACTCAGAAGAAATCTAGAGAAAAAACAAAACTACATAAGCGAAACAAAAATCGAGTTAACTATGATTTCGAAGCGCTAAAGAAAGCGATGCCTGAACTTCTAAATCATATTAAGCCGAATAAGTTTGGTGAAGACTCTATAGATTTCTCTGATGCGGCATCAGTGAAATTGCTCAACAGAGCCTTACTCAAATTCTATTACGGTGTAGCAAATTGGGATTTCCCTAGCCATAACCTTTGTCCTCCTATCCCAGGTCGTGCAGACTATATACATTACATGGCAGACCTACTTAGTGAAAGTAATTTTGGAAAAATCCCCACAGGAGAACAGATCAAATGTATAGATATAGGCGTAGGAGCAAGTTGCATCTATCCTATACTAGGCGTTGTAGAATATGGCTGGAGCTTTATAGGTTCAGATATAGATGACAGGTCTATAGCATCTGCTCAGAAAATTGTAGATGCTAACGAACAGTTAGCAGGGAAGATAGAGCTAGTATTACAGACAAGTCCACCTAGAGTATTTAGGCATGTCATAAAAGAAGGAGCGCAGGTCGATGTAGTTATCTGTAACCCGCCGTTCCATGCTACGATAGAAGAAGCTCATAAGGGCACAAAAAGAAAGGTGCAAAATCTAACAGGTAAAAAATGGGATGGAGAAACTAAAAACTTCAGTGGAGAAAAGAATGAACTAGTGGTAGAAGGAGGAGAGATCAACTTCATCCGAAATATGATCAAGGAAAGTAAGCGTTATGCCTCTCAGGTACATTGGTTCTCTAGCTTAGTTTCTAAGAAGTCTAAGATGCGAGGAGTATATGCGGAACTAAATGCGGTAGGCGTACAGAAAATAAAAACGATTACTACAGGAACAGGAAATAAATCTTCCCAGATAGTTGCATGGACTTTTAAGAAACCCGCTACGAAACCAAAAGAAAATAAAACAGAAGAAAAATAATTTCTCTTGGATAAAGATCTACTTATATCAATTGTTATGCCTGTAAAAAATGCAGGCAAATACTTAGGTGATTGTTTAGATTCTATTTTATCACAAGATTATACTTACTGGGAATTGATAGCTGTAGAAAATAATTCTGATGATAATAGTTGGGAGATTTTAGAGTCTTACAGCAAGAGAGAACCTAGAATAAAAGCTTACAGCCATAAGAAGAATGGAATTATACCTGCACTAAAAAATGCATACGCCTACACAGAAGGGGACTTGATTACCAGAATGGATGCGGACGACCTGATGGCTATAGATAAGTTGTCAGCGATGGCGCAAGTTCTGGAACAGCAAGGAAGAGGAAGCATAGCAGTAGGACTCGTTGCTTATTTTTCTGATAAGGGTGTGGGACAAGGATATATAAGCTATGCAGAATGGTTAAACAGATTGTCCATCCTAGGAGCAAATTTCTCTGATATATATAAGGAGTGTACCATCCCTAGTCCAGCATGGATGATGTACCGTTCTGATTTTGAAACCTGTGGTGCATTTGATAGCAAACTATATCCAGAGGATTATGATCTATGTTTTCGCATGTACGCACAGAATTATAAAGTGTCAGCTACGAAGCATGTTGTACATCACTGGAGGGACTATTCTACTAGAACATCACGTATCGACCCCCTGTATGAGGATAACAGATTTTTAGATCTAAAGCTTAATTATTTTCTCGCACTAGACTATAATGCTGATCTGAAGCTTGTTCTATGGGGCGCTGGTAATAAGGGTAAAAGCATCGCTAGATTATTAGTAGATCATTCGATTCCTTTTGTTTGGCTTTGTAATAATACTAAGAAAGTAGGTCATAATATATACGGACAGACACTAGAGCAAAGTGATAGACACCCTTTACTAGCGCATGCTGATCAGACACAAATTATAGTTGCTCTGGCATCGCCAAAAGATAAAGAAGAAGTTCTAAACTATCTTCAAAGTAAAGCGCATAAAATAGGGGTTACTTATTTTCCTTTTAGTTAGGCAGTAAAAACCTCGATTGCGGAATACTGTAAGTAGTCCTCGGACGCAATTATACATCTAAAAAATAGTTCAGATTTTCGGATACTTGTATTATAAAATATCTGTTTCTAGTAAAGGGAATACGAACAAAGTGCAGGAAAAATATTAGTCAGCAGACTAGATGTAAAAGAAACATACTACTCTTTTATTGAGTAATAAAACAAATTATAGTTTACAGATACTTGGCAGAATCTATGTCCTGTAGAAATAATATACATGAATCAATTCTTATACAAAATCGAACAATAAGTCTATCACTAAGTATAGTATGTACACTGATGAAGCTATTATAACACAAAATAAAAAGCTAGATATAATACTTCGATTTTATTTATAGAAGCAAGGCAGATATGCGCAGGTCGTCAAGCTCATTATTTACAAACAGCTGCGTAAAGAAAATATAAAGAAAAATATGAAATACTTAATGACAATTACAATTGCTATCTTATTTACAGGAATGAGTCTAGCACAGAATTTAGAATTCGAAATAACCAAAATAGAATTTAATGATGAAAAAGTAGAGGTGGTACAAACAAATTTAGAACCTGGCTCGGATGAGGTAAGAGAAGCTTTTGAAAATTATATGGATGATACCTACGGCGTGGATTTAGATGGAAAGAAATTTTTATTTTTTGATAAAGGATATATTATGGCTGAAGCTATAAATGTACCTGAGATATCAGATAAGAATATAACACTATATGCCAAGACCAGTGAAAGTAAGAATGGTCCTACAGCCTTAAATATATTTGCATCTACCGGCAATAGTAATTGGATAACAGACAATGAAAATCCTGGAGCTTTCAAGGCAATGAAAAATATTGCCAGAAAATTCACAGCAGATTATCTCCCCGATTACTACAATAGTGAGATTAAAAAGGCGAAAGAGGCTGTAGCAAATTTAGAATCTGATGTTAATGACATGAAGGATGAAATAGAAGATAACGAAAATAAAATTACAACTAAGAAGGACGAAATAGAAGAATTGAAAAAAGAAAATGTAGAAATCGAAGGTGTAATAGCAGATACAGAGAGGAAAATAGAAAAAGCTAAAAAAGCTGTAGGAAATAGAAAAAGCGATCTGGACAACGCTGAAGAAACGTTTAGTAATACAAAAACTTCAAAAGAGAAAAAAGCAGATGATAAGGAGGATGGTGACGAAGATAGAAATGATAAAGATACAGATGATGAGGATCTCGATAAGGATGAGAAGGACGATTCCTCAAATAAAAAATAATAGATCATTATAGCGGGATGGAATACAATAGCTGGTAAAGCAAGTGGCTTGGATAAATAATTTTATCTAGGCCATTTTTTTTACCTACATATCCTGAAAGCAGACTCTTGACAAATGGTTTTACAAAGATTGTGCGATTTTCAAAAATGTATGTAGTACACCATATTTGTTTGTGGTCAGGTATAACAAATAATTGATAAGGCAACAAAATATAAGACTACGATTATCTTATTTTCTTCTTAAGCTTACAGTTGTATGATTTTACTAAGGACAACCTTATGCTAACAAAATACATCATCCCTCATTGCGCGGCCGTGTGAGCAACATGGAAGGAGAAGACGGAGTCTGAAGTCCGTGTATAGCAAAGTAGCTGCGTTGAGCCTGAGCCCTGCACTTGCTACGAGGCAGGCTGGGGACCGAGCCGAATGGTGAGTCTGGAATACTGCGACCTGAGGTACGAAGGGCACACCCAAATCATCCAACTTAATAAAAATGTCTAGATAAATTTCTTGCATTTTATTTTTCTTCATTACTTCTTGAGCTACTCTTTCGTATTTGTAAATCTAATTAGCTATTTTTGTAATATGATGGCGAGCCTCACTCGTCTATTCTATAAACCAATGTAAAAGAGAACCGTGAAACAGTACCACAAGTTACTTCGTCATATTCTAGCTCATGGAGCCATCAAAGGAGATCGAACGGGGACAGGTACAATAAGTTGTTTTGGATATCAGATGCGTTTCGATCTGTCTGAAGGTTTTCCGATGTGCACAACTAAGAAGTTACACCTCAAGTCTATCATCTATGAATTATTATGGTTTCTAAACGGAGATACAAATGTCAAGTATCTGCAAGAGCATGGTGTCAGGATATGGAATGAGTGGGCAGATGAGAATGGAGATCTAGGACCGGTATACGGAAAACAATGGAGAAGTTGGGGAAAACCAGATGGAACTACGGTCGACCAAATACAGAAAACAGTAGATACGATAAAAAATAATCCTAACTCCAGGAGAATTCTAGTCAATGCCTGGAATGTAGGAGAGTTGGATGATATGGCTTTAACGCCTTGTCATTGTCTTTTTCAGTTTTATGTAGCGGATGGTAAACTATCATGTCAGCTTTACCAGCGATCTGCTGATACTTTTCTAGGTGTACCATTTAATATTGCATCTTACGCACTGCTCACGATGATGATGGCGCAGGTTTGTGGATTAGAGCCGGGAGAGTTTATCCATAGTTTTGGTGATGTGCACTTATATAGTAATCATATAGATCAGGCAAATGAACAACTTAGCAGAGAAATAAGAACCCTTCCAAGCATAAAAATTAATCCTGATGTAAAGAATATTTTTGATTTTAAGTTTGAAGATTTTGAGCTGGTCAATTATAATCCTCATCCGCATATTAAGGCTGCTGTGGCAGTCTGATATATGTAAATAAGAATTTTAAGTCCTAGAATAGAATTACAAACGAGTTTTTCTGTTCTGAGTCAATATATACTCGGACAAAATATGGTATAAATAGAACCGCAGAATTATTATTTAGATATGGTCTAAATAGTAGTAATGTAGCGTGTTTTATTGTTATACAAGTGAGCGAATTATAAATTTGCGCTAATATTTAAGTCTTAAGAAAACTTTAAGAACTAACAATAGTTGTAAAAACTAATAAACGGCATATTAGAATGATATGTAAAACATTAAGAATCAGTTTTTTATCATCTTTACTTTTATTTTTTGTCTTCTCGTTAGTAGCAGCACCATCTGCTGATGACGGTAAGGTATTATTTAGAAATTACTGTGCGTCTTGTCATGCTAAAAACATGAAGTCTGCACTAACTGGTCCCGCACTAGGGGGAGCAGAAGAAAGATGGGCTGATTATCCGAGAGAAGATTTGTACGCCTGGATTAGAAATTCGCAGGCTATGATCGCAACTGGACATCCAAGGGCAGTAGAACTTTGGAACGAATATAAGCCTACCGTGATGACTGCATGGCCAGATCTTACAGACGAAGAGATAGAATCTATTCTCTTGTATGTAAATGGAATGTACGATGGAACCTACGGAGTTGCTGCAGGAGCTGCTGCAGGTCCAGTGGCTCAAACTGAAGCTGTAAAAGAATCCAATGGATGGCTCTATGGAATATTGCTAGCACTTATGGCTGGTCTTGCTATCTTCCTAGCTAGGGTTATTGGAAATATGGATAGGCTCGTTGCGCACAAAGAAGGAACGGAATACGAAGGAAAGACGCTAGCGCAGACACTAACCAGTAAAGGTATTGTTACGTTTGCAATTTTTGCACTTATCGTACTGGCTGGATATACAACAGTAAATAGAGCAGTGAATCTAGGACGACAACAAACCTATGCTCCTGAACAACCTATAAATTTCTCTCACAAGACACATGCTGGATTGCACAAGATAGATTGTCAGTATTGTCATGATGGAGCTAGAAGATCTAAGCACGCTGTTATACCAGCTACGAATACCTGTATGAACTGTCACAAAGCGATCAAGGTAGGCAGTAAACATGGAACTTCTGAGTTATCTAAGATATATGCCTCTATAGGCTATGACCCAATTAAAAATACATATGTAGATGAGGAAGAATATGCTAATATGTCTCAGGACGACATTAAGACTATGTATGTCAAATGGATTACTGAGCAGTATCTTGTCAGCAATGAAATAGAAGCACTAGACGCAGAAGGAGAAAGGATTGTCGAAGAGCAATGGAAAGGTATCCTGTCATCACTGACGAATGAGCAGAAGAATAAAGTACAGGGTCCTATAGAATGGACTAGAATACATAACCTTCCTGATCATGTATATTTTAACCACTCACAACATGTTGCTGTAGGAGGTGTAGAATGTCAAACTTGTCACGGGAAGGTAGAAGAGATGGATGTTGTGGCACAACACGCACCATTATCGATGGGATGGTGTATAAACTGTCACAGAGAATCTGAAGTGAAATTCGATGGAAATGAATATTATAAGAGTTATGAAAATTATCATAACGAACTAGCATCAGGAGATAGAGAGAAAGTAACGGTAGAAGATATAGGAGGGCTAGAATGTCAAAAATGTCACTATTAATAAATTAAGGCGATTAAAGATATATGAAATCGACAAATATTTGGATAGGAGAAAAGGATCTAACTAAGGACGAAAAGTTTATGGAGTCTGTGGATAAGGAGTTTGTTAGTGAAGATTCTGTAACTACAGAAGCAGTTCTGAACCAAGAAGGTAACAGAAGAGATTTTCTTAAGATGATGGGTTTCGGTCTAGGTGCAGCGACAGTTGCAGCAGGATGTGACATTCCAGTTAAGAGAGCTATACCTTACGTTATCAAACCTGATGAAATTGTACCAGGTGTTGCTAATTACTATGCTACTACTATTGTAGAAGGTGGTGATTTCTGCAATGTACTTGTAAAAACTAGAGAAGGAAGACCTATAAAGATTGAAGGTAATAACTCCTCTACCATTACAGATGGAGGTACAACATCTAGAGCACAAGCATCTGTATTATCACTATATGATACGAATAGATACAAAGCACCTCAAGTTAAAGATGGTGATGGATGGGCTGCAGCTACTTGGGATCAGGTAGACGCATGGATGAAAGGTAAATTAGCTAATGGTAAGATAAGAGTAATAAGTAATACCGTTCTTAGTCCTGCTGAGAAAGCTGTGATGAATGGTTTCGGAACTAAGTTTGGCAATGCCAAGATGATTACTTACGATCCAGTATCAGCAGCAGGAATCCTAGAAGCAAACGAGACAAGTTTTGGAGATAGAGTAGTGCCCGGTTATAGATTTGACAAAGCTGATGTAATTGTAAGTTTCGGTGCTGACTTTCTAGGTACTTGGATTTCTCCTATGGAATATGCTCAGCAATATGTCAAAGGAAGAAAAATAAAAGATGTAAGTAATC
The DNA here is from genome assembly GCA_964475415.1 of uncultured Saprospiraceae bacterium. Taxonomy (GTDB): domain Bacteria; phylum Bacteroidota; class Bacteroidia; order Chitinophagales; family Saprospiraceae; genus CALCMJ01. The sequence goes on along the minus strand of CAYYWZ010000037.1, from coordinate 16,057 downwards.
CTAAGATGTCAAGACACTACCAAGTAGAGTCACAAATGACATTGACAGGATCAAATGCTGATAACAGAATACTAGTTAAACCATCAGAGCAAGGCGCAGCTATAGCTTACCTTTGCAATGCAATAGTAGGAGGTGTAAGTGTTCCAGCGCTAAATGCTAAGGCTAAAAAAGCTTTAGACAAAGTAGCTTCTGATCTAAGAAAAGCTTCAGGAAGATCTCTAGTAGTGAGTAGTTCTAACAATCCTGCTGAGCAGATATTAGTGAATGCTATAAACAACTTACTAGGTAACTACGGAAAAACGATCAATTTCTCAGACGCGGCACTTACAAGAAGTGGAAACGAAAGAGATCTAGAGAAACTGATATCAGAAATAAAGAGTGGATTAGTAGACACTGTTATATTTAACAAGTGTAATCCATTATATGATTCTCCTATAGGTGCTCAATTAGCAGCTGCGTTAGCTAATGTTCCTAATAAGGTAGGATTATTATATGCTCCATCAGAAACAGCAGCTATCTGTGATGTGATTGCACCTGTACATCACAACTTAGAAAGTTGGGGAGATGCAGAGGCAAAGAGAGGGCATTATAACCTTATACAGCCTACGATATCACCATTGTTCGATACTAGACAAGCAGGTCTTAGTATGCTTATGTGGTCTGGTTCTGACAAATTAGATAAAACATCAGAGCAACCTTACATGACTTTCTTGAAAGGTTTCTGTGAAGAAAATATATTCCCTAAAGCAAGTGGTTTTGGTTCTTTTAAATCTTTCTGGGAAACTACCCTTAAGGATGGAGCTGCTAAGATATCATCTAGCGCTGCTGCTTCAGGATTCAATGCTTCAGTTGCATCTGCAGCAACACAAATCTCTAAGCCCAAGTCTACTGATTTAGAAATATCATTCTTCGAGACAGCTAACATGGGTAATGGTCAGGGAGCTACTAATCCTTGGTTGATGGAAATGCCAGATGCTGTTGCGAGAACTACATGGGGTAATTACCTAGCGGTACCCGTTAACTTTGATGGAGGAAGAAGAATGGAGGCACTTAATGGCCTTAAAGATGGAGATCTAGTAACACTTACAGTTGGAGACAAAGCTATGACAGTACCTGTTATACAACAGTTCGGTCAGATGCCTGGAACGGTATCTCTAGCCCTAGGATATGGTAGAGAGAACTCAGGAGCAGTTTCTAATAATGTAGGTGTGAATGTAAATGATTGCCTTACTGTAGAAAATGGTCTAGCTCATTATTATAATGCGAGTGTTTCTGTTTCTGCGAAGACAGGAGAAGAAGAGCATTTCTCTTCTGTACAGTACCATGGTACGTATGGTGTAACAGCTGATGATAAAGATGGAAACGAAATTAATGCTGATGAAGCTACTTTAGGAATGGCTTATGGCCAAGGAGGATACCAAGGAGCATTGACAGATAGATCAGTTATATACAATACAAATGTAGGAGAACTTAAGGATAGCATAGCACATCTAGAAGAGAAGAGAGCAGAGGCTCAGCACTTAAATGATCAGACGTTATATCCATTCGATGAGTATAGTGCAGATAAATATTCTCAAGGACATCACTGGGGAATGCACGTCGATCTAAATGCCTGTATAGGCTGTGGAGCTTGTACAGTTTCATGTATGGCTGAGAATAATGTTCCAGTTGTAGGAAAGAAAGAAGTAAGTAGACACCATGAAATGACATGGTTAAGGATCGACAGATACTTCTATGGCGATATAGAAAGTCCTAATACGGTATATCAACCAATGATGTGTCAGCACTGTGATAACGCTCCTTGTGAGAATGTTTGTCCAGTAAGTGCGACGAACCATAGTTCTGAAGGACTGAATCAGATGGCATATAACAGATGTGTAGGTACAAGATATTGTGCAAACAACTGTCCTTATAAAGTAAGAAGATTTAACTGGTTAGATTATACAACAGCAGATTTATTCCCAGCTAACCAACCTACTCTTAATGGTGAGGAAGTACCTTATGGTGCTGATAACCTTACAAGAATGGTACTTAACCCAGATGTTACAGTTAGATCTAGAGGAGTTATCGAGAAGTGTAGTTTCTGTACGCAGAGAATACAAGAAGGTAAACTTACTGCTAAGAGAGAAGGAAGAAAACTAAGAAGTTCAGATGTAAGATCAGCTTGTCAGACAGCATGTCCTACAGGTGCTATTACATTTGGAGATCTTAATGATAAGAGTGGAGATCTTGCGAAAGCGTTGAAGTCACCACTTAATTATATAGCACTAGAAGAGATAAACGTACAGTCTTCAGTGACCTATACAATGAAAGTTAATAATAGAGAAACAAGCGTAGAAGCTTAAAAAATAAATCATTCAAAAATTTAAGGAATGAGTCATCATATAAGTCCAATAAGAGAGCCACTAATTTTAGGAAGTAAGTCCTATCATGATATTACAGAGGATCTTATTTCGCCAACGGAAAAGACCCCTGGATTTGCATGGATAGTGGGGTTTATGATTTCGATTACATTACTTGCATTCGGTCTATTTTGTATAGCCTGGACAGTATGGCATGGTATAGGAACATGGAATCTAAACAGAACAATAGGTTGGGGATGGGATATCACCAACTTTGTTTGGTGGATCGGTATCGGTCACGCTGGAACCTTGATTTCTGCGATCTTGCTTTTGTTTAGACAGAAGTGGAGAACAGGGGTAAACAGAGCAGCGGAGGCGATGACTATATTTGCCGTAATGTGTGCTGCCTTATTTCCAGGGATTCACGTAGGAAGAGCTTGGGTTGTATTTTACTTCTTCCCATATCCTAATACGAGAGGACCTTTATGGCCTAACTTTAATTCACCACTTTTATGGGATTTATTTGCCATAAGTACTTATTTCACTGTATCTCTATTATTCTGGTATACTGGACTTGTACCTGATTTTGCTACAGTAAGGGATAGAGCTTCTGGGTTGAGAAAGAAAATATATAACTTCTTATCATTTGGTTGGACTGGATCAGCTAAGCACTGGCAGAGATGGGAAGCATTATCACTGGTATTAGCAGGTATTGCAACACCGCTTGTACTTTCTGTACACACGATTGTAAGTTTTGATTTCGCAACTTCTATTATACCGGGATGGCACACAACGATCTTCCCTCCATACTTTGTAGCAGGAGCAATCTTTTCTGGATTTGCAATGGTACTTACACTGATGATTATCACAAGAAAGATTTTAAGCCTAGAAGAATATATAACTATAGCTCACATAGAATCTATGAACAAGGTCATCTTGGTTACTGGATCGATTGTGGGAGTAGCATATCTTACGGAGTTATTTATAGCTTGGTACTCAGGATATGTTTATGAGCAATTCGCATTTTTTAACAGGGCGATGGGCCCATACTGGTGGTCATATTTCGGAATGATGTTCTGTAATGTTGTATCTCCTCAGTTTTTCTGGTCTAGAAAAATTAGAAGAAGTATATGGTGGACATTCTTCCTTTCTATAGTGATCAACATAGGAATGTGGTTTGAGCGTTTTGTAATTATCGCTACTACACTAGCTAGAGATTATCTACCATCAAGTTGGAGTTATTACTCACCTACATGGGTGGAGATAGGAATTTTTGTTGGTACGCTAGGAATATTCTTTACACTTTTCTTAATATTCACAAGAGTAGCACCAGTTGTTGCTGTAGCTGAGGTGAAAAGTATTTTGAAATCTGCTGGAGATCAGTACACTGGTCCTAATGCACATAAGCATGATCACGGTCATGGAAAATCAACATCACCAAAGCACGATCACGATACAAGAGGAAGCAAAATACAAGAGGCTGCAGGAGTAGTAAGTTCTTCTATGACTTCATCTGCGACAGAAGGTGGACAGAATGCAGAGAAGGAAATAGATATTCCTGACTATGGAGGTCTAGACGATGACCTGAAGAAAATAGAAGGAATAGGTCCTAAAATAGAAAGAGTACTTAAGGATGCAGGGATAAAATCTTTTGCTGCATTATCAGAGATGAAAACAGAATCTTTACAATATATCTTAGATAAGGGAGACGGGAATTTTGGAGGGAATGATCCACAGTCATGGGCAGAACAAGGAAGACTAGCAGCTGCAGGAAAGTGGTCAGAATTACAGAAGTTACAGGATAGATTGCAAGGAGGAAAATATTAATCAAAAAAGAAAAATTTATATCAGCATGGCTGGACATAAAGATATCATATTTGGCTTATACAATGACGAGGAAGAAATGCTAGAAGCAGTGAAAGCTGCCAATGCAGATCATCTAGAAATCATGGATGTGTATTCACCATTTCCCGTTCACGGGTTAGATCCATTATTGGGTTTAGCAGAGTCTAGATTACACATAGCAGGATTTGTTTATGGACTGCTAGGAACCTTGACTGCATTTCTAGGAATGACTTGGATATTCACCAAGGATTGGCCTATCATATTTGGTGGAAAACCTCACTGGGCAGTACCAGCATTTATACCTATTACATTTGAGCTTACAGTACTGTTTGCTGCTATAGGTATGACGGTAACTTTCTACATCGTTTGTGGATTAGGACCTGGGGTAACAAATGAGGTATTAGATAATAGAATAACAGATGATAAGTTCTGTATCGCTTTTGACAAAAGTGAAGTGAATGCAGGAAATGCTGAATCATTTTTTGCTAAAACTGGTGCTTCAGAAGTACATTCTAAAACACTGTAACAGATATGAAGAACACAAACAAAAACATATTATTTTCGGCGTTAGTAGCAATGATTATTTTGCTATCTGCTTGCCAACAACCTGGAGGAGAATCTCCAGGAAGTGAATTCATGCCGGACATGGGGCACTCTATTGCTTATGAGGCAAATTACTATAATTACTATTATAATAATACCTGGGGTAGTGAAGACGAATACTATAAGTTAGCACAACCTAGACTTCCCGTAAATGGTACTGTTCCATATGCTGCATCAAATGGAAAAGCTGTCAATGCAGTTTATGTGCCAGCAAATGCTGCTTCAGAGATCTATGAATATGCTGATTCTGAAGAAGAAAGAGCTAGAGCAACAGCAGAGTTAATCAAGAATCCATATCCTATAACAACTTCAGGCCTTGCAACAGGAAAGGAATTGTATAATACCTTCTGTGGAATCTGTCATGGGGAAAAAGGAGATGGTGCTGGATATCTTGTAAGAGATGATGGTGGTGTCTATCCAGTACAACCGGCAAACTTCTTATTGGAAGAATTTCTGAATGCATCTAATGGTAGGTACTATCATTCTATTATGCATGGTAAGAATTTGATGGGATCATACAAGGACAAAATTTCTTATGAAGAAAGATGGCAGGTGATACATTATATAAGATCATTACAAGCTAAAGAAAAGAGTGCTGTCTACACGCAGATAGAAAATACACTGAACAATGTAGATATGCCTGCGGGAGAAATAGTAGAAGTAATGCATATAGGAGATGATCATCATCATGGTAACCAAAGTGCAATGCATGGCGAAGGAGATCACAATGATCACCATGAAGCTGGTGAAGATCATGAGCATAACGATACAGAGCATCATGAAGATGGACAACATGACGAATCACATGACCACTCGCATGATGGAGAAAATCACGGAGAAGGACTTCACGATCACGATCATTAAGAATATAATTGATAAAAAATATATAAGTCAGATATGACTACACATTTCGAATTTACAGCAAGACATAGAATGACCCTAATGATAGGGATGGCAATTGGTGCCTTATGTTTAGGTATTACCTGGTTTTCAGATGATGCTTTACATACTAGATTCTGGTCTAATTTTTTACATAATTCTGTATTCTTTACAGGTATTAGTTTTATGGCAGCCTTCTTTATCTGTATATGCATTACAGCATGGGCAGGATGGTATACTACTTTTAAAAGAGTATGGGAATCTATGTCTATGTTCCTCATAGTAGGTTTGGTGCTGATGCTCATTGTAGCCTTAGGGGTTTATTTTGGATGGAATCATCTATACCACTGGGCAGATGCTGAGAGTGTAGCCAATGATAAGATCTTGAAAGGTAAATCAGGTTTCTTGAACAGAAATTTCTATTTAGTCGGTACTGTATTTTTTATAGGTTTATGGTATTTCCTTATATCTAAGATAAGAGCATTATCTGTTGCTGAAGATACAGATGGAGATTCAGACTTCAGTCATCATCATAAGATGAGAGTGTATGCTGCAGTTTTTTTACCTATAGCAGGATTTACAAGTGCTGCTATGATGTGGCAATGGGTTATGTCAATAGATGCGCACTGGTATTCTACTATGTTTGCGTGGTATGCATCTGCTTCATGGTTTGTTGCGATGGTTTGCCTTACGGTAATACTTATATTATTCCTTAAAGGAAGAGGTTATTTTGAAGAAGTTTCTGTGGAGCATATGCACGATTTAGGAAAATTCATTTTTGCATTCAGTATTTTCTGGACGTACTTATGGTTTTCTCAATACATGCTTATATGGTATGCTAACGTAGGTGAAGAAACCATTTACTTTAAAGAAAGAATGACAAAATATCCAGTCTTATTTTATGGTAACCTTTTGATAAACTTTGTGCTACCTTTCTTTGTTCTAATGAGGAATGACACAAAGAGGAAATACGGATCTCTTGGATTCATAGCAGGTGCTGTTTTTCTTGGTCACTGGTTTGATTTCTTTCAGATGATAAAGCCAGGTGTATTACATACAGCACATGAATTAAGTAGTCACGGACACGGACATGGAGATGCTCACGGGGGAGGTCATGGAGCGGAAGCTGGTCACAGTGGTCATGGTCATGAAGCAGCTCATCACACTGGTGAAGCAGCAGAACACGGATCAGAGTTTTTAATGGGATTTAGTTTCCCAGGATTTTTGGAAATAGGTACGATGATAGGATTCTTATGTTTATTTCTTTTTGTATTCTTTTCTGTCCTTTCTAGAGCTAGATTGATACCAGAGAAAGATCCTTACTTAGAAGAAAGTATCCATCATCACGTTTAAATTAAAATAATATCCATCGTAGAAATATAAAGAGCACGAATGAAAACATTAATCATACTTTTTATCGTACTACTGTTAGGAGTAGTTTTAGTACAGCTAGGTAGAGTAAGTGAACTTGCAGCTAAAATAAGAGGAGAAGAGGAAGTAGAGACTCAATCTAATAATAGAACAGCACTTATGTGTATGGTCTTTTTGGTGGCGTTTCTAGTATTCTGTGTTGTTTCAGCATACATGTATAAAAATGTAATGTTGGGTTATGGACCTCACTCTGCTGCATCTGAGCACGGTGACTCTCTAGATAGTTTATTTAATATTACACTGTTTTTCACAGGGATAGTATTTGTGATAACACACATATATTTATTCTGGTTTTCTTATAAGTATAGAGAAGATAAGAGTAGGGTAGCCTACTTTTTCCCACATAATACAACCTTAGAGGTTGTATGGACAGTTATTCCTTTTTTCGTATTGACATTCTTAGTGGTAAGAGGTCTGCAAGTTTGGAATTCAGTTATGCCTGATGTAGATCCAGAAGAAGATTACATAGAAATAGAAGCTACAGGATACCAGTTTGCATGGGATATAAGATATCCAGGTGCTGATGGAAAACTTGGAACTAAAGAATATACAAGAATAGGAGGAATAAACAATTTAGGTCAAGTATGGGAAGATCCGAAAAACATAGATGATTTCCAACCAGCAGAAATATGGTTGCCTAAAGGGAAAAAAGTAAGAGTAAGAATAACAGCTAAGGATGTATTACATAATTTCTATTTGCCACATTTCAGAGTAAAGATGGATGCTGTACCAGGATTACCTACCTACTTTATTTTTACACCTAAGACAACAACAGAAGAGTATAGACAGAAACTAAAAGAGTACCCAGAATGGAATACTCCTTATGATATAGAAGATCCTGAAGGACCTACGCGGTGGGAGGAGTTTAATTATGAACTTGCATGTGCTGAATTATGTGGAAAAGGTCATTACAGTATGAAGCGTATTGTTAAGATAGTAGAGCCAGATGAATATGAAGAGTGGCTTGCTAATCAAAATTCCTATTTCATGCAAAATATAAGGGGTACAGAAGAAGATCCTTACAAAGGGCAAATTCTCCCTATAGAAATTGCTGATAGAAAGAAAGATTTTATTTCATCATTCGAAACTGCCTTAGATTCGAAAGATGATGCTGAAAAGATTCTTAATCTAGAGTATGTATTCTTTGAAACTGGATCTTCAGTTCTAAAAGATATATCAAAATATGAACTAGATAACGTTGTAACTGTTCTAAATGAATACAAAGATGTGGCAATAGAAATAGGTGGCCATACAGATAGCCAAGGTGATGATGCTTCTAACTTAAGCTTATCAAAAAAGAGAGCAGCTAGCGTATTAGATTATTTGACTTCTAATGGTGTATCTGCTGAAAGATTGCAAAGTGTAGGCTACGGAGAAACTTCGCCGGTTGAGACAAATGATACTGCAGAAGGTAGAGAAAAAAATAGAAGAACAGAGTTAAAAATTAAATCTTAATTCCAAATTTTAAAGATATGGCAAACGTAATATTTACAGATCAGGAAGATATCGTACTAGAAAAAACTGGTTACGATGATCACTTTCACGATCACCATCATGGAGATAAATATCAGTCTAACTTTATCATGCACTATATCTTCAGCATGGATCATAAAATCATTGCAAGACAATTTTTGTTTACAGGGATTTTCTGGGCAATTATTGGTGCAGCAATGTCTATCATATTTAGATTGCAATTAGGATTTCCAGAAGAAAGTTTAGGATGGTTAAAGCCAGTTTTAGGAAAGTGGATTGTAATGAATGAAGGTGTAGGAACACTAGCTCCAGAGTTTTATTATGCCCTGGTAACCATGCATGGAACCATACTGGTTTTCTTTGTATTGACAGCTGGATTAAGTGGAACCTTCAGTAATTTATTAATTCCATTTCAGCTTGGAGCTAGAGATATGGCCTCGCCATTTCTCAATATGTTATCCTACTGGTTCTTTTTTATGGCAGGTGTAATAATGTTTTACTCTCTATTTCTTAGTACAGGTCCTTTCTCGGGAGGATGGACAGGATATCCGCCTCTGAGTGCATTACCGCAAGCATCAACAGGATCGCAGGGTGGTATGACTTTGTGGTTGATAAGTCTTACTCTATTTGTAGTCTCAGTTTTACTAGGAGGAATTAACTACATAACGACTGTACTTAACCTAAGAACTAAGGGAATGAGTATGTGGAGAATGCCATTGACAATATGGGCATTTTTTGTAACAGCGATATTAGGCCTACTTTCTTTTCCAGTATTAGCATCAGGATTCTTTATGTTGATGTTCGATAGAGGATTAGGAACAAGTTTCTTCTTAAGCGAAATTTATATTAATGGACAAGCTCTCGAAATGGTAGGAGGAAGTCCTATATTATATCAGCATTTATTCTGGTTCCTTGGGCACCCTGAGGTGTATATAATTATATTACCTGCTATGGGTCTTGTATCAGAAGTAATGGCTGTGCATGCGAGAAAACCTATATTTGGATATAAGGCGATGGTATATTCTATATTAGCTATTGGATTTTTATCCTTTATCGTATGGGCTCACCACATGTTTATGTCAGGTGTAAATCCGTTTATTTCTAATTTCTTCGTGGTATTTACCTTAATTATAGCAGTACCATCTGCCGTCAAGGTGTTTAACTGGATTACTACCTTGTATGGAGGTAATCTCCGACTTAATACTCCGATGTTATTCTGTATTGGATTCGTATCTATGTTTATCTCAGGTGGACTTACGGGAATATTCCTTGGTAACTCTGCCATTGACATACAGATGCACGATACATACTTTGTAGTCGCTCACTTCCATATCGTAATGGGGATAGCAGCATTCTTTGGAATGTTTGCAGGGATATATCACTGGTTCCCAAGAATGTTTGGAAGATTTATGAACGAGTCATTAGGTAAGCTGCATTTCTGGGGTACTATGATAGGTGCTTATGCGATTTTCTGGCCTATGCACTATATTGGTATGGCGGGAGTACCTAGAAGATATTATAGTTTCGAAACATTCGATGCTTTTAAACATTTCGGAGAGTTAAATCAGTTTATAACTGTTGCTGCTATTATTGTATTCGCTTTGCAATTGTTATTCGTAGTAAACTTCATCTACAGTATATTCAGAGGTAAGAAAATGACAACAAGAAATCCATGGGGTGCAAATACACTAGAATGGACAACTCCTATAAATCCTGGTCATGGAAACTGGCCTGGTAAATTACCTGTTGTTCATAGATGGGCTTACGACTATGGAAAAGACGGAGAAGAATTTATAACACAGACTACACCTTTGAAAGAAGGAGAGGTTGCTGGTGACGCACATTAGAAAGTAAATAATTACGAGTAAGAAGTGAAAAACAATACCACACAAGACGTTAGTATACAAAAGTACTCCAAGCTGGATGACTACAGCATGCTGGTAAAATTCAGGTTAAGTCTTTTTGTAGTACTTTCTTCTATTCTTGCTTACATAGCAGTTGCACAGTCAGCTTTCGACTTTACTATTATGGCACTATTAGGTATAGGCGGATTCTGTATTACAGGTGCGGCTAATATCCTGAACCAAATACTCGAGAGAGAGTATGATAGTCTCATGACTAGAACTCAGAATAGGCCTTTGGCTTCAGGAAGAATGAAATTATCCGAGGCAGCTCTTTTCTCTGGGTTATTACTGTTATCAGGTAGTCTACTGTTAGCTATGATTAATCCTTTGACAGCTTTACTAAGTATGATGTCATTAGTATTATACTCTTTTGTATACACACCGCTAAAACGTTATAGCACACTAGCTGTTGCAGTGGGAGCACTTCCAGGAGCACTTCCAGTATTGATCGGAACATCTGCATTCTCTGGTACAATTACCTTGATAGGGGTAACCTTATTCGCTATTCAGTTCTTGTGGCAGTTTCCACATTTCTGGGCTATCGGATGGTTGTCATTCGAAGATTATAAGAAAGCAGGATATAAGTTATTACCTGTGGACGAAAAAGGAGCTATAGATAAGAAACTAGGATTACACGCATTTATATATGCTGCAATACTTGTTCCTGTTTCTATATACCCATTTTTTATTGGGGAGCTTAACTTTTATATAGCAATTGCTGTCGGTATTATGGGAATACTTTATGCTATTGCAAGTTTGTATTTTTACTTGGAACAAAACAGAAAAGCCGCTTTAAGATTGATGTTTAGTTCATTTTTCTACTTACCAGTAGTATTGATTTTATATTTAATATGATGGATAGTTTGACAATAAATACAAATACAAAAAGAAATAAGATACATCCTCACAAATTTGCTTTGTGGATGTCCTTAGCAAGTATTACAATGATGTTTGTAGCCTTTACGAGTGCGTATATGGTTAAGCAAGCAGCTGGGAACTGGCTTGATTTTGCTATTCCTAGTATATTTTATATAAGCACCGTTGTTCTTCTTCTTAGTAGTTTGACGATTCATTTTGGTTATAAGGCATATAGTGCCGGTAATAAAAAATCGTACAAGATCTTATTGTTGGTAAGCTTAATATTAGGTGTTACCTTTGTTGTTTTGCAGTACAATGGATGGATGGAGTTATTTGGTACTGGAGTAGATCTGAAAAGAAATGTTTCAGCTTCTTTCTTTTATCTTATAACAGGAGTTCATGCTGCTCATATTTTAGGTGGAATAGCGGCTATTGCTATAGCTACACTCAGAGCCTTTGTACTTAAGTTCAAAGTGACAGAAAAGAGAAAATTAGGACTTTCATTGATATGTCAATATTGGCATTATGTGGATGTACTATGGATTTATTTATTGGGATTTTTATTATTAAATAGATAAGCATATAAAATGGCTGATACAGCAGTACATAAAAATGTAGATTCGCATAGTGATCATCACGAAGAAGTAGATTGGTCAGGTGGGAAATCACCGATGGGAGCAAGTTATGGAAAGTTGATGATGTGGTATTTTTTACTCTCAGATGCTTTTACATTTGCGGGATTTCTTATTGCATATGGTGCACTCAGAATAAGTATGAAGGCTTGGCCTTTACCAGATTCTGTATTTAGCACTTTACCTGATATTATACCTGCATCACCTGATTCTAAATTTCCTTTGTTCTTTGTTACGTTTATGACCTTTGTTCTTTTGGCAAGTTCGTTTACAATGGTTAGAGCAGTGCAAGAAGGACATAAAGAAAACAAAAGAGGTGTTGTATTCTGGATGGTACTAACGATCATAGGAGGAATAGGATTCTTAAGTTGTCAAGCTTGGGAATGGACTAAGCTTATAAAAGGTGAGAATATGTCTATTACTAGAAACCCATTTACATCTCATGTAGAGAGTGGAGTTTATCTAGGTGCTGACGGAAGAGAAACAGGCGAAACATTCGAAGTGGGAGATCCTATACTTATACATAAGATAGGCGGTCATCACGGCGGAGAAAATCATGGCCCTGCACATGATAAGCCGGGTGATTATAAAGATGCAGTAGTAGACAAAGAAGGATTTATCCTCAGAAAATATAAAGTTACCGAAGGAGCAAATGCAGGTAAAATCATGAATGAGGAGTTGGGTCCAAAGGCCTTTGGAGCTTTATTCTTTTTTATAACAGGGTTCCATGGATTCCACGTACTTTCTGGTATTATCTTTCTTATTATAATTATGATCAACTCCGCTTCAGGACTCTACACAGAGCGAAAGAACGGATACGAAATGGTAGAAAAGATTGGATTATACTGGCACTTTGTAGATTTAGTCTGGGTATTTGTATTCCTAGTATTCTACTTAATATAAATAAGCATCAAAATAAAAGATTAAGATAAATGGCACATCTTACATACGAAGAATCAAAAAGTAGAGCAGTTAAAATAATTACTATTTTAGGTATTATAACGATTTTGGAAGTTGTTATAGCTCTATTTGCTAAAGGACATATCAATGAGAATATTTCAGCTCCGATATGGATAACTGTAATCGTGATGATTACCCTTAGCTTGTATAAAGCATATCTAATTGTATATGAGTTTATGCATATGAAATACGAAGTTCCTGATCTTGTAAAAACTGTATTAATACCTACTGTACTTTTAGTATGGGCAGTTATCGCTTTTTTCTGGGAAGGTAATGACTGGCAAAGGAGAAGAGATCTAATTCAGAATAAGAATGCTGAAACGATAAATACAGATGTCAAAGCAGTACAACAAGGTATGTTGTTAGATAAGGAGACCAATAGAGATCTCATAAAATAAAAGAAAAAAGGCTTGACTTTAATAAAGTTCAAGCCTTTTTTTTAAACTAATAATTCTAGGATCGGTTTATATATTATATGAAATATATCAGCATCACAGCGCTTTTTCTTTTTATCGTAGTATTCCCTTTAGGTTCATGGTATTACTTACAGAAAGGATTTGATTATAGGAAAGCAGCTCTAGATGACCTGCAACCTAAAGCTAGTGTCCAAGCTTACTTTTCTGACTCTTTAATCAATGTTTTAAAACTACAGGAAAAATCAACTTTGATGATATTTCCCGATAGTGAAATGTCTGTTGAAAACTTAGATAAGATCTTTGATCAGTTTAGAAAAGCTTATACCTTTCAGTTAGTAAATCTTTCGGGTAAGTATAATAATTCAAGTTTTGCTAAGTATAAGAATTGGGTTAATGCTTCAATGGATTCTACGAAAGCTGTAAATGATGCATTTGCCATAATAGATAGGGATGGAAACATTAGAAACTATTATAATAATGAAGACAAGAATATGAGAGATATGATAGAGCACCTATCTATCGTTATCCCTTCTAGACCGCCAAAAGACATTGTAGAAAAAAAGTAATGAGTTATAACGAGCCCAATATCGCCCTAGCTAAAAAGCTGAATATATTAGCTTATATTCTAACAGTAGTTGTATTGGGTCTAGTAGGTCTAATGAGAAGAGTAAAGATTGATACAGATATCGATTTTACTTTTATTCCTCCAATTATTGCAATTTTGAATACAGGAGCAGCGATTATGTTGTTAGTAGCTCTTTATTTTATAAAAAACAAAAATGTAAAGGCACATAGGAATAGCATCTATATAGCTATGACTCTTTCCTTTTTATTTTTGGTGTGTTATGTTCTCTATCATTTCACAACACCTGAAACCCTATATTGTAAGGAGGGATTGTCTAGAACTATATATTTTATTATTCTAATCACTCATATTATACTCGCTGCCGCAACTTTCCCATTTATCTTGTTTACCTTTATAAGAGGTTATACTGGACAGGTGGAGAGGCACCGTAAGATGGCAAAATGGGTTTATCCATTTTGGTTATACGTCGCTGTTACCGGTCCTGTATTATATTTAATGCTTAGTCCTTGTTACAAATAACTGTCATATGAATTTTACAACTAGAAATAAAAGGGTTTTCAGAATAGTGTGTATAAGTGCGCTAGTATGTTTTCTATTATTCGTAGGGATAGATCTAGATGCTCAGTGTCCTATGTGTAGACTGTCTGCCGAGACAAATCTAGCTCATGGCGGAACAGAAGGTAAAGGTCTGAATAAAGGAATCTTATACATGTTCTGTGCGCCGTACCTACTTGTTGGGACATTAGGCTTTATCTGGTGGAGAAATAAGTATAAGGATGCCGATGAACTTGTCGAGACGGATTTTGATGCTTAGGCTTAGAGTATTTTAGCTAGTCTTCTGTTATAAGGAACCCTACGCATAAAAAACAAACTTATAATTCCAAGTTTCTTTTCATCTCACCTTCATCAATAAAAATCGATACAAGCTTTAGTTAGGAACGAAAAAGCTAACTCTATTTATCGCAACTAAGCATATTAATAATTAAGTGGATCATGTTTCTACTTGAGGAGGGACAAAATAATTAGTTTAGACTTATAGAATTTAAAATTTGAAGATAAAGAACGGCCTTTAGATTTTTTTTAATATTGATCTCCAGCCCACCGCTGTCGCGTTCACTTACTTGGAAGTACCTTCCACATCTATCGATGATCGTTCGTTCATGTTAAGAACACATAACTGTTTGAGCGCATGCGGGTTTTATGTGTTTAGGATATTTGCCTCCCATCCGCTGTCGCAATTCTCTCATTGTCGACTCCGTCGCCACTTGTTGAGTACATTTGTTCATGTTAAGAAAATATAAAAGCCTTGACTTTTTTGGTTCGTTTTGGGTCAATCCAAAGATAAACGCCAGTCGCGGCGAGAGAAGTCGAGCCCGTCGCTTTAGTGGGATTGTGGGAAGCCAGCCTTCGCAGCAAAGCGATTAAAGCGACAAGCTTTTTTTGGTTCGTTTTTTCAGCGACTGGAAAAAATGAACAATGCCAGGCGTATAAATAGTCTTTAGTTCCAGAAAAAATATAGGATAAAGAGAGAGAACAGACGAATGCTGTTTAAAGTCCCCTGACTACAAAGTTGTATGCTCTAACCAAAAGTATAGTTTATCAGCATTCATCATGTAGAAAAAGAATAAGAAATATAAATCAGTCGTTAGCGACTATTGATAGCGTTGCGAGTATAAATCATTTATGCCTTTAAGGCATTTTTTTCTAACTAATCTATTTTATTTTCCATCCGAGTAGTTACGATTTTACTATGCCTGCTTCTATTTTGATAGGATTCTTACAAAATATTCAAATTTTACTTATTTACATATTGTAAACACTATTGAAATATTTTTACTTTTTGTAAACATATCAAGAACAATTGGCAATATGGTTCCAATATTATAAAATTTAAATTACTGAGTTTATAGATTTGTTCATAATTTTATTATAATTTCCTTTAAGTTTATTCAACATTTTACTTTGAAAAAAGTAATAGCGTAATTAAGTAGTATTCTTTAAAATTCTTGAAGAATTTTTGATAAAAGTGCAGTAGGCTATAATTATTATTAGCAATCATTTATGAAATTATAAGGAATATAAATCCGTAATCAAGGGACTACGGATAGCGTAAGAGAAACAAAGAAGT
>CAYYWZ010000036.1:0-38892 GCA_964475415.1 uncultured Saprospiraceae bacterium | reverse complement strand
TTAGTAGAAAAAAGGGTGTTGTCTTTTTGTAAAATCTGTTACATATATAAGACAGTAAATAATCTTAAAACCCCTATTGTTTAGGAGTTTTAAGAAATATTTAATGATTAATCATTGAATTAATATTAATAATTTATGATTAGACTTGTGTTTATTTTAATATGACAATTCTCTCGGTGGTCAATAATTCTCCATCGGAAGAAATAGCTGACATAAGGTATGTTCCAGATTCTAAATCTCCAACAAATATTTGCTGAGTTGTTGAAGCATCCATTTCTAATAATAATGCGCCTGTAAGATTAAATAATTGTATTCTATCTCCTTCTAAAAGTCCTTTGACAAACAAATATTCAGTGGTTGGATTAGGATAAACAGAATAACTATCTCTTTCTTCCGAGAAATCTTCAAAACTTACAAATTTAATTTCTGAAGTAGTCGTTCTTCCATCAAAATCTACTTGTTGCAGTCTATAGTAATTATATCCTTTTGCTGGATTTCTATCAACAAAATTGTAATTTAATAATCTATTAGAATCTCCTGAACCTTCTACCTCACCAATTTTTTCGAATTCTGTACCATCTTCAGATCTTTCAATTTCAAAGTGCGAATTATTTAATTCACTAGCAGTGGTCCATTCTACTAATGCATTAGATTTAACTTTAGATACATCAAATGATACTAGCTCTACCGGTACAACAAGCGGAGGATCTACCGTCCAAGTATAAGAAGATGCAACATTATTTGTTGCATTACCATCTCCACAATCAGTAGCTATAGTAGCAATAAATCCATTTGTTCCTGGTTCTACAGAACCTTCAATAACATCTATTGCTACCGTAAATGTTTCAGAGTATAAAAATTCATTTACAATTGCAATTTGAGTACCTATTAATTTGTCATCAACTAATTCCCAAGACCATTTAGAATCAGGGATACTAGATGAAACACTATTTGCACCATCAACAGGAGCGACTTTATCCATCTCTATAGTTATTGTTGCACAACCAGCAGTATAAGTTCCTTGAACATTACCTACAGAAAACTGATAGGTACCAACTCCTGGGAATTCTAAAGGATTAGGATTAATAGCTGGTGCTGTTAAATTAAAGTCTTGCACTTGAGTAAAAGAAATAGTGTTGAATAATAATGTAATAGCAATTACAGTAAAAAATTTAAAAATTTTCATTTTATAAGATTAAAGGTGTTAAGTAATTTCATAATATAAACTCAAGCTGGTGCTAACCTCTTGGGCAAATTATGATGTTAAAATTTATTTTTGATATACCCCAATCCGATAAGATTCGATTAGGTTTAGGTAGGAAAAGGGTGTATCTAAAAATAACAATATTATTTATTGATATTGTTACTATTAAGACAACAAATTTAGCCTTAGGCCTCACTATTAAAGACAAAATAATAAGAGAAATAGAAGAAGTGTAAAATGTATGTCAGTCGGATTGCAAAGTTAATTACACTTACGATCTGAAGACTAATGAATTATAGCTTTATAAGCTTCTCCGAAAGAATAAAATCGTTATCTAAGAAGAGATAAAATATATAAATACCTGCATTAAGATCAGTTATTTGATAGTTATTAAACATTTCTATAGCACCTTCATGTATTAAATTTCCACGTGTGTTGAAAATTTTGAAATTAAGGTTTCCTTGTTCTCCTGTTCCACTAATCTGAAAAGAATCAAACACTGGATTTGGAGAGACTAGATACTCAGAAACATAGTTGCCTAGGTCTATAAACAAGGTTCTTGTTGGAGAAATTAAAGATTTACCAGAAACTCCTGTTTGACTAAATCTATAGTAAGCTAATCCATGTTGAAGATTATTATCAACGAACTGATAGTGAATCGACTCCGAGCTATTCCCTACTGCCGGAAGAATACCTATTTCATCAAATTCTACTCCATCTGAAGATTTTTCAATTATGTAGTTTTTTATTTCAACCTCACTTGTTGTTTCCCACTCCAAAATAACCTCTCTTTCTAATTGGATTACGTTAAAACTAACTAGATCAACTGGCGGACTAAAATCAATTGTATATGTATAAACTTCTAAATCATCATTTTCAGTATCATTACAATTCTCCAAATCATTCACTGAACTAGGTTCTATTATGTTTATAGAAGATCCTATATCCGGATTAGTAGAAAAAGAATCTCCACTAACAATGAAAAAAGTAGATATATTCAGACAGGTACTAGCTGGTAAGACTGTTTTTTGTACTAGTCTCCAGGTATGATTTGAATAAGATACATTGAATAAACTATTAACGATCTGATTTACACCGCTATCTGTACTATCAACTGGAATCATTTTTCTGTTCTCTATCTCTATCACTAAGGGATTATTTTCGTCATAATCCAACGCATCCATCCTATTACAAAAAATAAAGCTCAATCTTATTTCCTCGTCTAATACGGCAGGTAGTGCAGGCTCTAAAAAAGGTGAATTTATATCAAAATCAAAACATTGACAGACTACCTGAGTAGAAATAGTTAAGATCAATAATATACATAATATATATCTCAATGATTAAAGGTTAGAAGTTTCTATAAAAAAAGCCCAATAGATACAATGAACTATCGGGCTTATATTTTCTTAAAGTAGTTAGTCGTACTTCGTTGTATATTACTTACTTACGATAATTCTTTTAGAGTCAACTAATACGTTATTGCTATCTAGAACTTTAAATAAATAAACTCCTGATGCTAATTCTGAAGTATCGATATCTCTACCAGTTGCAATTGTATTATCCATTAACAGGTTTCCTGCAACATCATATATTCTCAGGTTTAAGTTTTCATCAACTCCAGTGTTAATTCTTACGAAGTCAACAACAGGATTTGGAAATACTGTAATAGATCTTTCAGCAAGTTCTGCATCAAAGTTTACAGTTTTTACATCTGAATAATCAAATCTACCATCAAAGTCTACTTGCTTTAATCTATAATAGTTTATTCCAGCAACTGGGTTTCTATCAGTAAATGCATAACTACTTAGCTCAGCTAAGTTTGTTCCTTTAACTTCTCCAATGTTTCTAAAGCTTGTTCCGTTTATAGACGCTTCGATTTCGAAGTGTGAGTTATTTATTTCGTTAGCTGTTTCCCATGTAAGTAAAGATGCTTTACCTTCTTTCTCAGCCGTAAAAGATATAAGATCAACAGGAACAGCATCATCAATTGTAAAAGTAAACAATGATATGTTGTCATCATCTGCTGTAAAACAATTATCGTTACCAGACATAATTCCAGGAGGGTTAATATTGATATTTACCCCTATACTTGGGTTACTCGATGGAGCGTCATCATTTACTATCCAAGGAATTACAATTGTTGCACAGGCTCCCGCAGGTATTGTAGTATTTTGAGTTAAAATCCAAGTTCCGAAGAAAAATTGCGCATCTAGATAACTAGGTACAGTTGGATTTCCGTCTGGGTCTAATCTACTATCAGAAATTACGATAGTTAATGCACCTTGTGAATCTACTGGTAATGCATCTTCATCATTACAAAATTCAAATTCAACAACTAATGGTGCATCTAGAGTAGCAGGATCAGAAGGAGTTAAAGTTAGATTTCCTAATGAAGCATCAAAACATTCTTGTGTGCTTGCTGCGGATGAAAGGAAAAGGAAGGCTAATAAAAAGGTAAAATTTAAGATTCTCATTTTTAAAGATTTAAGTTAAGGTGTTTAATAATTCCAGAATACGACCCTGTAATTAATAAAACCTAAATCTCTAATCAAAGAAAAGGATAAGTATAAATTAAAAAGGGTGTATACTAATATTGTTGCTAAGAACTTTACTTCGTCGCTACAATAATAAGACACAAATTTATGGAGCCACCCCCATAAAATGTAATATTTTCCATCCTTTTGATGAAAATGTAAACTAATTTACTATTTTTTTGTAAAGTATCATATATAAACCTTGATAAATAGATGGATTATAGCCTACTTCATGTTTGCAATTAATGTGATACTGTTGCTTATTCAGCCTATTTATCTTTGGTAACAGCTTGATTTAAATATTTATTTAATCAAGCTGTTACATTAAGTTGACCGAAGTTATTCCGGAATCTAAGTTAAAGGCTAAAATATATGTGTAGATCCTAGGGATATTCAGAAGTTATGGACATAGGATTCCCATTGTGATATAAATAAAGATGTTTTGTAATTAGATTTAGGCTGCTTTAGTGGCTACATTTTTCATTCTTCTTCCAATATTAAGTGCATTGGAAGTATGGATTCCTATAAAAATCCATAAGATCTCTGTTTCTTTAGTTCGAGCTTTAATTCTATTCAGAAGAAAGTACTCTTTGTCTGTTCCGAAGCTTCCTTCCAGTCGACTAGCTCTTTCTTTGGTTATCATTTTTGCAAGCTGGTTCTTATGTTCCTTGTGCCTGCCTGGTCTTCCTTTGGGTTTGAAATCTGTCTTTATTGCTCGATTCGTAACATAACTACGATTTTTGTTTGTGGCATAGATTGCATCTGCTCCTAGAATCGTAACTTTTTTATGCGTTAATTTTTGTGCCTTCCATATAGTGTTTTGCAATCTATTTCCTTCATGAAAAGCATCAAATGTGTTCAATAAAACTGATACCATCTATCTGTAGCTTATGCAGTTTTGCGCCGAACTCCACACCTTTGGCTTCTTTACCTCTTACTATGGGACGTATGTGCGGTTTGTCGATTGATACAATCGCATCTTTTGGACGAATGCCATGATAGAATTTATCTTCTTGTTGCTTTAGTATTTTACGAATTGTATTGCGACGTCTCAGATACTGATTTCTATTTGTTAGTAGTCCATGGCTTACTTCCAGATAATCAAGTATACCTATCAACTTAGACAATAAACGTAACAAACCTCTTGTTAGGCTCTTCTTTTGTTCTTACGTTTCGTCTTCATTTTACTGAAACTGATACCCCTAGCTATCCACCTTTTATACTTGGTGCGCGGCATACGTAAACTGTGCTTTTCACAAATCTTTTTGACATGTTCATACATCCAGTTCATGGAATCAAATAAAAGCTTGACATGTTTTGTTATTTACTATTAAGAAATAACTGCTAATCAACTTATCTTAATGTCTACTTTAGTGGGGAAGTCCAACTGCTCGAGTAAAATGAATTTGTTTTATTCAATAAGTGAAGTTTTAGAAGTTCATTTTCGACTTAAGTCTGATGTATAGCTATATATGTAATACGGACAAATTAGCTGATAAGAAAAAGAAAAAGGTCTAAGGTTAAGTGTAATGATTTATAATTCCTCACTTCAAAGTCTAAATTATTAGCAAAATCAAAATTAGTTAGACTACAAAGTAGACTATAATATATCTAAGTTGATATGCATATAAAAAAAAAGCTCGCTGTTTACCTAAGTAACGCAGCAAGCTATTAGCACCCTAATCTTAAAACTTAGAGTGTGTAAATAAGTAGACCTTATTTACTCACGATTATCTTTTCGCTTCCTAGAACTGTACCGTCAACAGTTGATACTTCTAGAAGATATACTCCTGAAGCTAGGTTGCTTGTATTAATATCTTCTCCAGAAATAGATTTCTTAGAGAATGATAATTTTCCTTCTACATCAAATATGTTTACTACTATATTTTCTTCCTGTGAAGAGACTCTTATGAAGTCAACTACTGGATTAGGAAATATTTCTAGAGAAAGTGCAGAATCGAAATTTACTGTTTTTACATCTGAATAATCAGTTCTTCCATCAAAATCAACTTGCTTTAATCTGTAGTAGTTAAGCTTATTTTCTGGTCTCTGATCCACAAACTCATAATTATTCATAAGTGAACTGTTACCTTTTCCTTCTATTTGACCGATATAAGAAAAGTTTCTACCATCTGTAGATCTTTCTATGTCAAAGTGTGAATTATTTAATTCTGAAGCTGTTGACCAATTTAGTCTAGACTTCGTATTAAATTTCTCAGCAGTAAAACTTATCAAGTCTACTGGTACACTCGGTGCAGGTACTGTCCAGGTAAAAGAAGACGCAATATTGTTTGTTTCGTTTCCGTCTCCACAAGCTGGATCAATTGTTACCGTAGCAGTAAAACCATTAGTACCAGGCTCTTCTGATTCTCCTGTTACTGTTAGATCTACTGTTATAACTTCTGAATATAGAAAGCCTACTGCACCAATTTGAGTTCCTACAAGATCATCTCCAACAAGTTCCCATGACCAACTAGAAGATCCAGCACTTGATGATACACTTCCTGCACCAGCAGTAGCTTCTAGATTATTCATTTCAATTACGATAGTAGCACAACCTGGTGCATATGAACCATTTACATTATTTATGGTAAAATCATAAGATCCAGTGCCTGGAAAAAATAATGGATTCGGAGTAATTGAAGGACTTGTTAAACTAAGATCCTGTTGAGCGGATAAAAAATTTGAACTTAATGCACAGATTAAGAACAAAAATGTAATTTTTAATATTCTCATTTTATTTTAAAGATTAAGGGTGATTTAATTTCACTATTAAGACCACTTAATACATAAAAGTAACTTGTCTAAATAGTTAATTAAATGTAAAAGTCCGTTTTTTTAGCAAATATTTACTCAGTGTATACCCTGATTAATAAAAAAGAAGATGATCCCTAATAGGGATCATCTTCTATTATTAAATCTTAATTATTAAAGTACACTAGTGTTTCTGCATCAATGTTGTTTAATACATTGTTCTCTCCACCACTGTTAGAAATAATTGTTATCGTATACGTCACCTCTCCACTTGAATTTTCAGGATTATATAAAGCCTCCCAACCAAATGTAGAACTTCCTAATGCTGGAATCACCTCTGTTGATCTCCAAATATGGAAAGTAGCATTAGTATCATCATAAATCCATTTAGAATTTTCTAAAGCAAATGGACCAACAGAAGACTTCGTAGGCTCCCAAGCAAATGTTAATCTAGGATCTCTAGGAAATACTAAAGTTATCTCACCATTTGTAGGTACATCCAATAATTCTTGAACTCTTATCTGGAATGCCATCGGTGATGGACCATTTACAACTCCAGGAATAAATGAAATTATAGGCGTAATATCTGTAAAGTTAATGGTATATCCATCGATTCCATTATCAACTGATAATCCAGAAAGTGCTAAAGCAGATGTTGGATTCGTTCCTTCCGTCTGAGTTGTATTCATTGGGAAGTCCGGATCTGACTCATCAACAAGAGCTGACGTGTTACCAGCTATTACTTCTGCTGTCCAATCTCCATTAGCATCTGTCATTACAGTTTGCGTATTACCTGATGCATCAGTTACTATAACATCTACATTAGCAATGTCTGGTTCAGAACCATCCTGTACACCATTACTATTTTCATCTAAGTATACATGTCCGAATACAGTTGCTGGAACAAAATATCCATCAACTCCTCCCGGATGTACTGTTCTTAAAGGAACACTAGTAATCGTCGGATCATCTCCCTCCGTTTGTGTAGCGTTAGCTGGGAAATCAGGATCATTGGTATCTACTTTTGCAAGAGTCAAACCTGGTGATACAGGCGAACTCCAATTACCATTACTATCAGATGTAACTGTAAGAACCGTTCCGTTACTTTGAGTAATAAATACATCTACATTAGGTAAACTAGGTTCTCCTGGACTCTGAGTCCCATCATTGTTTTCATCTAGATATAAGTTTCCAAATATCTCAGTAGGAATATAATATCCATCATTTCCTGCGTCCTTGTCTTCTCCTCTTTCTGATAATACATTAGAAGGATTATCACCTTCTGTCTGTGTTGCAGAAGCAGGGAAGTCAGGGTCTGACTCATCTACGATTGCATCTGTAGAACCTGGCAATACTGTTGCAGACCAATTTCCATTCGCATCAGTTGTTGCAGTAATTACTGAACCATCTATTTGCGTAATAAGTACATCTACATCTGCGATACCTGGTTCAGATCCGCCTTGATCTCCATCATTGTTGTCATCAAAATATACAACACCAAATATAGTTGCTGGCAAGTAATAACCATCAATTCCTGCATCTATTGAAGATCCATTTATTGCTGATGCATTAGTAGGATCATCTCCTTCTGTCTGTATACTACCTGTTGGGAAATCTGAATCACTTTCATCTACTTTTGCAGAAGCTACTCCCGCTGGGACTATTGCTACCCAATCTCCATTCATATCAGTTGTAACTGTCTGAGTATCTCCATTACTATCTGTAATGATTACATCTACATCAGCTAAATCTGGTTCATCGTTATTTTGTTCACCATCATTATTATCATCTAAATAAAGGTGTCCAAAAATTTCTGCTGGTACAAAGTATCCATCATTTCCTAAATCAGTCATTTCTGCTGAAATAGCCTCTGCAATAGAAGGATCATCTCCTTCTGTTTGAATACTTCCAACAGGGAAATCCGGATCTGTCTCATCTACATCTGCTGAAGCTTGGCCTTGTGGCACTTCTGCTAACCAATCTCCATTAGCATCTGTAGTTATAATCTGCTGATTACCTTTGCTATCTGTTACAATTACATCAACATTAGCTAAATCCGGTTCTCCTGGATCTTGTACACCATTGTTATTATTATCTAAGTATAAATGTCCGAATACTTCTGCAGGTACAAAATAACCATCATCTCCTGCATCTTTATTGTCTCCACTTAAGACATCAACAGTTGTAGGATCATCTCCTTCTGTTTGTCTGCTACCTGTAGGGAAATCAGCATCAGTCTCATCTACATCTGCAATAACTACTCCTGCAGGTACAACTGCACTCCAGTCTCCATCCATATCAGAAGTAACTGTCTGTATCTCTCCGTTAGAATCTGTAATAATCACATCTACTCCTGCTAAATCAACTTCGTCACCATCTTGAACAAAATTATCATTCGCATCTAAGTATAGATGACCAAATACTGCCGCTGGAATAAAGTAACCATCGTCACCTGCATCTACATCACCACCTTTTACAGCAGTAACTTCTGTTGGATCTGTACCTTCAGTTTGTGTACTTTCTGAAGGATAATCAGGATCATTTTCGTTTACATCAACTGTTACAGGTCCTTCAGGAACTGAAGCTGAATAATCTCCATTATCATCTGTGCTTACGATCTGAATATTTCCAAACTGATCTGTAATAACTACATCTACATTTGGTAAGTTCGGCTCACCTGGATCTTGCATACCGTTGCCATTTTCATCTAAGTACAGATGACCGAATAAAGTACCATTACAATCATCTACTTCAAATGACATTTCATCACTTGTAGGACAACTCTTAAGATCAGTAAAATTAGGATCTACTTCTAAAGTTGCTGTCTTCATTCCTGCTACAGCATATTGCACATCATGAGGACCAGGACCAGAAGCATCTCTTGGAGTTGCATCATCACCAAATTCCCATGTATATATTGCTCCTGTCTGAACATCTCCTGCCATGAATGTCTTTGTCTCAAAAGCACATATCATATCAGGTGAAGCTTCTATTATCGCAGGTGCTAATGCACTTACTTTTACAGTCGCTACTGTCGCAAATTTTGGAGGACAGTCTATAATAGTAACTGATATAGTTACAAACGTACCAGCCGCTGCAACTTCTTCGTATGTTACTACATGTGGACCAGGTCCAATTGCAGTAGAAGGATTAGAACCAAAACCAAATTCCCATACATAATCAGCATTAGCTACAGTATTAAGTACTGCATATTCTACTGTTTCTCCTTCGCATATTAATATTAAATCTTCTACGTTAGTCTGTGGCTCACCAGGACATGGTGAATAACCATCTGTTCCACCATCTACAGCTTGGCCAGAAATTGCCATTGTAACGGTTGGATCTGTACCTTCTGACAGTGATCTATCATCAGGATATTGTGGATCATTTTCATCTACATTAGCAGAAGTAATTCCCGCAGGTACAATTGCTGACCATTCTCCGTTTACATCAGTTTCTACAGTCTGCATATTACCTCTGCTATCAGTGATAACCACATCCACACCTGCTAAGTCTTCTTCATTTATATCTTGGAAACCATTTGCATTATCATCTAAATAAAGATTACCAAAAATTTCCGATGGTACAAAATAACCATCATTTCCTGCATCAGTATCCATACCTGCTACTGCAGTTACTGTCGTAGGATCATCTCCTTCTGTCTGATCACTTCCTGTTGGATAATCTGGATCATTCTCATCTACATCCGCCGTTGTAGTTCCAGGAGGTACTGGCGCACTCCAATCTCCATTAACATCTGATGTTACTGTTACCATATCTCCATTAGAATCTGTGATAATTACATCTACATCAGCTAAGTTAGGCTCTCCTTCATCTTGTACTCCATCACCATTTTCATCTAAGTATAGATGTCCACTTACTGAAGCCGGCACAAAATAACCATCTATTCCAGCATCTGTATTCGTTCCTGCTACTGCATTTACTGTTGTAGGATCATCTCCTTCTGTCTGTTCACTTCCTGTTGGATAGTCTGCATCATTTTCATCTACATCTGCTGTTGTATTTCCAGGTGGAACTGTTGCTTCCCAATCTCCATTTGCATCTGATGTTACCGTTTGCATATCTCCGTTAGCATCTGTAATGATTACATCTACGTTTGCTAAATTAGGCTCTCCTCCATCTTGTACGCCATTACCATTAGTATCTATGTATAGATTTCCACTTACTGTAGCTGGCTGGTAGTAACCATCATTTCCAGCATCTGTATCCATACCTGCTACTGCAGTTACTGTCGTAGGATCATCTCCTTCTGTTTGTTCAAAACCTGTAGGATACTGAGGATCATTTTCATCTACATCTACAATTGTTGCTCCTGGAGGAACTGCTGCAGAGTAATCTCCATTTGCATCAGTTGAAACTGTCTGCGTATCTCCATTAGAATCTGTTATGATTACGTCTACGTTTGCTAAATCTTCTTCTCCTGGATCTTGCATTCCGTTTCCATTTTCATCTATATATAAATGACCACTTACAGTTCCCGGATTAAAGTATCCATCATTCCCAGCATCTACATCGTCACCTGCAATTGCAGTCACTACTGTAGGATCATCTCCTTCTGTTTGCTCAAAACCTGATGGATAATCTGCATCATTCTCATCTATATCCGCAGTAGTCGTCCCTGGGGGAACCTCTGCTTCCCAATTTCCATCTGCATCTGTTGTTACAGTTTGCGTATCTCCATTAGAATCTGTTATGATAACATCCACATTTGCTAGATTTTCTTCTCCTGGATCTTGCATTCCGTTTCCGTTTTCATCTAAATATAACTGACCACTTACTGTTCCTGGCAGATAAAAACCGTCATTTCCAGCATCTGAATCCATACCCGCTACTGCAGTTATAATAGTAGGATCATTTCCTTCCGTTTGATCAAAACCTTCAGGGTATTGAGGATCTGTCTCATCAATATCAGCTGTAACTGTTCCTGGAGGCACAGTTGCTGTATAATCTCCATTAGCGTCAGTAGTTACAGTTTGTGTGTCTCCATTAACATCAGTTATGATAACATCCACATTAGCTAAGTTTGGCTCTCCTGGATCTTGTACTCCATTTCCATTAGTATCTATGTAAAGGTGTCCACTTATACTTGCTGGAGTAAAATAACCATCAATTCCAGCATCAACGTCCATACCTGCTATGGCAGTAACAGTTGTAGGATCATCTCCTTCTGTTTGCTCACTACTATTTGGGTATTGTGGATCATTTTCATCTACATCAACTATAGTTGTTCCTGGTGGCACTGTAGCTGTATAGTTACCATTAGAGTCTGTAGATACTGTTTGCGTATCTCCATTAGAATCTGTTATTATTACATCAACATTTGCTAAGTCAGGATCTCCCGGATCTTGCACTCCATTCCCATTTTCATCTAAATATAAATGTCCACTTACTGTTCCTGGCTGGTAGTAACCATCATTTCCAGCATCTGTTGTTCCACCTGAAGCTACTGATACTACGGTAGGATCATCTCCTTCTGTTTGCTCAAATCCTGTCGGATACTGAGGATCATTTTCATCTACATCTACTGTTGTTGTTCCTGGAGGTACTGTTGCAGTATAATCTCCATTTGCATCAGTAGAAACTGTTTGCATGTCTCCGTTAGAATCTGTAATTATAACATCGACGTTTGCTAAACTAGGTTCTCCTGCATCTTGAACTCCATTTCCATTTGTATCTATATATAAGTTACCTGTTATTTCTCCTGAGGAACATGAAGTTTCATCAGAAAGCATCACGTTTATATCACCACTAGTGTAATGTCCATTACCTCCTGAAAGGTTATACCATCCAGAACCACCAAAATCAGCTCCTGATAAACTAGTTACATTGGCACCATTTCCAATCTGATAAGAAGGACCTGATCTACCTATTGTAAATACGCCATGTTCTGACGATGTCAAAGTACCGCATGTTACTGGATAATATACCCAACCTGCAGAGCTGTAAGTGTCACAACTATGAGCCTTAGGGCTTCCAGCTGGAGGATTCGTTGTTGCGCCTGAGAAATTAATATCCCAAGTTAACACATCTGTTCCTATTGTTGCTGTTGCTACATAATGTGCCGTTCCATTATCACATTCAAAATATGAAGATGATGTAGGTTCTAAAGCAAATGAGCTTCCGTTACAATCAACCACAAAAACTTCATACATTGTACCAGTATTACATTGTGTCGTACTAGATACTTCTCTAGAACACTCATCATTACATGTAGGTGCAGTGTTACACTCTTCTACAACTTCCTCATATTCAAAACAAATACCCGATGGATATACAGAGTTTGCTGTTGAAGCAGCTCCTTCTCCATAAGTAGGATCTTCATAATGTACAATCTTTATTTCGTCTACACCGTCAGGCAAAAAGTAAGGACCTCCAAGGCTACCTGTGGTTTCTCCTGTAGTAGTTCCTGTTTGTAGATCAGCAGTATAAGGAGTTTCTTCTACTACAACTCCATTTTTTATAAAAACAATTTTCCACGTTTCAAAAGGTTGATCTCCTGTACTAGCTCTATTAGTGTAACCATCCCAAGAAACATAATCTGAAACTGTAATATTTACTGGACCAGAAAATTCAGTTGGGTATGTACCGGGTACAGTTATAGTTCCTCCATTTACAAATTTTCCATCTGTAGAAGTTACCGTATTCCCATTTACCGTGATATGATTGTCATAGCTAAAGAACCCAGGATTACATGTAAGGGGAGTAGGAGGATTAATTCCATCTGGCGCTACTATACAAAAGTTAAACCAATCACTATCACAAACCGCTGTATTACAACCATCAACATGCCATACAGCAACATCGACATCGTAACAACCTAATCCACCATTCCAATTATTGCCATTTTCGGCTCCTCCTGGACAAGTGTAAGGTAAAACGCTCTCACAACTCTCAACGAGTCCGTTGACCGTGAATCTACCAGCAGTAATATTACCATTAGCTTCTATTACTAAATAATAGTTAGCAGGCAAGAGCGATATGTCTACTTCCATGCCATTTGTTAATGCTCCTATACCAGGAACGGGTGCATCTGTACTCTGATCATAAATTTTAACTGCCGTGATATGACCATTACAGGTCATCTCTGCAGAATTAGCTGACAACTTAAAGAAAGTTGTAAGCACAATCAACGAAAAGAAAGATTTTTGTAAAAAATTTCTCATTAATTTAGGTGTTTGATGTTAATAATAACTACTAACACACTCACCTAAAAAATAACAAGAAATGCACCTCTAAAGACTTAAGAAGTGCAAAACTGAATATTTTAATAGGATAAAAGGGTGTTATCCGTAGTAATAATTTAAAGATAAATCAGTTTTTCTTTATAAAACTGGACTATCGTTACATTAGTGACACTAAAAAAACAATTCACCCTCATACATTTTTAATTTTTTTTCAATAAAACTTAAAAATGGTGAATATATCGAATATTAATGCCTTTAAATCTTACTTTATTGCCTTGGTGGAATTGGAGACCCGTGTGGATCATTTTGCGGATATCCTAGGTCTCTTTCTAGCTCGTCTAAAAGTTCTTCAGATAGATAATGCTCCAAATAATCGGCTTCGTCGTGGATTAATTGTGCATCTAGACCCATTTTTTCAACTTGATAAGTTTCCCACAGTCTATGTGCCCTTACTAGCTTGTTAGCAGATTTTAAGCCCTTATCAGATAATTTTAGTTGTGATTTGTCCTTTTCTAGCAAACCAAGGCTTATAAGACTTGTTATACCTCTATTCATTTGGGAATTAGAGAGAGCTAATCTTTTTTTTACTTCTGTAGAGTTTACGCCGATTAAAGGATCTTTCTTTATCACCTGTCTAAGTATATCCTCTTTTATAATCCTCTTTAGTTGATGCCTTTTCGTTATCCACTTGAATAATAATCCTTTATTAGGAGAAAATATAACTGCTATTATGTAAAATCCTGTGGCTGATAAGGTCATTGCTGGACCAGGTGTTGTCTGAAACCATATGGAAATCAAAAGACCTATTACTGCAGATAATAATCCTATTACTGAAGATAATACTAGAACTACCTTCAGTTTATTAGATAATAATAGAGCGGTGGCCGCTGGAGTAATGAGCATAGCTACAACTAATATAACACCAACTGTTCGGAGAGAAGAAACAACTGCGACCGATAATAAAAGCATGAAAAAATAATGAAGCAGCTTTGTAGAAAATCCCATAGAAGTAGCTATGGTGGGTTGAAATGTTGTTATAAATAGATACCGGTAGAATACAGTAATACTTAATAGGGTATAAATAGTTACAATAAATGTCAATATTATATCCTCTGTGGAAATACCTAATACATTACCAAAAAGAAAGTCTTTAAGATCAAGATGTGTTCCTTGACTCTGGTTTAGCCAAGAGATCCCCATAACTCCTATTGAAAACATAGCGGTAAAAATAATCCCTATAGCTGCATCGTTTTTAGTTTTTACATTCGATTGAACCCATGTAATTCCTACAGCTGTAAGCAAACCAGCTAATGTAGAACCAAAAAAGAACCCCAAAGTAGAATACCCTACAAGTAGATATGAAAAAAATATTCCAGGCAAAATAGCATGCGAAAGTGCATCTCCTATGAGCGACATGTTACGCAATACTAAAAAACACCCCAAAGCACCACACATTATTCCTACAAGTGAGGATGCAATTATTGCTCTAATGGCCCATTCTGATGTTACTAGTTCAAAAAATTCCATCTATAAAACTATCATTTTTCAAATATACTAAATTATTTTTTAGACAAGCTTAAAATTATACCTTCTTTTATAGAATACGGTGAATACACCACCAATTCAGCAGCTAAGTACTTGATAATCAATTTGATTATTATAGAGCAAAAGTGCATATTCTTTTCTCTTGTAGCCGGTAGCCACTCCATTTTTTTTCTAGTATTTAGATCTGATTCTATTAAACTTTGACAAACTTCAAGTAAAGGCTTTATAGAGATGTAGGTGCAATATGAATTAAAGGAACTAGAAAAACCCAATCTATTTAATACTTCAAAAGATCCCGCATTAAAAATGATATGCTTATTTCTATATTTGCCTAGAACCGCCGTGTAAGACGAAAATTCTTGTTCGATCAATGATAATTCTTTATCATTAAGTTTATCTATATAATTACATTTAGCAGCTATTACACTTATACCTATCGGCAGCGAATCAGAAATTTCAAGACTCCCCTTCTCATTTACATTTATAAACTCTATACTTCCTCCGCCAATATCTATAATCGTATAAGGAGTCGCTACAGGTCTGAGCGAATGAGATACGCCTATAAAAGTCAATCTTGCTTCTTCTGAACCAGAGATAATATTAATTTCATAGCGGAATATTTTTTGTAAATCGGACTTGAGCTTTGATCCATTCTTAGCACTTCTAAAAGCCTCCGTTCCTGTAATATAGACTGATTCAACATTGTACTTATTGAATATTTCTCTAATATATAAAACAGCTTTATAAGCACGATTACGAGACAATTTACTTATAACAGACTTGTCTTTTTGAAGCAAATAAACAAACTTCCTTTTTCTAAAAACTTCTACAATCTTATCATTTTCTACTCGAGCTAATAATACATGAAAAGTATTGGTTCCTAGATCTACTGCAGCGAATAACACGATTATTGATTCTTTACTCTAGAAAATAAGGTATTAAGAAAATCTATGCCTTTTTTATTCAGATAATTACCTGCTACAGGTTTTTCATTCTCCATAAATAGCATGAATTTGCAGGTTTCCTCAAAATATAAATCCGCTTCTGTAATCATCTCTCCTTTACTGTAATAAGCTATTCTTCCCTGTGGTTTACAGCTACCTGGAAACTCCACAACTGGCTGAGGATCTATGCCTTTCAGATTAGTAATAATCGTAGATCTTTCTGCTATGTTCATACTAAAAGACTGATAGTGAAAGATAAAATCCACCTGATCGCAATTATTAAACAACTTACCCATAGTCTCTTCCGAGATAGATGGAAGGTTTACTGTTTTCACTGCTACAGCTGACGCTTGCTTGGCAGATGATCTTTTAGGGGAGGTAGAATCAGATTTACATGCAGAGAGAAAAGAAAAAACGAATAAAAATAAAAAGTACTTCATATAGCTTATAACTTGTAATCTAGCGTAAAGCTCCAAAGATAGTTCAACAAACCATCTGTTTCTAGATTTTCGTTTCTATAAATTTTCGTGACGGAATTAGTATATCTCGCAGTGGCTTCTAATTTAGGCCCTAATCCATAACTCACACCTATTAATAAGGCTAAATCCGTGTTTTTAAAATTTCCCAAATCATCTTGATACAAACCGTTAGAAGAGGAAACATCTATAAGGTAGGCATAGGATAATCCTCCATGAGCTTTAATTTTATAAAAACCCTCATCTTCTATGTACCAATCTTTGACAGTTATAAATAACGGAAATTCTATGTAATTAAGCGTAGTCCTCTGAATATCGGCAGGAGATGAAAATGAAATCTTTGCTTGGCTACCCTTTTGGCTTAATAAAAACTCAAACCCCATATCAAATCTGCTATTCAACTCATAGGATAACTGAGCTCCTCCAATCAATCCCAACTTATCATAACCGAACAAACCATCGCCATGAATCTGAGTGGCATTTAAGCCTAACTTGATCTTACCTATAAAACCCGTCTGAGCATCCATTGTTGTCATAGTACCTGACAAAAAAATAGCCAAAAAAGATATCCTGTAAAATAAACACATTATGATTTGTCTTTATATGATAAAATGATAATTTTGCCTGCATATCATCAAACGAGTAATATACATGCGATATTCTAAATCAAATTTAACAAGAATAGAAACGATATTGAAGAAAGAAGGCTATAGCATTCGTTATGAAAGAGGAAATTTTCAATCCGGCTTCTGTATTCTTAAGAAAAAAAAAGTAATTGTAATAAACAAATTTCTTGAGGTTAAGCAAAAAATAGATCATTTCTCTCTGATACTGAACCAAATAGACCCGATCAATCCCGAATTACAAGATGATAAAGATTTAGAATTCTTAAAATCCATTGCCAATCAACAAATAGATCTTAAATTAGTAGCATAATTAAAAATATTGCTTGCAACTTTTTTAGGTACAGGAACGTCACAAGGCATACCCGTAATTGGATGTAATTGCTATGCTTGTATATCTCCTGACATTAAAGACAAAAGAACACGATCATCTATATATATAGATGATAAAAAGAATAAATTCCTTATCGATATAGGTCCTGATTTCCGAATGCAGATGTTATCTAATAATTTGTCTGACTTGGATCAAATTCTTATAACTCATGAACATGCAGATCATACAGCCGGCATGGATGATATAAGACCGATCAACTTTAAACATAAAAAGGATATTATCCTTCATGCAGAAGAGCGCGTGATTGAAGATATTTCTAAAAGATTTCAATATATTTTCTCTGGCACTTACCCTGGTCTACCAAAGATTCAACTTAATACAATTAAAGAAGGGCATAATGATATTAATGGTAGTGAGGTATTTGCTTTTAGAATTACTCATGGTCGTCTGCCTATTACAGGCTATAGAATTGGAAAGCTCACTTATATAACAGATGCTTCTCTAATTGCTGAAGGTGAGATTGCCTTTTTACAAGAAGATACAGATACTTTAGTTATCAATGCTCTTAGAAGAGAGAAACATCCTTCACATTTTACACTAGATGAAGCGTTGCAAATGATATCTATAATCAATCCTCGTGTGGCTTATCTCACTCATCTTAGTCACTTCATGGGAAGACATGAGGAAATACAGAAAGAATTACCACCTCACGTATTCATCGCCCATGACAATTTACAAATAAGTTTTACCACTTAATTTGAAAATGCAGAAGTTACGAGTTATATTGCGTTATAACTGAAGCTAATTTTTGAATATTACTAGACCCATATACTGCATATTACTAGCTCTGGTAATCATGCTTCCAGTGTCCAGCCAAGCACAACAGAATGGACATTATTCTCAGTACATGTATAACAAGTACCAGTTCAATCCTGCTTTTGGTGGCATGCAAAGGTCATTATCCGTTAACTCTTTCTATCGTTCTCAGTGGAATCAGCTTACAGAAAACCCATCGCAACTAGGTATTAATGCACATATGCCCTTATACCTAATAAAAGGATCTGTAGGTATCAATCTAGAAACAGAAAATATAGGCGCTGAAAGAAATACGTCGGTACTATTGGGATATAATTATGTTATGCCTACTAATATAGGTACTTTCTCTGCTGGCTTGTCACTAGGCTTATTACAAAAAAGATTAGACGGTTCTATTTTGCGAACTCCGACTGGAGAGTATGAAACTACTGTAAACCATAACGATTTATTATTATCTAATAATCAAGCATCTGGGATTAGTCCCAATTGGAGATTAGGGATATATTTTCTAAATAATAACTTCGAAGCTGGTATTTCTGTAAATAATTTACCGTCTAGTCGGATCAATGTAGATCCTTACAATATAAGTCTTCAAACCAATTTTACTTTTTTTGGTGAAATGAAGATTTATTTAGAAAATATGGATGCTTATGTGAAACCTTCCATTTTAATCTTAGCAAATAGTGAATCTATCCAGACGGCTATAACAACCAACTTGGAGTATGGCAATGTTTTTGGAGGGTTAGGGGTTAGAGGATACGATAATAATTCAATTGAAGGGATAATATTTATTATGGGAATGCAGATAGATAAGCATTATAAGCTATCTTACAGCTATGATTATGGATTATCATCTTTGCAGAATGTGAACGATGGTTCACATGAGTTTACAATCAATTATAATCTCCAAAAGTTGATAGGTATAGGATTACCCCCAAAAATTATATATAACACTAGAAATTTATAAAAATTGAAAAAAGTTTCAATTACTAGCTTAAAACCATAATACATTTGGTCAAATTGCGTTTTATTCTGTGCTGATCAACTGTTAATATTACATTTTATAGTATTTTTTATTGATTTTAATTTTGTTTTAGGATCAAAACATTATTTTTACACGCTTTAAGTATAATGGCTCTAATTAAAATTCAAAAACAGGAAATGAAAGGAGGAACACATAAGTTGCTTGGAATATTATTTGTTATGCTGATCTTAAGTTCATGCGGGCGAGAAGAATCGGGACAATTAATAGGTGTCGTAGATAGACCTAGCTATGCTGGTTTAAATCCCTACGGGATGGTATATGTACCTTCTGGTACTTTACACATAGGTCAGAGTGATCAAGACGTTTTCGGTGATAACACCCAACGTCCTAAGGCCATATCGATTCAAGGATTTTTCATGGATGACACAGAAATTACGAATAACGAGTATCGTCAATTTGTATATCATGTAAAAGATTCAATAGCTCACACTATTATGGGTGACTTCATTGAGGATGATTACGGTAATGAGAAATTAGATTGGGAATATGAATTAGATTATGCAGATGAGACACTCGACGAGATGTTTTATTCTGGAGATATGATTCTTAATGATAATAGAGAACTAGATACTAGACAGCTTAATTATACCTACAGATGGGTAGACTGGCAAAAAGCTGCTAGATCAGAAGGTACCTCTAGAACTCAATTAATCAATGAGGAAGAGGTGAATATTTTCCCTGATACGCTTTGTTGGATAAGAGATTTTGCTTACTCATATAATGAGCCATACACAAGAAATTACTTCTGGCATCCATCTTTCGATGATTATCCAGTTGTCGGTGTTAACTGGAAACAAGCAAAAGCTTTCTGTCACTGGAGAACACAGATGTGGAATACATTCATGACGGATCAACCAAATTCTGAAGAATTTAGATTACCAACAGAATCAGAGTGGGAATATGCGTCTAGAGGAGGTAGAGATATGGCACCTTACCCATGGGGAGGTTATTATATCAGAAATGCCAAAGGATGTCTCTTAGCTAACTTTAAGCCCGGAAGAGGTAATTACCCAGAAGATGGAGGATTATATACTGTTAAAGCTGATGCATACTTCCCTAATGATTACGGATTGTACTGCATGGCAGGTAACGTTGCAGAGTGGACTGAGTCAGCTTATTATCCAGGGGCTTATTCTCACGTACATGACTTGAACCCAGATATAAAGTATGATGCATCAGATGATGATCCTAAAGCATACAAAAGAAAAGTTATCAGAGGAGGATCTTGGAAAGATATATCTTATTTCTGCCAAACAGGAACACGTCACTGGGAATACCAAGACACAACTAAATCTTATGTAGGTTTCAGATGTGCTCTTACATTCTTAGGAAGATCAATCAATGATTTTTAAGCGAAAACTTAATTAAATAAAAAACGGAAATGTATAATACTTACTTTCCGTTTTTTATTTGTTTTCGCTTCATTCGGAACATATCCACTATATACTATTATTAACTATCTATGTAATATATTTTGATGATTATCGTTGAAGTATAGTATTTTTAACAAACCTTAAACAAAATCTAGAAATGAGTTTTTTAAAGTCTAAAGGATTTAAGTATTTCAAAAATTTACTTATCGGTCTTGGCGCGAGTGCCGTAATGCTAGGAGCATTAGGAAAAATTAATTCTTACCCATGGGGAGGAATGATGATTACAGTTGGTCTTATCGTGGAAGCAGTATTATTTGCCTTCCTAGGAATAATAGGACCAGAAAAAGATTACTACTGGGAAAAATTGTATCCAGGATTAGATGCCTACAATTCTAATCTGACGCCTATGACGGCTGATGGATCTGCAGGTCCTTCTAGAGGATTAGATGCTGACCAGGTAGAAGGAAAATTAGGAGGAATGTTAGATGAGTTACAATCTATGTCTAAAAGTCTAGGATCTCTTAAAGCGCTTCAAGAAGTAGATTTCTCTGAGACATCTGAGCAAATGAAAACAATGCATAATTTCTATTCTAAGATGAATGAAGCAATGTCTACGCTTAGTTCTACTGTGGATGACACAAAACAATACAAAGACCAAATCGAGTCGCTAAACAGAAACCTTTCTGGATTGAATTCAGTATACGGTAACGTATTAGGTGCATTCAAGCAAGGCGTTACACAAGCGTAATTCTAATTTCATTTATTAATCTTAGAAAAAGAAAAAAATGTCAATACCAAAGGAACCGCGGCAATTAATGATTAACATCATGTATTTGGTTCTTACTGCCCTTCTTGCACTTAATGTTTCTGCGGAAATATTCAATGCATTCGAAATGGTAGATGAAGGTCTTAATACCGCGAATAAATCTCTGGATACATCAAATGATGCTGTTCCAGCCCAAATTAAAGAAAGTGCAAAGAAGAAAGCTTCACTGAAGGTTTATGCTGACAAGGTAGATCCTGCAAGAGAGGTTTCTAGTAACGCTACTGCTTACATAGATAATCTTGTCGATATGCTTATAGACGAATCTGGAGACAGAAACGGAGCAAAAGACGACGGAGACTTTGTTATGGTGAAAGATAAGAAAGAACTTAAAGGTAAGAAAGATTATGCTGCAACTACTAGATTTATGGTAGATGAGGGAAAAGGGCAAGAGTTAAAAGAGAAGATGCTTGCTATAAAAGAAGAGTTTCTGCAGTTTGTAGATGAAGAAGATAGAGCTGCATTTGCTGCTAATCTACCAATCGATATAGATGAAGATGCTTGGCAAAATTCACCTAATGCAAAGAAGAATTGGTCGGATTTCACATTCGGACATATGCCGCTGGGAGCAACGATGCCTATCTTCTCAAAGTTCAAAAATGATATCAAGTCATCAGAAGCTTCAGTTTTGAATTATTTAGCTAGTAAAGTAGGTTTAACTAGTGATGTAGTTTTAGATAACTTTACCGTTGTATCTGCTCCAGAAAAATCCTATATCATAAAAGGAGAAAAATTTAAAACAGATGTATTCTTAAGTGCATCAGCTGGAGCTGATTCTAATACGGGAATATCTGTTTCTGTAAATGGAAGAAGACTCAATACAAATAAAGATGGTGTAGCAACTTTCGAAGAAACTGCAAATTCTTTAGGAAAGAAAAAGTATACAGCTACTGCATCTATTACAAACCCAGTAACAGGAGAAACAGATACATACAAGAAAGAGTTTGAATATGAGGTAGGAGAAAGATCTGTAGCCGTTTCTGCTACTAAGATGAATGTATTCTACATCGGTGTAGATAACCCAGTAGCTGTAACAGCTGCAGGTGTACCGAGTAATCAGATCAAAGTAAGCATGGGAGGTGCAGGAGGTGGATCTATCTCCCCTAGCGGAGGTAACTATAACGTAAAAGTTACTAGACCTACGAAAAAAGGTGAGTTTGCGAAGATTAATATTACTGCTCCGGGTCTAAGCGAGAGTAGAGATTTCAGAGTAAAAAGAATTCCAGATCCAACACCGAAAGTAGGAAAGTCAAAAGGTGGAAGTATGTCTGCTGGTGAGCTGAAAGTTCAGCCAGGTGTATTCCCAGTTCTAGAAGGATTTGATTTCGATGCTAAATGCGCAATCAAAGGATTCAGAATGGTAAGAATACCAAAAAGACAAGATCCGCAATTGGCACAAAATCCAGGTGGTAAATTTGGAGGTGATGCTAAAGCAATAATTAATAAGGCAAGACCAGGAGATGTGTACCTAATAGATGGTATCAAGTGTTCATGTCCTGGGGATCCAGCTCCAAGAGACTTGGGTTCAATGTCTTTTAGAATTAAATAATATCATTCTTTCAATTAAAGAATAAATCATGAAGTATTTAAAAATATTAACCTTAATCCTTTCTGTTTCTATAACGTTTCAGTTATCTGCCCAGAAGGAAGACAGAGAAGCTCAGATAACAGAATCAAGTGAGCCGATGGAAGATATCTTTATAGATGATATCGTAAAAAGGACACTAGTAGAAGAAGGCAGATTCTTAGAATACGCTCCTATCCGTGAGGCAGATATTGCTTGGGAAAAGAGATTATGGAGAATTATCGATACTAGAGAGAAGATGAATCTTTATTTTAGATACGAAAACGGTCCATTCTTTACGATTCTAAGAGAGATGGCTGAAAATGGGGAAATCACCTTATTCAAAGAGGAAGATTTTTCTGCAGCTTACACACTCGAGGAAGTTGAAAAGCTAGTTAATAAAGTGGATACGATATCAACCTTTGATTACGATACCTATGAAGAAAAAATAGAAGTTGTAAGAAATGAAATTAACTGGGAAGATATCAACCAATACAGAGTAAAAGAGATGTGGTACTTTGACGAACAAGAGTCAAAGCTTAAGGTGAGAATCTTAGGTATAGCGCCAATGTATACCGAAACTAGTGATGAATTAGAGGTAGGTTTTACACGTCCTTTGTTCTGGATATATTATCCAGAAGCTAGAGAAGGCTTATCTAGACAGAGAGTATTCAATGATAACAACGATATAGCTCCTAGATCTTGGTATGATGTTTTCGAAGATAGATCTTTTGCTAGCTTCATCACTAAGAAATCTAACTCATTAGATCTTAGAATCAAGGATATATATGATGGTTATGAAAGAGCAGGAATAGATAGATTGCTAGAGTCTGAAAAGATTAAGGCAGAACTCTTCAATTTCGAACACGATTTATGGGAGTATTAATATTCCGTATATAGATATAAAAAAAGCAGTTGTCTCTTAGATAGCTGCTTTTTTTGTTTAGGCATATTGGAAATATGGAATTTGTTTATTTCGAAGATAAGAATACCTCTAGCATAGTCCTATAGATATACAATTGCTTTTGAATAATAGGCACTAGTGTTTGATCATAAATTTATCTACTTTACTATAAGCTCTAAATCTAATAATGTTAAAGAAGATTATAAAATACCTCGGACTTATAATTCTAGCTTATACTTTTATATGCATCATAACACCATATAACAAAACACTTAGAAACAGATCCATTAGGAATCAAATCAATTACCTTTCGAATATTATCGATAATGGATATGATGATACTCTACAAGAAAGATTTCCAGAAGGTAAATTATTTAGTAATTGTCTCTTAGCTCTATCCACAATAGAATACTGTGACAAAAATGGGAAATCGAATCAGAGGTATGCCCATATTGTAGACAATTGTATAAGAAGAATCGAATCAGAAAAAGCAGTAGCCTCCTTTGATCAAGACTTAAATCCTGAATATGGAATGTTTTATCAAGGATGGTTTAAGCTCATATGCACAAGCTATAATAAAAGCAAGCTTATAAACTTTTCA
This sequence comes from uncultured Saprospiraceae bacterium, assembly GCA_964475415.1. Taxonomy (GTDB): domain Bacteria; phylum Bacteroidota; class Bacteroidia; order Chitinophagales; family Saprospiraceae; genus CALCMJ01. The sequence goes on along the minus strand of CAYYWZ010000036.1, from coordinate 14,144 downwards.
AAGATCTCTGAACTCGTTAAAATTAAATCAAAAGAAATAAATTCAAATTTCTATCAGATCCAGTTCGATAGTTTAAGAATAATTGACACCTATTTAGAATCTAATTGGCCAGCAGATAATCTGGTTGGAATTGCAACATTTCAAGATGATAGTCTAAGAAGCGAATGGATAGAATTACTGCTATACACAACTGAACATCCAAGTGGTTTAATTCATCATTCAGAAAGTCAGAAACAAACTATCCGAGGTTCGTCTACTGCGATGATGACCTATTTTCTAAATAAAAGTAGATATCCAAATGCCGAAGCGTATAATGTCAAATTTAAAGCTTTTTTCATTGATAGTTATTTAGGTGTCCAACTTGTAAAAGAAAATATAGACAATATAAATACGATGGATGTAGATTCAGGTCCTATACTTTTTGGATACGGAGCATCTGCAACTATAATGAACATAAAAACACAAGCTAGTTTTGGGCATACAAATGCTAAAACCACCTGGGCAGCAATGAATCTAATATCACTACCGATTAATCTATTGGGGAAAAAATATCTATTACTTAAGAAAGAACCTATGCTTGACTTATTTATGTTATGGGCGAGTACGGAAATATAAACTTGATTTATAGTGCAGAAGAACTAAACTTTTGATAACGCACTACCCTACCAATATCTTACACTGGCTTAAACTTCCACAATACTTTCTTTCTTATTACTTCTATATAGAATAATATATAGACAACTAAATACTGGATAAAAAGAAGTACGTAATTTTCTTCAAACTGGAGATTACTATAAGTGTAATAACTCAAAAATACTAGCCCAGACCAAGCGATTATATAAGTGTAGGGTCTTATAACAGTACAAGCAAGAATAGGTATCAGGTACCAAGGATGGACCGTTGTTGCTAAGAATAGATAAACGCTATAACTACAAATTGCTACAAAGAATAAATGATCCTTAGTAGTTTCTTTCTTCATAGACAGCAATACTATGGACAAGACAGACATTATCCCTAATAGCGGTCCAATAGACGCTATCATATTATATCCCTTGTATTGGTAGCCTATAAGTCTTAGAACGTAATAGATGGAAGCGTTAAATTCGAATTTTCTGAAATACAAATCAATGCTCTCCGATAGGTTGACAAAATTCAATCCTAAAAGTAAAGGACTAAACATTATAAGCATAAATACAAAGCCCAATAGTAGGAAGCTTAATTTGTTTTTAAAGCCTTTGATATGATATAAAAAGAGAGGTCCAAGTAGCAAGGGTGTGAGCTTTGCCCCTATTGCTAATACAAAACTTAATGAAAAGCGTTTAATACCATTTACATACAAATAAAATATACTCATCATCAGAAAACTAACCATAACTACCTCGAAATGTAAGTTTCCGATTCCCTCAATAATCACCAAAGGATTAAGAAAATAAATGAATACATTATTTCTATTGACATCTAAAAGTTTGCACAAACGTAAGATATAATAAATCGCTAGTCCTTCAAAAGCCAAGAATAATATCTTCATTGCTACTGAAAAAGTATAGATATCAGAAAAGAAGGATGAGAGATAAAAAAAAGCCTGACCTACAGGTGGATATATCGTATAATAATTCTGAGAATTGAGTAAATCGAATAAAGCCTGATCAAGTATAATAGGTTTAAAAGTCTCACAGATCAGTTCTGACGGCAATATAGTGTATGGATTTATCGCATTCTGACTGAGAATACCATCCCAGAAGAATCTATATATATCATTGGATAGATTAGGGAAACAAAAGATAAGTACTGCTCTTACTAAAAATCCTACACCTAAAAGAACGTAAAAGTGCTTGCTTTCTATCCTCTTAGATCTTATAAAGAATACATAGCAAAGAAATGATAATCCGAATAATGTAATCAATATAGAAAAATCAGATTGGTCTGGTAAAAATGCAAGGCCGAGCATCGATACCACAAAAAACAACATGATACTACCCGTTGTTAATTGTTTTTTCATTTATTCTTTTTATTCCTTAAAGCTAATATGTTTTACAGAATAATAAAAAATAGTACTATATCCTAAGCATAGCATGATATGAAAAATCAAGAAAGAACTATCATTAATTTTTATTCCAGCAATAACAGCAAATAAGAAATACAGGGCCAATAAGCCTTCTATTATAGTTGTCCCTGAGAGTTTTGGAATATAATTATTAACTTTTATTTTATCAGAAATATTCTTGATATCAAATTTAGGTGTTCTTACAAACGGTGATTTTTTACCTCTATATCCTTGTAACACTGCGATACTATTATGTAAAGACAATCCCATAGATAAGGCTAGAAACACAGGAAAAATTAACAAAAACTTTATGAAAAACTTGAGCTTAGATTCAGTACTATCTAAGACTGAACTATTAGCAACATAGTAAACAAAAATGATAGCTACTAGTCCTACGAGAAACCAAATAAAGCTAGTGACAGATATATCTAAGGGTGTCAATGCAAATAATAGAGGGACACTAAAAACCCCTAATAAAAACACAAATAAGAAAACACTGCTACTTAGAAGATGCATACTAGCATGTATCTTTTTAGATAATTTCATCTCAGCATTCCATACAGTAGGTAAAATTTTCTTTGCCGTTTCTGCCCCACCTTTCATCCATCTGTATTGTTGTGTTTTCAGACTATTCATCTCTGCTGGTAATTCCGCAGGAGAGCCTATATCCTCTAGGAAAGCTATTTTCCATCCTTTGATCTGAGCTCTGTAACTTAGGTCTAGATCTTCTGTAAGTGTATCTGCTTCCCAGCCACCTGCATCATAAATAGTTTCTTTTCTCCATACTCCAGCAGTTCCATTAAATTGCAAGAGGTAATCTGCAGATTCTCGTCCTTGCTGCTCCACTGTAAAGTGTACGTTCAACTGGAATGCTTGTAATCTAGTTATAAGTGAATAATTCTGGTTTATATGTTCCCAGCGTGTTTGCACTACACCTATCTTCTCATTTTGGAAATGAGGAATTGTGTTTTTTAGAAAATCAGGATTAGGAAGAAAATCGGCGTCAAAAATTGCGATAAATTCGCCCTGGGCCTTATCCATTCCATCTCGCAAAGCTCCGGCCTTATATCCCTGTCTGTTAGTTCTGGTAATATGCTCTATTTGGAATCCTTTTTTTGCGAAGAAGTCTACTTCTTTTTTTACTATAGAAATCGTCTCATCTGTAGAATCATCTAGTACATGTATTTCGAACCTATCTATAGGATAATCTAACTTGGTAATATTCTGAATAAGTCTTTTGGCAACAAATTTTTCATTAAATATCGGCAGCTGAATAGTTACAAAAGGCCAATTATTTTCATCTTCTACTTGTGATATCATTTCATGACTAGTATCATTATTCATATGATGTTTAGAATAATGAAAAAGTAAGTGAAATTGCATAAGACAAAATATAGTAACATAGATCAAAGCTATGAGGTAAATGCCTAATACTATGTAAGCGAGATATATCATTTAATAAAAAATCTTTACAACAATTTAAAAATAGTCCACAAAATTTTGTGCCCAGCAAGCAGGGTACCTTTTACAGTACCAGAAACTTTAGAAACCCCTATCCGTCTTCTATACTTTACAGGTATCTCTACACAATTCATTTTATATTTAGCAGCTTTTATTTGCATCTCTACTGTCCATCCAAAATCTTTATCCTGCATATCTATTTTTTTCAATGCTGAATATTTTATAGCTCTGAAGGGACCTAAATCTGTAAATTCATATTTGTACAGAATTCTTATTAGATTAGTCGCGAGCCAGTTACCAAAAATCTGTTGTGGCGTCATAGAACCTTTTTCCATGTCACCTTTCGCCCTAGAACCTATCACTAAATCCATATTCTCATGAATAATGGGAGCAATAAGATCCACCATTTCCTCTGGATAATCAGAATAATCTCCATCTATAAATACCACAATATCTGGCTCAACCTCTTGAGCATCGATATATGAAAGTCCTTTGAGACATGCGTTTCCATAGCCTCTAATAGGCTGATCTACAACTATAGCACCTGCATTTCTAGCTTCTGCAGCAGTATTGTCTGTACTTGCATTATTAGCTACTATTACATTCCTTACAAGATCTGGAGGAATCTCACTAAGCACCTTAGGTATAGATTTTTCCTCATTATAAGCTGGAATGACAACATCTATCTTTAGTTTATTAGAACTAGGTTTCATACAGCTCACAAAGCTAAACTTAATAGTTATTTTTACATGTACAGAATAGGACAAAAACAACTAACTACTGCGTAGGAAAATATCACCTTCTATATATATATCATAAAATAATACCTAATTTCGGGATTTTAACGTTTCTACCTTATGCGTATTGGAAATTTAACGGTTTTGGCTTTTCTACTACTTTCGTTGGCATATCTGTGTTCTTGCAACAAAGAAAGCTTCTATAGTGGTTCTAATGCAGACTTTTTATTCTCCTCAGATACATTGAGATTTGATACTGTGTTTACTAGTGTAGGCTCTTCTACTCGTTCGTTTAAAATTTTCAACCCATATGACGAAACAGCTATAGTTAGCAACATAAGCTTAGAAAATCCACAAAATAGCCCTTTTAGGCTTAATATAGATGGTCAAAGTACTAATCAACTTGCTGATGTAAAAATCTTACCAAATGATAGTATTTATGTATTTGTAGAGGTAACTATAAATCCTGATAGTCCCATAACTGATAGTCCATTTGTAATAGAAGAAAATGTAAATATTACTTACAATGAAGAGTCACAACAAGTCTTGCTCCAAGCCTGGGGGCAAAATGCTATTTACATAACAGATAGAGATAGAAAAGGTGATCTGTCTATACTGAGTTGTAACCTTGGTGAATTTGTCCTAGATGATCCTAAGCCTTATGTTATACATGGAAGACTTCTGATAGATTCTTGTAAACTTGTACTACCTGCAGGTACTCAACTCTATGTGCATGGAGGTCTTGTTATAGATCCAGATGTAGGTGTTTTTAATGATGGACTGATAGCTGTTTTTCCTGATGGCTCTATAGAATCACGAGGTACTGCTGATAATCCTGTGACTATACAAGGAGATAGGCTAGAAGAAGAATTTAGCGATATTCCAGGTCAGTGGGTCGGTATAAGATTCCTAGGCGAAAGCAAAGGAAATAAATTCGAACATACTATTATCAAAAATTCTATTGTAGGCTCTAGAGTAGATTCTTTAGCAGAATTAGAACTGTCTTCTTGTACTATAGCCAACACCTCTGGTTCTGCATTAGTAGGTTTTCATGCAGAAATAAGCGCCTCAAATACACAGACTTATAACAATGGAGGTAATGCTGTCCAGATAGTCTATGGAGGAAACTATAGTTTTGATAATTGCACCTTCTATAACGCAAATAATTCTGAGCCTGCTATCTATATGGATAATGCAACTTGTCAAGATATAGATTGCGTTCTCCCCTTGTTACTCAATCCTCTAAATGTAAGTTATAATAACTGCATAGTAACAGGATCCAATGGTGATGAAATTCTTCTTATAGATGCGTCAGAAGATCCTTCGAATTTCTATAATTATCAGTTTAATAATTCCATAACAAGAATAGATGAGTTATTACTTCCTGAAGGAACACCAGATTTTCTAGATCATTGTTCTAATTGTATTGTAATCAACGATAATGATTCTCTGTTCCTAGATAGAGAGATATTAGATCTTAGTTTGGATACGATGTCAATTGCTATAGATAAAGGAATTCCTGTAAGTGGAATAGATTCAGATATTGTAGGAAATCCTAGAGATGAGATGCCAGATATAGGTGCTTTCGAATTTCAAAAATAATAGACTAAGCTTTCTCCATCATAGATTCCTTATCTACAGTCAACATAAAAATAAATCCTATTAAGAATAGAACGGCTAAGGAGAGTACAGAATACCTCATATTACCTGTAATCTGATCTACAACTGCAAAGATAAAAGCTCCAGAAACGATAGCTACCTTAGATAGTACATCAAAGAAACTAAAGTAACTTGTCAAGGTATCTTTGTTATCATCTATCATCTTACTATAAGCAGATCTAGCTAAAGATTGTATACCTCCTAAGACTAGACCTACAAAGGCAGATACTACATAAAAGAATTCTTTTCCAGTAGTATAGTATGCCGCTATACAGATACATATCCAGATAACGATCTGTATCAATAGGGTGAGTTTATTTCCTAAAAATTTAGACACATAAGCAAAAAGAATTGCTCCTCCTGAGGCAACAAGTTGTAATAAAAGCACTACTTGTATAAGTTCAGCAGTTTCAAAATTTAATTCAAGCTTAGCAAAGATAGTCGCTACATAAATAACAGTCTGCACACCTGCGTTGAAGAAAAGAAAAGACATTAAGAATCTAAATACATTCTTATTTTTGAGTACCTCTCTAAATACAATTCTAACTTCCTCTATACCTTTTTTGACATACCGAAAGTCTAGACTACCTTCTTTATCTGGTGGCATCCTCCTAAATGTCAATTGTGCAAATCCTAACCACCAAACACCGACTAATAGAAATCCTATTCTAGCGGGCAAGGTAGAGCCTTCCTCTATACCGAAAAGCTGAGGAAACTGTATCATGGCAAGAATAAATACAAGAAGTAGAACAGATCCCACATATCCAAACGCATAACCTAGAGCACTCGTCTTATCATATCTGTCCGCGCTTACAATCTCTGGTAGATAGGCATTATAGAAAACTAAACCACCTGCAAATCCTACTGTACCTATTACAAATGCAAAAATTCCAAATAATACTTTAGATGGATCATCGAAAAAGAAAAGTGATGCACAAGCAACAGAACCAATGATGGTAAAAGCCTTAAGAAAAATCATTTTTTTTCCACTATGATCTGCAATACCAGATAGCATAGGAGACAAAATAGCTACTAATAAAAACGCGAAAGAAACAGAGAAACTATAAAGCGCAGAAGAACGTATATCACTACCGAATAAGTTTATGCTTTCTGGAGCTATCGCTGTGAAAAATGGTGGAAAGACGGCTGTAGAAATAACCAATGAGTAAGACGAATTAGCCCAGTCAAAAAAGGACCATGCATATATTGTTTTACGATCGTTTAATGAAATATTCTTACTCATAGGTATGTTTCTTATATCCAATATAGGTTTTATAAGCAGAAACCGAAGTGCATTTAGCAGAATTAAACTTCTATTATTCTGCGGAATTTCTTAGAAAGTCCACAAGAGATTCAAAAACATATGCCCCAGCATCATATGGTGAAATATACAAGGTACTAATGGGTAAAGTTTATTTTTTTATCTTTCTTTTACATCTGATTACAAAGAAATATTGCGTTAGTCTATTGAAAACGGTACGCAACATTATATTTTGATAATATTTAATAAAGATTAAATCAAAATTTTACAATAAAATATACCCTTTTATAATTATACTCCGTCTCAATAAGTAGATATTTAAAAGAATGAATATAGCTATACTATCCCGAAATCCAGCACTATACAGCACGCAGAGCTTGGTCAAAGCAGCAAGAAGAAGACAACATTATGTCAGAGTATTGGATTATGTAAACTGTGATATTATTATTGAAAAAGATAATTTACAAATTTCTTATCATAATGAAATCATTAAAAATATAGATGCTGTCATCCCACGAATAGGAGCAAGTCATACGAGTTATGGGGCTGCAATAATCCGACAATTCGAAATGAATAAGGTATACTCTACCTTAGGCAGTGAAGCTCTACAAAAAGCGAGGAACAAATTATCTTGTCTCCAGTTATTGGCAGGTGCTGGATTAGGAGTACCTAAGTCTATCATGTCAAATAACTACATGGAGTTTACTAGATTAATTGATAAACTAGGAATGCCTCTAATCATTAAACTTCTAAATGGAACACATGGACTAGGAGTCATCCTAGCTGAAAAAAAGATGATGGCAGAGTCTATATTCGAAACCTTCTATAAGACTAAACAGAAAGCCATGTTACAAGAGTTTATCAAAGAAGCTGATGGCGCAGATATAAGAATATTTGTCGTTGGAGAAGAGGTCGTGGGTGTTATGCAGCGTAAAGCTAAAGAAGGTGATTTCAGATCTAACTTACATAGAGGAGCAAGCTCTATGGTTGTCCCTATTTCTGACGAAGAAAGAGAAGCTGCAATAAAAGCTACAAAAATATTAGATTTAGAGATAGCAGGAGTAGATCTTCTCAGATCTTCTAGAGGACCACTGATTCTAGAAGTAAATGCTTCTCCAGGATTAGAAGGTATAGAGACTACAACAGGAGTAGATATTGCAGGAAAGATTGTTAGTTTTATAGAAAGTAATGTAGTTTAGAAATTATGGATACCGAGATTCTAAATATAGATAATCAGCTTGTAGAGAGAGGAGAATACAAAAGTATAAAGATACTAGTGGGAAGGCTTCCATCGGATACTAGAATATATATACAAGCACATGTGTATAGAAGTATGAATCCTGGGCCTGTTGTCCTATGCCTTGGCGGAGTTCATGGAGATGAGATCAATGGCGTGGAGATCATACGAAAATCCATAGAAAAAGGTTTTTTCGAAAACCTAGAAAGAGGAACTGTTATTGCTATCCCTCTACTTAATATTTTTGGCTTTATAAATTTCAGTAGAGATGTTCCTGATGGCAAGGATGTCAATAGAAGTTTTCCAGGTAGCACCTCTGGATCTCTAGCTTCTAGAACTGCAAGAACGCTTACTAAAAAAATTCTACCACATGTAGACTATGCATTAGATTTTCACACAGGTGGTTCCTCTAGATATAACTATCCACAGATTCGATATACAAAAAATGATAATAGATCTTTCGAACTAGCCAAAGCATTTGACGCTCCGATAGTCGTTGAAAAACCGCTCATCAGAAACTCATTCCGAAAAATAGCTACAGATCAGAAAATCCCTGTTGTAGTATTTGAAGCTGGCGAATCCATACGTCTAGATGGTTTCTCTATAGAGAAGGGAATAGAAGGGATAAAAAATGTGATGTACTACTTAGAAATGACGGACAAACATTATAGAACAGAAAAAGATAATATACTTGTCAAAAAAACAACATGGTTAAGAGCGCCTTATTCAGGACTTTTCATTTGGACCAAAGACTCAGGAAAATGGATTACTAAGTCGGAACCTATAGGCGTAATAAAAGACCCTTTTGGTCTGAAGTCTATTAATGTACTAGCTAGTAGGGATGGTATAATCATAGGTCATAATAATGCTTCAGTTGTAAATCAAGGTGATGCCTTATTTCATATAGGATATGAGACAGAGAAAATTAAATAATTATATTACCATAGTTATATTACTTATCTGCAATGTCATGCTAGCTCAGAATAGTACTGAGCAGGCTATCGAAAAATTGATATCTAAGTCTGTCTACAAACATGCTAATGTGAGCATCGCAGCCTTTGACATAGAAACAAAAAAACAAATAGTAGATATAAGATCAGAGAAAATGCTTATTCCAGCCTCTTCTATGAAACTCATCACTACCCTCGTTGCTATAGATAAGCTGGGAGAAGACTTTCGATTCAATACGGAGATAAGTTATGATGGTACAATAGAACCTGACGGTACGCTTAAGGGAAATATCTATATCGTGGGCAGTGGAGATCCTACATTAGGAAGTAAAAGAATAAAAGATCAACCTGACATGGAAGAGCTGCTTGTCATTATACGAGACGCTATTATAGATTTCGGTATTACCTGTATAGATGGAGATATCGTTGCTGATGAATCTGTTTTTGACTCTTTCCCGATAAGTCCGTCATGGCAATGGAATGATCTAGGAAATTACTACGCAGGAGGATCTTGGGGACTCAATATCAACGAAAACGAATACTATATATACTTAAATAAAAGAGGAAAGGTAGGCACAAGACCTGCAGTAAAATTTTTTGCTCCGCATATTCCAGATCTAGATCTATCAAATGAAATTACAGTCGACAGTTCTAATACTGGAGACAATGCTTATATCTTCGGAGGCCCATATAATTATTACAAGAGACTTACAGGTACTATACCTGCGGGGTCAGGTACTTTTACAATAAAGGGTTCCATTCCAGATCCTCCCCTATTTTTTGCCTACCATGTAAGAGAAAAGCTTACTAAGGCCAATATACAATCAGAATCTTATAGCTCCATATTCAAAAAAAGTAAAAAGAAAAGAAGAAGTATCAAGATGCTCCAATCACAAGAACTGAAAGATATCGTCAAGCTTACAAACATGAAAAGCATTAACTTATATGCGGAATCATTATTGAAAACTATTGCTGGAAAAGCAAAGATGAGAGCAAGTGGAGGAGCAGGTATTGCTGTCATAAAAAAAGCACTCAAAAAAGAAGGTGTTTCTATTTCTGGCTTACATATGGAAGATGGAAGTGGATTATCAGCAAGGAGCGCCGTAAGTAGTAAAGTTTTTGCGCAAACTGTAATGGCTTATACGAACAAGATGGGTGTAGAGAAAATATGCAAACTCCTACCTAGAGGTGGCAGAGAAGGTACTGTTGTAAATATGTTTGCAGGCAGCGGCATGGAAGGTAAGGTATGGCTAAAGAGCGGATCCATGGATCGGGTTTTTTCTTACTCGGGACTACTACAAAACAAAGAAGGAAAATGGACAAGTTTTTCGGTTATCGTCAATGGGTTTAGCGAAAAACATAGGGTCATGAGACCGAAATTAGAGAAAATAATTAAAAAGATATACCTACATAAGTCTTTATAAGCAAGTCCACTTCTAGACTATCTTACTTATTAATTAGGATATTATGTCAATAATTTGTCAAACCACACTCCTGATTATAAAGTAATTTAATAACTTCAGGGTACGAACTAGTAGTATGCATCAATCCTATAAATACTTTTTCTATTTCTCTTTTGTTTTTCTGGCACTGGTAGTAGCTTGTAGACCAGACCAATCTGTTGTGAGTAGTGGTTATAGTAAGTCATCAGTTCAAAAAAAAGATGGTAAGATATTAATAAACGATATTCAAAATCTTACTGAAAAAAAAATAGAAAGAGAAGACTGGCAGAGACCAGAATATGTAGTTTCCAAACTCGGAGATTTAAGTAACAAGACTGTTGTGGAAATAGGTCCTGGATATGGTTTTTGGTTGGTCTATCTCGTACAAGAAGCCAACAAAGTTATAGGAGTAGACATAGATATAGATGCGGTAAAATGGCTAGAGCATATTAAACTTTTTTACGCTAAGGAGCAGCAAAAAAAAATAGATATAAGACATGTGACTCCAGAAGATCCTATGCTTGAGCCAAATGAAGTCGATGCCGTGCTAATCGTAAATACTGTAGCCTATATAGAAGATAAGGTTGCCTACTTCCAGAAACTAAGAGAAGCCATCACTAAGGATGGTGTTATTGTAATAGTAGATTATAAAATGAGAGATCTAGAAATCAATATTGCACCTCCAAAATCAGAAAGAATTTCGCTAGCAGATCTAGAAACCGAAATGAAAAATGCTGGATTACAAATTATTCAGGCTGATGACAAATCCTTAGATCATCAATATATTCTTATAGCCATAGATCCAGATTAGTATTTTCTTAATTTCTCAGGGCATTATTTGTCAGCATAATAAACCGCACTGTGCTCGTGTAAGTATTTTTTTGCTTCAGCACCTTTATATTTCTTTTTTAGGAAAGATCCTATCCCCCAGCCTGAAAAGAATAAAACTGGCAAGCCGAGAAGAATTAGGAGCAGCAAACCTAAAAATAAAAAACCTCCGTCTCCACTAGAGTTACTTGCTCCCCCAGCCCATATGACGGCTCCTACACCGAGCAAAAGCAATACACTTCCTAGAACTAATAAGAACTTAGATTTTTTGTGCACCTTGGCAATAGCACTTAATGGGACCTTAGCACAATCTTTGCAATTATTATCCATTGCAGCTTGCACCATTCTCTTCTTAGGAACTGAATATACATACTCATCATCTACCTTCACTATATATCCCTTATACTTTTCACCATTTTCTAGTTCTATCTTTATCTTCTTTGCTTTAGGGTTTTTACCAATTGGAGATAAGCTTGTTGTTGTAGCTTGCAGGCAATTCATACTTAGTAACACAAGTACTAATGTAAATGCTTTGAATGATTTTGATTTCATGAGTCAAAAAAAAATTGCTAATGAAAAAATAGAATCTTTAATTCTTCTCTATCAGACTTCTTCTGGCAGGACCAGTAGAAACATAGATAACAGGAATACCTAGATGTTTTTCTAAGTAATCTATAAAGGCCTTAGCTGCTGTTGGCAGATCCTTATAATCTTGTATATCTGTAAGATCAGATTTCCACCCTTCTATGCTATTATAGACAGGTGTGATTTTACTATTATCTAATTCGTAAGGTAACTCTTCCGACTCTACCCCATCCATCTTATATTTTTCTGCCGCTTGTATCTGATCGAAAGTATTAAGAACATCTAACTTAGTAACTGTAAGATGCGTCACACCATTGATCATTATCGTATACTTCAGCTGAGGAAGATCTATCCATCCACATCTTCTCGGGCGTCCTGTTGTAGCACCGAACTCATGTCCTATTTTTCTAAGGGTCTCTCCGTCATGATCATCTAGTTGTGTCGGAAAAGGACCACTCCCTACTCTCGTGCAATAGGCCTTAGTAATTCCTAGAACCATTCCTATAGTAGATGGTGCTATACCTAGACCCGTACATACGCCTGCTGTCATAGTACTAGAAGAAGTTACATAGGGATAGGTACCGAAATCTATATCTAACATTGATCCCTGAGCACCTTCAGCAAGTATTTTCTTACCAGCTTTTATTTGTTCGTTCAGATAATAAGCACAATTTATAGACTTCAATTGACGTAGCTTATCTAGACTATCCATCCACTTCTCTTCTTCCCCTTCTAGGTCAAATTCTATCTGTGGATACATCTTCATAAGACCTAAGTGTTTTGCCTTAAGTGCCTCATATTTTTCTAAGAATCCAGAATTTAGAACGTCTCCTACTCTTAATCCATTTCGTCCAGTTTTATCCATATAAGTAGGACCTATTCCCTTCAGCGTAGATCCTATCTTCATATTACCTTTAGAAGCTTCCGATGCAGCATCAAGGTATCTATGTGTAGGTAAAATAAGATGAGCTTTCTTCGCAACATATAGGTTGTCAAAAGTAACCTTAGCCTTTTCTAGCTTTTTTAATTCTTTCTCTAAAGTTATAGGATCTATAACTACGCCATTCCCAATAACATTGATAATATCTTTTCTAAATATACCTGAAGGTATTGTATGCAGTACATGCTTATCATCACCTATAACGATGGTATGACCTGCATTAGGACCACCTTGGAACCTAGCTACCACATCATATCTATCTGATAGATAATCTACAATCTTACCTTTGCCCTCATCACCCCATTGTAAGCCTAATAATACATCTACTGCCATTTTGCGTTTTGTTTTGAATTTAAAAAGCTAAAATATAAAATTAGCAGTACATATATAGTGAAATAACATATATATGATAGTAAAATGTGAATTAATAGTCAGATTAGGTATTATGTGAAAGAAGTGGCGGTAAGCTTATTATTATTATTATTATTATATGTGAATTAAATATCAAGCTAACGGTGAAGATATGTTGACGTCTCTCTTAGGAACAATCAAATATGGCATCGTCAGCTATTTTTACCCATCGTTAATAAAATAAATCTAAGTACTCATTAAAGAAATATATCTTACCTCTTTGTGAGCCAGTTATTTCTTTCAATATTTTTAATTTTTCCATTTGATTAATTAGTTTGTAAACCGATGGTTTGGACAATCCTGTTATCTGTTGAATTTTTTTCGCATTGATTGCAGGCCTTTGAAATAATTGATCAAGGATTACTTTTGCATTTCCTGCTTTACTTCCAAGTGTTTTAATTTTATCTTCTGTTTGTTCTTTAATATAATGCATGTTAATTTTAACTAGTAATTAGATGTAGTAAAATAGATACTATATATGTTAAACTAAGCTTAGATCTAGTAAAGTAGATACTTCTCCCAAATAGTGCAATGATTTTCAGAAGTTGCTTAAGGTGATTGAGAAGGTATAACTAATGATTGGTAACGG
>CAYYWZ010000035.1:0-39041 GCA_964475415.1 uncultured Saprospiraceae bacterium | reverse complement strand
TTACTTTGGCCAATTGAGATTTTTAGAGTTCGATTGGTTTATTGCTTTGTTCTAACCTCTGCTTTTGTAACTGTAACTCTTTTTCATTTTCTTCAAGTGCTATTCTATATTCTAGGAAATATTTAGCTAAAACTTATAAGAGCATATATAATATAGAATATCATTGATGAAAAACTAAGTTTTGGTAATTTAGAAGGCATAATCTTCTTAGTTTAGAGATATCTACAGTTATAATTTAGTTCTAACTATAAATGAATCTGAGATATATTTTAGTGAAAAAGCTAAGATTATTATTATAGTCTCGTGTTAAATACATATTTAATATGTATTTTTATAGCTTATGTTACGGTACTAGATGTATCTATTTTTAAATTTTTAACTTAAGTTTTATGAACATTTTTGTCGCTAAATTAGATTATGACACAGAAGAATCTGAATTAAGAAACGCTTTCGAAGCTTTCGGTCAAGTAGATTCAGTAAAGATTATTATGGATAAATTCACAGGCCGATCAAAGGGTTTTGGATTTGTTGAAATGCCTAATGATGATGAAGGTAACGCTGCAATTAGTAATTTGAATGAAAGTGAAATGCGTGGAAGGAATATTGTTGTAAAGATTGCTAAGCCTAGAGAAGATAACCGCGGAGGCGGAGGAGGAGGATACAACCGTGGAGGCGGTGGAGGAGGATATAATAGAGATAGATACTAGTCATCTCCATTCCTTCAGATGATAAAAGAGCGTTTATATAGAATACTGTATAAACGCTTTTTACATTCTAGAAGACCATATACAATCTTTTTTTTAGATTCCTATTTCCATGTATCGAATATAACATGGATTTTTTTGTATGTTGCAAGGCATAAAGACACATCCAGTTAGCAAAACGAAATTTCAAACCTAACAATAATTATAATTAAGTAAAAATATTAAAAGATGAAATTGTCCAATGTTCGTCTAGAAGTTATGGAGACCATAGAGAAGTCGATGGATGACTTGCTTAAGGAGTATCTGAATCCAATCGAAGAAAACTGGCAGCCATCGGATTTTTTACCAGATTCTAGAGATGATGATTTTATAGATAAAGTAAAAGAGATAAAGGAGCTTTCTAGAGAGCTAAGTTATGATCTTGTCGTAGTCTTAATAGGCGATACAATTACGGAAGAAGCGCTACCTAGTTACGAGTCATGGCTGATGAATGTCGAGGGAGTAGACCAGGACGCGAATAACGGCTGGTCTAAGTGGGTAAGAGCTTGGTCTTCTGAGGAAAATAGACATGGAGATCTGCTGAACAAGTATCTGTACATGTGCGGTAGAGTAGATATGAGACAAATGGAAATATCTACACAATATTTGATTACTGATGGTTTTGACATAGGTACTGGTTTTGATCCCTATAGAAATTTTATATATACGAGTTTCCAAGAATTAGCCACAAATATATCTCATAAGCGTGTTTCTTCTTTGGTAAGAAAAGCTGGAAACGAAGATTTAGCTAAGATTTGTTCAGTTATTGCAGCAGATGAGGCTAGACATGCAGGAGCTTATATGAACTTTGTCTCTAGGATAATAGAATTAGATGCTAGCGAGTTACTTGTTGCACTTGAGGATATGATGAGAAAGAAGATTGTTATGCCAGCGCATCTTTTAAGGGAAAAAGGTCAAGGGCCTGGTGATCTTTTTGATGTATTTTCTGATGCAGCTCAGAGATTAAATGTATATACTACACAAGACTATATCAATATTCTAAAATATCTACTTAGAGCATGGAAAATTGGTAATCTGAGTAGTTTGACCGATGATGCAGAAAGAGCGAGAGATTATCTGATGAAACTTCCAGCGCGATTACAACGGATATCGGAAAGAGTAAAAATTCCAGAAGAGTCCTACAATTTTAGTTGGGTAGGGTAGAATAACTATAATGTCAAAATAAAAAGCTTGCAAAATTCAAAATTGATTTTGCAAGCTTTTTAGTTATATATATCAGTATTCTTAGAATTTCTCTGTTCCAGCAAAGTGGAAAGATCCTTCAATAGCTGCGTTTTCATCAGAATCAGCTCCATGAACAGCGTTTTCTCCTATGCTTGTCGCATACTTAGCTCTTATGGTTCCCTCAGCTGCTTCAGAAGGATTTGTAGCCCCTATAAGTTTTCTAAAATCTTCTACAGCATTTTCCTTTTCTAGGATAGCCGCTACTATCGGTCCAGAAGACATAAATTCTACTAGCTCTCCATAGAATGGTCTTTCTTTATGTACTGCATAGAACTCACCAGCTTTCTCAGCACTTAGCTTTGTGTATTTCATTGCCTTTATTGAGAAACCTGCTGCATTTATCATTTGTAATATGTTGCCTATATTTCCAGCCTTTACTGCATCTGGTTTGATCATTGTAAATGTTCTGTTCGTTGCCATTTTTATATTATTTTATTTAATGCCGCAAATGTAGGTATAAAAGAACTTATATGGAAGAGGATATACACTAACTTTATTTGATTTATAAGTATAAATTGTGCAAATTCGTGCTTTATATGGATGAATTGGAAGAAATAAAGTCTTATCTAAAATACCCCAAGAGCATTGTCATTATTTCACATAGAAATCCTGATGGTGATGCTATAGGATCTAGTCTTGCCTTACAAGAATATTTACAAAAGTATCAGCATTCCGTAAAAACAATATTTCCAAGTGACTATCCTCCTATTTTCTCCTTTATAGAAGGAGTAGATACTTCGATCATATATGATCATAATCAAGATGCTGCAGTTAAAGCTATAAGTAAAGCTGATGCAATATTTTGTCTAGATTTCAATTCTTTAGAGCGCATTGATAAGATGGCTGAATATGTATATGACTCTAAGGCTAAGAAATTTCTTATTGATCATCATCTTGATCCAGAGCCATTTGCAGATTATGTATTTAGTGATACGTCAGCAAGTTCTACATGTGAGCTCGTATTTCAGTTTATAGAAGATTTAGGAGATGTCAATAAGATAAACCCATCAATAGGGGCGAGTCTTTTGACGGGAATAATTACAGATACAGGATCTTTTAAGTATTCTACTAATCCTAGAACCTACAGAGTAGCTTCTAAGCTTAAGGAAGCTGGAGTTGATGATTATTTTATTCAAGATAAGATCTTTAACTCTTTAGAAGAAAAGCAACTTAGGATATTAGGACACTGTCTTGCAAATAGAATGGAAATCTTACCTCAGTACAAAACAGGAATTATACATCTTACGAAGCAAGATTACTATGATTTCAAGATTCAAAGAGGAGAAACAGAAGGAATCGTCAACTATTTATTGATGATAAGTGGTATAGAGGTAGCAGCCTTTATTACGGAACAACCGACTATAGTCAAGCTTTCTCTTAGATCTAAAGGAGATATCTCTGTACAGAAGTTGGCTAATAATCATTTTAATGGAGGAGGTCATAAGAATGCTTCCGGAGGAGCAGCTTATGCTAAGCTCGAAGATGTAATAGCTAGATTCAAAAAAGTACTTCCTCAGTATATAAAATAATTAACAAAAATAAAAATGGTAAAAAATATCTGCTATTTATTCTTAGCAACACTATTAGTTTCTTGCGGTGCTGATTCTGCTCTTAAAACTTCACAAGGATATAAGGTGGTTCTCGATAAGGATGTCGCTACTCAGAAATGTCAAGAAACTGATTTTGTATACTTCGATCTTAAGATTTTTAACGATAAAGATTCTTTATTACAATCTTATGAAAATGCTCCTGAGCCTCTAGTTATTCAGATAGCAGAAGGTGGTGTTACACCAGATGCACCTAATCCAGTGATGGAGACTATTTCTATGTTAGGAGCTGGTGATCAGGCTTCCCTCTATATCCCTACTGATTCTATTCCTAATGCAACTCCAGAAATGAAGGAGTCAGCTTTTGTGAGATATGAGATTGTTGCAACTGAAGTGATGGATCAGGCAAGTTTCGAACAGAAGATGGAGACAGAACGACAAGAGGCAGAGAGAGCTTCTATGGAAATAAAAGAAAAAGAAGAAGAAGAACAAGCTAAGGCGAAAGCCATAGTTCAAGAATATTTAAATGGTAAGTACAAGGGAGATATTCAAGAAGATGAAAATACTGGCCTTAAGTATATTATATTAGAAGAGGGAGAAGGTGAAGTAGGTAAACCTGGTCAAGTTGTCGAATGTAACTATTTCGGTTATCTGACAGATGGTACGCCTTTCGATAATAATTATAAATACGGAAGAGCATTTAATGTGAACCTAGGTAGAGGTGGAGTAATCCCTGGCTGGGAAATAGGCCTTACTAAATTGCGTAAGAACGATAAAGCATTACTGATAATTCCTTCTGAATTAGCGTATGGCGAAAGAGGTTCTCCACCGATTATTCCACCAAATTCTGAGTTGGTATTTTACATGGAGATATTAAATATATTTTACTAATCTAGATCTAAAAAAGAGGACCTATGAATTCTGATCAACTCAAAGAGTTAAAGAATCGTTTGGCTTTGTTAAGGAGGTATCTTTGACGTCGATGAACGCAAGCTTAAACTAGAAGATAACGAATTGAAATCTGCTGATCCAGTTTTTTGGAATGATCCGAAAGCCGCTGAATTGGTGCTCAAGGAAATCAAAGTACATAAGAACTGGATTAAAAATTATACACAGGTAGAAACTGTAGTTGATGATTTAGAGATTCTATTTGAATTCCAGCAAGAAGGCGAAGTTTCGGAAGAAGAGGTAGAGGAGAAATATATCGCTGCCTTGGAAATAGTAGAAGATGTAGAATTTCGTTCTACACTTAATCAAGAAGAAGATGAGCTTACCTGTAATCTAGAGATCAATGCAGGTGCAGGTGGTACAGAAGCCTGTGATTGGGCAGAAATGCTATACAGAATGTACGTAATGTATGGGGAGAAAAATGGATTTAAGGTTACAGAGGTTTCTAGAGTTAATGGTGATGTGGCAGGTGTGAAATCTGTAGGGATAGAAATTAAAGGTGATTATGCATATGGAATGCTCAAAGGAGAAAATGGCGTCCATAGGTTAGTACGTATAAGTCCTTTTAATGCTCAAGGAAAAAGAATGACTTCTTTCGCCTCTGTTTTTGTTCATCCTCAGATAGATAATACAATAGAAGTAGAAGTAAATCCGGCTGATATAGAATGGGATACTTTCAGAGCAAGTGGTGCAGGAGGTCAGCATGTCAATAAAACAGAATCAGCAGTAAGAGTCCGACACCTTCCTACAGGAATAGCTGTAGAATGTCAACAAGAGCGATCACAGCATCTTAATAGAGAGAAAGCGCTTACGATGCTTAAGTCTAGATTGTATCAGCTAGAACTGGAGAAGAAGAGAGCAGAAAGAGATAAGGTGGAATCTAAGAAAATGAAAAATGAATGGGGATCGCAAATAAGATCTTATGTATTAGATGATAGAAGAGTGAAAGATCATAGAACGAAATACGAAAATAGAAATACCGATGCCGTACTCAATGGTGATCTCCAGGGTTTTCTAAAAGCATTTCTAATGTGGGAAGGAAAGTAGCTTCTTGATCCTTATAATATTTTTAGAAAATAATCCAATCTTTTATATTTGTTTAATGAAAGTACCTTTTATATCCCTATTCTTATTCTTACCTTTTCTTATAACTGCACAATCTTATGTCAATTATCATATAGGGAATGAGGAGAATATAATGACTAATCCTGTCGGAGGTATATGTATGATGGGAGGTGCTACAGAAAACGATAATGCATTAAGATGGTTTCTGGAAAGATCTTCCGGAGGTGATATACTCATCTTACGAACTTCTGGCTCTGATAGTTATAATGACTACTTTTATTCAGAATTAGGCGTTAGTGTAAATTCAGTTGAAACAATAGTGTTCAATACTGCAGAAGCTTCTACAAACAGTTATGTATTAGATAAAATTTTAAAAGCGGAAGCTATATGGTTTGCAGGAGGAAACCAATGGGATTATGTTAACTTATATACTGCTTATGCAATATAAGTACCTAAGATTGTAACTTCAGTCCTATTGAATATGTTTAATTTTTTCTCTCTAGAAATAAATCTTAGTCATCTTTGTAGCACACGTGATGTGTAAATATCGATCATAATAAGATATTTTATATACATCTCGAATATGTCTGTAAGACTAATTGACCCCAAAATAAATGCGGCATAGATTTTAAATAATCTATGCCGTTTTTTTCGTTCCCATCTAATTTAGAAACAAGTATCCGAATAAGAATTTAAAATCTTTGTTCTTCTAGTGCTATATAGTCTATTAAACTATGATTACTTTTATACTCAGAGTTAAATAAACATATGAGCAAGTATAAGAATATATTGAAACCTTTAGATCTAGGGTTTACTCAATTGAGAAATAGAGTGTTAATGGGTTCTATGCACACCATGCTAGAGGAGATTCCTGGAGGTCACGAAAAATCAGCAGCCTTTTATGCCGAGAGAGCTCGAGCAGGAGTAGGACTTATCGTAACTGGAGGTATTGCCCCTAATGTAGAGGGAGGTGTTGCGGATGGCTCTGGTAAACTTACGACTCAGAAAGAGGTTGAAGATCATGCTATAATTACTTCAGCTGTTCATGAGGCAGGTGGAAAGATATGTATGCAAATTCTTCATACTGGAAGATATGCATATAGTAAAAAACTAGTAGCACCGTCTCCTATTAAGGCGCCTATAAATATGCTGACACCTAGAGAGCTAACACATGATGATATTCTAAGAACAATAGATGATTATGTCAAATGTGCTAGCCTAGCTAAAGAAGCAGGATATGATGGCGTAGAAGTGATGGGTTCTGAGGGATATTTGATAAATCAGTTTATTGTCAAAAGAACAAATAAAAGAAATGATGAGTGGGGAGGTGATTATAGTAATAGAATCAAATTTCCACTTAAGATAGTATCTGGTATCAGAGAAGCGGTAGGAGAGAATTTTATTATAATTTACAGATTGTCAATGTTAGATCTCGTAGAAGATGGAAGTAGTTGGGAAGAAGTAGTCCTGCTGGCTAAGGAAATAGAAAAAGCAGGAGCAACTATCATCAATACAGGTATAGGATGGCACGAGGCTAGAATCCCAACAATAGGCTCTATAGTTCCAAGAGGAGGTTTTTCTTGGGTAACGAAGAGAATGATGGGTGAGGTCAGTATTCCACTTGTCGCGACAAATAGAATAAATACACCGGAGATAGCAGAACAAATTTTATCTGAAGGTGAGGCAGATATGGTCTCTATGGCAAGACCCTTTTTAGCAGATTCACAAATAATAAGGAAGATCGAAGAAGATAGAGTAGATGAGATTAATACTTGTATTGCTTGTAATCAGGCTTGCTTAGACCATACCTTCACTATGCAAAGGTGCACTTGTCTCGTAAATCCTAGGGCATGTTATGAAACAGAACTCAACTATTTACCTACAGAAAAACCTAAAAAGATTGCTGTAGTAGGTGGTGGCCCAGCTGGACTAGCTGCAGCTTCTATTGCAGCAGAGCGCGGTCATAGTGTGCATCTCTATGAAGCTACAGAAAAGCTCGGAGGCCAATTCAATATGGCCAAGATCATTCCAGGAAAAGAAGATTATGCTGAAACAATAAGATACTATTCAACAATCTTGAGAAAGTATCAGGTAGAAATATTTCTAAACAGCCAAGTAACTTCAAGTATGCTGAATGATATGAATTATGATGAAGTAATAGTGGCTACTGGAGTATTGCCTAGAAAGGTTGATTTTGAGGGAGTAGATCTACCTGCTGTTGTAAGTTATAAGGATGTATTAGAGAATAAAGTGAGGGTTGGAAAGCGTGTAGCAATAGTTGGAGCAGGTGGTATTGGATTTGATGTAGCTGAATATCTATCCGCTCATAATGATAATCTTATAGATACTGCAGCCTATATGCAAGAATGGGGAGTGGATATGGAGTATAAGAATCCCGGAGCTCAGAAAGCACCGGTAGATGAACCTTCACCTAGAACAATTTATTTGCTCAAAAGATCTGTAGGAAAGCATGGTAAAAATCTAGGTAAGACAACAGGATGGATACACAGAGCGAGCCTTAAGAAGAGAGATGTACACATGTTGTCCAATTGCACATACAAGAAAATGTCAAGTGCTGGATTTGAAATCAGTGTGGGAGAAAATAATCAACTGTTAGAAGTAGACCATGTTGTTATCTGTGCTGGTCAGGAGGTCTATGATCCTATTTCTTCGGGCCTCAACTTAAGTGCAGAACATATTCATATTATAGGAGGTGCAAAAAATGCTTCGGGTTTAGATGCTAAGAGAGCAATTAGGGAGGCAGCTCTACTTGTTGCGATAATCTAACTTAAAACATTACATTATGTCAAAAGATATGTTTAACCTCGAAGGAAAAGTAGCTATAGTTACCGGTGCATCCAAAGGCATAGGGAAAAGTATGGCCTATGGACTAGCTAAGCACGGCGCTAAAGTAGTTATAAGTAGCAGAGATCAGGAAACGCTTGATACAGTTTCTGAATCATTCAATAAGGACGGTCTAGATACAAAAGGCATAGCATGTCATGTAGGAAAGATAGATGATCTTAAAGCATTAGTATTGCAGACTAAGGAAGCTTATGGAGGGGTAGATATACTTATAAATAATGCTGCTACAAATCCAGTTTTTGGGAAAGTATCGGAAGCTGAGGCAGATGTTTTTGAAAAGATTATGAATGTCAATCTTAAAGCTTGTATGTTGCTGTCGAACCTATGTTATCCTATCATGGTGAAGCGAGGAGGAGGATCAGTGATAAATATTGCTTCCATAGAAGGAATAAAGCCGTCTAACGGTCTAGCCATGTATAGTATGAGTAAAGCAGCGCTGATATCTCTGACAAAATCTCAAGCTCTAGAGTGGGGAAGAAATAAGATTAGAAGTAATGCTATTTGTCCAGGACTTATACAAACTAAGTTCAGTAAGGTCTTATGGGATAATGAAGAAATGCTTAGTAAGTTTGTAAAACATATCCCTGCTAAACGAATGGGGCAACCTGAAGAATTAGCTGGCCTGGCATTATTTCTAGCATCGGATGCTTCTAGTTATTGCACAGGATCGTCTTATGTAGCAGATGGCGGCTATCTTATATAATTATAAAGAATAAAACCATAATATGGATTTTGATTTTTCTTATAAATCGTTAGATCTACAAAAGAAGTTAGATCTCTTCATGCAAGAAAATATATTTCCTGTAGAAGCCGCTTATAATGAATTCGTTGAAGAAAACCGTTGGAAAATATTCCCTGAATTAGAAGTACTAAAAAATAAAGCTAGATCTGCAGATCTCTGGAACCTATTTTTGTCAAAAGATTATGGGAAGCTAAGTCCAGGCCTTACAAATCTAGAGTATGCTCCACTTGCCGAACTTATGGGAAGAGTTCTTTGGTCTTCTCAAGTATTTAATTGTTCTGCTCCTGATACAGGCAATATGGAGGTCCTTGCAAAATACGGTACTAAGCAGCAGCAAGAACAATGGCTTATTCCATTAATGGAAGGAAAGATTCGTTCTGCTTTTCTGATGACAGAGCCGGAGGTAGCTTCCTCAGATGCTACAAATATAGAAACTCAAATCATAAGGGAAGGAGACGAATATGTAATTAATGGTCTTAAGTGGTGGTCGTCAGGGGCGATGAATCCTAATACCAAATTTTACATCATAATGGGTAAGACAGATCCTACAGCAGCACGCCACGTACAACAAAGTATGATCCTAGTTCCAGTAGAAACTCCGGGTATAAAGATTATTCGTCCTTTGCAAGTATATGGTACCTGGGATTCGCCAGAAGGACATTGTGAGATTAGTCTAGAGAATGTACGTGTTCCGCGAAGTAATATACTCATGGATGAGGGAGATGGTTTTCACATTGCGCAAGGGAGGTTAGGCCCTGGAAGAATTCATCATTGTATGCGTCTTATAGGAGCTTCTCAGAGAGCTCTCGATATGATGTGTCTGAGAGTCGAAGAACGTTCTACCTTTGGAAAAAAGGTGTCTGAGTATAGTAGCATACGACAAGAAATTGCAAAGTCCAGGTGTGAAATAGAACAAGCTAGGTTACTTACACTATCAGCGGCTGATAAGATAGACAAGTATGGTATAAAGGGTGCTAAGGATTTAATTTCTATGATCAAGATTGTTGTTCCTAGGATGGCTTGTACAGTAGTTGACAGAGCTATACAATCTTTTGGAGGAATGGGTGTATGTCAAGATACGCCTCTAGCAGGTTTTTGGATTTATGCTAGATCGATAAGAATAGCAGATGGCCCTGATGAAGTACATATGTATCAATTAGGTCGAAATACAATTAGAGCGATAAATTCATAATAAAAATCTAATGGAGTTTAATTTTGACGAGCAATATCTTCTAGAAAACGATAGAGTACTTTTACGTCCTTTGGTATCGGATGATCATGCGCATCTATTGCCCTATGGGATAGGTGATATAGATCTATGGACCTACTCGTTACTTTCTGCATATGGTGAAAATAATTTTAACAAGTATTTCAATGTTGCCTTAGATGGACGTAAGCAAAAGTTGTCTTATCCTTTTATTGTTTTTGATAAACAATATGAAAGTTATGCTGGAAGTACAAGATTTTATGATATTCAATTAGGTCATAATACTACCCAGCTGGGATATACATGGTATGGGAAAGATTATTGGGGCTCAGGACTCAATAAAAACTGTAAGTTCTTAATGTTACAATTTGCATTCGATACCATCGGATTTGAACGAGTTGAATTTAGAGCTGATAATAATAATGCTCGCAGTATAGCAGCGATGAAGGGTATTGGATGCACTGCAGAAGGTGTTCTTAGATCCAATTGTAAATCTCTTACTGGTAGAAGAGATAGTATTATTTTAAGTATACTTAAGGAGGAATGGGATACGGATCTCAGGAATAAATTGAGAGAAAAACTTATTTAAAGTAATATCTTTTAGAAATTGAATAGCTTTGTCCTTCAGTAAATAAATGGATAGTGCAATCTGATAACGAAAATTCTACAAGTCTCAATAAATATATAAGTAGTACAGGCTTCTGTTCTAGAAGAGAGGCAGATGAATATATAGAGCAGGGAAGGGTAAGCATAAATCGAAAGATAGCAAAGAAAACTAACCGAGTAATTCCTGGAGATGAGGTAAGATTAGATGGCGAATTGGTAAAAAGAAAAAAGCGATCTATCTATATTGCTTTTAATAAACCAGAAGGTATTATTTGTACTACCGATATATCTGAGAAAAACAATATCATAAGTTATATTAATTATAAGCACAGATTGTTTCCGATAGGAAGACTAGACAAACAATCTGAAGGGCTTATTTTTCTGACAGATGATGGAGATGTTGTCAATAAAATATTAAGAGCAGGAAATAATCATAACAAAGAATATATTGTAACTGTCGATAAGGTTATAACTCAAAAATTTATTGACAGAATGAGTAATGGTATCCCTATTCTAGGTACCCGTACCAGGAAATGTGAAGTCAAAAAACTAGGCGAATACAAGTTTAAAATTATACTCACTCAGGGGCTTAATAGACAGATTAGACGTATGTGTAATTTTCTTGATTATAAGGTGAAGACCTTGAAGCGTACCCGTATTATGCATATGAACTTAACAAATCTAAAGGTAGGAGAGTGGAGATACTTTACCCTGGATGAGTTGAATGAACTTCAGAAAATGATTCAGCATTCTTCTAAAACAGCAGATCCATCTGCACCCAAAAAGAAGAAATTCTATAGTGCAAAAGGGAAACAAAAATCTCAATCAAGATTTAAACCTTCTCGATCTAAATCCAAATCTAAAACAAGCTTCAAATCCAAAAGTAAATCAAAAGCCAAACCTAGTTCAAAATTAGGAAGGAAAAGAAGAGGGTAGTTTTTTTATAATATAAACTTAGTAATATGTTTTTTGTATTAAATAATTTAGGTAGATTTATAATGCATTAAAAGATGAACAATGAAAAGTAGTTTTATAAACAGATATCAAATAACATCCACTATAGATTGAGATTTGTCTATAACTATTTAAAAACATATAGCCTTGTCGATATCCGATAAGGCTTTTTTTATATGAAATTATTTGATCTATATCTAAAATCATTTCAAGGGCTCAACAAAGAAGTCTGGTATATTGCACTTATCTATCTTATCAATAGATGTGGTGAAATGGTTATTCCATTCATGAGTTTATACCTCACCTCAGAATTGGGATTCAGTAAAACACAGTCAGGTATTGTTCTTTTCTGTTTCGGACTAGGTGCCTTGATGGGATCTAATATAGGGGGGTATCTCACAGATATTATTGGAAATTTTAAAGTTATGGCTATAAGTCTATTAGGTATGGCGATATGTTTTACCTGTATAGTACTATTTCAAGAATTCTACATGCTATGTACTTGGATGATTATTACAGCTTCTTTTTCTAGTATGTTCAGTCCAGCGGCATTCAGTGCTGTAAGTCTATGGGGTAATCCAGAAAATAAGACCAGAGGATTTTCTTTATTAAGAATGGCTATTAATTTAGGAGTAGCGATAGGGCCTGCCATAGGTGGTTTCTTAGCAGGAACAGTAGGGTATAGGTGGCTCTTTATTGGAGATGGTTTTACAAGTTTTTTGGCTTTTATTGCTTTGTTTTTTGTCCTGGGTCATAGAAATGTGAAAAAAGAAATTATTAAGAAAGAGGACCTTGTTATAGAGTCTCCTTATCGTGACGGTATATTATTGTTATTCTTGTTATTCAACTTATTTAACATGATAGCCTTTTTTCAAATTCTTTTTTCTGTACCTGTTTACTTTAAAGAGATTGTAGAATTAGATGAGAAATGGATAGGAATTTTCTTTACTGTCAATGGTTTACTGGTTTTCTTTCTTGAGATGCCGCTAGTGTATATTATAGAGCAGAAAAACAAATATTTCAAACCACTGGTAGGTGGTGCCTTTCTAATCGGGTTAGGCTATGCATTATTAGCACTTGTACCAAACCCACTTGTTGCTATTGCTCTTTACAGCTTGTTAGTCGCACTAGGAGAGGTGATTAATTTTCCATTAATTCCTTCTTTGGTTATGAGACGTGCGACGGAACAAAATCAAGGTAAATATATGGGTGTCGTTTCTATGATGTTTGCCTTAGCTTTTCTCTTTGCTCCTGTATCTGGACTACCCGTTATTGAAATAGTTGGTTTTCATACCTACTGGTATTTAGCTGCTGCATTTTCTATGGTTTCAGCTATATGTTTATGGCTGCTAAGATCACATTTTGTTACATTACAGAATTAAGTTGATCTGACCGAATTGCAAAGATGACCGTAAAATATTGTCTTATACTTCCTGTTGTTTATCCAAGTTTTTTCTTAGTTAAGCGATCACTCTTTTCTTAGCAGATTCAAAAACTGCGAAATCTCCATTTTATTTTTGTAATAATATGCTTAGACCTACCTCTAGAGTTTTAGAAAAATTCCTTTAAAAAGTTGTAGATTCGAGACTAATTTAGATCTATTTATGAAAATTTTTTTGATTCTCATCTTTGTAGGAATAAGTAATATATTATTAGCGCAGTCTGAGGGTAACTGGTTCAGATCGATAGAGATATCACCTGATGGAACGCAAATCCTTTTCACCCATAAAGGAGATTTGTATAAGATAGCTTCATCAGGGGGGCTTGCTCAGCAACTAACTTTCCATGAAGCCCATGATCACAAACCGGTATGGAGTAAGGATGGAAATAAGATAGCCTTTGCTTCAGATCGCTACGGAAACTTTGACATATATATTATGGATGCAGAAGGTGGTGCAGCAGAAAGGCTTACTTATCATTCTAATAATGAGGAACCCTACACTTTTTCTAATGATAATAATCTAGTATACTTTGGTGCTTTGAGACAAGATGATGTACAACATAGACAATATCCTCATAGATCTCAGTCTGAATTATATTCAGTTCCATCTGAAGGAGGTAAAGTTGATATGGTATTTACCTTTCCAGCAGAGGAAATAAGTATAAATAATTCAGCGACTCAATTTTTATATCATGATAAAAAAGGAGGTGAAAATTACTGGCGAAAGCATCAAAATTCATCGATAACAAGGGATATTTGGTTGTATGATGTCGCGAGTGATAAGCATACTATGGTTACAGATACGGATAGAGAGGCAAGGTCGCCTGTATATATTGATGAAGAAAATTTCTTCTATTTAGGAGAGCAAAGTGGTAGTTTTAATATCTATAAGAAAAATCTTAGTGATGCTAGTGCTATTACAAAATTGACAGATTTCTCTGTACATCCAGTAAGGTTTCTGAGTTACGGTTCAGGTACAATTTGTTTCGGATATCATGGAGATATCTATACTATGCAAGAAGGAAGTGATCCTATCAAGCTAAGTGTAGAGATAAAGACACAAGATATTAGTAATAACGATAAGTATATTTCTATAAATGGAGGTGTCAATGATATGTCTGTCTCACCAAATGGTAAAGAAATTGCTTTTATCGCAAGAGGAGAGGTATTCGTAACATCAGTAGAAGAATCATATACTAAGAGAATTACGAATACTCCTGAGCAAGAGCGATTTGTAACTTGGGGTCCTGATGGAAAATCTGTTGTTTATTGTAGTGAGCGTGATGGAAAATGGAGTATTTACAAAACTGAGAAGGCAAGGAAAGAGGAACCATTTTTCTATGCATCTACACTTATAAAAGAAACGCCTGTATTAGAAAACGCAAAAGAAAACTACCTTCCTAAGTATTCTCCTGATGGAAAAAGCTTGGCATATATAGAAGGAAGAAGAACATTGAAAATTTTAAATCTTGTAACCAAGCAAGAAGTTACTTTGCTTACTCCAGATGATTTATTTCATATGAGAGATGGTGATAAGTATTTTACCTGGAGTCCAGATTCTAAGTGGTTACTTATAGACTGGAGTAAATCACTAAGTAATAGTGAAGTGCTATTAATGGCTGCAGATGGCTCTAAAAAGGTAAATCTAAATGATAGCGGATATTATGACAATTCACCTAAGTGGGTTAATGATGGGCAGCAGATGATATGGTTTAGCAATAGAGATGGCTTGAAGTCTTTTGCTACAAGTGGTCAATCTGAGTATGATGTGTATAGTATGTTTTTTACTCAAGAATCATGGGATAAGTTCAATTTGTCAAAAGAGGATTTCAAGTTGGAAAAGGAAATAAAAGAAGAGCTAGAAAAATCTGAGAAAGGAGATAAAAAAGATGAAAAGAAAAAGGATAAAAAAGCAGATAAGAAAAAAGAGATAAAGCCGTTAGCTTTTGATTGGGAGAATATGAAAGATAGAACGAAACGTCTGACGATACATTCTTCGAGATTGGGCGATGCAGTACTTTCTAAAGGTGGAGATACGCTCTATTATTTGTCTAGATTCGAAGATAAAATGAACCTATGGAGTACAAATCTTAGAACAAAAGAAACAAAAATGGTGCTTAAGCTAGGAGCAAATTTCGGTCGTCTAGAGTGGGATAAAAAGATGAAAAACTTATTCTTATTATCTAATGGTAAGATCTCAAAAATTGATATCAATAAAGAAAAAAAGGAAGCTGTCAAAATATCAGGTGAGATGGAATATGATGCAGCAGCAGAACGAGTAGCTATGTACAATCATGTATGGATACGTACTAATGCTATTTTCTATCATCCAGATTTTCATGGGATAGACTGGAATCTGATGAATAAGGAATATGCTCCAATTGTTTCTAATCTAGGTAATTCTTATGAATTGACAGAACTCTTATCAGAAATGTTAGGAGAGCTAAATGTTTCACATGCTGGAGCAAGTTATACTGGAAATAAATTAGATAATGCTGATGCAACAGCTTCATTAGGTATATTCATGAATTATAATTATGAGGGAACAGGAATTCTTATCGATGAGGTCATACTCGGAGGTCCTCTGGATAAGGCAAAGTACAATATCAAGGCGGGAATGATCATAGAAAAAATTGATGGAACAGAAATTAGTAATACAGTAGATATAGCTAAATATCTAAATAGAAAGGCTGGAAAATTCACCTTGTTAGAGTTGTTAGATCCTACAACAAGAAAACGTATGACTATTACTGTAAAACCTATAACTCTAAGGCAGGAAAACAGACTGCTCTACAAACGATGGGTTAGGATTAATGAAAAAGCTGTAGAAAAGCTGAGTCAAGGACAGTTAGGATATGTGCATATACCGGGTATGGGAGATGGACCTTATAGAAGTATTTATAAAGATATGATGGGTAAAAATTATGAAAAAAAAGCAATGATTATAGATACAAGATTTAATGGAGGTGGCGACCTCGTTGCTGATCTTGCCATGTTCTTCACCGGAGTTCCATTTATTACCTATGCAACAGAAGCTAAGGTAGTAGGTGGGGAACCTACTTCTAGATGGACGAAGCCAACGCTGGCATTACTCAATGAAAGTATGTATTCAGATGGTCATTGTTTTGCATGTGGGTATACAGATCTGAAGATCGGGAAAACAATAGGTATGCCAGTTCCTGGCACCTGTAGTTTTGCGGGATGGGAGAGACTTCCAGATGGAAGTGTTTGGGGTGTTGTCCCTGTCAGCGCTAAAGATAAAGCAGGTAACTGGATGGAGAATAATCAAACTGAGCCAACAATTAAAATTAAGAATATGCCTGGCTATATAGATAAGGGAGTAGATCAGCAACTAGAGAAGGCTATCGAAGTTTTATTAAAAGATGTGGGAGTCGAGGAGTAAAAGTTTTGTTTTATTCTTTTAAAAACTGAATAATAGCTTCAGCAAAGTTTTCTTGTTTGTGCGTATTGTTATGATCTCCATCAACAATTACTAGGGTGCTATTTTGAAGCTGTTTTTGTAAATCTTGAGGGCTGCCATTATCTGTTTTTTATCTCCACAAATAATCATAGTCTCTGTAGATATTTCTTGTAATTATGCTAACGTAGTTACACGCTGAAAATCTTGCAAATGTCCTAATGCTTTGATGTTTGCATTGATAGATTTTGCATATCTGATAGCACCTTTAGTCATCTCATTAGGCTTTACACGACCAGTAAAAGCATTTGCAAATGCAATTCTTTTATCAAATTATGATTGATAAAGTCATAAGCCATATCACTTTAGTGGATTGTAGATAGAAAAGAGGACTCGTGTAGACTATCTGTAAAGAACTAGTAGATGTTTTGAGGAAAGTATTCAAAACAAAATTTCTTTAGTTAGCCGAAAGGATGCAATATTTTTCTTGAAAGTCGCACAAATTAGATTTTCCGCTAAAGTAAAAACGATGAAAATGATGTCAGACCATATTTATATATTCTACGATCTTTCTGTGAAAGGAACGATAATACCTTTTTCGATATAATTTTTCATGCCCGATAAAAGTAGTGCCCAGCAATAAGAGCTATGCTTAAAGTGGTGGTTAGCAGATCTCCATCCTTTGTGGTAAAAGTGAAATATAAATTTATCCTGCTGGGCAGTAAGTTTATATCCAAACTGTGTTCCTAACCAATCTTTATCAGCTGTGGTCATTTCGATTTCAAAACTAGTATCAGAGCATAAAGTTACCTCGCCATACCAGTTGTACTGTTCGGTAAAATACAGATTATAACTAGTACCTATTTCTGCTTTTCCAGAAGAACGCAAAGTCCACCAGTTATTTAGATCTTCAGGATTTGTAAATGCTCTTTGTATCTCTTTTTCTGTCCCGTTTAGGTAGAGATCATGGTATATATTGTGACTCATAGCTTAAATATAATGCTATAAACTAAATCTGACATAACCATTACTCAGTGTAATTGCATAAATACAAGTTTCTCTTTTTTTGCATTATTAATAATTTTATATTTGCAGACTATGATTAACTTGCTAGACTGGATGTTATATTTTTTTTAAATATTCCTATAAATCAGTTTACTTTTTTAGAAGAATAGGAACATATAAGTCAAACAATAAATTATGCTTGACTTAAATTCAATTAACCCAAAGAAAAT
The DNA here is from genome assembly GCA_964475415.1 of uncultured Saprospiraceae bacterium. Classification (GTDB taxonomy): domain Bacteria; phylum Bacteroidota; class Bacteroidia; order Chitinophagales; family Saprospiraceae; genus CALCMJ01. The sequence continues at coordinate 21,025 of CAYYWZ010000035.1, read as the reverse complement.
TTTTATGAAAAAATTATTGACAATTTTACTTCTCATATCTGTATTTAGTTTTGATTATAGCAATCTTAACGCACAGACTTTTGACATGGATTCTAACGCACTTAACTTAGGTATCGGAGTTGGTGGTAGATTCGGACTTGGTTTTGGTGTTCATGCTTCTTACGAGCAAGCATTTAAGAAAACAGGAGATTTTGGTATTATCGGAGTAGGAGCTATGACCGGTTTGCGATTTTCAGATGCTGGTTTATTTGGTGATTTTGCCAATTATCGAGAATTAGCTATAGCACCTAGAGCAACTTATCACTTTTCTGTAATCGATGTAGAAAAATTAGATGTTTATGCAGCTGTACAGATAGGTATTAGCTTAGTACATACTAGTAGTGATAATACTAATATATCAGAAAATGATGTAGATATAGTGGCAGGACCTGTTGCTGGTGTTCGTTACCAGCTAAGCAATGGTTTTAATATTTTTGGTGAAGTAGGGTACAACCTATTTTTTGCTACTGGTGGACTAGCATTCAGTTTTTAACTCTTTAAGAAAATATACGGAAAAGGCGTGGCAATTTATATTGGCACGCCTTTTCTAATACATCTCATTTGTTTTTCTATTCATATTTCTTACAGCCTGTTCTATTCCCTTAGGAGAAAGTGGATACATGTCAAACATCTGCATTAAAAAAGCAGTCGTCTGAGTATGAGTCCAGTATTTTTCAGAATCTGGATTGAGCCAAGCTATTTTTCGGAACTTGTCTTTTATTAAGGTCCAATGGTTTATAGAATTCCGATTGAGTTCGTAGGGTGCCATTGCTGCATCACCTATAATAAATACCTTATAGTTCTTATCGTGGTCAGTAAGCTTTTTTACTGTTACTGGTTTAGATCTTCTAGGATCTGAATATACAACGTTGTAGATCGTATTATGGAAGTAATATACTTTGAGATCGTGGGCAAACCTAGTCTTCATCTTTTTGAATAATTCTGTAACAACACCGATATGACCATCCATAGAGTATCCGCCATTATCTATCAGTAATATGATTTGCATTTTTTCTGTATAGATATTTTTCATCTCAGGTAGATATAAACCACCTCTTTTCAGACCATCTTTTATAGTTTTATCTACATCTAGTTTTGCTTCAGTACTATCTTCTATAACACCTTTTAGAGATGCAAGTGCAGCATCTATATTATCATCTTTAAGTTTAGAATCAAGATCTACGGGAAAGTATCTAGGATTATCAAAGACTTTCCTTGCCATTTTGCCTCCACCAGAGCCGCCTACTCGTATACCTCCTTTAGCAGCGCCACTATGACCATATGGCGAAATACCGCCAGTACCTAACCAGTGACTCCCTCCACTATGTCTAGAAGATTGTTGCTGCCTTACACGCTCCATTCGTCTAAGTATTTCCTCTAGATCCACACCAGTATAGTCAGCCGCTTTGTCTAGAGATCTTCTTGTGGCGTCAGCGTTTCCTTCACCCTCATCTAACTGATCAGGATCATCTTTTTCTAGTATCTCTTTACCGTCTACTATTTGTTTGATATCATAACTTGTCAAATGGACTTCATCTAGAAATTGATTGATGAGACTAGATAATTCATCTGATCTTTCGGGATGATCTTGTAATAATTTTTCTTTCCATTTTTGGAATGTGATAGATCTAGTTATTGCCTCATCTAAGGTTTCACCAGTTTGTATTTCTATTTGTAAAAAGTAATCATAATAGGCCATTGTAAAAGGACCTCTATGACTAGCATCCTTAACAACAATAGACTTAAGTACAAGATATATGTCACCTAAGGTTTTAATTAATCCTTTATCCATAGCTCTTCTAAGAAGGAGTAAAGTCCTTACATCAGCTGGTACTCCATAGGAGCGTAATATGGATGGTAGGCTAGGAAACATATTCAGTTAGCATTCGATCTGCGTCCGTAATCATCATTCGATTTGTCAAATAGTAAGCGCTGCACTTTTTCTAGGTCGGATTGAGTCTTTATCAGTGCACCTATCCCAGCTAAATTCTTAATTCTTTCTAGTGCTTCTTTTTTACTGAAAGTTTTTACATACTTTAACCAATTAAGCAACTCTCTTGTCGAAGGAGCTCTTTCTAGTCCTAATCTCCTCAGATGATAGAAGACATCAATAGCAACTTTTACAATTTCGTCATCAGAATTAGGATAATGCTTATGAATTATCTGACTCATAACATCTGGTTCTGGAAATTGAATGTAATGGTAGATACATCTGCCCTTAAAAGCCGTAGGTAATTCTTGTTCTCTATTACTTGTTATTACTATTGCAGGCATATCAGCTTCTGATATCTCTATAACTTTTCCTGATTCAGGAAGTATAAATTTCCTATGACTTAGGGCATACAATAGATCGTTGGGAAATTCTCTAGGAGCCTTATCTATCTCATCGATAAGCAAAACGGAATGTGGAGAAGCATAAGCTTTAGCGGCAGACCCCATAATAATATAATCATCTAATTGTTCTGTGGATCTTCCTGAGGTACTCAGTTTACTATCTAATCCTTTTTCTGTTCTTTGTGAATTCAGAACTTCTATCTGAGAATCTCTTAGGTATTTTACATGATCAAACTTAGCTACAAACTGTTCTACGTTGCTTTTTGATCCTACGGGGTATACATGTAGATCTAATTTCATGTCCTGAGCATATTGCAAAGGAAGTTCAGTCTTCCCAGTGCCAGGTTCTCCTTCTATGAGTAAAGGCATTCCAAGTGTACGAGCCATATGGAAAGCCTGAGCTAACTCCGGGTCACACAAATACCTAGCCGATCCATTCCAAAAATTTGTTTTTGCCATAGAGCAAAAGTAAGTCTTAATTGTTGAATTATCTGTGTATTATTTATAGTAGCAAAATAATTTTCTATTTGACAATACTTTTTGCTAAATAGATTATATTAAACACTTACACGATCTCTGGACCGAAAAATACAACCCAAGTACTAAAGTCATCACTAAATTCTATAAATTTATGTTCTAATCCAGCTTTTACAAATAAGAAATCACCAGCAGAAAAGCTGACCTTTTTCTCGCCGTTGATAAACATACCACTACCTGAAATAACTATATAGATTTCATCTCGAGTATGCGGTGTTTGCTTATCTACTTTATCAGGTTTGTAAAATTCAATATTAATATCCCTCTTAGCAAAAAGCTCTACAAATTCATCATCAACTTTTTCTAATTGTTGCAAAGCATCTCTCAGAGATATTTTCATAAAATAGTTTAAGTAATCCTGTTCTAAATATCGTTTCTCTTAAAACTATAATAAGCAAGACAAACAAATAGTATACTGAATATTATGGTCAACGTGGCTGCAGTAGAGTAGGGAAGTAAGAAGTCATAATCTAATTGCTGCTTTTTTTTGGGAAGACCTTCTGCAAATTTCCACAAAGGAAATGGCATTAGATCTTCAGTAGCATTCATAGGGAAATAATTAGTATACTTATTTGTAAAATTATAGCCATACGCTAATTTTAAAATTGGTTCCATCAGCATAACATAGGATAAATAGAGGAAAATAGCTAAACCCGATTTTTTTAGAACAAAGGCAAATAATAGTGCCAAACAAAAATGTCCCATACACATTAAGAAGTATCTAGGAATAGCACCAATGTTCTCTAGATATAGTTCCATTGTAAGATCCTCAGTATATATACAACCTATTATACTTGTCACTAATGCATAGTAGAGTGTTGCGATAACAGCAATTATTACTATTGTGGAAAACTTAGCTAGAAAGAAGTCGTTTCTAGTATAACCGTTTATGATTCCCTGACGTAAAGTTTTATAGGCGACTTCATTGCCTATCATATAGATAATGGCAACACCTAAAAAGAAAAACACTAACCAGCTACCAGCATAACCCATATAATCCCATGTTGAGGGAAATACAAAAAATGCATCTTTATTAGATATAAAGGCAGGAATAGAATCTTTAAATTCTGAACCTAGTACAAACGAAAATGGAAGAAATATAAAGTAGAAGGACAAAAGAATCGTAACCGTAGAGTTCTTCCTAAACTTAAGATATTCTGTTTTCAATAAATCTATAATCATGATTTCTTTAAGTTTTACTTACTAGTGATTTGTAAAAATTCTTCTTCTAGTCTTTGCTTTCGTAATACTAGGTGGGATAGCTCGATTCCATTACTTAGTGCTTGTTTATTGACTTCACTAGAACTTAATGATTTGTCTACTTGAAATTCTAAAATATCACCTTTCTTGTGATGCTTATTTAGACCATACTGCTTTGACATGAAACTTATGATACTCTCTAGATTGGATGAACCTAACTCTAAGGTATTATCGTCAGATAAAATTGCTCCTACACCTCCTGATGCAAGTAGTTTGCCATACCTTATAATTGCTACATGACTACATATTTTTTCTACTTCATCAAGTATATGACTTGCTAGAATGACAGTCTTTCCCTCAGAAGCAATATTCTTAAGGATAGATCTTACCTCTGCAATTCCTTGAGGATCTAGCCCGTTTGTCGGTTCGTCAAATATTAACACCTCAGGATTGCCGATTAGTGTAGATGCAATAGCTAGCCTTTGTTTCATTCCCAAAGAGTAGGTTTGGAACTTTGATCTTCTTCTTTCGTATAGATCGACTTTTTTTAGAAGATGGTCGAAGTTACTTTTGTCAGCTTTCTTTATTCTTCTAACAATTTCTAAATTTTCAGAAGCAGTAAGATAAGGGTAGAAGTTCGGGGTCTCTAATATAGAGCCAATCTTCTTTCTAGGGTTATCCCCATACTTTCCATCGAACCATTTAAAGGAACCAGTATCAGAAGATAGTATTCCTAGAATGATACCTAAGGTTGTAGTTTTTCCTGAACCGTTAGGTCCAAGTAATCCATAGACATTACCTGCTTCTATCTTCAGGTTAAGATTGTCGAGAGCTTTTACCTTACCATAGCTCTTACTTAGATTGTTTATAGCGAGTACTTCCATAGTTGAATTTATTCTTATATCATCGATCGAAACAATGATAAATAAGTTTTCAACAGCAATCTACTAAATACTATGCAATAAGCCATTTATTCGATTAACCTAATATTTTTTCTTATGAAATTAATTCGCTTGCCGAGCTTAGCTTCTATTAATATTTTACAAATTAGATTAGAGTTATAAATTAAGAGAAATAGAAAAAGTATTATTTTTTGGCTAGATATTTTTTTCTCTGCTAGAGTATAAATCATCATTACTCCTAGAATCAGATTTTTTCTCTGCTATACAATTTTCGATATATTTCCCTATAGCTATTTGTGATTTGAGACTGCCATACTTTTTATAATAATAGAAACATCCTGTGAGGCCTACTGATAAGGTAAGGGGAAACATAATGCAAAGACCTAGAAACAATTCTCCTAAGCCAACAATAAGACTTACAGTAGCTAATGGTACCCATAAGAGAGAACTGATAGCAACAATCATAAAAATATGATTTTGCTTGTTAAGAATCTCCATCTTTTCCTTCCAGCCATTATACATGATGAGTATCTCATCAAGACTGTAATAGCTTGCCCCAAACTCTAAGAGCATTTCTAAATTATCAAGAGCACTATTTTCTATACGCTCTATATCTTGTATAAGAGAATCTTGTTTCATATCGCAATTACTCTAATTTACTAAGTTTTAAATTAGATTACAATAAAACAAAACAATGATGATTAAGTTTTTGAAAAAGGGTACATAATTGAGGACTTACTATCGCTTAGTTCGGGGCATTTATAAACCTGCATTTTATGACTTATCGACCCAGCTTATGATCTAGAATGCGGGGATTGCATTCTAGATTTTAGAGACAAATGGTATTGTCCTGATATAAATTCTGATAACATAATAAGACTATGCTCTCTTTGCTTTTTTTAGATGTTCCATCCCATCTATGTCAAAGTCAAGTTCCTCGAGATCTTCCATGAATAATGTTCCATTCAATTGCAAAATGACGGTGCTTTCTTCCGATTGTATAAGCATAAGAATATACTCCATGCTATTTTCATCTCCTCTAGAGTAAAAGTTAATCATTTCTTTACCATCCTTTATTTTGACAAGTTCATCGAGATTCCATCCTTTAGTCTTTTTATTTAGATCTCTAAAACTTGTATTATCTAGTTTGTTTTCTTCAGATAATACAAGAAGATTGATGGACTCTACCTTACTTTTGATATTGTTCTCCCCAGATAATAGATCTAAGATAGAACCAGAAAGATTCATTTTTACAACATTCTCTTTGGTGCTGTAAGAGTCAAATAGTTGGTGTATTTCCTTCTGGGCATTTGTTGAGTTGAGGGTAAAGAGAAACCCTACTAATATTAGCATTGATCGCATTAGTTGAACATTTATTGGTTAATAAATAATAATTATAATATAGATAGATGTCGTTTAATCTTCCATGTTTTTAGACGAACGACGGGAATTAATTGTCTTCCTTAGCTAGTTTACCTAGATGTTCTGCGCCATCTATATCTAGTGTTTCTGCAAGTTTTGCGATTTTGTTGAGATCGATATTACCTACAAAACTCATCAGAACAAAATCATCTTCTCCACCTACGAGTAGTAAAAGCTCATTTATGATATCGTTGGCACCTTCTTTTACCATAAATCGAATATTCTGTTCTTTATCCTTTACCGTCATCAGTATCTCGTACTCTTTGGTATTGATCGTTTTGATGGCCTCTTTATAGAAAGCATTAGGATTTTCCTCAGTAGTTAATATCCTTAACCCACGTAGATCTTTGATAACTTCTAGGACTTCATCTTTGACTTCTGATTGTGCCACTTTGGACACCATGCTGAATAGTTTGGGACTTACATATACTGTTGTAAATCGATCGTCATCTTGGTACTTTTCAAAATATCTCTCTATGGCATCTAGCTGTGAAAAAGCTGAACTATATATCAATGTAGCGAAGAGTATGAAGCATAATTTTTTCATGTCTCTGTTATTTATATTTATTTAATTATTTGAGTGTTTTTTAATTTCTTTATGTTTTCTAGAGGCTTATTTCCCTTTTCATATTTATTAGATAAGAAAGCAAGTGCCTCCATAGTGACTCTATAAGCCTCTTCGGGATCATCTACCATTACCATATCATTATCTACAGGTTGCTCGAAAGCATTGTAGCTAAAATAAACTGCAAATATGATCATAGCAGCTGCGGCAATCCTACTAAGATAAAACACAGGTGTATTTTTCTTTTGCTTTGGAATCATAGATATTACTTCCTTATCATTGATTAGCTCACTTTCTACATTATAGAAGGAGAATAATCCAGCGATAGCTTTGTGCTCATTATCTATTTTTTCAGAAGTAAAGTACAATCTTAGCTTTTGCTCTTCCTCTAGCGTACTAGTAGCATCGAAGTACTTTTCTATTAATTTATCTATTTCGTACTTTTCCATATATCTGTTTTTGAAAGGACCTGCTTAAGTTTTTGTCGTCCTCTGAATATTAATACCTTGACCTGACTAACATTGACATCCATAATGTCACTTATTTCCTTGTAAGTATATCCTTCTATATCTCTTAGGTGTATTGCTTCACTTTGGTTCTGAGGTAGATTTTTAATACTTTCTCTAACCAACGTATGAATATTTTTTTGCTCTAAGGCTTCATAAGGGGTCGCTGCTTTATCAGATACACCATATGATGTTTCTAGATCCTGTGTACTTTTCTTTCTTGACCTTATCCAGTCTATAGCCATATTTCTCGTCACGGTCATACACCAGGCTTCTTTATTATCTACTGTAGCTAGGTATTCACGTTTTTTCCACACCTTTATCATCACCTCTTGTAACACATCTTCTGCGTCAAAAGCGTTACCTACTATACGAAAGGCAAAGCGATACAACTTATCTTTAAATGGAACTACCATATGACTAAATTCTGTGATCTGCATTTATTATTAGAATGACGTAGACTTTTTTTCTTTTGTTACAGAAGAATCAAATATTTTTGTGAATATTATCATTAGTAATTTAAATAAGTGAATAGATACGATAATAATATGTTCTAAATGAAGAGAATAGACAAATTTGTTACTAAATCCTTCATTCCTCCTTACATACTGTCATTTTTTGTGGCAGAGTTCGTGCTATTGATGCAATTCTTATGGAAATATATAGATGAGATTCTAGGTAAGGGCTTTTCTTTTGGTGTACTCATGGAGCTCATATTTTATTTTGCCGTTACGATTATACCTATGGCTATTCCGCTTACCATACTTATTTCATCTGTTATGGTCTTCGGGGATATGGCCGAGAAGTTTGAGTTATCCTCGCTTAAGTCTGCGGGTGTCTCGCTCTTCAGAATCATGCTTGCAGGTATTGTCATAGCTTGCATAACAGCTTGTTTTTCTCTTTTTTCTGCCAATTATCTAAAACCCAAAGCCAATTATAAGTTTCTTGAACGTTTCAATTCAATACGTAAACAGAAACCAGCATTAAGTATAGAGGAGGATATTTTCAATAAGGATTTCTCAGGTTTTGTAATAAGAGTAGGCGAGAAGGATAAAGATGAGGTAACTATAAGAGATGTAATGATATATGATCATACACATAAGGATCGTTCTTTAGTGAGTATAGTTACGGCTAAAACGGGGCAAATGTATCCCGGCAACGAGGGGAATTGTTTTGTCATGGATCTATATAACGGAGAACAATATCGAGAGATAAAAGAAGATTCGAAAAAACCTGAGGAAAAGGGTTATCCTACAATGAAGACTAAGTTCAAGTCCTGGAGGAAAATATTTGACATGAGCCAGTTTGATATGGATGCGGAAAATCTAAACCTGAGTAGAAAGAAATTTGATTTGTTGAATGGTTTTCAGCTTCAAGCAGCGATAGATTCTTTTAATGTCAAAATAGAGAACAACCTAAACTTAAAGGTCAATAATTTTAAAAAATTTATATCGGAAGATGTAATGACAGACCTTGGTTATGATGTTGAGGCTATGGATTATAACAAAAAAGAAGCAGATGAATACAGAAGAAAGTACGGAAGAAAAACACCTGTAAGGGCAGTTACTCAAAACAAAAAAAATAAGAAGGAATATCTAGAAAATACTGACAAAGATCTTGAAAAGCTAGCAGAAGTTAATAAGAAATTACACGCCGAATCCAAAGCTAGACAGAGAAACAAATCTGTAAAGAAAAAATCCATTCAGAAAATAGAAGGAGAAATTACAAATTACAGCAATCTTTTAGAGACCTTCGATGTCAATGTACAGAAAGCTTTCTTAAAAAGATCTTTGATAAAGTCTAAAGAAATAAAGGCTCAAATAGCTGCTAATGTTACCAAAAATGATTCACTAAAAAGAGATCGTTCTTATCATATTATAAGATTACATCAGCAGTTTAGTTGGGCACTTATCTGTATCATCTTTCTATTTATTGGTGGTCCCTTAGGAAGCATTGTAAGGAAGGGGGGATATGGATATCCATTATTAGTAGCCATTATATTTTTTATGCTCTTTATTGTTTTTAATATAATGGGAGAAAAACTGAATAAGTCACAAAGTATTTCGCCTTACCTAGCGGCGTGGTTGCCCTGTATCATATTGTCTCCATTTGCTCTCTACCTGACTTACAAAGCAATTAAAGACGAATCGCTCAATGGTATTAATATAAGTCTTCCGTCATTTCTAAAAAAGAAAGATGAGACAGTTACTTAGTATATTCTTCCTACTTGTAAGCAGCACCTACATATTTTGTCAAGATCCGATTTTGACATACGAAATAGATTCAGTTTTTATTACAGATAATTCTAATCTAACAAAAATAAAGATTCCTGAATTTGTAAAAACTGGTAGGCTTACCCTAGCTAATTATCTGTCTAATTACAGTTCGGCCTATGTACATACATCAGGGCCAGGATTGCTTTCTACAATAAGGATAGATGGACTTGAGGCTAGGCATACCTCACTAAATGTTCTAGGCATAAATCTTAATAGTCCTGTAAATGGAGTAAAAGATCTAAATCTGATCAATGGTATTTTACTCAACAATCTCTCGATCGGAAACAAGTCACTTTCAGGAGGTGGATCTGTCAATGGTTGGGAACTATACAGCTCTTACAATACTATACAGAACGGCCATATAGATCTTAATTATACTAACAACAAGGCTAAGCTAGAGTATACGGCTTCCTTTGCAATAGATTACAATCTCAATAAGTTTCCTTATAACTTAGGAGCTAATAAAGCACAAAGAGAGAATAGTAAGTTTGTAAATTATACCTATTCCGAGAAGTATAAATTTATAGGGAAAAAATCTATCACAGAATTGATTCTTTATGTACAGGACTCAGATAGAGATATTAGCAACTCCATAAGCTCATCTTATGATGGTGCAAGCCAAAAAGATAATAATGTAAATCTTATCAGCCGGCATACTAGAAACTTAAAGAGAGGAACACTAGAACTATCGGGAGGGTATCTGTTTGAGAAAATCGATTTTTCCTCTTTTGTTGTGGATACCTCAGTAAGTAAAAATAATGCCTTTGTACTCAATACAGAGTGGAAGAAGAATTACATTAAGAATACAATCTCACTAAAATTATCTAACAGATTCGATAGAACTAATGCAAGTTTTTTTACTAAGAAAATAGATAGACTAGAACAATCTCTATTACTGGGTATAGAAAACTATTCTATTTCTCAGCTAAGTCTTTCTGCTAGTGTTATGCCTCGCTTGCTTAATACATCAGATGTTTTTTTAGACTATAAGATCAAGGCAAAATATGACTGGAATAATATAGCGATCTATGGCCTGTATACACAGAAAAATTATCTGCCTACTTTCAATGACCTATATTGGCCTACCGGGGGAAATGAAAACCTTCAAAATGAACTAGTGAAAACCTTCAAAATAGGTCTGCAATATGATATAAGTGAATCTGTAAATGTAGCACTTAGTAGTTTCCAAAGTTCGGGAGAAAATTGGATATTATGGCAGCCCAATAATCAGGGAATATGGTCTCCAGAAAATATCAATCAAGTAAGAAATCAAGGAATAGATCTAAGTCTCAGTGTAAAGAATATTTTCAAGAAATATGCGATAGCTGCGGGCCTTAGTTATCTGGATAGTAGAAATACTATAACTGATAAGACCTTAATATATAGGCCTCACCTGAAGTCATTTGCTACCCTAAGTTATACTAGTAATAGATTTCAGTTTTCTTACAATAATTCGTACACTTCTAGAAGATTTATCACTTCAGATAATGCCTTACAAGTAGAAGCCTATATGTTACATAATCTAAGTGTAGAGTATAGCTTGTCGAAATTTAGATTTTACTTAAATGTCGAGAATTTGTTAAATGAGTCATATGAAGTTGTTCCTTTCTTTCCTATGCCACTTAGAAATGCTACATTTGCCGCTTCAATAAAAATATAAAAACAAATGTTTAAATTTTTAAATGTTCTTTTTGCTATATGTTTACTCATATCTTGTGGAGATGATATAGAAGAACCTGTTGATACAGGATTCAAGAGAAGCGGATTTTTCGTAGGTAACCAAGGAAGTTTTGGATCGGGAACAGGGACAGTTAGTTTCTATGATTCAGAGGGAGATTCCCTTGTTAGTGATATCTATCAATCAGCTAATCTAAGTTTACCTATAGGCAATATTCTGCAGTCGATGACTCTAATAGATGATAAGGTTTACCTTATGGTCAACAACGCTGCAAAAATAGAAATTGCTGATCATGATAATTTTATGTCTGTTGGTTCTATACAGAACTTAGCACAACCTAGATACATGGTGTCTCTAGGAGGGGATAGAGCTGCTGTTTCTCAGTGGGGAGCAGATGGGCTCTCAGGTGCTATCTTACTAGTAGATACAGAAAATGATGTAGTTCTGGAAACTCGTAATTTGCGTAATGGTCCTGAGAAGATGATCCTAACGGATAACAAGTTATATACTTGTGTATCTGGTGGTTTTGGAAGAGACTCTGTAGTTATGGTACTAGATCCTTCAGATTTGAGTATATTAGATACTATAGTAGTAGGAGATAATCCTAGCTCTATAGTTCAAGATGATAGTGGTATATTATGGGTTCTGGGTAGAGGTCATTCTGACTTTACAGATCCTACTAATAATACTCAGGGTTTTATTATCTCTTTGGATCCAAGTAATAATACATTAGGAGATCGTATAAGCTTACCAAATGGCGTTTCAGAATTAACTATCGATAATGATAGAAATAAGTTGTACTACCTTACTTTTGGTGGTTATGGAGCATATGATATCACAGGTAATTCAGATCCTATTGTCAATACAGATGGGTTAGCAAATTATTACAGCTTGTTGTATAATGATCAGACTGGTAATTTACTAGCTACAGATGCTAAGGATTTTGCATCTAATGGTGATTTAGTTATTATAGATCCAGACAATGCTACTATAATAAAAACAGAAACGGCTGGTATAATACCATTTGGATTTTTAATTAATCCATAATTTATAAAATCAAGATCTAAGGATCTAGTAAAGATATAGTGCAAGAAGGAATAGATGTTTCGGCATCTATCTCTTCTATACTTTTGTCTAGCAGATGTGCTTTAAGTCTGGTAATCTTAGCTTGGTGTATTGAAAGCGGGAGTTCTATAACTAGTTTCACATCTTCTAAGAATTCTTTTTCTTTTATATTAAGATTTAGTTTTTTACAATGTTCTAAGAGTTTTCCCATTAACTCATAATGACATCTTATCTCATATAATACTGTAATTGTAGTTTCTATAATAGTCGCATTATGTATAGCATCTGCTGCACTATTTTTATAAGCGTGGATCAGGCCAGGCACACCTAGCTTAGTGCCACCAAAGTATCTAATCACAGCGACTAGGACATCAGAAATATTATTGCTGAGTAGCTGTCCATAGATAGGTTTACCAGCAGTGCCACTTGGTTCGCCATCATCATTTATACGATAGACTTCTCCAGTTATCCCTAGTCTATAAGCATAACAGCAGTGTCTGGATTTAGGATGTTCCTTACTTATAGCTTCAAGTAGTTTTTTACAATCTTCTTCAGTTGTAACTGGATGTGCATAGGCAAAGAATTTACTTCCTTTTTCTTTGTATTCACCTAGACTAGATGCTTCTATTGTTAGGTATGTATCTTTTACAATCATCTTAGTAGTAAGATAGTAATAAAGGCGAGTGCTAATCCTATGATATTATATTTGTTCAGTTTTTCTTTAAAAATAAGAAAACCTGACAAAGCAGATAAGGCTAAGATTCCTACATTGTTAAGTGGGAAAAACTTAGAGCCTTCCCAGCCCATATTTAGTATCTTAAGAATAAGGTATATGGTGAAAAAATTAGGAATACCTAATAATACTCCACCTATAAGATCTTTTATAGTAAACCTTTTAGCCGTGCCCTTAATGACATGATATAGAATGACTACTAGACCTATTACTCCTGCATTAAGAAATAGATTAGCTACAAACTTGATATCTGCACTTTCTACGATTTGATATTTTTCTAACAAAAACAGACCGCCATCTATAATGCCACTTCCGAATAATATCAGCATAGAAAGTAAGAGAAATTCTTTTCTAGTAGCTTTGGTTTCTGATCCTTCATTCATATTAAGAAAGATAACCGAAGCGATTGCTGTGATAATTCCTAAGATCTTTATAAGGTTAAGAACTTCGGAAAAAAGAACTAAGCCTAAAATGACTGGAAAAATCATTGACATTTTCTGAAAAACTATAGTTATAGCTATACCTATTTTCTGAGTTGCAATTGCTACAACGTTAAATATCGTAATGAAAACAAAGCCTAAGAATATAGCAGGTATAAACCAAGGTTCTTGATATACTGTTATAGAACTAGGGTTTTCTCCAATGACAAACCAAGCAGTAATAAAGCAGACAAAGTAATTGACAACGATAGCATACAAGTTGTTAACCTGAAATTTGCCGTATAACTTAAACAGAATGATAAGCCATACATTTAGCACTATACTGATAAGAAGAAGAACTGCTGCTGTCAAAATTATTTGAGAATTTTCGCTAAAATAGCATTAACACTTTATTATAAATGTATTATACGGCTATTAATATAGATTCTGGATATAGTATTTCATCTTAGAGGTGTGAAAAACAAAAGCAATCTTATATTTGTAAAAATTTAATACGACTTGTCAGAAACATTAAAGCAATATCAATCGGTCTGCAGAGAAGCTAGAGATATTTTCGTTAAAAAAACGAAAGATTATGGCACAGCATGGAGGATACTAAGACCCTCTTCTTTGACAGATCAGATATTTATCAAAGCTTCTAGAATAAGAAGCATAGAGGAAAAAGGTGAACAGAAGGTAAACGAATCGATAGAATTAGAATTTGTAGCCATTATTAACTATTCGATCATGGCACTAATACAATTAAAGTTGAAGTCAGGTGTGTCAGATTTCGAATTACCTCATGATGAAGCGATAAAATTATATGACCATCACGCTAAGTTTACCGAAGAACTTATGATGAAGAAAAACCATGATTACGGTGAGGCGTGGAGAGATATGAGGGTAAGTAGTATGACAGATCTTATTCTTATGAAACTCTTGCGAATTAAGCAGATAGAAGAAAATGATGGTAAGACGCTTATATCAGAAGGATTAGATGCTAACTATCAAGATATATTGAATTATTCTGCTTTTGCATTAATAAAATTATCAGAGCACAAAAAATAGAAAGTTATGACTTTGACAACCTTATTGCTAATGATCGGAAGTATGGCAGCGCTTACTACACTTCTTGTGGTTTTCTTGCTGAAAGCACATAAAAATATACTTGTCTCCTTTTTGCAAAATTTCTGTGGAATACTATTTATATTTTCGGGATGGGTAAAAGCTATAGATCCTTTAGGGACAGCTTACAAGATGGAACAATATTTTGATGAATTTCAGTCAACTTTTGAAGGGACATGGTTTTCCTTTCTATCCCCTTTATTTCCTGTATTATCAGATCAGTCTATTGCATTTTCTGTCTTTATGATAGTATTTGAGATCGTCTTAGGAATAATGCTCGTCATAGGATTAAAGAGAAAATGGACTAGTTGGGCTTTTCTGTTGTTGGTTGCTTTCTTTACCTTTTTGACAGGATTTACCTATCTAACAGGTTATGTACCAGAAGGTAAGAACTTTTTCCAGTTCAGTCAGTGGGGAAGTTATAATGCTAACAATATGAAGGTGACGGACTGTGGTTGCTTTGGAGACTTTATAAAACTGGTACCTAAAACTTCATTTCTTAAGGATGTATTTCTATTGATTCCTGCTCTCTTATTCGTTAGTAAGCATGGAAGCATGCACGAGCTCTTCAGTAATAAGGTAAAGTGGGGTATAACAGGCTTATCTACGATAGGATTACTGATATATTGTTTTTCTAACTTCAGCTGGGATATCCCTGGAACTGATTTCAGGCCTTTCGCAATAGGAACAGATGTAGCAGCTCAGAGAAACCTAGAAATAGAAGCTATGTCTAATGTGAAGATTGTTGCATGGAAGCTTAAGAATAGAAAGGATGGTAAGGTAATAGAACTATCTAATGATGTCTACATGTCACAGTTCAAGAACTATCCTAAAGCAGAGTGGGAAATCATAGATCAGGTAAAAACAGAGCCAACCGTAAAAGCTACCAAAATATCTGAGATGGAATTTACAGATTTAATCGATCAGTATGATATAACAGATGAGTTACTAGAAGAGCAAGAGCCATCTCTTATGATCGTAAGCCACAAGTTATATGTGGAGCTTAAGCAAGCAAAAAAGATGGTCAAAGACACAAGCTATCTCTTAGATACCGTAGAAATAGTGTATAAAGGTCAGAAAATGACTGAAATAGTTAGATCAGTTGATAAAATTACAGATAAAGAAATAGCTTATTACAATTATATCTGGGATCCTAACTTTATACATGAGTATAGAAATAAAATTGCTCCTATGGTGGATAAGGCCAAGGCCGATGGGATCAAAACAAGGATAGCTATCGGAGGGGCTGATCCTGATGCAATTGCAGCTCTATCAAAGGAAGCCGGTCTACAGAATGCTATTTTTCTTACAGCAGATGACATTTTATTGAAAACTATAGTAAGGTCTAATCCAGGAACCTTGGTGTGGAAAGGCGGAAATATATTAAACAAATGGCATATAAATAAACTACCAGCATACGAGCTTTTAAAAAATAATTACTTGAATTAGTAAATATTTAATGGAATGAGTTATTGATTTTGCTGAAATTGGCTTTCTTTGTAGATAATAATTTCTAAAACATTCGTAACAGTATTGAATGCTCAGTAGAAGAAGTGTAAGAGTCAAGATAATGCAATTGTTATTCGCTCTCGATAGAGATGAAAAACTAAGCTACTCAGGTGCCAAGAAAACCTATGTGGAAAACATAGCAGCTTGTTTTGAGTTATTTCTTTTTAATCTATACGTGATTATCAATATCACAAAATTATCGGTAGAAGATAAGAAGAAAAGATTATCTAAACATCTCATATCTGAGGAAGACAAAGCATTTTCCGCTAAAATTTTCAAAAATAAGACCATCCAGTCTTTAGAAAAAAATGAAATCTTACAAAAGAAATTTAAGAAATACGATTTCGAAGCCAAAGTAGATAAGGACTTTATAAAGAAAATATACAGTGATTTCTCCAAATCAGAAGCTTATAAAACCTATGTTTTTAGTGAAACTACAGAAAAGGAAGATCAAGAAATTCTCCTAGAACTATATAGACTTTGCCGTAAGAATGATTTCTTTAATGATGTTATGGAGGATAATTATAATGTATGGATAGATGATAAGTCTCTGATTGTCGGTACAGTAAAGAAGATTCTTAAAGCGTACCCTGAAGCGGATGCAAACTACTTCATGTCTTTCGTTCCTGATGACGAGACCATAAAGGAATTTGGATTACCACTTTTACAAACTTGTCATAAAGAGAATAAGAAATTGCTAGAAATGATTAAGCCAGTACTCAAGAACTGGGATCATGAACGTCTAGCAATTATCGATATGATCCTTATGAAGATGGCTCTATGTGAAATGCTACATTTCGATTCTATACCTACCAAGGTTACGCTCAATGAGTACGTAGAAATTGCTAAATTATACAGTACTGCTAAGAGTAAAGATTTTATAAATGGTGTTCTAGATAACCTGATGAAAGAACTTACGGATAGTGGTGCAATAAAAAAATCAGGAAGAGGACTAGAAGAATAGTATTTCTTATCTTGCGCTATGGAAAAGATAATCATTCTTGATTTTGGATCTCAGTATACACAACTTATTGCGAGAAGACTAAGAGAACTGTGTGTATATACCGAAATTATTCCTTATAACAAAGACTTTGAGCTTACTTCAGATCTAAGAGGTGTTATACTTTCTGGAAGCCCTTTTTCTGTAAATGACGAAAATGCACTAAAGCCTAACTTAGATCATTTTATGGGTAAACTACCTGTATTAGGGATTTGTTATGGCGCGCAATATATCGCAGATTATTACGGTGGAAATGTAGCTAGATCAGATAAAAGAGAATATGGCAAAGCTACGCTTAATGTAAAAGATAAACTTAATCCACTAGTAAAAGGAATAAATATACAATCTCAAGTATGGATGTCGCATGGTGATACTATAAAGGAACTACCAAGTATATTCAATGCTATTTGCGATACAGACGATATACCTGTAGCTGCTTTTACATCTAGTAATCCAGATTGGGAATATCCTGTTTTTGGTGTTCAGTTCCACCCAGAAGTTGTACATAGCTTACAAGGGAAAGATATACTGAAGAACTTTTTAGACATATCCTCATGTCAATGTGATTGGTCATCAGAATCATTTGTACAATCTACAATTACAGATCTAAAACAAAAGATAGGAGACGATAGTGTTTTGATGGGCTTGTCCGGTGGCGTAGATTCTACAGTAGGAGCCAGATTACTTCAGGAAGCTATAGGTGATAATCTTATCTGCCTATTCTTAGACAATGGATTATTGAGGAAAGATGAGTTTACAGAGGTATTACAATCTTACAAACAGCTTAATCTCAATGTTGTAGGCGTAGACGCTTCTCACGAGTTTCTAAGTGAATTAGAAGGCGTGTCTGATCCTGAGAAAAAGAGAAAAACTATAGGTCGTGTCTTTATCGAAGTCTTTGAGAGAGAGGCGAAAAAGTTTGCGAATATTAAGTGGTTAGGTCAGGGCACTATATATCCTGATGTAATAGAATCCGTAAGTGTTCATGGTCCCAGTGTTACCATTAAGTCTCATCACAATGTAGGTGGTCTACCAGAAAAGTTAAATCTTAAAATCGTAGAACCGCTAAGAATGCTGTTTAAGGATGAGGTAAGGAAAGCGGGAGCAGTGTTAGAAATTCCTGATAATATACTGCAACGACATCCATTCCCAGGACCTGGATTGGCTATAAGAATATTAGGTCCAATAGATGCAGATAAAATAAAATTAACACAAGAAGCCGACGCTATTTTCATAAATAACTTGAAAAAATCAGGCTGGTATAGTAAAGTTTGGCAATCTGGGGCAATTTTATTACCCGTTCAGTCCGTTGGTGTAATGGGTGACGAAAGAACTTATGAATTCACTATAGCACTTAGATCGGTCAATTCAACTGATGGTATGACAGCAGAATGGAGTAGATTACCCCATGATCTCCTAGCAGATATATCCAATGAAATTATTAATAACGTTAAAGGTATAAATAGAGTAGTCTATGATATTAGTACTAAACCGCCTGCTACAATTGAGTGGGAATAAATTAAGCGTATTTGCACTACTTGTTATGTTTTCTCTTGTCTCCTGCGGGGGAACGAAGGAAGTGGTACGTTCTTCTTCTAGAACTAAATCCACTACCAAAACTAGGGCGAACAGAAGTAATCGAGATGCAGTAAAAGTAGATACCGTTAAGTGGCAAAATGTAGAGAGACTAGATAGAAGTAAAAGAAATGAGAAAGAAGAAGTTGTAGATAAGAAAGATATGGCTCCAGATCTGAAGGACCAATATAATGTCACGATATTCTTACCACTGGATACTAAGGAGGCGATAGGATCTGACCTTACAGATAAGAGTTCGAGAGCTACGAGGTATCTTAATTATTATGCTGGTGTCAAATTAGGTCTTGATAAGTTAGAGCAAGATGGTATAAATATTAATGTCAATATAGAAGAGGCCGACAAGGGAAATATCTCTAGTAAACTGAGAGAACGATCGGCTAGAAATGCTGATGTAATTATAGGTCCGCAGAAAACTTCTGATTTGGTAACAACTGCTGCCTATGGTGAGAAGAATGAGATTACAGTTGTCTCTCCATGGAAAACGACATCAGATATTAAGGATAATGATTCTTACTTGCAATTACTGCCATCATTGTTTGATCATTATTATAAGATGACTGAAAATGCTTCAAGAAATTTTGAAGCTGACCAGGTCTATCTAGTGGGAAGAAAAGGCAATTCTAAGGATGTCAATAGATTTAAGTATTTCCAAAAATATAATAGAGAAATAAATGGGGCTAATGCTGAACCTCTTTTGGAGTTCCTTGTTGAAGAGGATTCTTTATTGAATGGAGAGACAGCTTATGATGAAATTTTCCATTTGGATAAGACAACAGTATTTATCTTTCCTAACTACAGATCATCTGATGAGAAATTTTTATATAACGGACTTAGGAGACTGAATGTGGAGAAAGGAATGACTAGTGTAGTTGCCTACACGATGCCTCTAGCTATGGACTCAGATATCATTACTTTTGAGCAGTATAGAAATCTAAATATGAGGGTAGTAAGATCTCATTATGTAGATCCTACAGATATTCGTGTCAAAGATTTTAAGCGTCAGTATTTCTATACCTATAATGCCTTACCTACAGAGGAAGCATTCGAAGGTTATGATATGATCAGGTTTATAGGAAAGAGTCTACAGAAGTACGGTAAGGATTTCCAGTTCTATGTATCTACTGATGATGATGGATACCTGCAGACCGCATATGATATAGAAAAAGTACCTTCGAAAAAACGTCCTGCTCGAGGAAGCGAAATAGAGCCTATAAATTATTTTAAGAATGTTCACTTAGAAATCTTAGAATTTAAAAACAACAAATTCTATCGTACTAAATAATTTACCATCGACAGATCATCGCTAACGGAAGAGAGGTTACATAAGTTGCAACATCTAGCTGCAACTAGTCAAAACGATCTAACCGTTGTCTTAGAAAACGTACATGATCCGCATAATATAGGAGCAGTAGCTAGATCGTGTGATGCTGTAGGCGTAAGAGAAATCTATATTATAAACACTGATCCTAGAGTCCAGAATAGGGAAAAATACATTGGAGATAAAAGCTCTTCAGGCAGTAAAAAATGGATAAGCTTTCAATATTTCGAAGAGATAGAACCAGCCATAAAAGCAATTAGGGCAAAATATAAAAAGATATATTCTACACATTTAACGACAGCATCTAGCTCACTCTATGATTTAGATTTGAGTGATTCTTGTGCGCTTATTTTTGGCAATGAGCATGCTGGTATAAGTAAACAATTATTAGAACATGCTGATGCTAACTTTATCATCCCTCAGATGGGTATGGTAGAGAGTCTTAATATATCAGTAGCTTGCGCCGTGTCTCTTTTCGAGGCGCTGAGACAACGAATAGAGGCTGACAAATATGACCTTGTCTTTGATGAATCTAATGCAAAACATCAAGAGAATCTTGATAAGATTTTCACTGTGCATCACCAGGCCTATAGAAAGTAACTACTTATCTTATTACTTAGATTTTTATTAGCTGCTTATCCTCTATTTGTGTATGGTATAAACCATTGACAAGTTATAGATTTTTGTAAGTGATTTTCATCCATTCAGTAAGTATGATCTCTAATATCTTTTATATGTTTATCTATTTAGGGAGATTCAGAAGTAAGGACAAAATTACACAGAAAGGTATGAAATGAAGTA
>CAYYWZ010000034.1:0-39723 GCA_964475415.1 uncultured Saprospiraceae bacterium | reverse complement strand
AGAGTTCTAAGACAATTATATATAAAGGGATATCGGTAATTCCGAATATCCCTACATACTTCTTTAATACGGGTAGGTATGAGAAACTTTGAAACATCTATATTAATCGAAGAATAAAGTAATTACTAGGATTGCATGCAGGAGGTAACTACTTTAAAAAAAAAATTCGTGAAACCTTTATTGGCCTGGATATTCTACTCTAACATGGTAGATACTTCTAAGAAGCGACTTGAAAACGGAACTACAAACTTCAAGTTCTTGAAAAGAAAGTTCCGAATCAGCCAGCTGTCCTTCGTCTATCTTGTAGTTTATTATCTTATCTACCAATACATCAATATCTTGACCAGTAGGATTACGTAGACTTTTAGAGGCAGCTTCTAGGCTATCGGCTATCATCATGATCGTTTGCTCCTTAGTCCTAGGCAGAGGACCTGGATATCTAAATAAGGATTCGTCGAATTCTTCATCAGGTTGTGCAGCTAACTGTTTCCTATAAAAGTACTCTACTCTAGTTGTCCCATGATGGCTAGAAATAAAATCTATAATTTCCTTAGGTAGTTTAGCTTTTTTAGCCATAATAAGTCCTTCAGAAATATGCTTTATAATAATCTTAGCACTCTCAAAATTATTGTCTAAGGTCTCATGCAAATTGGTACCTGTTGTATTCTCTATAAAATATGCTGGATCATGCATCTTACCAATGTCGTGATATAGGGCGGCAGTTTTTACTAAAAGACTATTTGCTCCTATTTTCTCAGCTGCAGCCTCAGACAGGTTCGCCACTTGTAACGAGTGCTGCAAGGTACCAGGCGCCTTAAGTGACAATTCTTTTAGTAAAGGTCTATTAAGATCAGACAACTCCACTAGACTTATAGAAGAGGTAAAACCAAACAATTTTTCTATTAAAGGTATGAAAGGATATGCTAGCAGCAAGAGTAAGGCATTAACCATCAACCAGATAAAAGTTTGCCATTCTATATCTCCAAAATTACCTTCTCGTATCAGAGAAAGACCTAGATATCCCAGCAGATAGGTTGCAAGAATAAGTAGTAAAGCAATAAAAAAACGATTCCATAATCTAGTTTCGGTAATAACAAGAACTGTTACAATTCCTGCTAATATTTGGAGAAAAGTAAACTCATATCCTAGATCAGAAATGAAACTAGCAATTAATATCACCACAATATGCACAAACAATGCTAATCGATCTGAATAGAAATTCTTTATAATTATAGGTGCTATACAGAATGGAATCATGTAAGCACTTAGGTTAAGTTTGTTCTCAAAAGCGAAAACTAAATAGCTGAACAACAAAGGCCACATCAGGATAAAAACTAGTCTACTGATTCTGTCATCTATAGTCGGAAAATTCTTCCTAAGATATAACAAAAGCACACCTATAATCATACAACTCAGTAACAAGTATCCTATAAATACGATCCAGTAGTTCTGTGAGGCAGACTTACTTTCAGAACTTAGATTAGAAAGTGAGGATAGCTTCCTCATAGCATAATCATCTACAAGCTCACCCTTAGCAATTATGAGTTCACCCTTCTTAGCTATACCGTCATTGAGCGGCCAGTTGGCCTTAGCATTATCTATTGCAGCTTGATGTAAATTTTTGTTGTAGACATAAGAAGGCTCTACAAGCACACTAAAATCAATAGCTTTTAACTTGGCAATTGATATACCCATTTCAGATAATTCCGATATTAATATATCGGCAAACTCGTTTTTATCTAATATTTTTTCTGCGGGGCTAGATCTACGGGTATCTTCATCATACAATTCTATAGAACTGCTTCCTTTCTTGTCGTTGACAATTCCTGCCAAATAATATCCTCCTAACTTCTCTTTTAGAAAAGACTCATAATTTGTTAAAGAAGGTAAGCTCTTTTTCAGTTTGTTGATTAGTTCATTGACAAGGAATTCTGGATCCTTAGGGTTAGCCGAGTACACCATGGCAACCGATTTTTCTAGAGCATCCTTTTCTGATTTAATTTGTTCTTCTGACTTTCTTACAGGAAAATCATATGGTGCATATAAATTCTCTTTTTTCCACAGTTTGCCCGTTTCTGCATTAGGCACAGCAGATTTTTCTGCTGGAAACAAAAACGAAAGCGCCATGATAACGCCTATTGTAAAAATATACTTTAGGATCTCCTTCCAATCTAACGTTTTGCTACCTTCCCGCTTAATCATATCTGTAAAAATAGGAAAAAAGCTTGTAGCTATCTTTTAATATTTGCTTTCCATGGAATTTCTTTGACATCTACCTTATGAGCAATGTATCTAGAAAGAATAAATAGGTAGTCAGAATACCTGTTGAGCAAGATCACAATATTATCATCAACCCTTGCTTCTGAAGTCAAGGTTACGATTCTTCGTTCAGCCCTTCTACAGACTGTACGAGCTATATGACAATGAGACACCTGAGTACTGCCCCCAGGCAATATAAATGTTTTAAGTGGTTCTAATTCTTCATTCATAGCATCTATGGATTGCTCCATTTCTTCTACTATCCCATATTGCACCTCTGGAAGTGGGTAGGTATTAGACTCATCCGATGCAAGGTGTGAACCCACATTAAAAAGTTCTACCTGTATTTTTCTAAGAAATTCTTGGGCAAAATTGTTTTCGTCAGCGAGCAATCCCGTCCAACTATTCAGCTCATCTACGGTACCATAAGCTTCTATTCTGATATTGTCTTTTGACAAACGCTTACCTCCATAGAGGCTGGTTGTTCCTTTATCTCCTGTCTTCGTATAGATTTTCATGTAAAATATCTTAGATGTCTTTATCAGAAATATCGTTTATATAAAGGGTTTTTCTATTATCGTCCACACCTATCTCAGAGGTATAATAAGTAGACTGAGAAGCTGTAATAATATTATCATTGACTATATCTTTTTCTATCAGTCCATCCCTAAGCTTTATTACTCTATGACAATGCTCAGCAATATCTGGTTCGTGTGTAACTACAATTATGGTATTACCATTATTATGTAGTTCCTCGAATATCCGCATGATCTCTATAGATGTCTTGGTATCTAAATTTCCAGTAGGCTCATCAGCAAGAATGATAGCTGGATTATTTACTAGTGCTCTTGCGATAGCTACACGCTGACGCTGCCCTCCTGATAATTCATTTGGTTTATGATCCATTCTATCTCCTAGTCCCACTATTCCTAAAACCTCTGCTGCTCTAGATTCACGCTTTGCCTTGCTCATACCAGAATATACTAGCGGAAGTGCAACATTATCTAGAGAAGTAATTCTTGGTAGTAGGTTAAAGGTCTGGAAAACAAAACCAATGTCTTTATTTCTAACATTAGCTAGTTCACCACTAGACATCTTACTTACATTCTGTCCATTGAGAAAATAATCCCCAGTAGATGGAGAATCGAGACAACCTAGCAAGTTCATCAAGGTACTCTTTCCAGAGCCTGATGGTCCCATGAGGGCTACATATTCATTTTTATTAATCTCCGTAGATATTCCTTTAAGTGCATGGACCTTTTCCGTCCCCATCACATAAGTTTTAGTCAGATTAACTGTAGAAATTATAGAAGAATTCATAAGTTATACCTTTAGAATTTCAAGATATAGCTTAATCTACGATTGTACTACATTTTTTAGACGATATATTCATTGCAACAGATCAAAACTATAATTTAATAAGATTTGTATATTCGTTTTTCTTTAGCCATATTACGGATTGACTAAAAAAACTGACCTTTGGAAAAGCAACCTAAACATATAGCAATTTCTGGCAATATAGGAGCTGGAAAAACTACCTTATCAGAAAAACTTAGCAAGCACTTTTCCTGGGAGGTGCAATACGAAGATACAACGGCTAATCCCTATCTCAGCGATTTTTACAATGATATGCAACGATGGTCATTTAACCTACAGATCTATTTTCTTAATAGTAGGTATCGTCAGATCTTAGATATCCAAAAAGGAGATAAAACCATAGTACAAGATAGAACCATTTATGAGGATGCATTTATTTTTGCGCCTAACTTACATGAAATGGGTCTAATGACTAAGCGTGATTTTGATAATTATTTCTCCCTATTTGAGATTATGTCCAATCAGGTCAAACCACCAGACTTACTGATTTATCTTAAAGCAAGTATCCCTACTCTAGTAGATCATATCCACTCCAGAGGTAGAGACTATGAGGGTAATATGAGTCTAGACTATCTTAAACGACTCAACGAGAAATACAATAAGTGGATCGATAACTATACCATAGGCAAACTACTTATTATCGATGCAGACAATACTAATTTTGTTACTAAACCAGAAGATCTAGGTAAGGTAATCGATAGTGTCAATAGAGACCTATATGGCCTTTTCTAGGATTTGTTAGAACACTATCCTCTAGCTTTTTGTATTACATCTATGAATCAGCAGATAATCCAAGAATTCAAAGAACACTCGACTACTAGACTCGTTGCAGTATCTAAAACAAGATCTGTTGCGCAGATCCAAGAAGTATACGATGAGGGCGTAAGAATATTCGGTGAAAATAGAGTTCAGGAGTTAGTAGAAAAAAAAGAACAGCTTCCTGCAGATATAGAATGGCATCTCATAGGCACTCTACAAAGAAAAAAGGTCAAATATATAGCACCTTTCGTCTCGCTCATACATTCCGTGGACTCCATAGACTTGCTTAAAGAAATCAACAAACAAGGTAGAAAGATAGACAGAGTTATAGACGTTTTACTTCAGTTTCATATTGCAGAGGAATCTACTAAGCATGGATTTGATTACGAAAAATTACAAGCAATAGAATTTGATTTTACGTCCTTGGATTATGTCAATGTAAGAGGTGTCATGGGTATGGCTACCTTTACGGATAATACAGAAATGGTAAAAGAAGAATTCAGAAATCTAAAAAGAATCTTTGATCTATTAAAAAATAGTACTTTCTCTTATCATACTAATTTCGTAGAAATATCTATGGGCATGTCTGGAGATTACAAACTAGCCATTACCGAAGGTTCTACGATGGTACGAATCGGTAGTTTATTGTTTAGTTGACATCTTGAACAATCATCTTTACTTAGCTGCATTTATTAGTATCTATGCGCCGAAAATTATACAAGCTTATAAATTCTTATTCTACTATTATCTTACGATGGTAGTTTATTGCAGATGAGGCTAAAGCCACGTTTACATTTGATAGATATTAGTAGGGCTACCTTATCTAAGCACAATTACTTTATCTAGCTATAATAAGTTTCTCTACAACTACCTTATTGACAAGATTAAATTCTAAGTAATACATCCCTGTTCCAAGATTAGAAACATCTATCTCTTTTGAATCTTTGACCAATTGTTGTAATAGTTTTCTACCAGCTACATCTCGTATAATTACACTTTGCAAATCTTCATCTGTCTGAACATATACCTTATCTATAGCAGGATTAGGAAATAGACGCACATCACTAGAAACTACTGGTTCATTATCAGTAGAGCTCATAATATTAACTTGGTAATCAGTGTTAAAAAAAGAAAGTCCACCTCTCCAACTTCCTACGATCATCTCCCAAAATCCGTCGTTATCAATATCTGCAACGGACAAGGATGTTCGTTCTCCTTCTCTCAGGTTAGCATAATCCATAGATAAAGATGTGAAGGCTCCATCTTCATTCCCTGCTATATCTGTAAATGTAAGTACTCTCCCTATTTCACTTCCTGTAAACAAAAGAAAATCATCTCCATCTTTCACAAATACAGGTGATGCGCTTGCTACTACAGATAGCCCGGGAAGCTGCGTATTTACAGCACCCAAGGTTGCATTATTAGATGCGGCTAATTCTTCCCCATCAAATTGAGGATCACCTACTGTTCCTATATTTCTGTAAAAAACCAAACTCCCTAGATTACCGTCTACATTATTATTATTTCTTTCGCCTACGACTATATCGTTTAGTCCATCTTGATCTATATCTACAATAGCAGGTTTAGCAGCATTACTTACTTTTATATCTGCAAATTCATAAATTGGATTTGCAAAATCTAAAGGCTGACCCGCTCCAGCTGTATTTTCAAAATAATATAAACGACCAGCAAAATCTCCTATCAATAAATCTTGATCACCATCATCATCTAAGTCACCAAAAGCAAGTCCTGGCCTAGTAGACGTATCTTTAAAATCATTGAAACCCAACCAATCATCATCTACCAATTCGAAAACAGGATCTGTAAGTGTTCCTATATTTTCATAATATAATAATCTAAGATCGTTAGCAAATGAAGGATTAAATCTCCCACTCGTTCCAACAACAAGATCTGTTAATCCATCTTGGTTGATGTCTTGGAAAACAGGACTAGAAAAACTACCAAAATCAAGCGTCGTTTCTTGTAAAAAATTATCCTGTACAAAATCAAAAACTGGTGCATCATCTGTCGCTGTATTTCTGTAATACCAAATGTTCTCGATATTGGCTACATTATTTCTTTGGTTAGGAGAAGCTAGCAAATCTCTTGCACCATCATTATCGATATCCAAATAAAATCCTGTTGTAAACGTGGGTATATCTACTTCTCTGTCATAAGAAGGAAATTCCGTATCTTGAGAAACCATAAATGCATTATCCGTATCACCACCATTCTCAAGATAGGTTAAACCACTACTAGCCAAATCACCAATAATTAATTCTTTGTCTCCATCTCCATCACCATCTAAGGCTAAGATGGTAGACCCAGCATGCAGCTTATGCTCTTCGTCCGTATCCTTAGTTGTAAAATCAGATGCGCACTTATCAGGATCATCACTTAAAAAAATCTCTTCTGTAAAACCCGCTTCCTCTATTTTACCAAAACACAAATCCCCTAGCTCTATAGTAAAGTCATCAAAATCCTCACCATTCTCAATAACTAGATTTCTGTAATAAAATATCTCACTTCCGCCTGGGCTAAAGGAAAGTATATCTATATCTCCATCATTATCGACATCTACAATTGCAGGAATATCATTCCTTTCCACGGTTACGTTTGTTCTAGTACTACCTAGCTGGAAATATAAGATATCTTGATCATCCTCAGGAAACTCTAATAAAGTATATTCTATCATGTCTCCATTTCTAGTTCCCTTTCTAACTTCTACTGCATCGAAGTTAGGTGTGCTTGCCATAAACAAATCTTCTACTCCATCATTGTTATAATCCTTTAGCAACGCCCAACCATCTATAGGAGGAAATTGCGCTTTTACCTCAGGTGCAAAAATATATTGTCCATCCTCATATAAGAAAAAAGTAATCACATTCCCTGCTCGATCAAAGACAAATAAATCCATGTCTCCATCATTATCATAATCAGTCTGAGAAAACTGTGGCGCTTCATACCCTCCAGTAAATGGGTTAAGTACCTCTACTCCATCAGACATAACACTACAATCGAATCTATCGATCTGCTGTCCTTGCATAACAAAAGTTACAAAAAAGCAGCTCACGAATAATAGTACTTTTCTCATGTATCTAGGCATTTTTTATTTAAAATACGATATAACAAGCCCTATTAACATAAGCCTCATCCTAAGAATACAAGTTAACTAATCTTAGTCTATTAAGCTTAAAAAACCATCTCTAATCCTTTTTACAGACATAATTTATTAACAAGTGTTTTATGTCAATTAAGTTGATATTCATCATATTAAAACTCTAATGAATTATATACTTGCCTTTAGAGTAGATTAGGTATAAAGTATATCAAATTACTGTAATTAATTAGGGAAATATTAAAAATACTACATATCTAATCGTTTTATAATAGGAGAAAACTAAGCATTAATTAACCATCAATTATCAATTAATAACTAAGATTTGTTTAATTTGGCTATCCAAACTGAGGATATAATGTGGGATGTAAGAGAATAAAAACTTAGGTTTTTATGTTTTTATTGAGAAATCATTAGAATAATCTTAACACAATCTACACACAATTATCGTCCTATAACAAAAAAGGCGTATGTACGAAGTAATCAAATCCGAGAAAGAGAATAAGAAAAAGGGCATGAGAACCTCCCTTTTGATACACTCATTGGTTATCTTATTAGCTTTTTTCATAGGGTGTCCTGTAAACCAAGCTGAAGAAAATCAATACATCATAGAAGTAAATTTTGAAGATATAGAATTTACAAATTCCCCAAGTTCTAATAGTGACAAAGCGCAATCCACAGAAGGTGCAGCTAGACCCAAAGCAGAACCTGTAGAACAAATTCAGGAAACAGAGGTAAAAGAACTGGAACCTAAACCAGTAGAAATAAAAACTCCAGAACCTACACCTACGCCTCCGACACCTACGGATCCAGTTATATCAGAAACTGTTGTGGAGGAAGAGGTAGAGGTAACTGCTGTAGAAGAGACAGTAGAAATAGAAGCTCCTGAGCCAGAAGAAATTCCAGAGCCAGAACCAGAGCCAGTAAAAATCGAAAAACCTGCTGCAAAACCTAGCACACCTAAAAGAATACCTTCTAAGGAAACATCAAAAAGACCTAGTGAAACAGAAGGTGCTCCTTCTAGAAAAGAAGGAGAATCTACGGGAACAGGCAAAGGATCTAAAGGTGATGGAAAGGGAAAAGATAAATCTGGAGATGATGATACTAGCGGTATAGGTACTGGTGGATCAGGAGAGGGAGAATATGATGAGTCTGGAGATGGTGTTTTCGGTAGACGTGTTATCTACAGAAATATCAAAGAAGTTATAAAAGTAGGTTTTGAAAACCAGCAAGGGAAAAAGATCGTAGCTAAATTCTGTGTAAACAGAAGAGGTGGCGTAACTTATGTAGAAATCGAAGAAAGAGAAACTACTGCTATTATACAAAGAGATAAGTTAAAACAAGTAATGAAAGCACTATACGGATATAAGGTAGAACCAGATCTGAGAGCTCCTGATGAGCAATGTGGTAAAATTACAATAGTACTTTCTAATATAAATGCTTTAATAGGAGGATAATTAGAAAAGCTTACAATATATAGACCTCTTATATGCTAAATAAGAGGTCTTTTTTTTTCTAATTTATGGGAATCAAAATATTTCATGACCCAATCTGTGATATTCGATTATATATTCATTTCTTTACACGTATAATAGATTTTACTATATATTGGAAGCTTACACATTATATGATCTCAATGAATATATCCGTAGGGTTATAGCGCTTAACTTTGAAGAGCCCATCTGGATACAATGCGAAATAGGTCAGTGCAAGGAATCCCGTGGACAATACTATCTAGAGCTTATAGAAAAGGATGAAGCAAGTGGTGAGATCAAAGCGAAGTCCTCTGCTATAATTTGGTACAAGACCTTTCTGTTTATCAAAAAAAAACTAGGAGACCTCACCAACGCTATTCTCCAAGATGGCTCTGAAATAAAAATAAAAGTAGAGCTAGACTTCAATGAGAAATATGGTCTCAAACTTGTAGTCCTCGATATAGATCCTAGCTATACAATAGGACAGCATGAATTATCAAAAAGAAAGGTATACGAGCAGCTAAAAAAGGAAGGGATCCTAGAAATCAATAGTACCCTTGCCCTTCCCTCTGTTATACAAAATATTGCTGTAGTAAGTTCTAAGACTGCAGCAGGATTGCAAGATTTCATGCAAGAACTCAATGATAATAGTTATGGCTATAACTATAATATTACCTTGTTCAATTCCAGTGTACAAGGAGGAAATGCAGAGAGAGAAATAGTTGCTAGCCTGAGAGACATAAAAGAAAAATCAGATCTCTATGATTGTACCGTGATCATAAGAGGTGGAGGTTCCAAGCTAGATCTATCTTGCTTCGATAGTTATAATATCGCTATGGAGATATCTAGAAGTCAACTGCCATTAGTCATAGGTATTGGCCACGATATAGACCAGACCATCACAGATCTAGTAGCGCATACCTCGCTCAAGACACCGACAGCAGTGGCAAGTTTTCTAATCGAGCACAATCTAAATTTCGAAGAAAATATTCTAGCCTTACAGAATGAGATATTATTTGTAGCTGATCAAATTGTTGGATCTTCAAAGGCTGACGTAGAAGCTAAGGAAGTTATCTTAAGCAACCTAGCTGGAAGAATTATCCAGAAAAAAATCTTAGCACTAGATCACCTAGTATTGAGCATACCAGAGATCACCCAAAGAGTAATACAAAGACAGGAAAACAAACTAGACATGGTAAGCCGTATTATAAGCAGCAACACTATCGCCTCTGTGCTCAAAAAAGGATATGTAATCGTAAGACAAGACGGCAAACATATACCCATAAAAAAAGCACTTAAGAATAAAAAAGAAATTGAACTGGAGTTTATAGACGGAAAAGAAATAATAATACCTACTAAATAAGATACACATGAAAATGAAAACACCTAAATCTTATGATGAAGCTTGGTCAGAATTAGACCTACTAGTACGAGATCTAGAGTCTGAAGATACAAGTATCGATCAACTAACCGAAAAAGTAAGCAGAGCTAACTTTTTAGTAGAGTTTTGTAAAAATAAATTGCGCGCTATTGAATCTTCTATAAATGGAGAATCTAAACAAAAGTAGAAACTCTACTTACTTCATCTTCATATTATAAGCTGCTATCATTTCTATCATCTTACCATAAGAGATGATTCCATCATTGACACCATGTGCTTTTAGATAATTATCATAGATTTTGTCTCTTGCATAAGGCAACCATTCAGGAAAACGGTCTACGTATGCGTAAATGCTTTGCAGATCCTTAAGAAAAAGTGGATCCATCTCATTATATAATTGTGTAAATTTTTCTCTATCCACTTTTTTGAGCGCCCCCATAAGGTATCTCCAATAAGCTACATAACCAGAATATTGAACCTCTTTCTGAGATATATTAGTCGTAATAACAAAGGCCAAAAAATTACATTCTCGCTCATCCGTTACGCCATAACCATGAGCCATTTCATGCGCCATAGTAAACGGCCATTGCAAAGGATGTAGTCCCTTATCCAGATGTCCTTCTAATACATAGGGAATATAGATTCCAGAAGTTCTAAACCTCAATAGCACTCCTTCTATCAATCCTTTGACCCTTACCTTTCCATTGATATTGTAGCCATACGTAGAGATAAGTTCTTCTAACTCTTTCCTTATAGAATCTTCAAAATTCAAGTTTTTCTCCGCCAGAAAGTTGAGACTAGTATCTTGACTTATGGAATGTCTTAGTGTTTGGATCTTAGGCGAAATGACATTTATTTGATCTATTATATACTGTTTATCTAGTTGTACCTCTTGTAATTCCATTCTAGAACTAAGGGTAGGTGCATAATAATTGAAGCCCCATAGAAGATAAAAACAAAAGATAAATACACCAAAAAAATTAAATAGAAATCTTATGGCAACCCACCGCCCTAGCTTATTAGAATGGAATAATTCATAAAAAAGATAGAACAGTAAGCAGGGTAAGATGAGGTAAATACTAGGAAATGGGAGATTACCCAGTGTAAAATCATACATTGTCCTAAATACTACAAATAGTCCATTTGTATAGATAGCATTACAAAATTCAGGGAATTTTTGGAATACTAAAATTAAGATTACTAAAATTACTAGTAGTAACAGGCCTATATAACTTCTCGGATGGATTTTCATATACTCATATCAGAATGTCAAAGATAGTTATCTTCATAATAAATATAATTTTTTGCAACTTTATACATAAATGTCGCGTTAGGAAATTAGTTAGAATTAATACACAAAAAAAAAATACGAAATGGCTTTTGAATTTACCGATGCAAACTTTAAGGAAACAGCTCTAGACAACGGAGGTTTATCAGTTGTAGACTTCTGGGCAGAATGGTGCGGTCCGTGCAGACTAGTAACTCCAATCATAGAAGATCTAGCAAAAGACTACGATGGTAAAGCAACTATAGGAAAGGTTAATGTAGATCATAACCCTGAAGTGTCTATGAAATACGGAGTACGAAGTATCCCTACGATTCTCTTTATCAAAAATGGAGAAGTAGTAGATAAGCAAGTAGGAGCAACTACGAAGGCTGCATTAGCAGAAAAGATAGATGCACATATCTAAGATCTCTTAGATTATTGCAACAATACAAAGCCTTTGCTAATTAGATTTAGTGAGGGCTTTTTATTGTTTGCATCACGGATTTAAGGGGATAAAGGGATTGCAAGGATTTATTTTTGCTTTTCTACTAACTAAATTTAGTTTTCTCGATGCGGGTATTGTGAGAAAATCGTTAATCTTCACTTTCTTATAGCTTTACAACACTGCTAGACTCATACATTTGCACATTTTTTCTATCATAAAAAGTAACAAAATAATTACCATTTGCCAGATTCTTTAGATCGATCTTAGAATCCTGTAGATCTTCTTTCAAAATCTTCTTTACTACCCTTCCTTGGGCATCCGTAATCGTACAATAAGCAAAAGCTACCGCATTATAATCTTTCAAAATAAAAACTCCATCTGATGGATTAGGATATAGAATAGGAGCTGGACTTAGCTCAGCGACTTCTTCTGTGTCTACAGAGAGATCTATGCCTAGTTTATCTAGGTTAAGAGATAGGTTATATACATATCTTGCTCTATTAGATTCAGGACTGTTTTCGCCAATAATAGTTGCAAGCCAACCACCAAGAATTAATTGATTTCCAATTACTTTTCCTGTATAATTAATTAGAGCGTGATTTTCATTTTCTAATTCTAGTGTTTTCAAAATTGTAGGTGTACTATCATTTTGAGAAAAAGTCAATAAATCAATCTTGCTATTCCCATCTTTTGCAGCATAAGCAATAAGTTGATAATCATCGGAATAACAAGGTGTAATTCCATTTCTATAATAGTTTTCTAAGGTATTAATCGAAGGTATGTGAGCTTTTATGTTTCCATCCATATCCATCCACAACAACCAATACTGATCTAATACGCCATTATAACTTTCTTTTTGTATTACTATAGACTCATCTATTACACTTATCATAAAATCATCTACATGATAATCTTCTATGAAGTATTCATTTAAGTTAATTCTATTTATAACATTTGGAATTTCAGGATCACTTAAATCCACTATAGCTATCTGTATTAAGTGATCATCCCCAAATATATTTCCCCAATCTTTTACATATCTGTATGAAAAAACATATTTATTATTTCCTAAACTCCTTATTTGGTAGGGTTTAATATTTGATGAAAGTACATTTTCAGGTCCTTCTATTTTAATCTGACTAAATGTGCTTGTATCAATAAACTCTAGATTTTCATCCATTTCAAATATCATAACACCATTCTCTTTACGATTTGGCCCTCCATATAAGTAGTAGAACTTATTGCTATTTTCTATTAAAGATTGGCTACCAAATCTATAATTGCTTTTAACATCAAGTAAAGTAGAATCAGACGAAATTTTGATATCTATTATTTCCCCATCTGTATTAGAAATAGTGTAAACAACGGGGGTGGCATTAACTGGTCCAAGCAGCCAAAAAGGAAAGTCATTGTCAATGAATGGAAATTGCCTTAAGCCTTGAACTAAAATCTCATCTTCATTTATACTTAGTATAGATTCTAAATGAAATGACTCATGATTACTATTTCCCGAAAAAAATGTATTATGATAAGCCCAAATTTCTTCTCCAGTTTCTTTTTCAATTTTTCTTAATATAAATCCGTCTGGATCTATACCAGGTCTTATATCAATTGTATTTTCTAAAATGTATATAAAATCTCCTTGACTAATTATTGAGCTTACAAATCGCTCATTGTATTTAGTTCTAATATTATCTTCTGTAGGAAAATAAAAGTCATCTTTAGTAAAATTAATCCACTCTGGATATATACCGTTTTTAAATAATAACCCATCCGGTGGAAC
Organism: uncultured Saprospiraceae bacterium; assembly: GCA_964475415.1. Classification (GTDB taxonomy): domain Bacteria; phylum Bacteroidota; class Bacteroidia; order Chitinophagales; family Saprospiraceae; genus CALCMJ01. Next base: position 25,859 of record CAYYWZ010000034.1, on the reverse strand, counting down.
TGAATCTAAAAGCAGGCAACTATTGTCTAAACAATATAAAATAAAGCTATTACAAAGAAGTGTTAGGAACAATAATTGCTTTTTCATATTAAATAATTTAAAATTAAGATGATTTTCATCATCTTCAATTGTCTTGTTTAGTCCATTAGTTCTTCACAAGTTTGCAAGCATGTAGTACTTCCAATTGTTCCTACTGGACATGAACTTGGTATATTTTCACAAGCTTCTGGTAATTCTCCACCACTAGTTGTTTCAAATTCTGGTTCAGTAAATTCCCATTCTCCGTTAGCATTTTTACAAGCTTTTGTTTTTCTAACACAGCAAGGCTCTCCGCATCTGCACTGTTTTGTTAATCAAGAAGCCTTATTCTCCGCACTTCAACTTTTGTATGAAAGCAATATCACATTATAGCCAGATTGCATATCATAACTTACTCATATTACCTACTTGATACAATTGAACGTTTTTGTCATCATAGAAATTTATAAAATAATTTCCTGAATCTAGATGACTAATGTCAATATTCTCATTACGTATCTCTTCTCTCTTCAACAAAGCAACTAGTTGTCCTTGCGCATTTGTAATTTTACAATAAGCAAATTTATAAGCATCAAAATTTCTGATATGGAAAATACCATCCGAAGGATTTGGGAAAAGGATAGGACCTTCTGCTAGGTATTCAGGTTCTTCTGTTGATACGGAAAGATCTATGCCTAGTTTGTCGAGATCAAAGGCAAGATTAAAACCGAATCGACCTCTCATGATCTCATACAATTGCTCGCTTGGATCTCCTTCAACAGTATTGAGCCAGCCACCTAAAACTAAAAAATTATCTACTATCTTTCCAGCGAAAGGTACTAATGCGAAAGCTTCATTTTCTAATTCTAGTGTATGTAAAATTAAGACTGTAGAGTCACCTTCCTCAATACTTAATATGTCAATATGTTCAAAATTATTCCGAGGAGCATACCCAATCATTTTTTTCTTATCAGCATATAATGGGAAAAACCCATGTTCATAATAATAGTCCTCGGTGCTCAATTTCGGGATATAAGTAACTACCTCTCCTAATCTATCTATCCATATCATCCAACTTTGATCTATCTGTCCATCATAGGTAGTCTTCTGAATTAAAAACTGACCGTTGATTTCCTCCGGTCTAAAGCCATTCAAATGATAATCGTATAGCAAATATTCGTTGAGATTAGTCCTGCTAAGCACATCAGGAGTGCTTGGATCAGATAAATCTACTATTGCAATTTGCACTAGATGATCATCACCAATTATATTCCCCCAATCTTTGACATATATATAAGTAATTGCAAATAAATTATCCCCTAATGGGGTCAGCCGATAGGGCTTGACATTACCACTTAGATATTCCGTAGGTCCTTCGATTTTGATCTGGCTATATACAGACGTATCTACAAAGTCAAAATTCTGATCCAACTCTAAAACAAGAACCCCATCTTCTTTTCTGTTAGGTCCTCCATAAATATAAAAATAAGTAGAATCTACATTGAAAGTACTCTGTGCAGCAAAAGTATAGTTTCGTTTGAGATCCATTTCTGTAGTATCAGATGATACATATTGATTTACAAGTTCACCCGATTTAGTAGATATTATATTTACAATCGGATTTGCGTTGACTGGACTTAGGTACCATAGAGGAAAATCATTGTCAATATAGGGTACTTGTCGTAGTCCCTGAAGGTTTATGATGTTTTCATCAATGGACAAAATAGATTGCCAGTGATAAGACTCATGATGTAGATTACCCGAATAAAGTGTATTAATAGATGCCCACAACTGTTCTCCTGTTTGTTTATCTATCTTTCTTAATATGTAACCATCAGGATCTATTCCAGGAGGAAGATCATTTGTCATCTCCAGTATATATATATCTTCACCAAATTCTTTAACAGCCCGCACTGCACGACTATTATAAGCTGTCCTTAAACTATCCATAGTTGGATAATAAAAACTATCTATTGGAAAATTTACCCATTCTGGCTGTACATTTTTGAATAATAAAGATTCAGGAGGAGTAACATCCTCTTGACCTATTAAACCATTTGAGCAAATAGTTGAAAAAAATATTAGTAAATATGTAAGGTACTTTGATATAACCATTATTTTAATTCATATTATAGGATGACTTTCAAGAGAAATATAAATTTCTATTCCATATACTCATCACAAGTTTGTAAGCATATGGTACTTCCTATTGATCCTGCAGCACAAGAGCCAGGATCGTTATCACATTCACTAGGATCTGGAAAATCATCCAGAGCACTGAAAACTGGTTCTGAATAATCCCACTCCATGTTTACTTCATCGAAGCAAGCAATCGTAGATCTTTTACAACATGAAGATCCACACTTGACTTGACGCAATACATATTTCCCATCTTTACGTTGTCTATTCTGAGTTTCATCAGATAAAGTAAATCCATTTCCTCCTCCCTGATGAGGAGCCTCTATTGGCACAAGACAATATTTCACGCAACCATTTAGAATAAAGTTAACATTTAATATCTCTAATTCCCCACAAGCAAAACCAGTAAAATCTCCATTTTCTATTACATTTCTTTCTATAGCTGTATACATTTCTTTATTAAATTCAATGACAAATACCTCTAAAGAATTATTAAGTTCAGCATCCAATAAATCCTGATCATACTCTGGGCAGTTATGGTCAAGAATCTCAAAATCATCAATAAATATTGTAAATCCACTCGTCGTGAGGTTACAAAATGATATTGAAAACTCAACTTGAAATGTACAATTTGGGTAAGTTGAAATTAATATATCTCTCGTGGCAGGAAAATAATCACAGGTATTTGATAAAGCTATTTCGAAGCAACTATCTCCTATATCCGGATTAAAAGAAGTTAAATAATTTAAATTATTTTCTTCATTTATTACATGCATGGAAACAAGATAAAGTTATAATAAATAAACATGAAAGTTTTAGAAAATTTTGGGTTTTAAAATTTTTAAATGATTTCATAACTAATGATTTTAATGATAATAAAATATCTAAAATGTAAGCACGATTTCAGTAATTAAATTTTACTACATCTGACTACATTGTATAATTGCACATCTCTTTCATCATAGAAATTTATAAAATAATTTCCTGAATCTAGATGACTAATGTCAATATTCTCATTATGTATCTCTTCTCGCCGAAACAAAGCAATTAGTTGTCCTTGCGCATTCGTAATTTTACAATAAGCAAATTTATAAGCATCAAAATTTCTGATATAGAAAATACCATCAGAAGGATTTGGAAAAAGGAGAGGCCCTTCTGCTAAAGATTCAGGTTCTTCTGTAGATACGGAGAGGTCTATGCCTAGTTTGTCCAGGTCTATTCCTAAATTAAATACGAATCTAGCTTGATTAGATTCTGGCGTACTACCTAAAATGCTTGCAAACCATCCTCCAAGAATAAGCATATCATCTATTATTTTCCCACTAAAAACAACAAGTCTCTCTGACTCTTTCTTCATTTCTATAGTGCTTAATACTTGTAATGTAGAATCACCTTGATTGAATTTTAAAATATCAATAAATTGATGCCCATTTCGAGTTGCATAACCTATCATCTCTAATGCGTTTACATGAACAGCAAAAAAGCCATTTTTGTAAAATTTGTCTTCTGTACTTACTCTTGGAATAAATGATTTAACCTCACCATCCCTAGTGATCCATAGTAACCAATATTGTTCTGAAACTCCAGAAGAATATTCTTTTTGGACTAGAATATCTCCATTTATTTCATTAATGAATATTTCATCTACATGATAATCTTGATACAGGTATTGGTTTAGATCAAGTCTTTTAATAACGATAGGTGCTTTAGCATCTGATAGATCTACAATAGCTAATTGTATCAGATGATCATCTTCAAATATATTGCCCCAATCTTTCACATAAGAATATAGGAAAGCAAATCTATTCCCTCCTAATGACCTTATTTGCATCGGCTTGATGTTAGCCCAAGGAACATTTACAGGGCCTTCTATCAATACCTGTTCGAAAACTGAAGTGTCAATAATTTCTAGTGAATCATCAAGTGGTAAGATCATAACTCCTTCCTCTTTTTTATTTGGCCCACCATAAATATAATAGTATTGATCATTGTTCTTTACAAGGTTTTGGAATCCAAATTTGTAGTTTACTTTCAGATCTATCGCAGTTGTATCATTTCCAACTATTTCATTTACTAATTCTCCAGTCAGATCAGATATTTCATAAACAATAGGATTAGAATTAACTGGAAAAATATGCCAATAAGGAAAGTCATTATCTATAAATGGAGACTGTCTCAAACCCTGCAAGAAAATACTATTCCCTTCAAACTTCATAATCGCTTGAGTTTGAAATGACTCATGGTTTTCATTACCAGAAAAAAAAGTATTATGATAAGCCCATATTTCCTTACCTGTATATTTATCTAATTTTCTGAGTATAAAACCATCTGGGTCGATACCCGGTCTACAATAAATTGTAGTTTCTAATAAATAAATAAAGTCTCCATTAGATTCTATCGATCTAACATACCGTTCATTGTATTGAGTGCGAATAGTATCAATAGTAGGAAAATAAAAACTATCTACAGTAAAATTAACCCACTCAACTTCTATTTGATCTTTAAATATTAGTTCTTCTGGGGGAGCCGGAATCGTATCAACAGATAAATTTGCCTTACAATGTCCAATAATGATTATAATAATAAATATTGTCCATAAAACTTTTATCTCACATTTCATATTAGATCAATTTAAATAGAGAAGCTGCAAAACTAATTATAGCTTCTCTAATTTTTTTTTAGTTCATTAATTGTTCACAGGTCAAAAGACAAATTGTGGATGAGATTGCCCCTACTGGGCATGACCCTGGTTCATTATCACAGATTTCTGGTAAATCTCCACCACTTGTTGTTTCGAATTCTGGCTCTGTAAATTCCCAATCACCGTTAGTATTTATGCAAGAACTGTGTGTGTGTGTGTGTGTGTGTGTGTGGACTTATTAATGTTGTTGTTCAATGATAAATACTTACTACATGAAATTTCTTTTAAAAATTTCATAACTAATGTTTTTAAATGTTTAAAAAATGATTTTGCTAACCTAATATAAGCATAAATAATTAAATTTTACTATTTAAATACATCATACTCCCCTCTTCCTGCGTTTATAATTTATTACTTTTGGACAAAGCAAATCTACGTATGGAGTTTTTTGGCAAATATGATTTAAAGAAGATAGAGAATATAGAGTTATTGGCAAAACAGGTAGTGGAGGGATTTATTATAGGACTGCACAAGTCGCCCTTCCATGGTTTTTCTGTTGAGTTTGCTGAACATAGAATTTACAACCAGGGAGAATCCACTAAGAACATAGACTGGAAGGTATACGCAAGAACAGAAAAGCTATTCGTCAAAAGATATGAAGAAGAAACTAACCTTAGATGTCAGATAGTTATCGACACCTCCTCTTCTATGTATTTTCCTGAAGATAGAAAAGAGGGAGAACTGAACAAACTAGAATTTTCAGCGCTTGCTGCAGCATCACTTATGAACCTCCTAAAAAAACAAAGAGATGCTTACGGTCTCAGCTTATTCGAAGAGGAACTAAAGATTCACACACATACAAAAACAAATACTTCTCATTACAGACTGATGCTTACTTATCTAGAAAAGCTGATCCATGAGAAGCAGATGAAAAAAACTACTTCTGCAGCTGCGGCATTACATGCTGTTGCGGATAGAGTGCACAAGAGATCTCTAGTGGTTATCTTCAGTGATATGTTCGAACAAACTGATGACCAAGAAGCTATGTTCTCAGCCTTACAACATCTTAAATATAACAAGCATGAGGTTATTCTATTTCATGTAATGGATGAAAAATTAGAGATGAATTTCGAGTTTGAGAATAGACCGTATCTTTTCGTAGATATGGAAAGCGGAGAAGAAATAAAACTACAGTCTAATCAGATCAAAGAACTTTACAAAGAAAAAGTTGTATCTCGACGAGAAGCGCTAAAAATGAAATGCTTACAATATAAGATAGACTATATCGAAACAGATATCAACAAGGGCTTCTACCCTGTTCTAGAAACCTATCTTGTTAAGCGAAAAAAGATGAGAGGATAGCTTCCATAAAATATCCTACAGTAATCTATACTGCCATTTTAGATACCGAATTAGGAAGGACATACCTTAGTCTTTCAAAATCTCTAAACTATATTGTAATTCCTATAATTCTATTTTTTATCTTTCAATATCAACAAGACAAAAACTATCATGATAAAACTAAGTGACTACCCTACAAGTGCTCCAAAATCTTTTGACAAAGATGAAACAGATAAAAAGAGAAGAAAAATAGTTGCTGAAATCGGTAAGAAAGTAGCTATTCTAAATGCTCAGAAAAAACATAGCTTACTAATTGTTTTCCAGGGAATGGACTCAAGTGGAAAAGATGGTGCTACAAAAAGGGTATTTGCAGGTTGCTCACAATCTCATGTCAATACTAAGGGATTTAAAAAACCTACTGAAGAAGAATTTGCTCATGATTTCCTATGGAGAATCCATAAAGAAGCTCCTAGAAAAGGAGAGGTTAAAATATTTATTCGTTCTCATTATGAGGATGTCTTGATACAAAGAGTTCACGGGTGGATAAGTGAGGAAAAAGCAATAAAAAGAATAGAATCTATCAATGCCTTCGAAGAATTACTACAGTACGATAATAACACGACGATTCTTAAATTTTACATGCACCTATCGAAAGAAAGACAGTATGAAAAACTTACGGAGCGTATAGAAGATCCTGAAAGAAATTACAAGCATAACAGCGGTGACTGGGAAGAGAGAAAATTATGGGATAAGTATATGTTTTGCTATGAAGATGCTATCAATAGATGTTCTGTACCCTGGATCATTGCACCTGTGGATCAAAGATGGTATAGAAATTACTTTATTGCGGAGAAAGTCCTAGAGGCGCTTAATAAGATGGATCTAAAGTTACCTGTCTTAGAAGAAAAGCCAGACTTCTCTGATCCTAGTTATAAAAATATCTAAGCCATCGTGACTAAAAAAATACGCATTGACAAGTGGCTTTGGACCGTTAGAATCTATAAGTCTAGAACTCAAGCTACTGCTGCATGCAAATCAGGTAGAGTAAAGATCGGAGAAAAAAACCTAAAGCCTTCCTACCTTATTACCATAGGAGAAGCTATAGAAGTGAAAAAAAATGGATTTAACCTACAGTTTATAGTTAAAGATATTCTCAAGTCCAGAGTCTCAGCCACCTTAGCCGCACCTTGTTATGATAATCTAACGCCACAAGCTGAATTAGATAAGTATAAGAGTTGGTTTGTAGGAAAAGCTGCTGCTGAGCAGAGACTGAAAGGAGCAGGAAGACCAACCAAAAAAGAACGAAGAGAAATCGAAGACTATAAGGTGGAACAATACTTTGATTTTTTCGATGATGAGGACGATAGCTAATCTTCTGATTCTTACTCAAGATTGACATAATACTTAGTGGTATCTGATTATTATACTAGAGAAAAGTTATCTTTGCCGCCTGAAAAATAGAAAATCATGGCACTAAAATGTGGAATTGTCGGCCTACCTAACGTAGGAAAATCTACCTTATTTAACGCACTTACCTCTGCTAAAGCACTAGCAGCTAACTACCCCTTCGCAACTAAAGATCCTAATGTAGGTATCATAACAGTTGCAGATAAGCGTCTAGATCAGCTTAAGGATATTGTAAAACCTCAGAAAACAATACCTACAACTGTAGAGATCGTAGATATAGCAGGTCTTATCAAAGGTGCTAGTAAAGGTGAAGGACTAGGAAACCAATTCCTTGCTAACATCAGAGAAGTAGATGCCATTCTGCATGTTGTCCGATGTTTTAAGGATGATAATGTGGTACACGTAGAAGATTCTGTCGATCCAGTAAGAGATAAGATGATTATCGATACAGAGCTTATTTTCAAGGACTTAGATGCCTTAGAAAAAAGACTAGACAAACAAAAGAAGCAGGCCAAAACTGGTAATAAAGAAGATATCAAAAAGGTAGCGCTTATAGAAGAAATCATCAAGCATCTAGAAGCAGAAAATCCAGCTAGATCATTTCCTAGAGAAGTCGAAGACGAACCATTCTTCAGAGAACTTATGCTACTTACGGACAAACCTATCTTATACATATGTAATGTAGACGAGTCATCTGTCGTAGATGGTAACGACCTTACTAAAGCTTTCGAAGCATGTATTGCAGGAGAAGGGGCAGGTGTTCTTAGGATCAGTGCTGCAATAGAAGCAGATATTGCTGAATTTGATACGCTAGAGGAAAAGATGGAATTTGTATCCGAAATGGGCCTAGAGGAACCCGGCGTCAATAGAGTAACTAGAGCCGCTTACAAACTGCTGAATCTTATTACCTACTTTACGGCTGGAGAAAAAGAAGTGAGAGCATGGACCGTTCTTGAAGGTTCTAAAGCGCCTCAGGCTGCGGGAGTTATACACACTGACTTTGAGAAAGGATTTATACGTGCAGAAGTAATCAAGTATGATGACTACATATCATTAGGCTCAGAACAAGCTGTAAAAGAAGCAGGAAAAATGGGTGTAGAAGGCAAGGAATATGTTGTTATAGATGGCGATATCATGCACTTCAGATTCAATGTGTAAATAGATAAGATAAGCTATTTTTGGTCCTTTTAACTGCTTGGTTTAGAATTCTATCAATTTCAACAGAAATTCTTCTAATTTCATTTCTGCAAAATTGCGTTCAAGGTATTAAAAAGTATCGCTTAATTCCTCTAGAGCATGATCTGTCCATAGAATTCTATAACCACTTTCCATAGATTCTTTCAGCTTTGGAATTGGGTTTTAAATTACCACTATCTGCATCAGACAAACCTGTTTCTATTGATTCTTTTTCTTTTTCGGAAATCTTGTTCCATCAATCTTTAGTTTCATTTGTTCTTAATTACATGATTTTTTTGATCAGCGAAGTATCCACTAATGTATTGAGTTATTGACTTAGCTCTATTGTAGCATCTTGAATATCTAGTTCCATATTATAAAGTTAGCTTCTTTATCTTATGAATGTAAATTACATATTCATTCAATATATCTGTCTTGAAATCCACGGTAACCACTTCGATATAAACCTGAAACTTTAATAATAGCTAATGCACAAAACAAAAAACCTTATCAGTTGTAAGCCGATAAGGTTTTTATATTTTATCTCTTAAATATATATCTAAGCATTCATATAGAGAACCTCTTTACAAGTTTTTACAATCTTCTCTACAGTAGGCAGGTACTCAGCCACTAAGGTAGGTGCATAAGGTAATGATGTATCCGCAGCGTTAAGCCTCACAACTGGCGCATCTAGATAATCAAAAGCATGTTTTTGCACTCTATAAGCCACCTCCGAAGAAACACCCGCAAAAGGCCAGCACTCATCTACTACGATCAGTCTATTCGTTTTCTTTACAGATTTAATAATAGTATCAATATCTAGTGGTCTTATCGTTCTAAGATCTATAATCTCAGCAGAAATTCCTTCAGCTTGTAAAGCTTCATCTGCATTCTTCACAACTTCCATCATCTTGTTGTAAGAAACGATTGTAACATCTGTTCCTTCTTTTCTCACTGCCGCCTTACCTATCGGAGTCAAATACTCCTCTTCTGGAACATCACCCTTCAGTCCGTATAAAACTTCACTTTCCATCATACATACTGGATCTCCGTCTCTGATTGCAGACTTTAGTAAACCTTTAGCATCCTTAGGATCTATACAAGATATTACCTTAAGACCTGGACAATTAGCCATCCAGCTTTCGAAAGTCTGTGAGTGTTGCTGAGCTAACTGACCAGCAGAACCAGAAGGACCTCTAAATACTATAGGACAAGCAAACTGTCCGGCAGACTGAGATAAGGTTTTTGCAGCATTGTTAATAATCTGATCAAAGGCTAAGACGGCAAAGTTCCATGTCATGAACTCTACTATAGGTCTTAAGCCATTCATCGCTGCTCCTACGCCTATTCCAGCGAAACCTAATTCAGCAATCGGTGTGTCTATAACACGCTTAGCACCAAATTCCTCTAGCATTCCTTTACTTACCTTATAAGCACCGTTATATTCAGCAACTTCTTCTCCCATAAGAAACACATTTTCGTCTCTTCTCATCTCCTCGCTCATCGCTTCGTTGAGTGCATCTCTAAGTGTAATTATTCTTGACATTTTGTATTGTTTAATATTTTCTAACGCGAAATTAATCTATTGGTTTTATTTTTAGCATTCTATCGACATATAATTATCAATAATTTCTCCTAAATCTATACCACCCAAATGACCCGATGTCATTATGAGTAGGACAAAATCAGTTTTTTCTTTTAATTGGGTGACAATCCACTGCTCTATATCTACTCGATTTGTATGAACTACTATATCTTCCTTACCGAAAGAGTTTACTAAGAATTGCTTATCTAATGCCTCCATCTTCTTTATCTCTAAGGTCTTTTTATTATAGGTCAATAGGCACTTATTTACATGCTCAAACACCCCATTGTATAATGGTATAAAAGACTTATTTAGAGAACTATAGGTGTGTAATTCTAGGATACAAAATAGCTTTCTCTTAGGATATTTAGCTCTTACAGCATTGACTGTAGCTCTCACCTTAGAGGGCGCATGTGCAAAGTCTTTATATACAGCTCTATGTTCATCCTCATAAAGTAGATTAAGTCTTTTGTCAGCAGATAAAAAGCTAGAAGCTGCTTCAAATATTGTTTTTTCAGAAATGCCTAACTCCAAGCAGATATTTACAGCTGCGGATAAATTTTTCATGTTATGATGGCCAAATATCTGAAGGGGATAATTATTCCCTTCAGATTCTATTTCATTATTGACAAGAGGAATTGCTTTATATGACTTTGCCTTATATAATTCTTTTTCATTTACAAGTTCTACTAGCTTCTCATCTTCCTCATCATAAAATACAACAGTGTCTTGATTTACACCATTCAGCAATTGTCTGAACTGTCCGATGTAATTTTCTTCTGATGGAAAAACATTGATATGATCCCATTCTATACCAGTTATAACCAATAAATCAGGACTGTAATGCAGCATTTTAGGTCTTCTATCAATAGCCGAGCTAAGATATTCGTCCCCTTCTATTACTATAATAGATGCATCTGATAATTTGACATTACTAGAAAAACCTTCCAATCTCGCGCCTACTAGATAATCAAAATCAGCTCCTGATTCTTTCAAGATATGCATAATCATACTTGTTGTTGTAGTCTTACCATGACTTCCAGCAACAACAATTCTCTTCTTATCGATAGCGTGCTGGTAAATATATTCAGGATACGAGTATACTTTAATTCCCATTTGTTGAGCTTTTATAAGCTCAGGATTATCATCTTTGGCATGCATACCCAGAATTACACAATCTAGGTCTGTATGAATATTATCTTCCTTCCACCCCATTTCCCTAGGTAACAAACCTACTTTTTCCAGTATACTTCTAGATGGATCATAAATCTCATCATCAGATCCGGTAACTTTATGTCCCAGATTATGTAAAGAAATAGCTAAGTTATGCATAACACTACCTCCAATAGAAATAAAGTGAATATTCATTGTTACTTTTTAAAAATTAAGGGTCTTATAGTGTGAAAACGACAGTGAATTATAATTTCGGCACAAATAATGCATATTTTAAACATAATTCATAATATTTAGTTAACAGTAAGGAACATTTACACTAAAATTAATAAGCCTTACGTTTTATAACCTGATTTACAATAGCAAGACAATGAATAATAAACTTCAAAAATTACTAGCAAAGGTTTTCCTTTTACTTATAGTTGTAAGTACGCTTAGCTCATGTGCAAAGAAAGGATATGGATGTCCATATGATCTAAAATCTCCAATCAAGGTAGAAATACCATTTATAAAATAAGTTAGTGAACTGGATACCATTAGATAATCAATCGCAACTTGAATCCTTGATTCAGGAATCTCATACTAAGTCTGTTATAATATTTAAACACAGCACAACCTGTCCTATAAGTTCCATCGCAAAGATGAGGCTAGAGGGCAGCTGGTCCTTACCTGAAGATAAAATATCGCTATACTACCTAGACCTATTAAAATATCGTAGTCTATCTACTTATATAGCAGAAACGCTGCAAGTGCACCATGAATCTCCTCAGATCATTGTATTGAAAAACGGAGAAGTAAGTTATGATAATTCACATCTAGATATCTCTATTGCTGATACTGAAGAAGTATTAGTGTAATGTCAAAACTTCCTCAGATAGAATTATCAGGCGATGGAAGTCACACCATCATTTCAACAGAATTCGATGTAGCTTATCACTCTCACCAAGGAGCACTAGAAGAATCTATGGTTGTATTTATTATGGCCGGTCTTCATCCTTATCTTCGAAAGAAAAAAAAAGAGATTAAGGTTTTTGAAATGGCCTTTGGAACAGGACTTAATGCCTTTCTCACCTATCTAGAAGCAGAAAAACATCAAATCAAGGTTCGTTATTCTGGTATAGAGTTATATCCAGTTACAGACGAAATATACAGAGCATTAAACTATGGTAGCTTACTAGGTGATGAAGAAAAATTTATCCATTTACACACTACAGCATGGAATGTACAAAAACAACTATCCGCACATTTCAATTTTGAAAAAGTAGCTGCTGATATCAGTAATTATAGATTTACAGAAAAATATGACGTCATCTATTTTGATGCTTTTGCTCCTGTAACACAAGGCTACTTGTGGGAAGAAGCATTGCACCAAAAACTATATGACACACTATCTCTAGGAGGATCACTTGTCACCTATTGTGCTCAAGGAAAATTTAAGCGGATGTTAATCACTTTAGGCTATACCATCGAACGCCTTCCTGGCCCAGGAAGAAAACACGAAATGACTAGAGCTGTAAAACTGTCCTAAGATTAAGATCCCCCATATTATTCGGTACAGCCTATATTAGAATAGACAAAGATTTCTTACCTTAAGTCTTTCATAAAAAGACACACGATACATGGGAAAACTTGCTTTGCACTGGCAGATATTGATAGGAATGATTCTTGGAGTCATTATGGGTATAGTTTTTTCTAAGATACCATGGGGTAAAGCTTTTGTTACGGATTGGATCAAGCCCTTTGGTACTATATTTATTAAACTATTAAAACTTATAGCTATTCCTTTGATCCTAGCCTCTTTAGTAAAGGGAATAACTGACCTTAAAGATATATCTAGATTTTCTAGGATCGGAGGGAGAACGGTTATCATATATGTACTCTCCACCGTAGTAGCAATTACGATAGGCTTAGCGCTTGTAAATATCGTGCAACCAGGAGAACATGTAAGTCAAGCAACTCTAGATGAATTATCTTCAGCCTATTCTTCGCAGGCTCAAGGCAAGGTAAAAAATGCAGAATCTCAAATGGAATCTGGTCCTCTACAGTTTGTAGAAGATATGGTTCCAGATAATTTCTTTGCAGCAGCCAGTAACAATAGAAACATGCTACAGGTTATTTTCTTTGCCATACTATTAGGTATCTCTTTGTTACTTGTAGATCCTGAAAAAGGCAAACCCGTAAAAGATATATTTGATGGGTTCAATGAAATAATTCTAAAAATGGTAGATCTTATAATGCTGATAGCGCCTTATGCTGTTTTTGCCTTACTAGCCTCTCTCATAGTAGAAACAACGAATCCAGATCTATTCATCGCCTTAGGCTATTATGCTGCCACCGTAGTTGTTGGATTAGCTCTGATGGTTTGCATATATATCCTCGTAGTATTCTTATACACAGGAAAATCTCCTTCTTTCTTTTTAAGGGGAATTAGTCCAGCACAATTACTTGCCTTTTCTACAAGCTCTTCTGCTGCAACACTACCTGTTACTATGGAAAGAGTCGAGGAACATCTTGGTGTAGATAAAGAAATATCAAGCTTTGTTCTTCCAGTAGGAGCAACCATAAACATGGATGGAACTAGCCTTTACCAAGCAGTTGCAGCAGTGTTTATCTGCCAAGCGCTTAACTTCGATCTCACGCTAGCAGACCAGCTTACTATTGTACTTACAGCTACCTTAGCCTCTATAGGATCTGCTGCCGTACCAGGAGCGGGGATGGTAATGTTAGTTATTGTACTAGATTCAGTAGGATTACCTAAAGAGTTACTGATGATCGGTTTAGCTTTAATATTTGCTGTGGACCGACCGCTAGATATGTGCAGAACTGTTATCAATGTAACTGGGGACGCAACCGTAGCTATGATTATAGGCAAATCTACTGGCAAACTTTCAGAACCTAAAATACAAGAATGGGACGATCACTATAAAAAATAATTTATGAAAAACTTTATCAGACATTCAGCACTGTTTATAATTTGTATCTCACTTTTATTTTCATGTAAAAAAGAAAACAAAATACTGACTCCTATTCCGACAGATACGATCATCAAATACGATATGGAAGATGGTAGTCTGAGGGATGTCAAAAAAGCATGGTTAGATATGATACACCAGTCTTCTCCCGAAGTGGATTGGAAAATTACGGAAAGAGATAATGCCTTAGAAAAATATAACAACAGTAAGAAACTAGCAACAAAAGGGAGTGGTTCTGAAGTGATCGCAAATGGAAAACTTAATGGCGAATGGAAAGAAATAGGAAGTAGAAATCAAGCGGGAAGTGTATTTGCTACTGCTTATAATAAAGTAACAGATCATGTGTTTACCATTTCTGCTGGAGGACAGTTGTGGAAAGGAAAATCTGATGGCTCGCAATGGGATGTTCAAAATGAATTTCTCAATTTTGATGAAAGTTTTTTACCCTATTTCGAGTCAGGAGATAAGACAAGACTAGTTTCTTCTATCAGAGGTCTACCCTATTTTTCTGATGACGATGGTGTCAACTGGACTACAGCAACTGGAATTGTAATGGACTCCAGACAAGACATTAGGAAGTGGGCTCAAACAGCTGATAATGAAGAAATTTTTATTTTACATAAAAGCGGCTATTGGGATAATCTAGATATCTATCTATCTGTGGACAAGGGAGAAAGTTATACTTACCTGCGCAGCTTCGGTACACACGATCTAAATAATTTTGGCCTATGCTCTCCGCATCATTCAGAAGATGTTTACCTTATAGAACAAGTCGAAGCCAATGTTTCTCAGCTTCATAAATGGAATAGAGCATTAGGTGCATTTGAGACCATACAAGTTGCTTCACCTATAGGATATGGGAATTCAGGAAGAGCGAATCTTGTAGGCACAGCAGATGAGAATGGAGTCACTTCCCTTTATACGTTTAATGAAGATAACGAATTCTATAAATCTATCGATGAGGGCGCAACATGGGAACTTCAGAGTACCTTATCGAGCAGACCTTGGGATGTAGGAGTTTTCATTTCTAAGTCTAATCCACAAAACATGCTATATGGAGATATCAATGCCTATAGAAGTAATGATGGCGGAAAGAATTGGTTTCTTGTCAATGAATGGTGGGAATATTATGGGGATGTAGAAAACAAACTTCATGCTGACATGATGTATTTCAATGAATTTGAAGACATAGATGGTAAGCCATTTATCCTAACAAGTAACCATGGTGGTATTTCTAAATCTTTCAATGGAGGTATAACCAACAAGAATATTTCATTATCTGGATTGAATGTAAGCCAATACTACAGCGTAAGATCTATGCCTGATCAAAATATCGTAATTTTTGCAGGTTCACAGGATCAAGGATTCCAAAGAACCATACGAGCGGATGATACGCAAGTATCAGATTTTGAACAAGCTATTTCAGGAGACTATGGACACATTGTCTTTACAGGAAATGGGCAACATCTATGGACGGTATATCCAGGAGGATGGGTTACCTACTACACTAATCCGATGGGAGGAAGCATAGTGGGTGATTTTACCCTCGAGTCTGATGACGAGAGTGTCTGGATACCACCTATTGTTGCAGGCCCTATAGCTTCGGAGAATACCGTATATATGGCTGGTGGAAATAAGGACGGCGGATCAGGTTCTCATCTTATAAAACTTTCTGCAGATATAAATGGTGCCATGACAGTAACTCAATCTGATTTTGATTTTAAGTCAGATTCTGGAGGAGAGATTTCTGCTATTGCGTTTAGCCCTTTCGATCCTAACACAATTTATATTTCTACAACTAATGGTGTTTTCTACATATCTAATGATAACGGATCCACTTACGAAAGAAAAAATGTCAATGTACCTGGCGCTCATTACTTGTATGGCGCATGTATATTGCCCTCTGAGATAGATCCTAATGTTATCTACTTTTCTGGGTCAGGTTATAGTGTTGCAGGAGTTCTAAAATCTACTGACGGAGGAGAATCGTGGAACGCTATGACTAACGGTCTACCTTCTACACTTACCTTTGGCTTAGTAGCCTCAGAAGATGAAAGATATATATTTGCTGCTACTGAGTCTGGTCCCTTTGTTTATGCCGCAGAAGATGATTTATGGTACGACATGGCAGGAACTAGTGCCCCTTCTTCTAGATACTGGAGTCTTGAAATGTTAGATGACAAGAAAACGATAAGATATGGTACTTATGGAAGAGGTATCTGGGATTTTAGTTTTGAAGAAATTATATCTTCTGTTAGTGAAGCGTTAGCAGCAGACATAAAAATAATGCCTAATCCAGTTGTTGATATGCTGAGTGTAGAAATGGAACAAAACTATGAACAAGTCAATTATAGTATTGTTAATTGGACAGGCCAAATAGTTCTATCTGGAAATATAAGTAGTTTTGCAAATCTAAATATCTCTCACCTTACTGCAGGAACTTATGTCCTACTTATAGAAACTGAAGGCTTAAAAGCGAGTAAGAAATTTGTAAAAATATAGATAACAATGAATGAAGATACAATCCTAGGAATAGGATCCAGAGTTAAACATCCAGCCTATGGTGACGGAGTAGTAATAGCAGTAGATGTAGCTGCGTACAAACTAAGTTTTATGCTCTATGGAGTAAAGAATGTAGGAAAGACTTATAAGGAATGGGAAATTATAGAAGCTCTGCCCTTCGAAGAGGCTGTAAGCTATACGCAAGCAGAAAAGTCTCTTATGAAAATACTTAGAAACTGGTCAGACATTTCCGAAATAGTACCTTTAGGAGATAAGTGGGATGGTGGAACACTCATACTGAAACCTGCAGATGACTCGCTCAAATCAAAAGAGATGCCTATAGATGTTTTCTTCCACAAAATTGTTATGCTTAGAGATAGACTAAGAGTTATGGAACAGAGAGTAAATAGTAGTAAAAATTTATCAGACGAAGAAAAGGTAAACTTGCAGCAATATATTACGAGGATTTATGGTAGCCTTACCTCCTTTAATGTTTTATTTAAGTACAAAGAACAAAATTTCGTAGGTGAGAAAACTAAATAGCGTTGTATCCATAATATCATTTTTTGTATTCCTAATTGTATTTGAATCTTGCGTTACTGCCGACAACCCATACACTAAGATTGCTCCAGGTATATGGAGAGGTATACTTAAATTAGACAAGCCTAACCAGATGGCGGCAGAAGAAGTAGAACTTTCTAGTAAGTTTGATTTTACGGAATTACCCTTCAATTTTGAAGTAAAATATCTAAGTCAGGATTCTTTCGTGTTTGTCATATATAATGATACTGAAGAGATCATTGTATCGGATATATATTTTGGTAGAGATATAAAAACTGCTAAGGATACGCTCATTATTGATTTCCCAATATTTGACTCCTACATCAAGGCTATATGTGAAGAAAGCCTAATGGAGGGTGCCTGGCATGTCAATTATAAACCGAATTATTCCATACCGTTTATCGCTTATCATGGAAAAGATTTTAGATTTCCTCTTAACAATAATAAACCTAATGAGAAGATAGCAGGTCAGTGGCAGGTTAGTTTTGATTACGAAAAACCAGGAGAAAGCTATCCAGCAATTGCTAATTTAAAACTTGATGATAAAAAATTATCAGGAACTTTCCAGACAGAGACAGGTGACTATAGATATCTAGAAGGAACAACGGATGGTGACAAATTTTCTCTTTCTTGTTTTGATGGAGCTCATGCATTTTTATTCGAAGGAAAAAATATAGAAGCTGATACAATTATAGGTGTATTCTATTCTGGCAAACATTATGAATCCAATTTTAAAGCATATAAAACAGATAAGCCAACACTAGAAAACCCATACAATCTGACCCTACCTACCTCTGACAAACCTTTCCAATTCAGTTTTGAAAACACAGAAGGACAAATGGTTTCTTTAGATGATGAGGTCTACAAGAACAAATCGAAGATCATACAAATTATGGGAACCTGGTGTCCTAACTGTAGAGATGAAACCAAATTCCTAAAATCATTTTTACAGAAAAATGAACTCCTAAATACAGAAATAATAAGCATAGGGTTTGAACGATATAGAGATAAAAACAAATCTATAGCTGCACTTAAAAGATATAAGGAAAAACTAGAGCTTCCCTACCCTGTTTTACACGGTGGTTATTATGACAAAAAAGAAGCTTCGGCGATATTTCCAGGTCTAAATAAAATAATATCCTACCCTACAATGATCTTTCTAGATAAGAACAATAGGATAATGAAAATCCATACAGGGTTCAACGGTCCTGCGACAGACGCATACCAAGAGTTCACCAAAGAGTTTCAGGAACTATTAGCGGAATTAGAAAAAATATAATAATGGGAAAAAGTCTTAAGAAAGTACTAATTACAGGTGCAACATCTGGTATTGGAAAAGCGACAGCTCACGTCTTTGCAGAAAACAATTACGAGCTGATTATAACAGGAAGAAGAACTGAAAAATTAAAATCTATAGCTAAGGATCTCAAAGAAAAATATAATGCAGAGCTTACGACCTTAGCCTTTGACCTAAGAGACTATGCGGCCTGTGAAGAAAAGATAAACCAATTAGATTTAGACAATTCACCCATTGACATATTAATAAATAATGCTGGATTAGCTAAAGGATTCGCTCCAATACAAGAAGGCTCTATAACTCACTGGGAGCAGATGATAGATACCAATGTAAAAGGGCTGCTATATATCACGAGACTTGTAAGTCCTTCTATGGTAAAAAGAAAATCAGGTCATATTATAAACATCTGCTCAACAGCCGGCAAGGAAGTCTACCCTAATGGGAATGTGTACTGCGCAAGCAAATACGCCGTAGATGCACTTACAAAATCTATGCGAATAGATCTTCACAAACATAACATTAGAGTAAGTCAGGTAGCTCCAGGACATGTAGAGGAAACTGAATTTGCAGAAGTAAGATTTGATGGTGATAAAGAAAGGGCAAAGATTTATAATGAATTTGTACCTCTAAATTCTAGAGACGTTGCCGAGACTATCTTTTTCATATCCACTCGACCACCACATGTTAACATCCAAGATATACTTATGATGGGAACACAACAGGCCAGCAGTAACTTTATAGATAAAAGTGGGAGATAACATACTGATTAGGAGCTCTTATTAAATTATAAATTATTATATTTATTCTTTAATAACTAACATACATTTTAAAATGAGAGCTTTTTACAACACCCTAGCTGCTGTTATATTTTTGAGTTCCTTTGTTACCGCACAAGAAACTATACAAATAGACAATAGCAATGATTACAATAATTTAGATGAAGATTACGAATACAATAGCAGTCGAAAGTGGGCCATAGGCATCCACCTAGGACTTTCTAACAACGGATCGGATACACATAGTTGGGCCAGACATGGCGTTTCTATATTTGAAAAAACACATCTTAGCTATGGTCTAAATTTAAACTACTCCTTAACACAGCATTTCAACCTACGCCTTAACTATTTTGGTTCTAGTATAGAAGGAGCAGATAGTGAAATTCTTGA
Organism: uncultured Saprospiraceae bacterium; assembly: GCA_964475415.1. Taxonomy (GTDB): domain Bacteria; phylum Bacteroidota; class Bacteroidia; order Chitinophagales; family Saprospiraceae; genus CALCMJ01. The sequence continues at coordinate 5,881 of CAYYWZ010000034.1, read as the reverse complement.
TGGGCCCTGTAGTGATGAAAATGATATAGATCAAAGTATCGGTTGTCACTTAGGTAGAGATTGGTCATTTACTTCTCCCTTGCATGAACTTTCTTTGGACTTAGAGTGGGAACCTAGGGCTGGTAAACGTTATAAGTCTTACAGTGAAGAGGATTTACAAGAAGGCTTAAGAGAAGGAAGATTCGCACGAGTTGATGGTATCATAATGAAAGTAGATTCTGATGGAGAGTATCACTCCCTTAATCAATTCAAAAGAATCTTATCTCCGTATGCAACGGTAGGAATAGGTCTAGCATTTACTGACCCTACCATAGACTACAATGGAGACGACTTAGGTAATAATAATTTAGCTGCAAATATTGCTAGAGATCAAGCAGAATTTTCAAGTCCGTATATTCAAATACCGTATGGAATTGGGTTGCGATATGATCTGTCAGAAAAATTCTATCTTGATCTAGAGTTCAGATCAGTAATTCCAACTTCGGATTGGTTAGATGGCATGTATTATGCTACCAATGCTGAAGACCCAAGAAATAATAATGACTCTTACCAATTTGGGACATTAAGAATCGGTGTGAGACTTGGAGGAGATCCAGATACTGATGGAGACGGCATAAAAGATGTAGATGACGTTTGTCCGCTTACGCCGGGTATAAAATCTCTAGATGGATGCCCTGACGCAGATCTGGATGGTATAACAGACAAAAGAGATAATTGCCCTAATCAAGCAGGTTCTAAGAAATTTGGAGGATGTCCAGATAGAGATGGAGATCTGGTTATAGATAGTGAGGATAACTGTCCTGATGAGGCAGGACTAGCACAATTTGGAGGATGTCCTGATACGGATGGTGATGGTATAGTAGATGCGGATGACAAATGTCCTAATGAACCTGGCGAAGCAAAATACCAAGGCTGCAAACCTTTAGATACAGATGGAGATAATGTTATAGATGAACTGGACTCATGTCCGACAGTATACGGAACTGCTAATGGGTGTCCTGACAGAGATGAGGATGGTGTTGCTGATAATTTTGATAGATGTCCTGATGTCAAAGGAACAGTATATGGTTGTCCAGATACTGATGGCGACGGCGTTCTAGATGATATTGATAAATGTCCAAACACTAAAGGTATTGCTGCGAATAGTGGTTGTCCACCCGTAAAGTATGTAGCACCATCGGCACCAGTTGTTACAGAAGAAGATCTCAGTTTTATTAACTTTCTAATGAGAGAAATAAAATTTGTTACAAATAGTGACGGTATTACAGTAGAGTCAAGTGCAAAAATAGATGAGGCCGTAAAGTTTGCTAATAAATATTCGTCAAGTATTTTCCAACTGAGAGGATTTACAGATAATAAAGGAGACAAATCTTACAATCAAAGATTGTCAGAACGAAGAGCCAAAAGAGTCTATAATGAAATGATAAAAAGAGGTGTCCAAGCTGAAAGATTAAGTTACGCAGGATATGGAGAAGAAAGTCCAATTGCTACAAACAATACGGCTGAAGGAAGAAGACAGAATAGAAGAGTAGAGATATCTGTTGTGAAAAGATAAAACTCGTTACTTATAATCAAAGGAGATTATTCTTATGAATAATCTCCTTTTTTTTTCAATTATAATTTGTAGCGAAAGTCAAACTGCTTGCTAAAATTCTTTTTTAATTCTGTCTTGACTTCATTGATATCAATTTTTCTTTCCAACTCATTTGCCATAGACGTTACCTCCATATCGGACTCCGCAATTCCGCAAGGTACAATATGTTCAAAATAATCAAGATCAGTATTGACATTAAGTGCTATGCCATGCATCGTAATCCATCTGCTTAGATGAACACCTATAGCGCATATTTTTCTAAAATGATCTTTGTGGGATATCCATACACCAGTAAAACCTTCTATCCTTTGTCCTTCTATATTATAAGTGGTGAGTGTATCGATCACTATTTGTTCGAGATATCTAACATACTTATGAATATCATTAAAGAAAAAGTCAAGATCTAATATAGGATAAGCTGTTATCTGTCCTGGACCGTGATAAGTAATATCTCCTCCCCTATTAATTTTAAAGAAACTAATACCCTTTTTCTTTAGAGAACTATTATTAAGAAGTAAGTGATCTAACTTTCCACTTTTCCCTAGGGTATATACTGGATCATGTTCACAAAATAATAAATGATGATCCGTTGCATATTCTAGCTTTGCTCTTCTTGCTGTAATCTTCCGTTCCTTTATCGATTCATGAAGGTAGGTTTGTAGGTCCCAGGCTTCAGAATAAGCAATACGTCCCATATCTTCGAATTGTACGATTTGTTTTCTGTGTTTCAAGTTTTCATTGATTTAATCACAAATTAAGACTATTTTTGTAAGATAAACCACCTGAATTATGAAGACTGTAATACTTGCATGCCTAGTTGCATTATTTTCTTTTCAGATTATCGAGGCCCAACTTGCCCCAGATTTCACCGTAACAGATGTTGATGGTGTAAGCCATAGCTTATATGCTGATTATTTAGATAAAGGTACAACCGTAATGGTTAAAATATTTTTTGTAGCCTGTCCTCCATGTAATAATATAGCACCTTCTGTACAAAATCTCTATGAACAATGGGGTGAAGGAGCATATGATGTTCAGTTCATAGAGTTAAGTAACAAGCTGAACGATGACAATCTAGATGTAAGTAATTATAAAAGCAATCATGGACTTACTTTCCCTAGTGTAAGTGCTGATGGAGGAAGTGTACCAGCTCAAGCACTGTTAACTGATGGTACTTTCGGTCCTGCTTTTGGTACACCCTTATTTGTTGTTATAGCTCCAGATGGTACAGTGACATTTGATCCACCTTTCAGTCAAGTATCGGATGCGATTGCTGCAACTGGTGCTACGGGATCAGAAACACAGCAAGAATTGACAACAAGTTTTAATCTAAGCATTACTAATCCTGCTATTAATAGTACTCCGGTAACAGATGTAGAGTATCTTATAGGCCCAGCCGAGAATCCGCAGCAAGCAGGTCCTATCGACCTCACACAATATGAAACTGTAGAAGCTATATTAGAAGCATACCCAACATTAAACAATCCTCATATCTATTTTAGAAAAGACTCTGATGCATTGAATAATGTATCTGCTGCTGATATTGCACTTATGGTAAAACATATTTTAGGTATTGATCCATTTACAGAATCATATAAAGTTATTGCTTCCGACATAAATGCTGATAATAATGTATCTGCTGTTGATCTGGGCGTTCTATCGAAAATAGTACTAGGACTTCAGGACTTTCCCGATGGTAACGTATGGCAATTTTTACCTGAGAGTGTAGAGTTAAGTACCTCTCCTGGAAATACAGTCAACTTTAATGTTGAAGGCATTAAGGTGGGTAATGTAAATTAGATTATAGCTTAGTTTATACTTATGTTTCTGCAATCTAACATGTTTAAAGCATTGGCTCTATAATTCTTTACCCTTTTGCTTGTAAATATTGCAGTCTTATCATAATATAAAAAGATAACAGGTGCTTCCTCCACTATCAGCTCATCCATTTGCCAGTAGAGCTCATATCTTTTTTCTGTATCATTTTCCGAAAGCGCTTGATTATAAAGATCGTCGAAAGCACTATTATTAAATCTAGTATAATTAGGAGGTGGTGGATTCTCCCCGTAGAACATACATAGAAAGCTTTCTGCATCTGGATAATCAGCGATCCAAGAGGCTCTAAACAAAGGAACAGCGCTATTTCTCATACCTTGTCTAAGTACGGAGGTTTCTTGTAATTCTATGCGCACTTTAACACCTATTTTTTCCCAACTCTTAGCAACATAAGTTATTATATCCGCATAATCATTATTGGTATATAGGGTGATGATTTCGTTTCCATCATAATTACTTGACTTTAGTAACTCAGTAGCCTTAGAAGTATTATAGGTATAACCAAGCACCTCTTTCTCATTGAATGAAGGCAGTCCTCTAGGAACAAATCCGCTAGTTGCTGGTGCTGGAATATTACTCTTGAGTAAGGAAATCATTGTTTCTCTATCGATAGCATAGTTAAGCGCTTGTCTAAATTTCTTATTACCTAGTATAGAGTTTTTAGCCAGTTCCATATTTATACCTATATATTCCATATTTAGAAAAGGGGCACTTACTAGGTTTATTTGTTCTTCCTTATCTTCTTTTAGACTCCCATCGTTTTCTAATATTTCACTACTGAAAGAGGACTCTACACCAGAGAAAAAATCCAATTTATCGTTTAGTAGTGCATAAAACGCAATTTTCTTATCGGCTATAAAACTGATTTTAACTCCTTCTAGATTTCCAGTCTCTTGGGGGTAATTCTCATTTTTCAACAGATATAAGCCTTGATTCTCTATCCATCTTTTGAATTTAAATGGACCAGTTCCTACCGGATTAGCTCTAAAGTAATTTCCGTAGTAGTCTACTGCTTCTTCTGGTACTATTCCACAATATTGCATACTTAGTATCCCTAGAATAGGTAAAAATGCCTTTTGTAAATTCAGCTGAAAAACAGAATCCGATAAGGCAACAAAAGGCTCTTGCTCTGCTATAACCCCATCAAATATCCAGGAGCCAGGAGAATTTATATTTCTATCTATTATTCTGTGGAAACTGTATACAATATCTTGAGCTTTTAGTTTTCTCCCACTTCCGTTTTCGAAACAAGGATCATCATGGAAATAAAATTCTTGGTTAAGTAGGAAATTGATTTGTTTACGATCCTCAGAAAACGTCCAAGATTTAGCTACTCTAGGAATAATATTAAGCGAATCATCCATTGCAACTAGCCCATCAAAAATCTGATTAACAGCCCACATATTGTTTTGTGATTTCGCAAAAGCGGGGTCTAAAGAACTAACATTGACAGCTTCATTATATCTAAACACTTTTAAATCACTTTTTTTACTTTTTTCAGCACAACCAAAAAAAATAAATAAAATAGAAAACACATATGTAATTCGCTGTTTTACAGCCATTAATGAGGTATTTAAAGCTTTACAATCATAAGCATGTAAAATAAAAAATTAATTTATTATTTTCTATTAGAAGCTTTTTATACTATATTTGCGTCATAACAGCGAGATTCCAACTCTCGCTTTGCTGCTGAATCAAATCTAATTTCTTTCCAATCACACTACCTTATATCATTTGACATAAGGCTAGATATGTATTTATTAAATAAAGGAATGAAAAACCACACTTTTATGAAAGCTACTAGAATGCTTTTTAATTTATTAGGGATTATACTATTAAATCTATTTTCCCTTTCTTCTGTAATAGCAGAAACTAATGGAGTTGCTTGTAATACTTCTCCTGTTATTGTTTGTCCACAAAACTACTTCGGATGTCCGGATGATAATATTCATCCAGATGAAACTGGTTATGCTACTGCTACTGCAGGTGAAGCAGATTGTGAGACGCCTATTGTTACTTATTCTGATTTAGTTATATCAGAAGGTCCTTGCTCTGGACAGACACTAGTAAAAAGAATTTGGCTAGCAGAATATCCAAACAATTCTAACCCTTGGTTATTTGCTGAATGTACACAGATTATTCTATTGGAAGATGCTACAGTTCCTTCGATAACAGATTGTCCAACTAACATTACAGTAGATCTATCATCAGGATGTGATGCTTTAGCGACATGGGATGAGCCTTCTGCGAATGATGAGTGTGGAATATCCTCATTTACTTCTAATTTTTCTAGCGGAGATAATTTCCCAGAAGGAATAACTACAGTAGTCTATACTGCTAAAGATAATTGTGGGAATCAGACAACTTGTTCTTTTACAGTTACAGTTAATGGAAATTGCTGCGATGCTCCTCCTGTTATTACATGTCCAGGGAATGTGGATGTATGTATAG
>CAYYWZ010000033.1:0-42254 GCA_964475415.1 uncultured Saprospiraceae bacterium | reverse complement strand
AGAATTTGAAAATGGTTTCCGATCTGCCAAAAGATCAATAATAATATTTGTATCGATAAATAATCGAAGCTTAGCCATGCTTTTTTATTCTTAGTTTCCTTGCTTCTTTCTTCAAATCAAAATCTTTTGGTAAGCTAATTATTCCTCTAATTGAATCAAGTTCTGGGTCGCCTAATTCAGGATTTTCGGAAGTAACTTTTTCTAAATAGGGAGATTCAGAAGTAAGGACAAAATTACACAGAAAGGTATGAAATGAAGTATAAGCAAATAGAATTAAGAAATAAAAGATAACGCCAGTCGCGGCGAGCGACAAGACTAGCGTGGAAGCATTACTCCGTTTTCACGCAATAAATCCAGAAAATGGGGTAATTAACTCTTAAGTAGAGTTCTAAGACAATTATATATAAAGGGATATCGGTAATTCCGAATATCCCTAAATAAGACTCAATAATTTGAGATAAACTTTGATTGTTACCCTTAGCATAGCGTTTGTCTCTTTCTATTATTGATTTTTTAAGCGAAAGGGTTAGCTTCGTATTCATACGTGATATTTCATATAAATACACGTATTATAGATGAGTATTCCAATTGCTTCCATCTGGCTAATAGCGGTCTTGCATGTACAGGACATTTTGCTTAGGATATATCTATGAAAACGAAAGTTTATTTAGGACTAACAAGAAGAAAATCTAGCTTACGGAAAATAGCCACAATGCCTTCAACTTTTCCACTCATAACTTTGCACCTCATTTTCTACCAATCCAGTTTGTTTACAATTAAAAGAACTATCTGTGGATTTGATCATTTCTAAGGTAGTTTCAGAAATACGTATGCCTCCTATGGTACAAGCAGTTTCTAATCTACTTGCAATATTGACCGTTTTTCCCCAGATGTCATAGGCAAATTTGTTTTTGCCGATTACACCAGCTACTACTGGGCCGGTATGAATTCCTATTCTCATTTTCCAGTATTCTGTTCCTACTGCATTTTTGTCTGCATATCTAGCATGCATGTACTGTTGCATTTTGACAGCTGCTTGGAGACAGTCCTGAGCATGTGTATTGTTTTTCTTAGGGAGTCCTCCTGCACACATGTAACTATCGCCGATTGTTTTTATTCTTTCCAGATTATGCTGTTCAGCGATCTCATCGAAAGCAGAAAAACAAGCCTCGAGTTCTGCGATGATTACCTCTGGAGTCATCTTGGCACTTATCTTTGTAAACTGTGAGAAATCAGTAAACATGACAGTAGCATTTTCATATTGTTTAGGTGTTGCTTTTCCTTTAGTTTTTAGTTCTTCAGCAGTCTGTTTAGGTAGAATAGAGTTAAGGAGTTTGTCTGATCTTTTTCTTTCCTTTTTTATAAGCTTGTTGGTCTTTCTTAGATTAAAAAAACCGAACAGTATTAGAGATAATACCATAAGTCCTAAGGCAGCAATGATACCCATGAACTTCCTGAAATTATTTTGTTTTTCTATGGCTAGTTCGTTCACCTTATTTTTTTCTTCTAGTAAGGATTTCTGACCAGACAATACCAATTGCTCTTGCTTGAGTATTTCTTGTTCTTTAGCGAGGGCGTCTACTTCTAATCTTTTTGCAATTTCTACACTGTCTAGTTTTCTTTGTTTCTGTTCGGCTATTATTTTTTGCTGAGCAAGGACTAATTGATTTTTTACCTTGTCAGATTCGAGTAGCTGCACATTTAGTTTTTCGTTTTGTAGTTCCTGATCTCGTTTTGCTACAAGTAATTCATTTTCTCTTTTTTCATTAGCTAGTCTTAGAGCATCACTTTCTAGTTGTAGATTTTTATTATTAAGAGAAAGTGCCTTTATTTCGGATTCTTTTAGTTCTCTTTCTTTCTGTAGAAAGCGCAATTTATTTTCTGTTGACTCTAGTTTGTCTTGGGTATTGACTAGTTCTTTTTCTTGATATATCTTTTTAGCTTCTAGCGAATCTCTTAACTTTAGATGCTTGCCATAATATAATAGAGCTTGTTCGTAATCGTTTAGACCAGAACTTACATTTGCTGAGGTTAGATATAATTCTTTTAGTTGTTCTGGACTGTTATTACCTTGTGCATGATCTAGCGCAGAAGTAGCATGAACCTCAGCTCTAAAATAATCTTCTTCCTCTAGGTAAGACTTGGCTAGCAGATTTTCTAGTTCTAAACTTTTATTAGATGATGGATCGTCTAATATTTCTTTAGCTCTAAATAAATAATTTCTAGCCGAGGAGAATCTTCTAAGGTTACTATTAGCTACAGCAATGTTTAGAAGAATTTCGGAGTATTTTGCCTTGTCGTTAATATCGGTTAGTTTCAATGCAGATTTAAAGTTCGATATAGCTTTGTCATAGTCTTTGAGAAAGAAATAATTGTATCCAATATTGTTAACGATAGCAGCCCTTTCTTTATCCAGTTTGTTTTCTTTTATGCGTGTAAATATGAGTTTATTGTTTTCAAGACTCTTCTCATATTGACCTGTTTCATTATAGATGTCAGACTTTTTTGACATAAGAACAACAGTACGTTTTATATCTTTTTGATTTAGCTGAATAGCTTTACCGATATAGAACAGAGAAGAATCTATCTGATTTTTCTGCCTGTAATTCTCAGATATATTTGTCAATATCTCTGATCTATCTAGTTCCTTGTTTTCTTTAATACGGATTAATTTAGTAAAGGCGCTTATAGCATCATCATGTAATTTGTTCTGCGTATATATGTCACCAAGGTTTTTATTAGCCTTGATAAAATAAACTTCTTTATTTTCAGCTAAAGAAATTGCTTCTATCTCGAGATAAAGAGAAAGGGCATTATCTATTTTGTTTTCTTTTAGATAGAATGCTGCTAGATGAAGAGAAGTCTCTAGTTGTAGGTCGAGATAGTTATTCTTTCTAGCGAAGTTGTTGTAATAGATCATGCTATCTTGTAAAAAGAGCACATCATTTGACTTCATTTTTATTTTATCTATAAGATCAAGTTCTATAGAGGACTGTGCATAACACAGGAGAGGAAAAAGAAGTAAGCCGAAAAAGGATATGAATTTGTGACCAACCATTATCTCAGGATATAGTCTACTACAAGAGAGTAGTTTCTTCTCTCCTGAGGATTATTTAATAAGACATTATTTGTTTCTGTAGCATCTATGCCTCCGAAATTAGTATTCAGCAGGTTTGTTATTCTCGCTGATACACCGAAGTATCTATTCAGCTGATACCTAAATATAAGATTCATCTTAACGGCTGCTCTCTGATTGTTCAGCTCTCCTGTACTATAGAGGCCGGCAAGGGATAAAGGAATATTAGAATTCTGGAATGAGTTTTCAGAGCGGATAAAAAACTTTGTGAAGGGTCTATAGGATAGATTAAATTTAGAAATAAAAGTTGGATAGGATCTAACATTGTCAAGGTCTACTTGTACTGGATCATTACCAAAATCTAGTATGACAACCTCACTCCCCTTAGAGAGATTTAGACTAAATTCTAAATCAAGTTTCTTATCGTTAAAAACATCCTGAGTTCTTAGTATCAATTGGATTCCAGAAAGCGTTTTTTTTGAGTCTTCAAAATTACTAAAGCCAGCTGTTAAAAAAAATTGCTCTCCTTCTTCGAAATTAGCAGATAATCCATAGTTAATAAGATTTTTTGTTTGAGTACGATACAGCTCTATATCTAAGATTGTTTTTTTCTTAAGTTGCCAATTAAGACCAAGCGTATAGGAATCAGTAGTCTCTGGAGAAAAGGTAATGTTGTTAGGAATAGACCCTTGCGTAACAGATACTCTAGTAGAATTATAGTAAGGGGATGGTGTCCTAAGTGAACTACTATATGCAGAACGAATTCTGATATTGGACTGTAACTCATACATAAGCGCTACCCTAGGAGTAAAGTTTACAGCATCTCTTAAATTAGTTATTCTAGAAACATTAGCAAAATTTGCATCTAGTATGGCTCTGAATTTTTTGTACTTAAGGAACCCTTGCATGTAGACAGATAGATTACTATAACTTTCTCCTAAGGCTTCGAATTTTTCTTCTGATGCTTCAGACTCATCAACTGACTGTGGTAGATTTCTCTGTATAGGTAATCCGCTACCTGTTTCGTACCTGAAGGCTGTCAGGAAACTTATATTTTTAGTAATATCATATTGTAATCTCTGCTCTGCAAAAAATTCTGTTGAGTAGCCGTGAGAATATCTTATGCCGGTATATAGATCGTTATATATTTTTGTATTCAACTGAGTAGCTTCTTCAAAGTCTTCAATATTTCCTAGTATAAAAGCACTTAGGTATTCATATTCTAACGGTAACACATAGATGTTAGATGTTCTATCATCCAGACGATAACCTATGTAACCTAGTTTTGTTAGGCTAGAGAAATTTTTAATCTTTTTATTGAATTCTGCATTGATTAGCGTTATTTGTTCCCCTGTAGATATAAGCGGATTACTGTACGAAAATGCATTTGTAGATAGGCCTAAAGAACTATGCTGCTTTCTTTTGAGTAGATAATAATTAAATTTTAAGTTACCATACTCTCCTTCGAAACCAAATAGCTGGCTGGAAGAAGGCAGCTGATTTATTAGTGGTTGTTCTGGTGTGCCTACATAATTTTCTCTATCAAATATTTCATTAGGATCTCCAAGATTATATAACAGCGGATCTATATTTTCTGTATAGTCTACATTGCTAGTTGACCTTGTAGAACTATTGCCATATATACGTAGACCAAAATCTCTTTTCAATAGATTAAAAGAAGTTTCAAATTCTGCATTGATATTTTGAAATGTATTACTTCCTATTTGGTAGCTGGTTTGAACTAGATTCGATTTGATTTCACCCTTTGTAATGATATTGATAACGCCTGCTGATGCATCGACACCATATACAGAAGAAGAGGGTCCATAAACGACCTCTATTCTTTCTATATTTTTAATAGGTAGCTGTTGTCCGAGTGGCATGCTCTTAAGGACGAAAGGTTTTATAGGATTATTATTGATAAGTATTTTACAGTAGGTATTACCGTATAATCCCCTCATCATGAAGCCTTCGCCATCTTCTCCTGAGCCAGGCTGAGAAGTTACTATTCCAGGAAGGGTAGCGAGTATATCGACTATAGAATTATAACCATGTAGAAGAATTTGATCTTGGGTAATTACATAAACAGAGAGTGGGAGATCATTAGGATCTACCTCGATACTTAGTCCAGAAAGAATTTTGTTCGTTGTTATAGGGTTGTTTTTATTAGCGTCAGACCAACTGAGTTTGTCTAGTTTCACTAGGGTACTATCTACCTGTGCAGCTAGCATGGTAGATACTAAGAGGAATACATATATTATTAAGATGTTTTTCAAAGCTGCTATTGTACAGGTAATTTTAAAAGCATAATAATGAAAAAACCAACAGCAGCAAGTAATACTCCTGATATAAATATAGTGTAACAAATTCTAAGTTGCCCATATTTTTTTCCTAGTGCAATACCGGAGAAATATAGATCTCTAATAATGGATTCATCTAAGTAGTTTGCATTTTCTAAGGTATACTCGATACCTTTTTTATATTGATCAAAGGGCATCTTGAAAAAATTTCCAAAAAAGAAAAGATCTCCATTTCCGTTCTGTAGAGTTTCTATAGAAGTAAGTCCATTCATCTTGATAGGTCTAGTAACAAGAGTTGCATAGAATATGGAACTGACACAGGTTATGAGCAAGATAGAAGCGGGGATTCCAAGCAGTGGGAATTCTTGAATTCTTGGAATCATAATCGGCAATGCAATGGTGATGATAAGCGTATTGACACTTAACATAGTAGAGGCTTTGCTATCTGCAAGAGAACTAAGATCAATATGATTTCTTAGCGAAGTTTTGAATATCATTTGACCTACTTTAGAATCAGCAAGTAGGCTGGAGGCTTTTGTCTTTTTGATTTTTTCTTCCTTCATGGCAACATTCTTTTTCCTAGATTTTTTTATCAAATTAAGTAGATTGGCACGATTAGCTAATTTTTGATGGTTCCAAATTTCTCTCGCACTGCGTGTCAAATAATTGTGTTTGTCAAGAAACTCTAATGCATAATTATAATAAACTTCATTATTGTTTTTCAATAGGTCAGGTCTATGATTTTTCCACTCTTGTTTGAGTTTCTTGAGTACTTTAAAATAACGCTCACTACCTAAGTTAGAAAGATCTGCGTCTCTAAGTATCTGTTCCGATAAGCTTACAGAGATACTGTCAGGTTTTGTGATCTGGATTAATGATTGGACTTCTTCGATCTTATTTAGTGGATATGCAATAGAATGTAAATAATTGCTTGCTAGTTTCTTAGAAACATCTTCATGGTTTTTATAATCGACAGCTATACCTGTATCGTGGAAATATGCTGCAATTATTATCAACTCTGCCTGCTCATCGTGTACCTTTTCTTTTTCTTTAAGTAGAATAGCACTTTCTACTACATGTAAGGTATGCTCTAGATTGTGATAAGCATAGCCCTGTTGCTTCAGAGGTAGAAGCAATTGTGTAACATGATCATGAACTCCACGTAACACCTTAGAATTACTATTTTGTATATATGGATCCAGATTAATATTTTTATATTAAATACATATTTAATGCCAAAAACATTGATTTTCATCTAGTTAAGAAAAGAAAGATATATTTTTTGCATTATGAGGATCGAGTTATATGCTTTTTCATTATAGACAATGCGCCTGAGCAAAATAAATCCAAATCACTCCAGAAGAATATACTTAGATCTGCTCTAAATCATCCGCCTCTCTTGCCGCTTTGTATCTTCCTTTGCCGAATTTTGTACCATTAAACTGAATAGTAGGCTTAAGCTTATTTTGTTCTTCTGTGGACAATTCGATGAAATCCTTACATTTACTGGAACAGCAATTATTATTCTCTATTGAGCAATTTTCGCACTGGATAAATAATATATGGCAGGCCTCGTTACCACAATTGACATGAGTATCACAAGGCTTTCCACACTGATGACAGCGAGAAATTATTTCCTCTGTAATACGCTCTCCTAGTCGCTCATCAAAGACAAAATTTTTGCCTTTAAACTTATTTTCTAGATCATTATTTTTTACCTGACGGGCATACTCTATGATACCTCCTTCTAGTTGATATACTTGTTGGAAGCCTCTGTGCTTGTAATAGGCACTTGCTTTTTCGCAACGGATACCTCCTGTACAATACATAATAATATGCTTGTCTTTATGCTCCTGGAGTATATCTTCAATAATAGGTAAAGACGATCTGAAGGTTTCTACATCCGGTGTGATAGCACCTTCAAAATGCCCTACCTCACTCTCATAGTGATTTCTCATATCCACAATGATGCTATCCTCCCGTTCTGCTAGAGCGTTGAATTCTTCAGCTGATAGATGCTTGCCTCGATTAGTAACATCGAAGGTTTCATCTTCCAGTCCGTCAGCAAGTATCTTCTTTTTGGCCTTTATGGTAAGCTTATAAAAGGATTTTCCGTCATCATCTATGGCGATATTGAGTCGAATCCCCTTGAGAAAATCTATTGTATCTAATGCCGATCTAAGGTTTTCTAGCTTATCTGAAGGAACTGACATTTGTCCGTTTACACCCTCTTTTGACACATATATCCTACCGAAAACCTCTAATTCTGATAATATCTGATAAAATTGCTCCCTGAAAGGGATAAGATTTTCAATATGGGCGTATTTGTAAAAAGAGAGCGTCGTTCTCTTGAGTTTTTCTTCAGCTAAGCGCTGTTTTAGCTCTTCTTTATTGACTTTATTCTCTAATCTTCCCGATCGCTTTTGCATGAAACGTGAGTTAAAATTAAGACCAAAATTAAGATTTTTAGACTAAATATGAGGGATTATAGAAAAGGTAAGTGATAATAAGATAAGATTTCGTATATATTTGCACTTTTAGATAAAATAGTTAGTATTTAAAACATCAAATCATGGCAGCTAAAAAGACAGCTAAAGCGTCTCCAAAAAAAGCTAAAGCTCCTGCAAAGAAGACGGCTAAGGCATCAGCTAAAAAAGTAGTTAAGGCTCCTGCAAAGAAGGCTGCTAAGGCATCAGCTAAAAAAGTAGTTAAAGCACCAGCAAAGAAAGCAGCTAAAGTATCTGTTAAAAAGAATGTAAAGGCCTCTACTAAGAAGGCAACTAAAGCTCCAGTTAAAAAGGCAGCAACTACTTCTGTCAAGAAGAAAACAAAAACACCTGTTAAAAAAGCAGCTATATCGGCAAAGAAGGCCGTCAAAACTTCTGTAAAGAAGGCAGATACTAAAGCTCCTACTAAGAAAAGAGCTAAAAATAAATATACTGCACCTGAGTTAAAGGAATTTGGCGATCTGATAGATGAAAAACTAAGGATAGCCAAGGAGCAACTAGCTTATTATCAGGGGCAAATTTCTGAGATGGCAGATAATCCTGATTCTAAACAAAAAGGCTTATCAGATGGTGTTGCTGGGATGGAAAGTGAGCATCTTTATTCCTTAGCTTCTAGACAAAGAAAACACATACAACACTTAGAAAATGCTAAACTAAGAGTTCAAAATAAGGTATACGGAATCTGCAGAGTTACAGGTAAGCTTATCTCTAAGGAGAGACTTATGGCAGTACCTCATGCTACATTAAGTATAGAAGCCAAAATGTAGTAAGCATTTAGCGAGCGTAATTTTTTAGAATAAAAAAAAATTCTTTTGAAGAGAACAGGTATTGTAGTAGCTATTATTGTACTTATACTTATCCTAGATCAGTGGCTAAAGATCTATGTGAAAACCAATATTCTTTATGGTAGAGGTTTTGATATAATGGGTCTTGAATGGGCCAAAATACACTTTATAGAGAATGAGGGTATGGCCTTTGGGATTACCTTAGGAGGAGATATTGGAAAATATGCATTGAGTATATTTAGAATAATCATGGTAGGTTTTCTGGTGTATCTAATTAGAGGGCTTATTCTTGCCAAAGAATCTGTGGGTCTTCTTATAAGTTTTGCATTGATCATTGCTGGTGCCCTAGGAAATATCATCGATAGTATGGTCTATGGTTTGATTTTTTCGGAATCTACCTTCCATGGAGGCCTAGCTACTATGTTTCCGGAAGGAGGTGGTTATGCACCTTTCCTCAAAGGTAAGGTAGTAGATATGTTTTATTTTCCTCTAGTAGATACAACATGGCCAGCTTGGGTGCCTAAGTGGGGAGGAACTCCCTTTCGCTTTTTCAAACCTGTATTCAACGTCGCTGATGCTGCTATTTCTGTTGGTGTAGTGAGTATTTTGCTTTTCCATCGTAAATTCTTCCAGGCGCCTAAAAAGACAGAAGCTCCCGCATCTGCTACAGTCCTAGGGATAGGGGAGGAAGAATAGGAACAATTAGGACACAGTAGCTAGAAAGAATATTTCTAGCTTTCGAAATATTTAGTCTTATCTACGCCCATAAAGAGTAGCCAAAACATAAATAAAATCTCAGGATATGGAGAATTACTAAAAACGGATTAGTCCATTGCATAGATTCGTAATGCAGGACTAAAATCCTTGAATAAAACTAATCAAGTATCCGGAAGCAATCAATCATTAGGAATATGCCTAATATCTTGGGCAAAAACTTCTCAAATAGTTTGGACTAGTATAGATGTGTTATAATAATAAAATAAGGCGTAGCTGAGAGCTATCCTTTTAAGGTAGAGGGGAAAAAACAAAACCGGACAAAAATGTCCGGTTATATCTTTTACTTATTCTTTGCTATAAAATTCCTTATAGCGTTTTCCACCTTATGTATAATATCATAATTGATACTATAGTGGATAAATTTTCCTTCTCGTTCTGAATTTACAACTCCTGCAACTTTCAATATTCGTAAGTGCTGAGAGGTGATAGATTGCTCTATCTGAAGGTTATTGTAAATCTTGTTTACATTAATAACCCCGTGGGTATCGATAAACTCTAGTATTCTCAATCGTAACGGGTGTGCCATAGCACGCATAAGCTCGGTTGAGACCTGAAGTTTCTCGTAGTTAAAAGTAACTTTAGCCTTTTCCATGTAGTTTTCTTAGTTCTTATTTTTCGACCTCGAGAACAAATATGAATAATTATAATGTATTATCAAAATAAAATATTAAAAAAAAATCACATTTGTAACTCCTTGAAAACTAATTTTAAAGTTTTAGTAAAGTGTAGACGTTTTAACTTATTGTAAATCAGGTTTTTAGTTAGTAAATTTAGGCTAAATCTTCCACTAGTGCAGAAATCTGCGCTAATCGATCTTTATCGAGAGAATAGTAGATAAATTTCCCCTGTCTTTCGGTGATAACTACACCTGCTCTTCTTAAAATTGCAAGATGTTGTGATGCCACAGATTGTTCTAATCTTAGTTTAATGTAGATATCTGTAACGGTCATAGTATCACTGTCTTCCAGTAGATCTATGATCCTCTGTCTGAGTTTGTGGTTAACTGCACGTAATACAAGAACTGCTTTTCTTAGATCTGCATAGTCTAACTGCACTTCTTTACCGCCTTTTTTAAGAGTAACTGTTTCGTTTTTCTTATTTCTCATAGCAAGTAATTAATAATTTTTTTTGTTCACGGAATACGATACAGAGAATACCAAAACTATACCAACTTTATAATACCAACTATATTATATGCGTAACCAACTGTATATCAATGTAGAAACTTGCAAAAGAGTTCAATTGTTCTCGGGGTTTACCCTTAAAATAACTTCTTCTTGGACTGGGTTATATTAGGAGCCTTGAGGTATTCTGGCTTGTAATAGGCAGCATCTATGAATTCTTGCTTATCATATTTTTTCACCGCAAGGGCTACCATCCATGAAGCAGAACAGACCAAATCTGTAAAAATAAAGGCAGGGTGATCCACAATTTCCGCGAATTTAGCACTTCCATTACCTGAAAAAACAAGTTTTTCATATTGGTCTAAGTGATCGAGATATGAGGATTTATCTAAAATCTTAGCTTCTAAAGGATGTATAAGGGCTCCTACAGCATCATAACCAGCTGTATATACCTCCATTCTACGAGCATCGACCATAGGAATGTGAAGAAGATTTTTGTCGGGATATGCATTTCTGGTAGCACTGGCTATACTTTCTAGCGTAGATATACTTATAAGTGGTAGGTCTAGACTATAACAGATCCCCTTAGCCAGACTAGCGCCTACACGTAGGCCAGTATAAGATCCTGGTCCAGAACTGATGGCTATAGCATCTAATTCATTCATCAGGAGACCTGCGGAGTCTAGTACTTCTGATATGAATAGTGTAGAAGATCTCGTATGGCTAAACGATTCCTTAGATTCGGCAAGATGCAGCGTGCCATCAACTCCTTTTATCGCTATAGAACAGATTTCTGTAGCGGTCTCTATGCATAATATATTAGCCACGTAGCAAAGGTATTTAAATCAAGCTTCTGTTTGACAAACTATTCTAGTATTTAATTATAGGTAAAAAAAAGTTCTTGACGGAGCCTCTTAAGTTCTCGTCGTTCTTCCGTTATTACTTCATTACCATTACCTGGAAATGCGTCTGCTTTGTATACCGCTAATTCACGGCGCCTTCTACTAATGGTATTCATATGAGTTGAGTACCTCTCAGATAAATCTGACAATTGGACTCCTTCCTCTAACGATTCCTTTACTATAGCTAGTTTCTCAGCCTTTGTGTATCTCTTTCTATCATTGACATGTTTTGTTATTTAATATTAAGAAATAACTGCCAATCAACTTATCTTAATGTCTACTTTAGTGGGGAAGTCCATAGGTTATTAATATTCAATATACTGCTTCAATTAAGTTCTTGCTTACGTACAGAACATTAAGAGATGTAAATGTAAACCATCTTGCAAAGGCACATTTTTAGCGATCGCCTGAAATGGGTCAATGGCATATACCTTTGACAAAAAGAGACCAACGTATCATATGAAAATGGTACGCTAGTTATCCAACCTGTCAGATTATTTCCCTAGTATCTTATTGTATTTAGCAGGATCTCCTAAGATGCTTATAGCTTCCTGAACCTCAGTATCTCCTCTAAGTTTGACATAAGTACTACCTTTCTGAAAATGAAATCTAGTAGCGATCTCTTTTTCTATCTCTTTAGTGATTTCGGTTTTATACTCTTGTATATCATCTGATTTTTCTTGATCTATTTTTTTCTTCATAGACGAAAGATCATTAAGGATTATTTTTTTCTCCGTTTCAGATATTTCCGATTCCATTTCTTCTAGCTCTTTTTCCGCCTTGGTCTGGAAGGTATAGTTTTGTTTTTTTACAAACTGCTCGAAAGAGGCATAGTCATCAAAGCTTATATCTTCTAAGGCTATAGAATCTATTTTGTTTTCTAGTAGATAATCTGTTACATAATTAAATATCACCTTATCCTTAAGCAAGCTCTCTGTTGCATCTGATAGTACAGGCGCCTCTAATTTTACATCAGGAGCTACACCTCCACCGTCTGTTACTGTTCTTCCACGCTTAGTTTTGAACTTTGCACGCAGTTCCTCAGGTATATCCTTAGGTTCGCCATCCTCATATTCTACACTCTGTATACATCTACCACTAGGGATATAGTACTTAGAAGTAGTTAGTTTTACACGAGAATTATACCCTACATCTTTAGTATTCTGTACCAGCCCTTTTCCGAATGATCGCTGACCTATAAGCACCCCTCTGTCCAGATCCTGGATAGCTCCAGATACAATTTCAGAAGCAGAAGCCGATCGCTTATTGATCAGGACAGCAACTGGAATTTCTAAGTCTACAGGAATATTCCTTGTCTTATATGCGGCATCTCTTTCTCTAACCTTACCTCTTACACTTACTAGCTCTAGATCTTTAGGCACAAATACATTACTTACATTTAGCGCTTCAGCAAGGAGTCCTCCACCGTTATATCGTAGGTCTAATATAACACCTGCAATGCCAGGATTTTCTTTTTTTAGATTCTTCAGAGCACCAGCAACATTAGCTCCGGCTTTCTGTGTAAATGTTGTCAAGGAAATATATCCTATATCATCAGATACCATTCCGCTATAGGGCACATTATTGATATTTACCTCACCTCTTCTCAGATCTATATCGAAAGCACCTACTGTTCCAGGACGTTCTATCGTGAGATTAAGCATAGTACCTGGCACACCTCTTACCATTTCATTTAGATCACTCTGGCTTCGACCGTCCGTAGAGAGGCCATCTACCTTTAGTATTTTGTCCCCTGCTTTAAGACCTGCTTCAATAGCTGGACTTCCCTGATAAGGAGCAATGACAGTAAGGTGATCACCGACTTTTTCTACTATTGCACCGATACCCTGATATTTTCCCTCAGATTCGATACGGTAACCTTGCACCTGAGACTCTGAGATATAATTCGTATACGGATCCAGACTACCTACCATCGCATCTATTCCGGTGCGCATAAGCTGGCTTGGATCTATATCATCTACATAATTCGCATTTAGCTCCTTATATACCTTCACAAAAATCTCTATGTTCTTAGAAATCTCAAAAAGTCGATCATTATTTACCGTTATCGCAGACATTCCCGTTGCAAAAACAACAGCTAGTAGGATATATTTATATTTCATTTTCATTCGTATTTCATTTTTATTTGGGCGTGACCCGCTCGTTCCTCGGGGTCGGGCCCTTCCAGGCTTGGTCCCTTTCCTTAATTGTAATAGATATAAGTACAGCAATGTTTAGCGCTCACATCTTATTATTACCTCTATCGTCGTATGTCGGGACGGCTTCCTTCGTCAGCCCCTTCCAGGCACCTCACGCGGCATCCCGCCTCTTCCTGACCAACTTACATGCAATATAACGTCATCCTTAGATATTACATTCCATTTCTAATCATAAAATTTATGGAAATCGAGAAAATTTGCTTTTGCTACCATAGGATGACAATTTGGACTTATGGATAATCGAAAATAAATTGTCATTCTAAATGAGTGTAGCGAGGTTGAGGAATATAACTTATTACGCTTTTTTTTCATTCGAGTATAGTGGGTAATCTCCCCTAATCATAAGGAAAGCAATATGCTAGTTTAAAAAAAAGATTTCTCCACGCTGGTCGAAATGAATCGCAAGGCTAACAATTGTGATCCTTCGAATCACTTCGTTCTCTCAGGGTGACAATTGTAAGGATGAATTATAAAGACAGTTGTAAAAAGTAATCATAAAACTAAATCAAAATAAGATCAATTGTCATTCCGAACGATAGCATCGAGCTGAGGAATCCAAGGGATTAATTATTTATTAATTTCCAGCGTAGCCGAGAAATCTAGCTATTTGGAAATGAATATCTAATTTCATAGAAACATTCCTATAAAGCAAGAAGTAACTTGTAGTCCTAATGAAACTCCTTTAGTGTATTATGATGATGCTCCGTATGGAAATCCATAAAATAGATCAATTCTCTAAGGGTAATATTATCAAAGGCAGGATGAGGAATGATATAAGTTGATAAATCTTTTTCACTCCACTTAGAAACTGTTTTTATAAATTTAGTTTGTCTTTTATCTAGTACAGATACTATTTTTTCTTTAGAAGTATTGAGATCTACCTTAGCTTGGAAGTTAGAAGCATCGACTGGTACACTTCTCGATTAATTTCAAAGGTGACGGCTAAAACTTTTAACAATTTATGAATCTTGAAAATTGTAAACCAATTAATCAAACCAAACATGCTTTGGCTGCTTAATAGCTCAACGCGTTATTATATTATGATGGCGTCGTTAGGTTTTAAAATTGCTGCCAACTAGAAATTAATCTTATTCATATTTTAAAAATATAGGTTTCTGGAAGGCAGTCCACAAGCAGGCATTTTGCCCAGCGTATTTGAGGCCTCGATTAGTCCATGAGTTACATGTATTGAAAATATGATACCTTCCAGTTGCTTCGTAGAAGGCATCACGATCACTTTTAGTAGCTTCTGTATCTATTTGTAGAAAGTTACCTTTCTCATCTTGCTCAAAACTATTTTCTATATATCTAATCAGTCGATTGTATTGTTCCTTACTGATTTTGATTTTTTTGCAACTTTCATTTTCCGTCATTTTCTTATGGTAGGTGGCATGAATTGCTGTTCCGCTAACTCCTACAGTAGCTTTTAGTGCTGTACTTACTTTTAGTTCTGACCATGAGGGCGTATTGAGATAGAACCCTTTGTCTCCCCATCCGATTGCTAGATATCTATATTGTTTAGGATCCAGAGGAGGCTTTAGAAAACCCAACTTTTTATACCAGTTCATTTGATAAGTTATAGTAGGGACAACAATGTCTGAGTGTATGCCATTCGTTAGGAGATAGATATCCACATCATCATCTGGACCGATCTCTTGCTCTACTGTGATTCTGGATAAGACAAATGCTGTCAATAGATACAGCAAAATAAATGCTACCAAAACAAGGATAACTTTTAGAATTATAATAAACGTTTTATAGATCATTTTACAAGTTCATATTATTTATGGTAATAGTCTATCTCTTTCTTCTGGAGTAGGCATTCTACAGTTATCTTTTTTCCCAAACCACTTGTACCTATTGGCAGCTATGTAAGCATAGATTTTATCTCTCAGAAATTTAGGAACGAGTTTTAGAATCAACAAAAGTTTATAGATGCCGCCCATAGAAGATACTGCTTGTAGAACACCAGTTGATTCTGTATATATTTTGTCTCCTTCTATATAGACGATAGAGTTGAGATCTTCTATGTATTTCTTATCTAATAGATTTTTTGCTGTACTGCCCTGAAGGGATGCGAATTGTAAGGCAATATTTCTGTCTTCTAACATCATAAAATCTATCAGCCCATTACAAACACTGCAGACACCATCAAAGAACAAAATGCCAGTTTTCTTTGGTTTTGGTTTCAGCCAATTACTATCAAAGGTAAACCAATGTATCATCAATATGCCTAAGGTCAGATCTGCAAAGTCAACGATAAGAAGTATGCCGAGATGCATGAGGATCATAGCAAGCCATATCCATTTTCTTGTTGGTTTAAATAATGCTAGGGGTAAGAATGCCATTTCTATAAATAGGACAGACCAGGTTTTTATTTTGAGAATTCCTATAGGCAGTTGCACTAATAGGTCTCGTAGCCAATAATCTCTTGCAAGGGGATTTTCTAATAAATGAAATATAGCAGTACCATCTCTCCAACTGGGAGAAGAAAACTTGTCAAAACCACTAATTGTATAACCTACAGCCATTAAGATCCAAGCGCCATAATATAGTATAGTGGGCATTTCCCACTTTTTATCTTTTTTCCCAGAACTGACTGACCATGGTTCACCCTTTGGTAGAACGGCACAGACCAATAATAGCCATCCAACATAAGGAATACCTGGATTATTGATCAGATTATTTCTGTCAAACAAAGAAGCCCATGCATACCAAAGTAATATAGAAATGATAGGTCTCTGGAACCCTATGAGAAAACAAAAACTAAGTATTGCGAGTACTCCTACATATAGCGTAACACCTGTTGCGGAGCTTAGGTAATACAGTATATTAGGGAATATTCCATAAGTAAGATTAACTGAGGCGTCTGGAAGCAAGCCTACATTACTCCATATCTCTGCAGCATAAGGAACCAATGCCACAAAATGAAATAAAAGATAAATGCCTAGGATAATCCTAAAAATAGAAAACTGATATGGAGAGTAGGATTTCATTCGCAAGAAGTTATTAGAGTCCACTCATCTGTTTTTCCTTCCGTTCTTGTTTTTATTAAAAGAGAAAAGTTCTCTTTGTTTATAGGTATACCCAATTCTTCCGAAAGAATATTTTCACACAGACCATAGTTAAGTATTGGGTCCCATATTTTTTTTGGTAATACAGGTCCATAAGCTATAGCAGCACCGAATATATTTCTTCTATTATAAGGGCCTTTAAGTTTTGAGTATAAGGCGGGCGTGATTTTTACTTCTTCTTGTTCGTTCTGATCATTGGTCCATAGTAGATAGAAATCACTTGCAAAGGTTTCTACTCCTTTGACCTCAGTAAAAACGATAGGTAGGGGAGAAGCTGTTGTAACAACTCCTATGTCTCTTATGATCTTAATCTTAGTTAGGTAACCTATAGTTTGTAATAGTCCTATACTAATCACTATGTAGTAGAGAATTTTTCGCATGCCTTATTTAGATTTATACGGATCGTTGACATTCTTAAAGCGAAGCATCTCTATCAACTTACTTTCACGTTCTGTTTTGAACCCGCAGGTCATATCTCTTTTTTTAGGATTCTCATAGGTGCCAAAAATCATATCCCATATAGGTAGGTCAGAAAAGTTATTATAATGTTTTGAACGTTCATGGTGTATGCGATGCATCTCTGGTCTTTGGAAAATATAACCCATCCAGTGCGGTGTCTTTATATTCATGTGATACACATATTCTCCTATAGAGCTAAGCAATATGGCGTAGGCTGCAGACTCTACTGATAATCCTAGTACAAGGAAATTTATTGAACCTATAAGTACAGAATTACAGATGATCTCCGCTGGATGTTTATAGAAAGATGTTATGGTTTCTATCCTTTGTGGACTGTGATGCAGCTGATGGAAAGTTAACCACAAGAAGTTGATATCATGTCTCCATCTATGCCACCAATAGAATACAAAGGTTATAATAAAGTATGCTATTATACCACCTACTGCAGGATTGAGATGTGTAGAAAGTGAGAATAATGAAAATTGCTTAAGCCATATATCCCAAGTGTAACTGCCTAGTATGACTATACCTAGTTGTATAACATTAATAATAATAACTCTTGTCCACCAACCCTTAACATGAGGTAACTTCTGATCTGGTATGATACGCTCTAGGATCATTAGAAATACGCCGATACCTATTATTAGTGGAATCATGATTATTTAATTTTGTCTACATAATTTGTTCTAAACATAATAAAGCTTTTGCAAAGCTACTGCCTTTAGCTGATGTAAATATCAAAATGCATTAATTCTCCCCGTAAAAGGAATATCCTAATAATCGAAGCTTTATAATACCTAAGTTTCTATATGGTGGAAAAAGCAGTGACAAGAAATTATTAACTTTGGCGTATGTCAAAACCAGTTTTCATTATAGGCTCCGCTCGTTCAGATGGAAATACTTTCCTAATGGCTGACTACCTACATCAGGAAAAAGCAATCGAGCGTATAGATCTATCTAAGTACAATATAGGAGATTATGATTACCAGCATAGAAACAGAGGCGATGGGTTTATACCTCTTATGAAGGGCCTCATTTATAATTATGACACATTAGTATTTCTTTCGCCAATTTACTGGTACAGTATGAGTGCGGTAATGAAACGATTTTTTGACCGGATTACAGATTTACTCACTATAGAAAAAGAACTAGGTAGGAAGCTACGTGGAAAAAATATGGCAATGATCTGTTGTAGTGGATCAGAACAAGTCAACATAGGTTTCGAAGAACCCTTTAGTCTGACAGCAGGTTATTTGGGTATGAACTACTTAGGTGGGCTACATCTAGATCTTACAGATAACATCTTGAAACAAAAGGATAAAGTGAAACTCCTTGAATTCTATAAAAAACTAACTACGGTCTGATGAAGTATATTGCAGCATCTGACTTGAGCGATAATTTGTATTTTAAATTCTTAAAACTTAATCATGGCATACGACGAATATCTTGCTGATAGAATAAGAAAAATCCTAGAAGCGAAAAAAGTGGTTAGTATGGAAAAAAAGATGATGGGCGGACTTTGTTTTATGGTGGATGACAAGATGCTTTTAGGTGTAAATCAAAGTATGTTGATGGCTAGGGTAGGGAAAGAAGCATATGATATGGCACTTACGAAACCTGGATGCATAGAAATGAAATTTACAGGTAGACCCTTGTCTGGATTTGTACATGTGCAAGATGAAGGAATAGATATGGATGAAGATTTGGAGTATTGGGTAGATCTTTGCTTAGCTTATAATCCTCTTGCCAAGTCTTCAAAGAAGAAGAAAAAAAAATGACCGGTTCTTGTACCCCCTACGCAAACCGGTCGTAAAAAAAGAAGATCCTATCATATAAGTATCCTCCTTCTTAATCTGAACAATAAGCTTGTTGCACATTCCTTGCCAATTTGTGCCAATAGGTTAAATTCCTAGGTGAATTTTTAAATTACTTATTTCTTTTATCTGTATAGGGCTGATATATTGCTAGGTATACTTACTTAATTGACATATATGAAAAAAATAAATGTATGGTTTCTATGTAAAACGGAGATAAGATTCCCATAATTCATAGCCCAGCATATTCTTGATAAGCTATTATTCAGGAACTTCTTATCATCAAGAAGGTGAGTTCTACAGGAATGAAAATTGGTATAGTATTTTCTGTATTGATCAATCTAGTATTCTCTAAAACGATGCAGGGAATTATAGGCTTTGATCCGGGTTTATCTGTCTTTTGGATAAGGCTTAATTTTACAGGTTTCTTTTTAGCGATATTTTTTGCTTATGCCAAAAACTATATATTTCCAAGTATCCAGAAAGATGAGTCATTATTAGAACGACCTACTTTTACATGGTCTGATTTCTTCTGTAAAGAAAGCTATATCCTCTTTGGCTTCTTTATTTTTATCTTACTGTTTTGCCCATACCTACCAGAGATTTTATCTTGATAGGCTTAGCTATGGTGTTATCCATCGATTTGTCCTTGTCTAGGAAGTGAAACCTGAGCACTTTACTACGGAAATCAGAAGATTGGTAATTAGTTGTTTGAAGAAATCAGGTTTTATTTTTTATGCTTATCTGATAACTATTTTTCTTACGATGATCTGATCTGCTATTTTTAATTTGACATAATAGACACCAGGAGGAGTGTTTTTCTCTAAGTCTATTTCTACTTGTTTTGTCTCTGCAAAAAACATTGAGATACTCTGGCCAGATATCGTATATACTTCTACCTTTTCTATCCTGTCTGAGCTAGAGATCTGAAAGATACCGCTTGTAGGATTAGGATATAGTTCTATATCATATTTTTCGGCAAGATCATCCGAAGCGGATAGCTGATCTACTAAGGTATTCAGTGTTGTATTCGTTCCGATAGGTGGATTATTATCAAAGAATATTTCCGCAGTATTTTCAACTACAGTAAAATCCTCCACACCCTCTAGAGGTGAAATATTATAGCTGATAAATCCATGACTATTAGGCTCGTCCGTAAGACTAT
The DNA here is from genome assembly GCA_964475415.1 of uncultured Saprospiraceae bacterium. GTDB lineage: Bacteria > Bacteroidota > Bacteroidia > Chitinophagales > Saprospiraceae > CALCMJ01. The sequence goes on along the minus strand of CAYYWZ010000033.1, from coordinate 22,052 downwards.
CGATAAGGTAAATATTCTCAAATAAAAAAGTCACTGTTCTATCTAGTATACTAGTTTTTACATCTTCAGAACTGTTGATTACTCGGAAAGTATTGAGGTCTAAGTTGAGATCTATCTCATCTGTAATGATAACATCTTTAGCAGGAGCGTTTCCTGTGTTTTGGAATCTTACAGTGTATTGTAGTGCTTGATCCTTGATGGTATAATGCTGCTCTTCTTCGCCTGCTGGAATTACAATTTTGTCATTAGGGTCATAAGCACATAGAATAGTAGACTCGTAGGTGTCTGCAAATAATTCTTGATCATTTCCAGCATCAGTCTCTACGAAGCTGTAGTCCATAGTTATGATATTGCCTACTTGTTCTTCAGTTGGCATCTTTATATATAAATTTATTTCTTTGGATTCATTAGGAGATAGATCGGCTACATCCCAAATATGGAAATCATCTAGAATTGTAAAATCCTCACTGCTCTGTAGCAAGTCTATCTTAGGATCTAGAGCCAATCTTAGTTCGCCCGATGCTGTGTCAGTACCTCTATTAAGATATCGTAATTTATAATTTATAGCACGATTGCAGATTGTAGGATCGGAGCTTAGGTTAGCAAATAGATCCGTACTCATATCTACAGGTACAATACCAAAATCATTATTGTAGTTGCCAGGATTTCCATTTTCAAAAGTATGCGTAATACTAGCATTTGGAGTTGTCAATAACCAACTGTCATCTAAATCTATTGACATGGTGTAAGTCTGTCCTTCTTCTGCTTTGTAAATGAAAGATCCGTTTTTGTTACTGATGGCTTTGCCACCCTCTGGAGCTATATCTACATCGATACCTTCTACTCCGAATTCGTTATCGTCTTGGATCTGATTTTGATTGACATCATGGAATACGGTTCCGGCGACTCCATAATCATCATACTCCGTCCAGGTGTAACTAGATCCAAAATTATTCGTTGTATTACCATCGACAGGGAGGTCATAGGCAGTTGCACTAAATCCTGAATTGCCAGGTATGGGTGTAAATTCTACAGCAATGATGTCTATGATTACTTCTGCGTCAAATAGAAATCCTATTTCTTTTTGCTGGACACCATATATGGTATTTTCTTCCTCGTCATAACTCCACTCATATACGTCAGAGTTGATACCTCGCAAAGTCGTGACTCCATTTACCGGACGGACTTTAGAAAACTCTATTCTTATCTTCGTTCCAGCATCTTCAGGATAAGAACCATTTACATTGTTTATTCCAAAGCGTATTTGTCCTTGTTCTCCTAATACAAGAGGATTAGGATTTATTGCAGGACCTGTAATATCTAGATCTGGCTGTCCTGAACTTGTAAATTGAATAAAAAGAAGAGTTAGAAGGGCTAATAGAAATTTAAGGAAATTCATTATTTCAATTAAAGGTGTTATAATAATTGTATTGCTAATTAATGAACAAAGTAGATAGAATACTATAGAGTACAAAATTATAGTAAATTAAATATATACTACCTATAAATTTATAGGTAGTAGGCATAAGGCTATTTATCAGACATTTTGTCATAAAAAACCGAATGGCATAGGCTTTGACTAACATGGGTGTAATCATAAATTAAGAAAATGGAAAAAGGACAAATATCTGTACAAGCGGAAAACATATTTCCGATCATCAAAAAATTTCTTTATTCAGATCAAGAAATATTTCTTAGAGAGTTGATTTCCAATGCGGTAGATGCAACAAGTAAACTCAAGACCTTGTCACTAAGGGGTGATGTTAAAGACGATCTGGGCTCGACAACCATTGACATAATACTAGATAGTGAAGCTAAAACACTGACGATAAGAGATAGAGGTATAGGAATGACAGAGTCTGAAGTGAAAAAATACTTGAACCAAGTTGCCTTTTCGTCAGCAGAGGACTTTCTCAAAAAGTACAAAGATGAGGCGAATATCATAGGACATTTTGGGCTAGGGTTTTATTCAGCCTTCATGGTGGCTGACACAGTAGATGTCGTGACGAGATCCTACAAGAAATCAGCTAAAGCTGTAAAGTGGTCTTGTGACGGAAATCCAGAATATCAGATAGAATTTACAAAAAAGAAAGAAAGAGGCACAGACATAATCTTACATATAAGTGATGATAGTGTTGAGTTTTTAGAAAAGTCTAGGATAGACAGTTTGCTCGACAAATATTGTAAGTTTTTACCAGTAGAGATAAGATTTGGGACTAGAACACTTACAGAGTATGAAGGGGAAGGAGAGGAGAGAAAGGCTGTAGAAACGGAGGTTGATAATATTGTCAATAACCCTAACCCAGCTTGGAAAAAAAGACCTAACAATTTAAAAGATCAGCATTATATAGATTTCTATAAAGAGATGTATCCAATGAGTCAGGATCCTATGTTCTGGATACACCTGAATATCGATTATCCATTTAATCTTACAGGGATTTTGTATTTCCCTAAGCTGAGTAAGACGATGGAATTCCAGAAGAATAAAATCCAGTTATATAGTAATCAGGTATATGTTACAGATGATGTAAAAGAGATTGTACCAGAATTTCTGACCTTACTACATGGTGTGATAGATTCTCCGGATATTCCACTTAATGTTTCTAGATCTTACTTGCAGTCTGATTCTAATGTCAGAAAAATAACGTCTTACATTACGAAGAAAGTAGCTGAGAAGTTAAGTAAGTTATTTAAGAAAGACAGACAGAACTATCAGGATAAGTGGGATGATATAGGTGTGTTTGTAAAATATGGAATGATCTCAGATGAGAAATTTTATGACAAGGGAACAAAGTTTTCTCTTTTTAAAAATGTCGATAATGAGTTTTACACTATAGAAGAGTATAAGGAGAAAATAGCTGTTGCACAGAAAGACAAATACGACAAAACGGTTATTCTATATACGAACAATGCAAAAGAACATCATAGTTATATTACTTCAGCTAAGAACTATGGATACGATGTAGTATTGTTTGATAATGTGATCGACAATCACTATATGCAACATCTAGAACATAAGTTAGGAGATGTCACTTTCGTAAGAGTAGATTCTGATACAGCGGATAAGTTAGTACAGAAGGATGAGACAAAAGAATCTGTGCTATCAGAAAAAGAACAAGAGAAGGTAAAATCTATTTTTACGGATTCTCTAGGAGATCAGGCTGGTGCGCAGATAGAACTAAGAGCGCTATCGCCAGAAGATCAGCCAGTAGTCATAACCATCCCAGAGTTTATGCGTAGAATGAAAGAGATGCAAGCTATGCAAGGTATGGACATGGGAGCATTACCTGATAGTCATAATGTAGTGATCAATACGAATCACCCGCTGATCAACAGTAAACTGATGAAAATGAAGAGTGCTGATAAGAAGAAAGACTTTGCATCATACCTTCACATGTTAGCAAAGCTGAATCAGAATATGTTGAAAGGAGAGGAACTGACTACGTTCACTAAGAGAAGTATAGAGTTTCTAAGCTAGATTCCTATTTTCATAAAACAATAATAGCCTTAATGACGTTTATCTTTTTATGAACTCATTAAGGCTATTTTTGTTTATTAGTCTCTCTATACTCTCTTCGAATTTTCTTACTGCTCAAGAGTGGGTTACAGAAGATGTTATCGTTTATGAGAAGTTTGATGAATTAGAGCAGACTTTTATCTTATCAGGTGATTCTGTCCATCTTATAAATTTCTGGGCAACATGGTGCAAGCCCTGTGTAGAAGAGCTTCCTTATTTTGAAGAAGCTCGAGAAGCCCTAGCTGATGAGAATATAAAATTCACTCTGGTATCGCTAGATTTTAAAAGGCAGATTGAGAAGAAGATGATTCCATTTCTCAATGAACATAAAATCGGAGCTGAGGTGGTTGTATTGACAGATGGAAAGTCAAATGTATGGATAGATAAAGTTGACCCTAGTTGGTCGGGAGCAATTCCAATTACAGTTATAAAAAAAGGCGATAAGCATCTCTTTTTTGAGCAGGAATTTCACTCTACAGAGGAACTATTAGAAAAAATAAAATTATTATTGTAAAACATAAATTATCAAATAAAACTAAAATTATGAAACGTACTATTTTTGCCAGCCTATTTCTAGGTCTATTTATATTCTTAAGTTCGTTTGCTGATCATGCAGGTTATCACATCGGAGACACTGCTACAGATTTTAAACTTAAGAATGTTGATGGAGAGATGATGTCTCTAAGCGATATCAAAGATGCTAAGGGTTACATTGTTATTTTCACTTGTAATCATTGTCCGTTTTCTGTAATGTATGAAGATAGAATAATCGCTTTACATAATAAATATGCTCCTATGGGTTATCCAGTAGTTGCTATAAATCCTAATAATCCAGAAAAGCAGCCAGATGATAGTTTTGCAGCAATGCAGGTAAGAGCAAAAGAAAAAGCTTTTCCATTTGCTTATCTCTTCGATGATGGGCAGAAAGTATATCCAAAATATGGAGCGACTAAGACACCACACGTATTTCTACTAGATAAGGCAAGAACAGTAAAGTATATTGGTGCAATAGATGATAACGCAAGAGATGCCGAAAGTGTAGAATTGAAGTATGTAGAGAATGCAATAGAAGCATTAGAAGCAGAAAAAAATCCAGATCCGGCAACCACTAAAGCTATAGGTTGTAGTATTAAAGCCTAATAAATATATTCTATAGTAAAGCTTATGAAACCCGATACATTGTATTGGGTTTTTTCTTTTAGTGTACTTTATAAGGTATCTTTGGGTATAAACTTTTATAAAATGAAAATAGTCTTACAAATTTTTCTTTGCTGTATACTCGTTATTTCATGTAAAACAGATCCCACCAAAGGTCTCCAGGACCTTGATCTAATGAGTAAAGGTCTACCCATAAAGATAAAGGCTCCACTAGATGCTGAAATAGTGAGTAATAATATGGGTGTCGTAAAAGACGTAACGGTACAGAAGGGTGATGATTTCTATATTCAGATCATGGGCAGTGATGCAATAACTTTTGATAAAGTTAAATTGCTATCGGAGCAAAAAGAACTAGTAGAATCAGGGCCTTTCTTTTCTAAGATTGTAGAGGAATCTGAAAACGGGTTTATATTCGAAAAAAAGATTGACGAAAATAATATCAATTACGACTTTAGAGTAGTGAAAATTCAAGGAGATCAAGAGTATGTTTTTCAGACGGGATTGATAGGAAGATTTACGGAAGAGCAGGCTAGAAAGATGTACCAAGCTGTGCAGTAAAGCAAAGAATAAAGAAATAAAAAAAGGATACAATGTTCATGGTTGTATCCTTTTTTTGTCTTTATATTCTGCCGAGACTAAGCCTCTTTGAGAATATTTTCGCCGAATATAATCAGCACAATTACTGCAATTGCAAATATTGTCATGGGAATAGGATTTAATTATAATTATAATATAACATATCTATATGACACAATCAATGAGGGGTAACCCTTTAAATTAATTATGTCACCTTAATAATAACGTTTTGTTCATATAAGTATATATAATAATAAGTTTATTACTCATATTAACAAAATATCTAATACATAAATCATGCCTAAATCATCTATTAAGACAAGTTTGAAAAAAGAAAGGATATAAACCTATCAGCTTATCTCCTTTCTTTTCTCTTCTCCTAATTCAACGAACTAGTTGATATAATCCTGTACGTTAGGACAGCTATTATATAAGGGGTCTACTTCTATATGTGTTGATTCTAATTTCTCATTGATCCAGTTGACAAAATATTCTTGCTTCTTCGATTCCTTAGCAAACATGAGAATCTTAGAATAATCTTCTTCTAGAGATGCTTTGTGCGGCTTAGTTCTAGATTGTAGCTGTATGAGTCTGAACGCTGTATCTCCTCTAGGAGACTGAAACTCTATAGGTACGGATATATCACCAACTTCTAAATTATCTATCTCGAAGTATATATCTGTAGGCAAGTCTTTAGTCTCGAAGAAGGTATTTCCAGTGGCAGGATTTTTTATCCTTCCAGAGTTATTTTTACTCGCTGTTTCGTCAGAAGAGAATAGTCTTACAGCATTAGAAAAAGTTAATTTCTCCTCCACAATAAGTGTTCTAATACTATCAAGTCTACTTTTCGCCTTATCTAGATCTGATGTTGTGATATCAGGTCTTATAAGGATATGTCTAAGTTTTACATTATTTCCTCTACGCTCTAGCATCTGAATAATATGGAAACCAAACTCTGTTTCTACAAGATCAGAAAGTTCTCTCTTAGCAAGTGTATAAGCTGCTGCTTCGAATTCTGGAACATTCTGTCCCCGCTTAGAGAATCCTAGATTCCCTTCTTGAGCTGCAGAACCTGGATCATCAGAGTGTAGTTTTGCTAGTTCTCCAAAATCTTCACCATCTACAATCTGCTGTCTTATTTTTGCAGCTTTTTGTCTAGCTATTTCTCTTTGCTCTTCGTTTACTTCTGGAGCTACTACTATTTCTCCTATCTCTACTTCAGAGTTAAGATATGGAAGACTATCACTTGGTATCTGGTTGTAAAACTCTATAACTTCTTTAGGAGTAACGGTAACGCCGCTGATAAGAGACTGCTGCATACGTTCAGCTAGCATTTGTTGTTTTTGCTGATCTCTAAGATTATCCTTCATGTCATTTACAGACATGTTGTAATATTCTTGAAATAGTTGTTCATCTCCATTCATCTGTCTCAGTACAGTTTCCATTCTATAGTTGAGTTGTTCTTCGACTTCTTCATCTAAGATCTGAACACTATCTAGTTTAGCTTGGTTGACTATTAGTTTCTGACCTATAATAGATTCTAATATTTGACATTTGAAATCCTCATCCTCGTTGCCAGATTTCTGAGCTGCGTAAGCATACTGCTCTTCCACCTCAGAGTAGAGGACAGTTTCTCCGCCTACCTTAGCAACTATCTTATCTATTACTATCCGTTCTTGACTCTGCGCCATAAAGCACATAATCATAAGGAGAGAACAGCTTGATAATTTTATAATGATCTTATTCATTGACATAAAATTTTACTTTATTATTTTTCAATTCGCGTTCATAAAGAGATTCTTTGAACTCCATCACGAGTTGTTGTTTTCTTTGATGTAAGATTAATTTTACAATCTTATTTTTTACCATGTTAAGTGGAGACTCTTCTCCAGATTTAATTACATCGAATATATAGACAAAGTATTCACTACTTTTATAATTGTCTTGAAATATTTTTCCTTTTTCGAATCGAATCTTATCTAGTAATTTACTAGGAAAGAATAACTTCAATTCAGAAAGATAATTCCATGTTTCTTCTTCTATAACGCCTAGGTCAGCATATTGTCTACAATAATCTTCTACATCTTTTTTCTTTTTGCCTTTCCAAGACTTATAGAATCTTTCTATGCCCTTTGCTTTTTCAGGAACCTTTGCTATCCAGCACTTGACTAAGGGATCGGTAATAAGAAACAAATCTTTATTGTCCTTATAGTACGATTCTACTTGGTCTACTGTCACCATTGTATCGAGATTCTTTTCTATAAAGTCTTTTTCGATATTATTGATTAGTAGTGATTCTCTGTAATTTTTGACCAGCTTATCCAGATTAATATCCTCAGGAAGACTTTTCTCCGCATGCAATAGTACTACTGTTTCTCTTGCCCAGTTTTCAGCAAATGCTGTCATTATCCTCAGACTGTCTGCCTCCGTACTCCTCTCAGGTATCATCGATTCTATCTCTGACAGATATAAGGTCTTGCTACCTACCTTGGCAAGTAATTTGTCACCCTCTATAGATGCAGGCGATTTCTTACATGCACACAAGAGGAATAGAATGGATGGATATATCAGTAGCTTTCTTATTAGTCTATTTTTTGATCAGCGATTTAAATACTTTTTCGTTGAGCTCCACTCGGTAAGCCTCCTTGAGATCTTGTACCCAGTTATTTTCTAATTGATCTTGGTAGTCAGCAATAATATAACCTCTAGATTCCGCCATCTCTTTTCTGCCACCAGGTATCATTTCTATAACTTTGTAAAAGTTAGATTTACCTTTATCCATGATTACATCCGAGATCTTATCTTTTTTCCATTTTATCTGTTTTGCTAAATTGTCATCTTTTTCTATTGTCATTTCAGAAATTCTAACAACAGGTTTTTCTGAGGTGTTGAACTTCTCAGTAGTAGCCTTCATGTCATTCTTCTTAGCAAACTTTTTGATTTCTTCTATAAGTTTCTTGTCATCAGATTGCACACTATACTTCCACACTTTAGCTCTTTCTTTCCAGACGTAGTTATCTCTATTATTATCAAAGTAAGCCTTCAGTCCTACAGAATCTTGAGATGCTTTATCCCATACTTCTCTCTTAGTGATTTCGAATAGTAAGATGCCTTCTTCATATTCTCTCATCAGTGATTTGAACTCAGGATATTTTTTTTCCAAGTTTGCCTCTTCATAGAACATCGCTTTATCAGAAACAAAAGTCTCATAGAGTGTCTCTACAGCTTCTTGCTTAGGCATTGTTTTTTTGAACTTAAGTCTAGTCCTCGTATTCTTTTTACAGTATTCTACAAACTCCTGGATCTTAGTTTCTTTATTTGATCCAAAAGAAAATAAAACTTCATCCTGCATCTCTGGAGCTTTCCACTTGAAAGAGTAGAACTCATCCGTCAGCTGGTTTGTAAACTTTGCTAATACAGTAGGGTTCTCTTTATAACCCATCTCATCTTTGATATTGTTAACCAGTGTTTTTTTAGCAACTGTAAATCTATCATCTTTAGAGATCTGATTTTCTAATCTACCTTTGATTTTAGTATAGTCTGACTGATCTTTCTTTTTTATTCTTTTGATAATGTGAATACCATTTTTTGTTTCTACAGGTTTTGTGAAATCACCATTATTCTTTAATGCAAATGCAGCATCTTCAAAAGACTTCTCATACTTGTTGATACCAAAATAACCAAGGTAGCCTCCTTTAGCTTTCGTCTTAGTATCCTCAGAGTATATCTTAGCTAGTTCAGTAAATTCACCTCCCTGTGATAAGAAAGAATACACAGAATCAATTTTTGCTCTTCCTGTAGTAGTCACTTCTCCTTTAGGTTTTCTTATCATAATATGAGCTACCTCTAGTTCACCTCTCGCTGGTCTTTCTTCTGTAACTTTAAGAATATGAAAACCAATAGGCGTTCTTACAATCTCTGATGTAGATCCTACAGCTGTGTTGTATAATGCATTTTCGAATTCATAAAATCCAGCAGGCAGCATAGCTGTATAGAAGCCTATATCTCCATCTTTAATTGCAGAGTTATTATCTTCAGAAATTTCTAAAGCTACCGCTCCGAATTTCTTTCCTGAGCTTAATAGTTTTTGAGCCTCTTGTATTTTTTCTTTTGCTTCTGCTAGTTTCTTATCAGAGGTCTTAGTATCAACAGCAACGAATATGTGAGATACTCTTCTGTCATGTTGCTTTCTTTCAAATAGTTCTTTGACAAGCCTGTTAGATACTTCCTTGTCTACTAGATAAGAATCCGATAGTTGTTTTCTATATCCGGCAAGTTCAGTTTGTAAGTCTTTTATCGTATCGATCTGCAGATCTCTAGCTCTTTGTACTTTCAGTTTGAACTTAGTATACAGATCTAGGTATTCTTGCAAACTCTCTTCAGAGTAGTTTGCACCTTCTCCATTATTCTTATTGTATATATAATCAAACTCTGAAACATGTACGGCTTGATTCTCTACCTTGAAAAGTACTGGATCCGCTTTTTGGCCATAAGTTAGTTGGGCCAATATTAGACATATAATAATTCCAAAAATCTTATTCATCTTGTGTTTATATAATTTGCTGCAAAAATAGAAAAATCAAGCTTTTTAAGTGTGAAGAAAACTTTAATAATCTATAGATTGTAAGGTAGAAACAATTACCTGATTTATTCAGTAAAAGCTACTCTTTTGACCCTAGCGGATATTTTTGTAAGTATTTCATAAGGAATTGTATCTGCTTTCTCCGCTAATTGCTCTATTAACGGGGAATTCCCGAAAATAATTACTTCATCTCCCGAAGAAATATGCTTAATGCCACTTACATCTACGGAGGATAAATCCATCGAGACATTACCTATTATAGGACAAAAAACACCGTTAATTATCACATTGTATTGTTTTCCGGATATATTTCTAGGTAACCCATCAGCATAACCTATGCTAATAGTGGCTATTTTTTTATCATTTTGACATATGTACTGTCTATTATATCCTACACTTTCTCCTTTTTTCAAGTTTTTTACCTGCATTACATAAGCCTTAAGTGTGTGCACTTTTCTAAGTCTACTATTCTGACTGTCTGTACTATCTATTCCGTATATGCCTAATCCGAGTCGTACCATATCTAGTTGTTGGTGCGGAAATCTCACGATGCCAGAGGAATTAAGCATATGCAAGAGCGGCTTATAATTTAGAAATGAATTGATTTGTTTCGTTTTTTCTAGGAAGTACTCGTATTGCTGCTTAGAAAAACCATCTAACTCAGGATCTTCACTTCCAGCAAAATGGCTAAAAATAGATTCTACATGTAAATGTTGGTAGGATCCTAGAATCGATATAAGCTGATCTATATCTTCTTCAGGAATCCCCAACCTGTGCATTCCTGAATCGAGGTTGATATGTATTTTTAAATTTTCATCCCTAAGCTCAGCTCTTTCAGCAAGTATCTCCAGCTGTTCCAGGGAGTAAATTTCCACCTGCAGTTTGTGTTGGAATATTTTGTCAATATTTTCTAAGTCAGGATTGAGGATGACAATATCTGCAGTGATGTTGTTTTCTCTCAGTTCTATTCCTTCGTCTATCAGAGCTACAACGATATAATCTACTTTTTTTCCTTGCAAAAATTTAGCTATAGCCACACTACCAGAACCATAGGCTCCAGCCTTAAGTATCGCCATCAGTTTGGTTTCTTCTTTGACAAATGATCTGTAGAAATTTAGATTATGATCTAGAGCGGTTAGATTTATTTCTAGACAAGCCTTGTGATTATAGAATTGTAGCTTCTGAGCTATTCGTTCTAGTTTATACTTTCTTGCTCCCTTGAGTAAAATTGCTTCATTGGCAAACGATGCTGCTACAATCTCATTGATGTTTTCGTAATGATCGTATCGGATGTCACTTACCCATTGTTCTAGTTCTACTATGTCATTTCCTATAGTTATAATTCTATCTATTCCATATTTTCTGATCAGCTTAGCTATCGTTTTATATAGAGATTTTTTTTGATCCGCTTGTTGTAAGAAATCTGTAAGGATAATAGTTTTAGATTTTTCTCCAGCGTGCAAATTTTGAAATTCTAAGGCTTGCTGAAGAGAAGAAATATCCGCAGAATAACTGTCATTTATTAAGATGCAATTCCTGATTCCCCGTATGAGTTCTTGACGCATAGGGATAGTTTGCAATCGTCCTATTTTCTTGTTGATTTCGCTCGCAGTATACTTTTTATGTAATAGATAAGTAATTACATGTAAGAGGTTTTCTATAGAACTGGGATCTATGAAGTTTACGATAAACTCCAGTTCTATTTGGTCTGCTGTGCAGTGAATGATCGTCTTATTTCCTTTCCTGTCTATTTGATTTATTTGTAAAAAATCTGATGCGCTTTTTCCCCAGCTAATGAGGTTTTTGCTAGCGTATAATTTGTGGATTAGCTGATATACTTTATCTTGATTAGAAGAAAAATAAATGGTTTCACATGACTGAAATAGTTTTAATTTTTCCTCTAGTTTTTCGCTTTTGTTTGTAAAACCTGCACTATGCGCATCTCCTAAATGCGTGAATATCCCAGCAATAGGTCTAATGATTTTAGCTAGATTAGCCATCTCATTTGTTCTAGAAATACCAGCTTCTATGAGTGCTATATCAGCTTTTTCTGGGATAAGACTTAGAGATAGGGGAACACCTATCTGAGAATTATAACTAAGAGGACTTTGGAACAATTGGACCTCCTCAGTAAGTACCTGAGATAACCATTCTTTCACGATTGTTTTGCCATTACTACCTGTAATGGCTATCATTTCTAAGTCTAGTTGATCTCTGTAGTACTTAGCGATTTTTTGTAGGGCCAGTGTGGCATTTTCTGTCTTATAGAAATGTGCATTTGGAAATTGGTCATAGGAGATAGTCTGGCTTATAAGGAAATTCCTAACCCCTTGTTTATAAGCGTTTTCTATATACTTGTGTCCATCTAAGTGATTGCCTACTAAGGCAACAAAAAGTGTTTGTTCTGGATGTATTATCTTGCGACTATCTATGTGTATATCTTCGACAATTTTTATCGGCAGATCATGTACTGCGATATCTAGGATATTATATATTTCTGCCGAACTGATTTTCATTTGATTACTTTAGATCGAAGCCTATATCTGTTCTGTAATACTTTTTATCAAAGTCTATAAGCTCAGCATTTTTCATTGATATGGACAAGGCTTCCTCCTTGTTTGCTCCCATGGAACTTACTGCGATTACACGTCCTCCGTTGGTAACTATTTTCCCTTGTTCCTCTCTAGTACCAGCATGAAAAATGATGCTGTCTCGCACTTGGTTCAGAGATTTTATTTCTTTCCCCTTTTCATATTTTTCTGGATAGCCACCAGATACCAAAAATACAGAAGTACAATATCTCGGATCCACATCTAATGTAGCTTTATCTATCGAGCCTTCTGCAGTTGCCTTCAGTAATGCTACAAAGTCATTTTTGATTCTAGGGATAACAACTTCAGTTTCTGGATCTCCCATTCTTACATTGTATTCTATAACATAAGGTTTGTTATCTACACTGATAAGTCCTATAAATATGAACCCCTTATAAGTAAGATTTCTATTCTTTATACCCTTCATAGTAGGTTCTATAACACGGTCTATTACCTGTTGCATCATTGCTACATCTACAAAGCTCACTGGAGAGACAGAACCCATACCTCCTGTATTCAGACCTTTATCGTTTTCTCCGATTCTCTTATAATCTTTTGCTACGGGTAGGATCTTATAATGCTTCCCATCAGTAAGAACGAATACAGAAAACTCTATCCCATCCAAGAACTCTTCTATAACGACCGTATTACTTGCTTGTCCAAACTGTCCTCCTAGCATTTCCTCGAGTGCACTTATTGCTTCTGCTTGGTCTTGTATGATAAGCACACCTTTTCCTGCAGCCAGACCATCCGCTTTTAGCACATAAGGACCTTCATAAGATTGTAAATGATTAATCCCTGCAGCCATATTATCAGTTGTTACCGTAAAAGATCCTGCTGTAGGAATATTATTTTCTTCCATAAATTCCTTGGCAAAGGCTTTAGAACCTTCTAGCTCAGCGGCCGCTTTTGAAGGACCTACTACAGCGAGTGTAGGTAGTTCCTCTTGCATGTAATCATAGATGCCTTCTACTAAGGGAACTTCAGGACCCACAAGTAGTATATCTATAGCATGTTCTATACAAGCGTTTTTAATCGCAGCAAAATCTGATACTCCTATATCCAGATTCGTAGCAATGGCCTTAGTTCCACCATTACCTGGGCAGACAAACAATGATCCACACTGCTTACTCTGTTTGATTTTCCAAGCAAAAGCATGTTCTCTTCCGCCACTTCCTAAAATCATGATATTCTGCATAGCTACTTTATATTTTGACACAAATGTAGTGAAGTCCGCATAATACAATCTATCTAAGCTTAAAATCCTTAGAGGATTATTTTTCGGGGGTATGCAACTAAAAGTACATCATATTATAATTTTATATAATATGTGAGATACCTTTTGTACTTTTGCCGTCTAATATAAAAATTGATGATAGCATATCTTAATGGTAAACTGACATTGAAAACGCCTACGTTTGTATACTTAGATGTTAATGGGGTCGGATACCATGTCAATATAAGTCTGAACACTTATTCTGAAATAGAAGCCTTAGAATCTGCAAAGATCTATACATATTTGATGATTCGGGAAGATAGTCATACTTTATATGGGTTTTTTACGGAAGAAGAGCGAAATTTGTTCACCTTATTGATATCAGTATCAGGAATTGGAGGCAATACCGGTAGAGTTATCTTATCCTACTTATCGCCATCAGAGGTGAATAGTGCGATATTATCAGAAAATGTTGCTGTTTTCAATAAGGTAAAAGGAATTGGGCCCAAGACTGCCAAAAGAATTATACTCGATCTAAAAGACAAAATAGCTAAGATTGCAGATGACTCTAAGGTGGAAATTGTCTCTAATACTTCGATGAATACTAAGGCTGAGGCTATGTCTGCACTACAATCTCTAGGATTTCAAAAGACAATTATAGAGAAAAAACTAGATCACGTAATGAAAAGCGCAGATTCTTCGTTTACAGTGGAGGACATCATAAAAGAAGTTTTAAGGCAATTATCATAGTTTGATATACTCTTACTCCCATATTTGCGTTATTTATCCGTTCTCATTACGAATAAGGTAGGATAAAATTTTTTGTGATTTAATAAGAAAAGATACTATAGTTGAGACTGAAGCTTGTAATTGTAAGTATAATCGGAGTAATCGGACAGTTATTCTCATTGGAGACTGGTCCTGTTATTTATGATTTAGATGTTGAAAATCAGTTAGTTGCGCTAGACACCATTCCGCTTAATGATAGATACGATGATTTCATCAGTGATCCTTCTACTAATCCATTTGACATAAAACCTTCTAACCTAGAACAGCAGGTAGAATATGATCCTGTAACGGATCGCTACCTCATTTTCGAAAAAATAGGGGAAGAATATTATCGAACACCTACTTACATGACCTTCGAGGAATATGTAAAATGGCAAAATGAACAACAGGATAAGGCTTATTTCCAAAATCTTGCGGGAATTTCTGGCGGATATAAATCTAAAAGTGGGATAGTAGATCCGATTTCTAAGATAGATATACAAAATAATCTAGTAGATAGACTCTTCGGTGGTACAGAAGTAGATATCCAACCGCAGGGTAATATAGATCTTACCTTTGGTGGAGATTACCAAAAAACGCTTAACCCTAACTTAGATACTAGACAACAGACTCGAGGTGGTTTTGATTTTGACATGAATATAAAGATGAATGTCGATGGTCAGATCGGTAAGAAAATGAAATTAGGGTTTAACTATGATACTCAGGCGACCTTTGATTTTGACAGAAAGATAAAACTAGAATACGATACAGAGGAGTTCTCTGAGGATGATATCATCAAAACAATAGAAGCTGGTAATGTAAGTCTACCCTTGAGAAGTTCGCTCATACAAGGAGCGCAGAGTTTGTTCGGGCTGAAGACAGAGTTACAATTTGGAAAACTAAGACTTTCCTTATTAGCATCTCAGCAAAGGTCCCAAACCCAAAGTGTACAAACCAAGAATGGTAGTACCTTACAAGATATAGAGATAAGACCTGATGAATATGATGAAAATAGACACTTCTTCATATCTCATTATCACAGAGATACTTATGAGTCGACACTCAGTAGTCTACCTTTCTTAGATACACCGTTCAGAATGAATAATATCCAAGTATGGGTATCAGATGATAGACCAGATTACCAGCTAAATAGTACAACAATCTGTGCCATAGGTGATCTTGCAGAACCAGATGTGGATAAATATTCTAACGAAAATGCTCAGTATGATCCTACAAATGAACAAATAGGATTAGGAAGAGATGGTTTCCGACTACCTTACAATGGTGCTAACGAACTCTACTTAGAAAATGGTCTTGCGACGGATGATATGACGAGAAGGAAGGATAATACGAGTTCTATGCTTAGAAGTAGTCAGTACAATCTGACACAGACTCGAGATTTTGAGGTATTCAGAGGAAGATTGCTGAACAGCTCAGAATACACTTATAGCCCAGAGCTAGGATTCATATCTCTCAATGTCAGACTGAAACCTAACCAAGTATTAGGGGTTTCTTACGACTATTATTTTGTAGAAAATTGTGATACCTTATATAAGGTAGGAGAGTTAAGTGATGAGAGTCTTGTTTCTGATACGGATACGACAGGATTGGTACAGCCAGAATCTGTTGTCTATGTCAAAATGCTAAAGAGTTCTAACCAAAGAGTAGATCATCCTACTTGGGATCTTATGATGAAGAACGTTTATCCGATGAGAACCTCTAATTTAGATAGACAAAATTTTGAGTTTGATATCTTCTATGAGAATGATACACTAGGTATTTTGACTAAATTTTTGCCTGTAGAAAGAGATATGCCTTTACTTAATCTTTTTCAACTCGATAGGTTAAATTCCTTTGGTGATCCGCAAGCGGATGGTGTTTTTGATTATGTGCCAGGCGTTACGATTATAGAAAGAACAGCAACAGTTGTTTTTCCAGTGTTAGAACCTTTTGGATCATCGTTGGATGAGCTCCTACCTGATCCAGCGGATGCAGAATTTTACAAGTTCCAAGAATTGTATGATACAACTGTCGTCATAGCCAGGCAGAGCTTAGAGAAAAACAAATTCGTGATGCAGGTCAAGGTTGAGTCCAGCTCGTCATCAGAAATAAGTTTAGGCGCATGGAATATACCTCAGGGATCAGTAAGAGTTACTGCAGGTGGAGATCTGCTACAAGAAGGAGTAGATTATGAAGTAGATTATGGTATCGGAAAGGTAAGGATAATTAATCCTGCCTACCTGCAATCAGGTGTCCCCATAAATGCTAGCTTCGAAGATAATTCCGTCTTTAGCCTCCAGCAGAAGACCATGCTGGGGATGCGGGCTGATTATGAGGTCAGCGAAAAACTTAATTTTGGTGCTACTTACCTTAGGCTATTCGAACGACCATTTACACAAAAAGTTAACATAGGAGATGATCCGATCAACAATAGAGTATTCGGATTAGATATGAATTATAGTTCAGAATCTGAGGCACTAACTAGAATTGTAGATAAGCTACCTTTTTATAGTACAAAAGAGCCATCTAACTTTAATTTCAGTGCAGAAGTTGCCGCACTTAGACCCGGTCATAATGGAGCGATTAATCTTCCTGACGAAGATGAAGGAGCTGTAAGTATAGATGATTTCGAAGGAGCCATCAATGGATTTCCGTTGGGTTCACAAGTTAACCGTTGGTTCTTAGCCAGTGTGCCAGATACCTTTCCTGAAGCTAACCTAGTAGACAATCTAGCCAATGGTTCTAACAGAGCTAACCTTAGTTGGTATGTATTAGACCTGGCAACACAGGCAACAGAACAAGATAATACTGATCCTTATAGTAGGATAGTAGATCAGAGACAGTTTTTCAATAGAGAATTAGCTGCAGGACAATTAGCTAATCTAAGAACCTTTGATTTAGGTTATAGACCTGATGAGAGAGGTCCTTACAACTTTGATACTCCAGATGGTTATCCTGGAATATCTTCTGGTCTAGAATATGATCCTAACGAACAAAGATTCAAACTAAGAGATCCAGAATCCAGATGGGCTGGAGTCATGCGTTATTTCAACAATAATGATTTCGAAGCAGCTAACTATGAGTTCATAGAATTTTGGATTCTTAATCCGTATATAGATATAAGAGATAAACAACATGAAGCAGGAGAGCGTGGGAAGATAGAGTTCCATCTAGGAAATGTATCAGAAGATATACTGAATGATAATCAGCAATTTTTTGAGAACACCATTCCAGAGCCCGGAGAAGAAGTACCTATTGCTTTTACGGCATTAGCAGATGTTCCCCTAACCAGTCCTACAAATAATGCCTTCGACCTAGAAAATAGGGAACTCCAAGATTTAGGTCTAGATGGTCTTAACGATAATGGCGAACGAGTTAAGTTTGATGAATGGTTACAAACTATAGGTAGTGCAGGATTAGATAGAGATATACAAGAAGATCCAGCAAATGATAATTATGTCTTCTTTAATGATGAGATTTATACAGATCAGAATACAGTATTTGATAGATATTCTAAGTTCAGTAATCCGCAGGGGAATGCTCCAGATGGTACTCAGAATGAGAGAGGAAATCCTTTTCCTGATTCTGAAGACTTAAATAATAACTTCTCATTAGATGAGGGCGAAAGTTATTATAAGTATGTGCTAGAATTAGAAAATGAAGGGGGGAGATTGAATGTAACAGATAATCCATTTATAGTAGGGGAGATCGTTCCTGATGATGCTACCCATCCTGATGAGGTATGGTATCAGGTAAGAATACCACTAAATAGCCCTACACAAAATGTCAATGAAATTCAAGGATTTCGTTCGATACAATTTATGAGACTGATAGTAGATGATTTTGCTACGGAAAAGACCTTGAGACTTGCAGAATTTGAGATGGTGAGAAGCCAGTGGCGAAGAGCGCAGAGTTTATGTTATGGTCTACCTGCCGATACACCGATTACAGAAGCTCCTGATGATCTGATGTTTTCTGTAGATGATATAGGGGTAGAAGAGA
Source organism: uncultured Saprospiraceae bacterium (assembly GCA_964475415.1). GTDB lineage: Bacteria > Bacteroidota > Bacteroidia > Chitinophagales > Saprospiraceae > CALCMJ01. The sequence continues at coordinate 3,642 of CAYYWZ010000033.1, read as the reverse complement.
ACTCAGATAAGTTACCTTTTAACTATATAAGTCCTAAAGGTATAGTGCAGGAACGTTTGTTTAGCTCTTTCGCTAATGTGTTGCAGGATGAAAAAGCTATGGCGCTTAATTTTTGTAATCTGAGAGCAAATGATTCTTGTGAGGTAGCGATCAATAAGTTGACAGAATTAGATATGCGTCGATTTAAAAGGTTGCAGATGTTTGTCCATGCAGAGAATGTTCCTGGCGTAGAGAATCTAGATGATGATGATGTAAGTATCTTCTTACGGATAGGTAAGGATTATATCAATAACTATTACGAATATGAAATTCCGTTGAAACTTTCTGAGAATGCAGATATGTCTCTAGAAGAATCTGATATCGTATGGAGAGAAGAGAATATGTTTGACTTCCCATTAGAATTATTTACGGAACTAAAGAAAGAAAGAAATTTAAGCGGCGAATTGGTTCTAAATTCATTTGATGGAATTGATCCGGAAAAGCCAGAAAACACAATAAGAATTAAGGGTAATCCTAATCTAGGATTTGTCAAAGGTTTTCAGGTAGGTATACGGGTGAATGGTAGAAGGATAGATGATAATCCGCCTTCTGAAGGATATTGTGGTCAGGTATGGATCAACGAACTAAGAGCAAGTGGTCTAGAAGAAGGGGGAGGTATAGCAGGTCTAGCTAGAATGGATATGCAGCTCGCAGATCTGGGGAACCTATCTGCATCAGGAAGTTATAGTAGTATTGGATGGGGTGGATTAGATCAAAGATTACAGGAAAGATCTTTTGATCAGGTAATAGAATATGATCTTGCCAGTAATCTGGAGTTAGGTAAGTTCTTACCTAATAAGTGGAATGTAAGTGTTCCTTTCTATGCACAGTTTTCTAAAAGTATAAGGAATCCGAAATATGATCCTTATGATATCGATCTTACTGTAGATGAAAAAATAGATATAGCAAGTACACCAGAAGAAGTAGATGAGATAAAGAGTAGATCTCAAGATGTGACGACGATCAGAACCGTAAACCTGACCAACGTTAGAAAACAGAGAGGTAATCCATCTCCTACAGCTGAAAAGAAAAAACCGAGCACCCCTAAGCCTTGGGATATAGAAAATGTAAGTGCTAGTTATTCCTTTACAGAAACACAAAGAAGAGATCCTATACTGAAAAGTGATAATGCTACAGAATATAGATTTGGTTTAAATTATGACTACTCTAGGAAGTCTAAATTCCTACAACCGTTCAAGAAAATTGCCAAAAGTAAATTGCTGAAATTTGTCAAGGAAATAAATTTCAATCCATTACCTAACTCCTTTAGTTTTGGTAATGAGCTGAATAGGTATAGAAGCGAGAGAGAGTTTAGAGAACCCGCTTCTCCTGTGTTTAAGTTTAATGACCAGCGGTTTAATTGGGTGAGAGAATACGATCTAAGATGGGATCTTACAAAGGCACTGAAACTAACTTTCAATGCTACAAACGAATCGGTAATAGACGAATATCGTCAAGTAGGGATAAGTGCTGATCCGGTAGATAGAGACTGGGTGGATGAGGTAGGTCAAGATGTGACAGCAGAGGTGAGGGCAAATCCTGATGCGGTAAAAGACTATAGAAATGATAACCTAAGAGATTTTGGTAGAAACAAAAACTATAGCCATAATCTACAGGTAAGTTATACGGTTCCTATGAAAAATATTCCGGGCTTTGACTGGGTGAATCTTAAGGGACAGTATAAATCTAATTATGCCTGGACAGCAGGATCGTTAACTGAAATTAACGGATCTAATCTTGGAAACATGATTCAGAATTCACAGAATAGATCCATGAATGCTACTTTCAATTTTGATAAGCTATATGATAAGATACCCTATCTGAAGGGTTTCGATAAGAAGACACGTAAATCTTCTAGACGTAAAGATGTAAAGAGAACATCTGATCCTAAACAAATAACAAAAGAGGATCTAGCTAAAGATGGAAAAAGTAAGAAAAAGGAGAGAACGGGGAAGTCACTGGTAGAGAAAATTCTAGTAAGGCCTCTTATGATGCTAAGGAAAGTAGATATCTCCTATCGAGAAGATTTCTATACGATTATACCAGGGTTTACACCTGAGACGGAATATTTTGGTTTGTCCAATGGTTTCGATGCACCGGGATGGAATTTTGTACTAGGACTACAGCCTGATATTACATTTGGAGATAGAAATAATTATCTATTCCAAGCAGCAGAAAGAGGTTGGATTTCTAATAACAGAGCACTGAATCAACAAGTGATTCAAGATGAGGTAAGAAATTATACTGCGGATATTGATATCGAACCATGGAAAGATCTGAGAATCGATGTAAACTTCAAGAAGAATTATAGGAAGAATCATACGGAACAGTTTAAGAATAAATCTCTAGCAGGAGATCCAGATAATTTCGAGCAGTTAGCCTTTAGAGATCTAGGATCTTTCGAGGTGAGTTATATGTCCCTGGGTACTTTGTTCCAAGGGTCAGATGCACAGATAAATGATTTATTCACCACTTTTGAAAATAACAGACAATCTGTTTCTGCAAGACTAGAGAATGATCCTAATGCAGGTATTCACTCTTTAGATGGTCAGGATTATGCACAAGGTTATGGTAGGTTGAGTTCAGAGGTGCTTGTACCTTCTTTCTTGGCAGCGTATACAGGTAAAGACATCGATGGTTATGATGTGAATACAGACCTAGAGGAGCAGGTAAGTAGTTCTTCATATATTCCTTTGCCTAACTGGAGATTAAGTTACAAGGGCTTATCGAAACTGGATAAGTTTAAAGAATTGTTCTCGAGTTTCTCTATAGAGCATGGATATTCTTCTACACTGAAAGTAAGTAACTTTATAAATGATCCGGAATATAATTTTGAAGATCCATTTGCTTCAACGAAGTTAGTTACAGGAAACTATTTTTCTAGAATCGAGATTCCTGCAGTTATTGTAGACGAACGTTTTGAACCGCTCTTAGGTGTAAGTATGAAGACTAAGAACGAGATGAATCTTGATTTCAAGTATTCTAAGAATAGACAACTAGGTCTATCTGTTGCTAATGCAGAATTGCTAGAGTCTAGAGGTACTGAGGTAACCTTCGGTATGGGATATACCTTCAAAAATGTAAATATCGGATTCTTGACAGGAGACAAAGGTAATAAGAAAAGAAGCAGAAGAGATAAGGATAAAGATGACGATAAGGCTGATGACAAGGATGATAAAGATGATAGACGTAGAGGAAGAAGAGGTAATGTCAATGATCAGAGAGGTAGAGATCTACTATTTAGCGTAGATTTTGCTCTTAGAGATGATGTTACTTACAGACATCAGATAGACTCTGGTACGCAAGCAGAACCTACAAGAGGAAGTAGAACGATCTCTATTAATCCAGCACTAGATTATGATGTAAACGAAAACTTCACGATAAGAATGTTTGTAGATTATAGTAAGCGTACACCTTATATTTCTACTGGATTTCCTACAACCTCAGTAGAAGGAGGTATAACGATGAGGTTCAATCTGAATTAGAAAAGAAATAAAATTCCACAAGTGTCCAAGATAAAATTTAGGTATAAAATTTCTATAACAATGCCTGACAAAAGAGGATTGAAACAAGATAAAATAGAAATTAAGCCTTGCTTTATCA